>NZ_NBZV01000023.1 GCF_002379095.1 Polaromonas sp. AER18D-145
GCGGCAAGCTCGGCCTGATCGTGGTCGATTACCTGCAGCTCATGAGCGTGTCCAGCGGCATGGCCGAGGAAAACCGTGCCACGGCCGTTGGCGAGATCTCGCGCGGCCTGAAGATGCTGGCCAAGGAGCTGCAGTGCCCGGTGATTGCGCTGTCACAGCTGAGCCGCGGCGTCGAGTCGCGCACCGACAAACGCCCCATGATGAGCGATTTGCGCGAGTCCGGCGCGATCGAGCAGGACGCCGACATCATCATGTTCATCTACCGCGACGAGTACTACACCAAGGACGCTTGCAAGGAGCCCGGTGTGGCCGAGGTCATCATCAGCAAGCAGCGTAACGGCCCGACCGGCACCGTGAAACTTGCTTTCCAGAATCGAATCACCAAATTCTCCAGCCTGCAGGAGCTTTGATCCATTTTTGAAGCTCTGGCCATCGCCGGGCGAGGCGATTGGTCGTGATCATTTGCCGAATCCAGACTAGTCGGCGATAGTTTGAACGTTTTCGCATTTCGCGACGACGCATGCTTCATGCATGCCCAAATCACCCGACAGGGCTTTCCCTGTTGGGGTAGCTCCGTCTGGTGTAAGCCAAGGAGCTACTATGAAAAGTGTCTTTCTGGCTTTGGCCCCCGGACTTGCATGCGCACTTCTGGGATTTGTAGTTGAGGTCGGACCTTACCTGGTGAAGAACGTCAAAGCATTCATGCAGCGGCGCGCTTCCGTCGACAATCTGCGAGACGTCGTCAAAGACATCGCAAACGTCGGTTCAGCAGTAGGTGGCTTGCTTGGTTACAAGGAGAACTCTCCGGAAACCTTCATCGCTGCCGCAGCCTGGTATCTCATCTTTCTGCGCCTGAGCTTCGCACTCGCATTCCGCGTGCACGAGCTGGAACAGGAATCTGATGAACGGCGGCCTCGTAGACGGAACAGGAGGGCTTGAAAAAGTCCACCGGTTTCTTATAATGAGGTCATCAACATGCCTGAACTTGGACCCACAATGAGTGAAACCTATCTCACATATTTCAACGCCTTCCAGGTGCTTGGGATCATTGCGGCGCTCTTCCTTGCCCGTTGGGTAGGGAAGGGCAACAAACGGTTGCATCAACGAAACCAGGAACGAAACAGGTCACGTCTCAAACGACACGCCGAAGCCTAACCAAACTATGCCGCGATTCAGCGGCATTTTTTTTAACAACCCACGGGGGGATCTCTCCCTCCGGGGGCGATTCCCCCATATTTTTTGGGAAGAATCAAATGCAAAGTCAGCCAACGACTTTCACGATGCTGGACCTGTCCACGGCCCACCTCAAACCCGAAACACGAACCCTGCTGAACCAGGACCTCGTGGACGGCGCACTCATTTATCCAAAAGGCCCCTGGGGCTGGTTCGTGCATGTGCCCACAGAAGCCGACGGACTCACCATTAGTGATGAAGTGCCGGCTGACCTCAAGGCCTGCATCCAGTACGCCCAGCGGCATCAGCAGAACTGGCTGATGCTGGACTGCGACGGCACGGTGGCGTCTGAACTCCCCGTCTACGGTGACGTTGAGGAAGCTCCGGTGGCCATCGCAGTCGCGACATCATCCGGCGGCCGGCAAGTTGCGCGTACTCACGCGCAACAAGCAAATTCGACTCCGGTGCGGGTGACGGCGCAAGCCGCACACACGCCCCGACCAGACTGAAGCCCGGTAGGGCTGGTCAACTTCGACATAACAACAAGGCTAGTAGCGGAGCTGTGCATCGCGCATAGCTTCCGCCTACCCATAAAGACATGAATCAAATTCCGCAAAAATCCTATACGGTCAACGGGCACCTCCTGAGCAAGTTCTCCCTGGAGCTGCTCGCCAATGACGCAACCGATCTTGTTCAGATCGAGACCCACGACGGTTTCCTGGTCAAGGTCCTGCCACCCGAACAGGACTTCGGCGAAGGCCCGCAAGAGATCCAGGAGCTCATCGGCATCGCCCGGAAGGCTGGCAAGGAGTGGGTTCACATTCACCACATCCCTGCAGGTCTAAGGCACGAGTACCGCCACCACCAGTGAGCGGTCCCAACAACAATGCGTTATCCGGCCCGTGGAGATCCCCACAACGTGATGACTGCTGGCTCAATGAGCTGGTCACCCGAGAAACACCCACAGCCCCGTACCCGTCACATGACAGGCACGGGGCTTTTTTTTGGCCCAGCGGGCGGAGATTCAAGAATTTAGGCAGGGGTCAATACAACGAAATCGAAGTGGCGCGCTGCAGTTCCAGGTCATGCTTTCCGAATCGCTATGGGATTCTCCAACTGCATGCCGATAAGAGCTCTCGACATCACCCACGGGCGATAGCCGGGCTCCTTCCGAAGCGCTGCCTCTGCCAAACTGACCTTGACGATAGCCTGAGCGTATGTCTGATCCGTATGCAATATCGTTTTCACTTCAGAGCGTTGAACTGCGAAACCTTGAGTTCGGTAGACGCTGTACCGTGCGAGGCGACGCCATTCATCGGTCAATTTAGTCAAATCAGGCATTTCACTTCCCGTTGGCGCAGCCGATGCGCATTGCACGCTACTCGGCTCTTTGCTTATCGTCATTTTGAGCAGTTTTTCACCTCGCTCGGGCGAATGATGTTGCTTGCCTCATTCTTTTCGCACTACTGGAGTACTTCTGACCAGGTCCTTCGCATCGCGTTCCGTAGATGCAATGAACCCGGGCTGCTTAAAAAATAGGATTCCCAGCTCCGCCCGCATGGGCAAAGGCTTTACGTCAAATGAGGCCCGACTTATCCACGCGAACAGATGGATAACTCTCGCGAAATGCATCACGGCTCCGAAAACGGCCCGGTGTCGAAGCACTCCTGTGGATAACTCGCTGAAGCCACATTTGATGCGGCCTCTGCGCTCCTAACGAAGGCTAACCGCCTCCCGAAACATCCGGACAAGCAGCTTGACCGAAGCAGTGATGCAATCGACGTGGCCAACAGGACGCGGCTCGCCACGCAGGCCCAACACATCAATCATTTCATCGAGCCTGACGTCGAGCGCCTGGATGTTCGCGCCACGCTCACGGAACATGTGCGCTTCTGCGCTGGGCGTGCGCTTCAAAAGCGTTGCCTTGAGCAGGTCGCGTGCAGGAGCGAAGTCCAGCATCCAGTGGCGCCCATTGACCGGCACAATCGGCTCAGGGACGTAGTTTTGCCGGAAGTCCTCCGACGTGATTTCCAGGGAAATAACTTGGTTCATGACAGACCCTTTCGCAATGAATTCTGTTTCTGTAGATACAGGTTCTCATAGTTTCTCTTCCCGTCAACCCCCCCCCAGTCGAAGGATTTTCCAACTGATCTGCGCATGTTCATCAGCGCCGGCGTCAACCGCCACCGAACGAACGGCATGCAATTTAGGCCTATGCCGATGTGAATATTGCTTTCGCATCACACCCCGCCCAGATTGCAGGAAAAAAAAGGCCGGATCTGTCCGGCCTTTCCTTTCTCCCATCTGCGCCACCTAATCAACATAGGCGGGTGGGGCCGAATTAAAGTAGTCAGCCGAAAGCCCCGTCTGCTCGACGAAGGCCATGCTCTCGGCCGCTGCATCCTTCTGCGCCACGGCCCGTACCGGTGCACTGGCAGGCTCTCCCGCGGCCGCCGAAGTTCGCTCCGCCGGAATAGGGCTTGCGCTTGTAAGGTAGGGGGCAGAGGTTCCATTGAAGTACCGCTCAAACTGGATGCCAAGTCGCAGGAGGTGAATCACCTCCCTGGCCGGGCGCTTCGCACCGCCAAGACGGGCAAACAGATCGGGCATGTCCCGGTCGATCAAGATCCTCAAACGGATTTCTCGGTCATCGGTCGCTGCGGAAGACATTCAATCCCCCTTTAGGCCCGTACCGGCATGGACATGATCTCGCCGGCGACATGAAAGCCCTTGACGTTGGCAAACACCGGGTCGTCGTCCATGGCCATGATCGGAGCGAGCTTGGGATAACGCTTCGAAAAGAAGTCGTGGTAGACCTTCGCGCCGCCGCCGGTGAAAAGGATCGTGTCAAGATTGTCCAGCGAACCGAGCTTTGCGACCATCTTGTCAGTCGACTCCTTCAGCACGGCTTCAATCCCGGTAGCAAAATTCGACAACTCGTACGTCTGGCCGCCCGTCTTGAATGACGGCGCATTCTCGCGGATTGCCTTGTCGATCCGCTCGATGATCTCGAAGTTGTCGCGCCAGGTCGCGTCAATCTTGTCTGCCACCGCGTAGGCACAGGCCAGCATGCTCTTGGGGTAGGCACCCGACCGCTGCCAGTTGGGCAGGCGCCCACGTGCCACGTACCAATCAAGGGTGCCGCCGCCCGGATCTACCACCAGCACCCAGCCATCCTGAAACGTTTTCGTGTGATTGGCGGCATAGCTGACCAGTGCGCCCTGCGGCTGCACAATGACCGAGGCGCGCTCAACCGTGATGCGGCGATGCGCGCCCGGGTGAACTGGATCGGGAAGAAGATGCTCGCCCATGGCACGCTGGGCCAGCTTGTCCCTGTTCTCGCCGAAGGTGTTGAGCGGCAGGCCCAGCACCAGGTGCCGGATCACCAGCTCTGACTTCGCCTGCGCATCCTGAAAAATATAGTGCAGTGCCCCACGCATTAGGGCGAGATATTTGTCTGTCTGGCTGTAGTCCGCAAGAACTTCACGTGGCTCGCGTCCGGAGCTGTACAGGATTGCGTCGCGACCGACAAAGTAGTTGACGTCCTCGACGGCCACAACGCAGCCATCAGGCTTTCCGTGAAGGGCGCTTTGGGGTGTCAGTCCTGCCGGCAGCCGCGGTGCGAGGCTGGGGAAGAGGGCGGTCGCAATGGTGCTTGAATCACCAACCAGTTTGCGGCCGAGGGACAGCTTGATAGAGAAGTAGCCAACGTCAATTGCTCGAACGTCGACCACCACAGGGGTGTCGGGTTTCATGGACTCTCCAGATAAAGGCAACACAAGTCGTGTTGACGCAAATGGTAGAGGCGGGTCCAGCGCGCGGCAAATGATCGTGACCAAAAAAAGCCCAATAGTGGCCAATCCTGTCCACGGAAACGCGACGGTGCGGTATTAGTTGCCGTGAACGCGGGCAACGTGGACGCAGATAGCCCAATTGCGGACACCTCTGTCCATTCGCCTCCCGCAATCGCATCGCTCGACCGACGAAATGGACGCAGAAAGCCCAAGACCGGACGTTCCTGTCCAATGCGGCGCAAGGCACCACGAAAAGTGCAGCCGGCCGAGTAGAACTGGACACAGAAAGCCCGAAAGTGGACATTCCTGGTCAATGAAGCGCTCTGGATCGCAGTTCCCCAGAGCGTGCTGATCAGCTTGCACCTGCGCCTGCCCGATGCAGACCACCACTATCAAGGCTTCGGCGTTGCAGCGCAGCTTTCAACCGGCTCGCGAGGCCCACGTTTGGAGTGCGCCAGGATGACCGACACTGCAGGGCCGATCGTCTTGTCCACAGGCCCACTCACCGGACCATGTCATCAACTGACTCAAGACTGAGAGAACACGGACCCCGCGCCCGTATTGGTCCTGCCTGGACCCCTAAGCCCCTGAGATTCACACTGAGCCGAAAGTTGACTCTGTGGACAACCGCTCCCTCCCCGCATTTTGTCCACAATCACTTGCACGACAAAACCAAACGAAGTACATTTCATCCGTGCTGGCAATTTGCCAACTCGCTGTCCCAGTGGCAGCATCCATCAAAGTCCAACTCCACATGTGAATTGGCCCCGCTTGTCGGGATCGCTGGTAGTCGTAACTACTTCTGTCCCTCGGACAACATCGCTCAACAGAGCAAACTCAGCTTAGAACTCACAACGCAAGGCGCGTTCTGAATCTTCGCGAGCAATCGCACGGGTCGAATACACCCAAAGCCTCGGAAGTCATCGACTGTCCTTGGAGGAAGTGCCGTTCAAACGAACAGCGCTCACTAGCAAACTCTTCAGCGCCCGAATCTGGGCCTGCCATCCTTAGCTCCTCTGGTGAGGGCGATGGGCGGAGCCGCGCAAGCGGTTAAAGCGAATTCAATTCCACGTTCCAACCATCTACTCCCTGGAGGCCTTAAGGCGCTCGCAGCGAGATGCGCTATCCGCCTGTCCATTTGAGGACGGGAGCCTTTTGAGGCTTACAAGGTGATAGCTCATAAACAGATGACATTGGGGTGCGCAACGTCAGTGCGTACTGAGTGGGATCAAGAACACCGGCGAGAGCCGGATGAAGGTTGGCTTCCTTAAAAGCCCTGGCTGATGCCAGTAACCCCCTGTGTCGCCCGTTCTCGCGGCACAGGAGACTCCGAAAGGAGTTGCCCCCCGGTCGCAACGGGATAGGCAGGAGAGTTTGCTAACGATCCGTGCGAAACAACTGACCTTTCAAGCCCGCCTGGGGCCGCAACAGCCAGGCAACACATCACCAGCGCGCCGTAGGACGAATCCTGCGGGGGACCAGCGCACCCCAAACCGACTTCACCGCGCCCGGAGGCACAGCCACGTCACGCAGCTGCACCTCATCGGCTCTACCTATGCGTGCGACGAACAAAAGCCATTTTTGGCAGCTCACCCGACGTTTTCAGCCGCGTCGATGTGAAGGGATTCCGGCTGGCAGGAGAAAACGATGATTGAAGAAATGTTGACGGAAGCGCAGGAGCTGTGCCGTGCGATCGAGCAGTTGCCCGCGTCCGCGCAGCAATCTGCAGCCCTCCTGCTGGCCCAAAGGCTCAGCCTGTTGCCACCGGAAGTGACTGAGGGGCACGAGCGACGCGCGTCCGCGTTCCAGGCGATTGCGGGCGAGCGTGCCTACCAGGACGCCAAGCATGGGACCGTCGTGGCCAACCCTCATGAGGTAGGCACCTGGTTGATGCTCATCAGCGTGCATCTGCGCCGGGCCCAGGACGCGTTGGCCAGCGCCGACCACCCCGGCGGGGCACTGGATGCCTTGAGGAAGGTCCTCGCAATTGGGACCGCGTGCGCTGAACAACATGGCATGCCGGCCCGCCGCGCCCAGCTCACCCCTCCCTTGGGACAGCCCGCCCATTCGGTACCGTCCGGATCTCAGGGCCTGAACGCAACCCTCTGCGATGCAGCCAAAGGCTGAAATGATGCGCAAGCAACGCCATGTGCTCTGCAGGCACGCCCGATCGGCGGGGGAAGACTCCACGGCCCCCCTGGCGGCGCGGATCTACTGCCTGCCCCTGCCGGCACGCCAGATCATCAGCTTGAGCGCCCATTGGCTCGAAGTGACGGACAAAGCACCGGTGCAGCACGTTGCGACCCTCGACCCCCGCTCGATCTTCGATGCCCTGTCCGCCGGCAAAGCTGTCATGTGGCAAGACTGGACCCTGAGGGCCAGCCCGCCCCGGCCCAGCGCCGACGACACCGGCGCCATTCGGTGGACTCGCGCGATCTGGGTCAGCTCTTCAAAAGGATTCCGCCCCTTTCCGCGTTTGGATCCGGAAAGCGTCGACCAGGCCTACAGCTTCATTGCCCAACGCGAAGCCCGCGTCCATGCGCAGGCCCAGATCGAATTTGACGATGAACCGTGCTACTGACCCCTGAAACACGAAAGGACGCGAGATGAGGCACGAACTGCGAGACCTGCGCACCGACCACAGAACGATTCCGTTGGACCTTGCTGGCGATCAGTTGGGCGCCGGCGGCCGTGAGCCCACAACGCGCGAGATCAACAGGCGCATCCGCGAAGAGGCACAAGAGATCAAGCGGAGGGACAAGTCAGCCAGCAACGCGGCAGGCGCGGCCATGGGCGTCCTGGCCCGGGTTCAGAAACGCCACCCTGACAACCCCAAGGCCCAGCTCGCGATGTTCTTCGACGAATTCGTCATCAAGTCCGGTACCGGCCGCAAGCGCCCCGTGTCCGAGCGCACCTGCAGCGCCTACAGCGACGGCATGATCCGCATGATTGACGACCTGCGCGCCGACCGCGCCGCCGTGCGCAACCTTGGCGAGATCGGCAAAGCTCATGTCCTGCGACTCATCAGGTACTGGCTCGCCCAAGGGCAGGGTAGCGGCACCATTCAGAACAAGATATCCATTCTGAGGAGGTTCCTGACCTTCATAGGAAAGGAAAACATCGTCCCAAAGGGCCATGACCTGCGCACCTGGCTCAACCGCGAGGGTGTGGAGGTTCCCAACTGGCGGCATACGGTGGCCACCGAGAGCCTTGCCTGGGACCAGAACGACGTGGATCTTCACGAGGTGCTGGAAAAGCTGCAGCGGCGCAGCCCCCTGACCGCCATCCAGTTGGAAGTACAGGCCGCATTTGGCCTCCGGATGAAAGAGTCCATCCAGCTCAACCCGGCAGCGGCCGACGAGGGCCACGTCCTGCGCATTGTTCACGGCACAAAGGGCGGCCTGCCGCGCGACGTGCGCTTTGAGGACGATCCGGCCATGCGGCAATGGCAACGAGACGTGATCGAGCGCGCCAAGCTCTATGCCGCTCGCAACAGGAAGGGCACCCTGTCCGAACAGGGCCGAACCCTGCTGCAGAGCAAAAACCACTTCTACTACCAGCTCGGCATGGTCGGCGTGACCCGCGCCTCCCTGGGCGTGACGGCCCATGGCCTGCGCCACCAGTACGCCGCGCGCCGCTACGCCAGCATCGCCGGCATGGCCCCGCCCGTCCACCGCGATGCGCCCCTGCAGGTCACCCAGGCCATCCGTGATGCGGATCTCGAGGCCCGCACACAGGTCAGCCGCGAGCTCGGGCACTTCCGCGCGGATGTGACGCAGGCCTATGTCGGCTCCCTGCCCATGCTCGAGCGCACCCGCAAGGCCCGGATTGTTGACTGGATCCAGCGCACGGAAGAGAACACCGAGTTCCAGCGCACCGTTCGCGCAGCTGGCCTGTCGGCTGTCTGGCTCGGCGGCCGCTTCGCCCAGGGCCTGGAAGTTAATGCCAACGAGAAGCTGCGTGTGATTGTGCGGACTGAACACCGCCGCCCGCTGGAAACCAACACCCGCTTTGTCCTCAAGCAGAACATCCTTGAGCTCTACGGTCGCCCCGTCGATCTCAGCGAGCACCACGACGAGTCGCCCCCAGACGATGCCCTCGAAATCATCATCCGGTGAAAGGCCGGCCCCCTTACTTGCCTGCTTACCAGCTCCTCACGAGAGAGGGCGACAGGGAGGAGGGCGAACCAGTTGACCAGAGCGACCCGGAACACCTCGGCCCAGCCCCACAGAACGAATAACACCGTTCCAGCTTGAAAACCCGCCATCAGATGTAGTAACGCCGTGCCATCAGCCCAAATGCCGCCCATCGACCGGGCGCCAAACATTTGCCAGGCAAATCCACGGCATTGACAGAACGCTCATCGGTGAGAAGCTGAATTGATCACCCCCGAACCAACATGAACCTCCTCAACATCCTCGCCCAGATCGCCTTCACCTGGATCGGTGCAATGGGCTGGCACCTTTGGCGCATCGCCATCGGCAGGCCCGCCTACAGATGGATCACCGACACCGGCATCAGCGACCTCTCGTTTCTGCTCGTGTTCTTCATCGCCTCGGCCCTGCGCTGGAGCGTCGTTCACGGCTCCGATTGGCTCGTATTTCTTGCATCGACCATTGCGACCTTGTTCGTGCTCGGTTCGTTCACCTTGCGCAGCAACCCCGCAGCGACTCACTTTTCTGCGCAGTCCTGGGCGCCCATTCGCTGGTCGCTTTCGCGGGAACAGCCACCACAGTGCTCGGCCTCACGGAATCCCCTCTGGGACTGCACCCAGCCGCCTTGTTCTTCCTGGCCCTTGAGGTCGCCCTGTATGCAGTATGCGTATTGCAATTTTTCCGCGAAGCCCCTGAAGTCCGCAAGAACGGCTACGGGCGCGGGCCCCCCGTGCGTCCCCACGTTTGACACCTCACGTGCTACCGCTTCGATATGATCAGAAGAAAACGGCGGAATATGAGTCACAGGCTGGCTCCATTGCCCCGAAACACCCGCTGGCGATGAAATTCCAAATACAGTGAATGCTTAGGCTTGAGCCCCTGAATTCGCGAATCCGGGCCCACGCCCAACAGCTCCAGTGCGGTCCGAGGCAGTGAAGATGCGATGGCAATTGAGCCTGTTGACGTGAAGGTAACCCAACCACCATCGAACAAAGCGTCTAAATTTGGCGAAAGCAAGAGGCCGTTATAGACATCCAGGCGTTGCTCATCGGCGTCACACAACGCCCATGGCTGAATATGAGAGGCCCGCAAAAGTTCGGATATCGCCAAGCCTGTCACGCAGCAACAACCCTGCCAGTAATCCAACAACGCTCCACGAAACAGGTTTTGACCAACGCGCTGTACGACCAAGCGCTCGGCCTCGGTGGCCTTTGGCATCGTTGCCGTCACCTGCTGGAACTTTTGCGCAACGCGGTTGGGCATGGTTCTAGCTGTGGCTGCGGCCTTGTCGAGAACTTGGTAGAGGACATTCCAGCCGTGCACCTTGAGCCCATCGGCAGACTCATCCGCCAGTGGCAAAAGCATTAGTGCCGATGCTTGCAGCGTGAAGGTGTCATCGCCTGTCGGCCGTACGGTGATGATTTCTGGGAACTGGGCCGAACGATATACCAGTCCACCGTCGACCAACTCAGGCGAGAGTTCAAAGCCGCAGTCGGCGGCGGCTTTTTCCAGACGAGTTCGTTCCAGAGGGTTCACTCCTCAACTCCCGCATGGTTCGTGCAATAGTCTCGAATGAACGCCACAAAGAGGAATTCTTTCATGTCATTTTTTCCTTTTCAATCCTGCGGGGCGGGTTTTCCCAATCCGCTCGGATATATGCTTCAAAACCACGGCCCCAGGATCAGCGGCATTTAATTTCGGACCAAAGTCATCGATGTCTACGTCGAAAACACTGACTGCAATCTGCTGCGCCCCATGAACATGGGATAGCAGTCGCTTGTGTTCCTGGTCGTAGGGAGCCTGTGCAGTTGATCCACCAAATTCGCCGGAATTTGCGATCAGCACATGCTGATACATGTGATACCGCAACGCTCCGACCATGCTGTCAAATGTCTTGACGTCCTTATTCATCGCGGCAATCACAAACACATGACTCTCATCCTTGAGGTCCGCCGCAAGGGAGATGTCCGTAGCGTCATAGCAAATGGCCCCAGATATTCTGTAACCGGGTTCGCCTTTCCAACAAAGCTCAATGACAACCTGGTACGGACGCCATTGCGACACTTTCAGCTCCTGCTCTTCCGTGGTTAGGTGCCACTTTCCTTGGTCAACCTCCACCCACGAACGCCGATCGCCTCGTCGCTGCGGGACCAACCAGCGCGCCGCATTGATTGGCTCCACGGTTCTGGGCGCCGTGGCACCAAGAAGCCCATAAAAAAGCATAGCGCCAGTTGCATCTGAAAACGAACGCATCAGGTCCTGGTCATCCACATGAATCGTGTATTCCGGGAAAATAACGAGATCAACCTGGGGCTTATGGTCCTTTCCCAGCACGGAATCACGGGCCAAAAGTTGCCGGTACGCCAAGTGCAGCAATGCGGCCGTGTGGTTGCGGTGACGTTCGCGATACCGAGGATCTGCTAGCCCTGCTAAGCCATGGTCAAAATCCTTGTTGGCAGGCATAAGGCCTTGAACCAAAACGATCCTGAGTTGTCGACTCGCTTTCAGAGGCCATTCCACTGGGTACCGATATACCGGGACATTCGAACTCGCACCAAACAGTTGAGCTTGTTGATCGAGGCGACTCTGGACAAAAACAGCAAAGTCCTTCGGCGTCTTCACAGCCTCTATGTCAGCCAAGGCTCCGTCCACTGTGATTCCTGGCCAGCGTAGCAACCCGAGCAGCAGCTTGGAAAACCAAGGCGTAATGGCTGACGTCGTTCCAACAAGCGCAGTCGATGTATGCAACATACCCATTCGACGTTTCTGCCAGGTACTCCGTATGCCGCTGTACCAACCCGATTCATCTCGAAGTAGCCACTGACGTGCGGTGAAATCAAGCTCACCAGTTGCAGCAGCTCTTAACAGCCGACCAAACGCGTACATCCAAGCTTTATCGCGTGTACACCAGTTCGGGGTTGCATGGACTGGATCACGCTCATCCGGACCCGGCTCGTACTTCACGGACAGGACATCAGCATTCGGATTTTTCAACTTATGCCAGTCTTGACACTGCAGGTGAAGTGTCAATGGGGTTAGCCGCTCGGGCATCTTAAGAGACGCCCCAGGCAAATTGGCCAGTTTTAGAGCCAGTTGAAGTAATGCATTTTCTTGATCGAACACAGCCGCCGGATGGGTGATAACCTTTGCAAACGAAATCCAAGCGTTAACCGGCAATTCCGGCGGATTGGTTGGCCAGCGGGCATCGACATACTGGCCCAAATATCCAGGCATTAACTTTGCGTCTACTGCGGCTTTTCCCTGCCCTGGCCGCGTTATGCCAGCGAACAAGTTCTGGTCTGTTTGCCCAATGAGTTGCAAGGCATCGGAGACATCTCGTCGACTCTTTCGGCCAAAAGCGAATCTCTTGAACCAGTTGATGTATTCCGCGGGCTCCCCACGCAGTTGATACCCCACAAGGGAGACGGAAACCTCGTCTTTAGTGGAAACGCAACGGCTCTTACTCTCAGTCCGTAGGAACTCGTGCAGTGTTCGATGAAACCGTAATTCATCCCCAGAAGACAGCGCGTCTGTCGAATATCCTACCGTCGCAAAAAGCAAGGCAGCCTGTTGCTGCACGTACCAAGGCACGTCTGGCCATTCCAGCACGGTCTGTGCGAGGCCCACCAAACTAACCCGATATTCGCCCACATCACCAACCTGAAATGCGGCATCGTGCGCTGCGCGTTGGCCGGCTTCCGTTGCGCCCGCCTTGAAGAGTTCGGCCAGCACGTAAAGAATCACCATCTCTTCCTTGGGGGACAACCCATCGACCATAAGCTTCTTAGTCAAGGCATCGGCCACTGGTGCCAGTAGGTCGGGGGACGGATAAAGATCCAACGCATACCGAAGCACTTGAACCAGCGATGGATTTACCGCCCAGGCAGCAACGAGGCGACGGGCAACCACCTCGAAATCATGCAGCAGCGCATCTTTCGCCGAAACCTCACCATCTTTCTCACTCAGATCGGTCATGCTTCTACGCATGCGAAGCGACTTCGTTAGACGATAGGCTGAAAATCGGGTTAATGTGTCATCCCGTACCTCCAGCTTGGGGCGAGCCACAGCGGCCAGCATGGGCAACGACTCTGACGATGCCGAGGGCGACTCCTCTTTTAATCCAAGTTCCGCAAGCGCCAAGAGTCCGTTGAGTCCCGTTTCAACTTGCTGAAGTGTCGCAAGGTCGAACGGTCCACTCAGCTGTTGCTGCATGGACTTCATGCTTGCCGCGATGCCGGACTCCCCGCCCACCGCACTGTAGAGTTCCAGCTCAGTCTTTTCACTGTTCACATGCAGACGTGAAGTCTCCTCGCTTTTTACAGATGTGAAATCATCGAGGTAGCCCTGAATCCATTTGGCTATCGTTTGTGCGACCTTCGACTCGTCCGCTTCGGTTGCCTTTACAGAAACGACGAGTCGCAAGTCATCGACGTATCGGCAGTAGTCGTGAATGCGAATTTCGAAATCACCTTCAATGCGAGATGTTTTCTTGGATGCAGCGCCTATCGCTCTATCGAAATCCAACATATAGGCATTTGCCAAAAAGCCACTTGCCACCAATCCCTGTGGCAGGCCATCCGGTAATTTCTCATCTCTAAATAAATGGCCCAATGCCCTGTCCTGTTCGCGCCAACTGAAGCTAAGCACTTGGCGGGCGAGCCTCCAAAATGCAGCGTCTGATGCAGGCCGCGATTTATCTGACTTGCGGAATGCCGTGTATTCACGCTGCAGGCAGGTTACGAGACGGTCAACATCGACGTTGTCATAGAAAGCGCTGAGGTCGAGTTTGACGATGTAGACCAACTCATCGTCAGCCTTCTGGGTATGAACGACCCGCGCCATAGCGTTCGGGCGAACGACAAACTGTTGATAATCTTGAAAATATCGGCTATAGGTATTCGAGTTTCCCCATGAAAATCTCGCTCGATTCCCTTCGCTGGACCAGTTGCAGTAAAGGCGATTGCCATAGCTGTAAACGCCATTAACTACGGCCTGCTCTGGAGTTTCCGCCGGGTTACCCTGCGCAGTTTCAATGCAATCGGCCAAACACAACATCAATGCCGTTGCGACCGTTTGTTCACGGATACCCAGGTGAGCGAGTGGCCGCAGAACCGAACCTGCAGAACCCACCTTCGGCCCCCACCCTCCAGGCAGTGATTCACTGAAGACCCAGGGAGCGTTTTTGGGTGCAGGCACTACACATGATGGCTTGGGTTGATAGTCCCCCTGAAGTAACGCTGCTGCCCATTCACCAAGCTTGTTGTCAAGATCCACGGCTGAGCAATCCAGTTCAAGCGTGTCCGCGTACCAGTTATGACGTCGAATATAGGTATGAGATTTCTTCCATGCTTGGGCCAAAACAACGATATCGTGAAGGTACTCAGCCCGTGGCGCAAGGTTGAGGTACTTCTCCCTGACGATGCTCATGAAAAGACTGCCCAATTTTTCATATCTGGCCCTGAGTGTTCATGCCCGGCAAGCTTGTCTCCAACGCTCGCTTAAACAGCAAATGTTCCTCGCTCCCAGGCAGCAATTCGAGCACCACATGCCTCGCACCACGCAGTTCAACAGGTGGTGCCGATGTCGTTGTAACGATGTACTGGAATGGAACGTTGCCGCCGTTGGCTAATTGCTCGTCTGCCTCCGAAGCCATCATCAAGAAATTCCGGTACAGCACCGCACTCATGTCCGCCTCACGTGGACAATCATGAACAAGAAATCCAGGATGGATGCTACCGGTCGAGGTGGCCGCATCAAGAAGGCAAGTCACATCACCCAGCAAAACCTCCAAAACTTGGTACGCTTCTCCACCAACCGATAGATCAAATGGTCGGCTGTCTGAATCTGCAATGAAGCGACCATGTCCCGTTTCACCCAACAGCCGCTCTGCCAGACATCTCGTTAACGACCTCAACGATTCTTCCCGCAGCGACAATTGCTGCCTGCGCTGCACCAGTGCGGCCTTCTGACTATCAAGCTGACCCAAGAACAGCTTCTGCTTGTCTTTCACACGCTTCAGTTCGGGGGAATCTGCGCCCTGCTGCCTTTGCGCGAAAAGTGGCAGGAAATCAGCCCACTGGGTTTTAAGTTGCTCACGGCCCGTCGCACTTGTCGCGCTTCTCATTTGAATTCGCCGGACAGCAGCGCGCTGTTCATTGACGATTCGCTCCTGTTGCTCCTTTGCCCTCTGCACCGATTCACAGGAAGTGGTGTCAGCTTTCAAATCGGCCAAGAGTCGCGGCGCTGCTGCTTTTGCGGCCTTAGTGTCCATATGCCAGGGTAGGTTTGGGGCAGCGCGCCGAAGTTTGATGTGGTTGCAGTCCGAAAAGTCAACCAGCCCATGCGTGCAATACCCAGCAAGGCGGTCGAGCTCCGCAATCGCCGTTGTTAGCCGGGTGTACTCCGCCTCGTTGGCATTGACCAATGCCTGAGTTTGCTGCTTCTCCAAGTCAAGCATTGTGAACTTGGCCTGCAACTCAGCAAGCTTCACCAAATTCGGGGCCATTGCGTTTTCAGCGGCAGCGGCTTCCCGCTCCCACTTCCTTTCAGCCTCTTCGGCGCGAGCCAAAACGTCCCTAACCCTGGACTCCAGCGAACTCTCAACAGTCGTCTCGTGAACCGGCTCGTCGTCACTAGACCCGACCCGCGCTCTGAGTTGCCGCTCAAGTCGGGCCAGTTCAAAAACCGGCTCCCGCTCAAGGTCAGGGATCTGGGCCTCAATTTTGCTCAGTTCCGCTTGGGTTGATTCCACGGTACGCATCAGCTTGTCAGCCTCAGCATCCAGAAGGCCCAACACCAAATTAACGAACAACGGCGGGTCCTTACGCGGGCGACGAAAACCCAGGCCATCACCCTCGCGCCAGTGAAAGAAGCCGTCAAACCGCGTCTTCTGATCACGTACACACCAGGCAAGCAAATGCTGCCATTCCAATTCTTGATTTGTGCCTGGCAGCGTTTGAGCAGCAAGTGTGCCAATGAAGGCCGTACGAAATGACGAAAGATAAGTTTGAAAATCACCCTCTATCTGGGCGTCAAACAAGTCCTCAAGTTGGTCGCCAATTTTGGCAAAGGAATGGCTGTAAGCCCCATAGGGGCGGTACACCAACCAGGCCACGCCATCGATATTGACCTTGGCAGCCACGCCACCCTTAGGAAAATTCGCCGCTGCCTTCTCACGCAGGGCAGTGACTGCCGTAGCATCGTCACCCAACAGATACCGTAACAGCAGGCAAAACGAGGTCTTGCCAACACCATGCCCGGCGCTGGCCAGGCAGGAACCCTCATCCGAATCCGGCTCCCGCGCCCAAACGATGTTGACACCCGGCTGCAGATTCACTATCCGGGTGATTTCCAGCGGCTCGCGCGATGCAAGTAGCCAGACTCGCTCCACCCAGAGGCGGGGAAGTGAACGAATTGCTGGGAAATTTTGCAGCCAAGTTACCATACTTTGTCCTTAACGATTGGCCTGTATCAGACGATCCTGCTCTGTGTCAGCACCCAATTCGCTACGCGCGGATGCCCGGCGACCTTCAAGCCGCAGCATCAGCTGCGCAAGTTCGACATGTTCGGGGCGGCTGATCACATCTGCCGGTAGCGGGCCAGCACCTATCGAGTAGAGGTTGGTGTCACCAGTCCTGCGTTTGACAACTGCGCCACATGCCTCAAGACGCTGAACAATGGGTGGAATTGAAGTTAATGCAGAATCCAAGAGCAATACGGCCACGGAAGTGGCAAGAACGTCCAATCGAGTCGCATCAGCGGCTTCAAGGTAAGTGGCGGACGTGCGTGAATGCACGATGGCTGCTTGAATGTCCACAACGGAGATGCCCACGGTACTTTGCTGAAGAATGGCGGCAATCAGGCCCGCCAAATCTGCATCACTCTTGTTGCTAATTACCCCGTGCTCGGAGTAAATCGGCGTTGAAGCGGCATCGGCCGCCAAACTGTCCCATGCCTCCAGAACTAGCCTGCGCGTGCGGTATTCCCCAAAGGCCTTCTCTTCCTTACTTTTGAGCCCACGGAAAGTCTCTGACGGGTAATCAGGGCCGAGCAGTGAGCCGCCGGGGCCAAAGGGTGCGTCGGCAGGGTCAAGGATGTACCTAAGTTCATCTCGGGTCAGTCCGTAGAGACGGGCATAGTAGGCGTCGAGTTCGGCGCGAAGTTGGGCACGGCGCTCGGGGTGCCAGCCGTAGGGCGTATGTCGCTGTTCGGGTGGGCGCGGGTCGTAGTCGGCGAGGTCTTCGGCCCAGGATTGCATGTCGTACGCGGTGTGGGTCAACTCCAGTACACGTGGAGCAATGTAAGCGAGGTCGGCTTCGATATAGCGGTCTGGTGAAAGTACAGGGAACTGCTTGACATAACCAAGCGTCATGTTTGTCCCACCTAATTTTTGTCGAACGACATAGTCAAACACAAGCACCGACATGTTCGCGAGGTATGCAGCGGCTAGCTTTGCGGGCGTGTTGACGTGCCAAAGGGGCATTGAGTGCCCTACAGCAAAACGAGGTACAACAGTGGAAATGTAGCTACGCTCATTCGTTGCGTTGGTAATGTTGCGCCACCCCGTCAGCCACTTCGGGCTGCGCAGGTCCATCCACGCATCCATAAACTTCAAGTCAAATTGACCTCCAACCCTGGGTGTATGTACGTGAGCAGCTATCACAACCGTCGCGCCTCCAATTGCATTTGCCGCTGAGGGTTTTTGCAAGGCTTCCAATTCAGCCAAGTCAGCATCGCTCAAACTCATTTCGGCATCTTGCAGCGCCCACTTGGTGAACGCAGGCAAGGCCTTTTTGCCACTGGTGTCGTCTTGCTTCAAAGCGATTGCCAAGACCGGGTATTGCGCAGCAAGCGTGGCTTCGGCTGTTTGTGTGGCTTGCCAGGCAACGGCACTTGACCAACCAGATTTTTCGGTCGACGTAGCTGGTGTGGGCTGACCCGCGTTCCGGCGAAAGAGTTCGCCCGCGGCCCAACCCGCCAGCGCCAAAGTCAAGTTGTCTACGCCTACGTTGAGGGTATCCCGCAAGGCAGCGCTATCCGTGTCGCTGGCTGCAGCGGATGCTGCTGATTGAGCGGCTTCATGCCATGTCAACCACGCGTTGGCGATCCGACTGGGTACGTGAGCGATGCGGGCCAGAACTTGAGCTTGGTCCACCCAGTAGCGTGGGCGTACGGTGCAAGCCGGGTCGGAGCGCTGGACGTCGCTCAGGTCAACGGTATCGAGACCGTTGGGTTGGTCTGGCGCATCCACGTAGGTTGCCCAGCGGTGGTCAAACTGGTGAACCATCTTGGCTTCATACAGCGGCAAACGTGGGGGGCTTCCAGGGGCAGAGGGGGTGTCGCTAAACAGATTGCTGTCAGTGGACATGTCAAACATTCGCTGAAAACTAATTCCCCATGGGTTCACGTCTTCGCCCTGCGGCCCCGCACGGTCAAGAATCAGCACCGGGGTCGTGCGGTAAATCTTCTTGGTTAACTCAGCGTCACGCTGGGTCCGAAATACCGGGCAGGTTCTAGTGTTCGGGTTGATGAGTCGAAAGTCCGCAGGAGTAAGCGCAAAGCGGCGCGCCTTGTCATAGAGATAGCTGACCTGGCGCGCATAGTGGACAAAATCTGCAGCTTCGATAGCGGAGTCGGAACCTCCAATCACGACCAGGCAAAACTTCATTGCGTGGTGAACAGCGGGAAATATGAACTC
Organism: Polaromonas sp. AER18D-145; assembly: GCF_002379095.1. Classification (GTDB taxonomy): domain Bacteria; phylum Pseudomonadota; class Gammaproteobacteria; order Burkholderiales; family Burkholderiaceae_C; genus Polaromonas. The sequence goes on from NZ_NBZV01000023.1 coordinate 18,819, forward strand.
TTCATTCTCAAAGGAATACAAAGCGACGAGACGGTTGCTCTGTGTCACCGCCTCAAAATAAGCTTTTGTCGAGTCGTCAGTCGCAATGCCGGTTGGAACGATGAACCCTGCACGACCACGCGGCGCAACGAGTTGAAAGATACTCTCCGCGAACAGCGCGTACGTGTTGACGTCTCCCACGCCTGTCAACGGGAAACGTCCACTGTCGTGCGCGTACAGGCTGATGGCCTCTGCACCCCGCCGGGCCATGATGAATTCCTCATGCAGGTACATCTCCGCAAAGCTGGGTGGGTGCAGACCCTCGGCGGCTTCCACATCCGGGTAAAGCGTGTGCAACAGCAAGCCTTGCCGGAGCAACTCAATGCGTTTGCCACGTTCCGACTTGTTTTTGGCACTGGCCACCAAGGGGCTACGGGTTGCGAAGAACTCTTCTTCTTGCAGCTTGATGCGCTCCCAAGGCGGGTTGGCCAGCATGACCGAAAACCCACCCTTGGCAGCCACCTGCGGAAAAGCCAGCCACCAGTGGAAAACACTGTGTGCACGGCATAGCCGGTACGCAGCCTGCGCCAAATCATGTTTGTCGTCTTGGCCCGCTGCGGGATGCAGCAAACCCCAGAGGTAGCCCGATAGTGGAATCCGCGCCAAATCTGATGGCACTTTTGGGGCCAAAAAGGCAGCCACATAGGTGTCGGCCAAGCGGGCCAGTGTGCTTTGCTGGGCTAGGGCCGTAGCCTGTTGCCACGCACTGCGTTTGGCAGCAATGCCTTGCAAACTATCGTCAGACAGGTGCTCCACCGCATCAGCTTGTGCAGCCAATGGACTGGCTTGAAACAAGTCGCCCGCGGCCACATCTTTCCAACTTTTCAGGTCGAGCTTGTTCTGCTTTTTGAGTGCAGACGCGGTGGCTTTGTCGTCGCCACTGAGCACGGCGTAGGCTTCGTCGGGGATACCGTTGTTGAGAACTTTGGGGTCCAGCACGCCCAACAGCGCATCGCCCACCTGCAAATGGTGGTCCAAAAAGGTAAGCGGCATGTCCGGCGTGTAAGCCTCCAACCACAGCGCGGTTTTGGCCAGCGCAATGGCCATGGGGTTTTTGTCCACGCCGTAAATGCAGTGGCTGACCACATCCCGCAGCGCGTGGCGGTAGTCGGCAGGCGTGGGCGCACCGTCTGACGCACGCAGCTTGGCTACTTCGTCAGCTAGGCGGCGCGCGGCTGCCAGCAAAAAGTGACCACTGCCGCATGCAAGGTCGCAGACTGTGAGCTGCAGCAAGGCCTCTACCGGCTGTTGCGGATTGGCTTTGACGGTGTCGGCAATGACTGGTTCGAGCGCAGACTTGATGAGCTCCTGCACCGGGCCGTCGGGGGTGTAGTAGCTACCGGTAAGCTTGCGGGTGTTGCCCTGGGTAGAGGCCTCAATGTCGTCATCGCCCACGAATGCAAGCTTGGCAGCGTGTGGCTGGCTCAGGCTCTGGATGTCAGGCACCAGCTCCAGCAGGCTTTCGTAAACGCTGCCAAGTTCTTCTGGGCCCATGTCGCGGTAGTTCACCCGCGTAAGGCCCGTGGTTTGGCGAAAGTATCCAAGCTGAAAAATGGCTTTAAGCAACCAACGGTTTTCAATGTGGGCATGAGCCAGATTCGGACATTGATCAGCGGCGTACAGGCCGCCGAGCGCTGGAAGACCCAGCGAGCTCTGTCCCTGCGCCAAACCGTCAAAGGTGATGCTGAGGGCCTGCCAAAGATCGCTGTGGGTATCAAAGCTGCTGCGTCGCACAGCACGGTCTCGAAGCCAGGTGATGGAGTAGCCAGCCCGATAGCGCCGTTGTGCTTCTTTGGTTGAACCCGGCGTGAAGATGAGTGACTGACCGGTGGACGCGTCAGTGCGGTCTTCCACCGTGGCCAAGAAGATGAGGCGATAAACCAGCCGCAGCAGCTCTTCAAAGAAAGCTTGCTTGCTCAGACCCTGAAATTGCTCCTGATTTTGTAGCTGCTCACGCAGGTGGGTATTGGACGGGTGGCTTAAAAATCCCGTTCCTAGGGCGCGCAAGGCATCTGCCACTTGGTAGCGCAGGTTGCTTCGGATGGTGACACCCGCCTCTTGGCCGGCAGCACGCCAGCGCTCCCAAGGACAGTCGGTGGACTCGGCCTCGGGGATTCCAAAGCGGCTGGCATGCGCAAGCAACCAGAAGGCGGTGAAGTCGGCGTACAGATCTTCTGAGAACAACGCCTCCAAGTCCACTTCGACATAGGCCGGACGGGTCAGGCTGGGGTTGTCATGCAGGATGCGCAGGGTCAACCCGTTGCTGGTGATGGCCCACAGCGACTGGTCAGATGCGTTGAGCGCCTCTTGTGCCAGCATGAAGGGTGAGCGGCGGCGGGTTTTGCCAGTGTCGGGGTTGAGTTCGCCAAAACGCTCTGCGGGTGCGTCCAGCAGCTGGGTGTGGCCAGCCAATACGATGGGTAAGCGCCCGTCTCTGGCGGCATAGCCGATGTTGTAGGTGTGGCCTGAAGCTTCTACCGTTGCACCAACGGTAAGGTCGCTGAAGCCCAGCACATCGCGCAGTAATGGAACCAGGAAGTTGCGCAGGGTGGTTTGGTGCGCATCCAAGTCATTACGTTGACGCTGGTTTTGAAAGTCTGACCACAGGCTTTGGCCAATTTTCCAGAACCGCGCGACTTCATCGCGTAGCTTGAGTCCCTTCGGGATGCGGTAATGGCTATCGGTCTGCTCGGTTTTGTCGGGCGTTTGCAGTGTGGTCAGGCGTGCCAATTCGTCGGCGGGAATCAGGCCGCCTTCGATACGGATGGCCTGATAGATCAGTTGGGTAGTATTGCGTGCCATGGTCAAACTCCCGCTGCTGGAACCAGCACGTAAACACCCATCACGTCCACCGGCAAGCTGGCGGTGACCTGGTAAGTGCCTTTGGCATCAGCAGCCTCACGAACACGGCGGTGGTCTTGCAACAGGGTTTGGGCACGTTCGCGGGCGATGGCTTCCAGTTGCGGTTGCCAACCTGGAATGGCGTCCAGCGCCTGCTGAAGGTGGCGGTCACGGACCATTGGCAGCATGTTGCGGACGGCATCCATGCCCAAGAGGGTTTGGGTCTCATAGGCGGGCAGACTTGCGATTGGATCGCTACCGGAAGCACTAACCGCCACGGTCTCTTCGCACAACATTAATCGGGTCTGGGTGCCGCGGGTTACGGTGAGCTGGTGGCGTAAGCGCAGCAGCAACACAGTGGTTTTTGCGGTGACGTGGCCCACAAAGGCAGCACCAGCACGGGCGACGGCATCGTCTTCAGACGCATCTTGCGAGGCCAGTGCGCGCTCCAGAAGGGTGTCAGCCAGAGCGACCACCAGCGGATGGGTGCGGTGGATGAACATCGCACCCTGGTCGGCAGGTTGATGAAAGTTCACGCGCAATGTGCCTGTGTATCCATCAGCCGCCAACCGCTCCTTGATGGAGGTTGGCAACTGATCCAGGTGCAGCTTGTTGTGCTGCTTGTAGGTTTCTAATGGGACACCAAGCTTGGCCACGGCGCGCGTAACAAAGCGTTCCACATCATCTTCGCCACCCAGAACGGCTGCAGACTTGCGCCATTCGGGCAGCACATCTTCTGGCTTGATACGGCGCTGGGCAAAGATAGAGCGATTTTTGGCGGCCTTGTCGCGGGCGCTTTGCCAGGCGGTTTCGATGTCGCGCGCTGGCTCGCCAAAGTCGAGGGCGGTTTGCGCTTGGTTGCCAATGTGATTGTTTTTGCGCAGCAGCACGGCATTGAGTAGCGCCTTGGTGAGCTTGCCCTGGTCGTCTGGCATGGGGACCAGCACGCCCAACTCTTTGCGAATGCTCTCGGCCTTACGCAGGATGACTTGCAGCACGGCGCCATCGACGGGGTTGTCTTCACCATACAGCATGGTGCTGCGGACCTCTCGGGCCTTCTGACCAAAGCGGTCAACGCGACCTTCTCGCTGCTCATGGCGGGTGGGGTTCCAGCTCAGGTCGTAATGCACCACGGAGGTGAACAAGCCTTGCAAGTTGATACCCTCAGACAGGCAGTCGGTGGCCACCAAAATGCGCTTTTCCGTGTCGCCCAGCTCTTCGACTGCGGCTTCACGTTCGCTTGGGGTTAGTTCGCCCGTGACCGCTTTAACGGTCGCATCCTTAAACTTGCCCCGCAGAAAGTTGGCCAAGTAGTGAGCTGTGGCAATGTAGCGGCAAAAGACCACTGGTTTGAAGCCCTCCTTGACCAGCAGCGTCAAATGCTCCAGCAGCTTGGCAAGCTTGGGGTCGTTGGCATCGCCGGCAAGTTTTTCTGCATCGACAATGAGTTGCTGTAAGAGCGCGCTGTCCTCAGTTTGAGCGGCGGGCTCAATGTCGTCGGTGGACAGGGCATCGTCAATGCCATCCAGCACACGGTCGCCAGCCTGGGATTCGATGTCTTCCAAGGACAGTTCGTCGGCATCTTCGCCTTTGGCTGCACCATCCAGCCGGGTGCGCAAGGCATTGACGGCGGCGGCAGGGGATGAAGAAATACATCGCAGCAGTGCCAGAGCGGCCCACCAGCCCATGCGCTGCTCGCGCAAGCCCTGCCCTTCGGCACGTACCACCAATTCACGCGCATAGTCCAGCACGTCGTTAAAGAGCTGGCCCCAAGCCCCGGTAAGTCGGTACGTGATTTCGGTTGTTTTACGCTCCGGGAACATCGATGCGTCTTGCCACTCTGCGATATCGGGACGGCGGCGCTGCACAAAATGGCGTGAAAGGTCATCCCGCAGGTCGGTGTGCGCACCGGGCGCCAAGTCCTTGAGTTGGGTGAAGTCAGGCTTCAACAACCCAAGCAAATTGAAGAAGGCATCTTCGTCGCCGCTGTGGGGCGTCGCAGTGAGCAGCACCATATGGCGGTTGACGTCTTCAGACAGGCCCTTGAGAAGCTGGTAGCGCTGCTGCCGACCTTGGCCACCATGGGTGCAGGTGTGGGCCTCGTCTACGATGACGAATTCGGGGCAGAAGCGTTGGAATGCTTCGCGTCGGCGTTCAGACTTGATGTAGTCCAGGCTGACCACGGTGAATGGATTGGCGTCAAACACCGAGGTGCCTGGTGCCAGTTCGCGCTCCAGACGAGCGGCAGTGGCACTGCGCACCACCACGGCATGGATATGAAAACGGTCGGCCAGCTCGCGCTGCCACTGCTCACACAAGTGCGGCGGGCACAGCACCGTCATTCGCTGGATTTCACCGCGGTCCAGCATTTCACGGGCAATTAGTGCGCCCTCGATGGTTTTGCCGATACCTACGTCGTCGGCGATGAGCAAACGCACGGTTGAGAGCTTCATGGCCATCAGCAGTGGCACGAGCTGGTAGGCGCGCGGCTCAACGGCGATGTTGCCAAAACTTCGAAACGGCCCAGCCCCATTGCGCAGCTTGAGCTGCAGCGCATCCATCAATAGCTGACTGGCGGCATGGTTGCGGGCCTGCTCGATGGTGGGCCATGGAAAGGTGGCGGGTTGGACGGGTTGGCGCTCTAGCGGCAGGTAAATCAGCGATTCATCGTTCTCACCACCACCCAAAGGGCGCAGATGCAGGGTGTCTTGATTGGACGAAGGCAGCACTATCCACTCGCGGCCACGGGCGGAGACAAGACTGCCCGGGTAGAACTCAGCGGTCATAGCATTCATCATTTATTCGTTTTGGCCAGCACCAAAGAGGTCGGCATTTTTGGCGAAAATGGGAGGCCACAGAGCCTGCTCTTTCGGGAAGCGGACTACCAAGAATCCTTGCTCATCAAGCTTGCGGTCAATGGCTTCATCCTTGTCCTGCTGAGCAGTCTTGTCGTGATGCGGCCCATCGATGAAGACAACCAGGTTGTAGTCGTCGTAGAAAAAGTCGGAGCAAGTATGGACTGACTCAATGGTGTGCTGTGCGCGGTCGGGTTTACGATGCCCATGCGACTCAACATAAACCAGCCAAGCCTGTTCCAGTGAACTGGTGGACATGCGGGCTAGTTCAGCGCTGTGCTGCTCAGGGGCACGCCCCTGCGTTCCCAGAGCAAGCTTGGATGCAGTCAATCGGCAAAGAATGTCGAGCACCAAGCCTTTGGCCACAGCATCTTTTCGGTCAATGAGTGGGTGGTCGGGCTGGTTGTAATAAGACAGCAGGCAACGGTAGCAACCCGCTTCACAAATGGACTTGCCATGCTCGTCCAGCTCCTCGACCAGCGTCTTTTGGGTCCAGGGTTGGCCGGCTTCCGGGCGCTGGAAGTGCAGGATTTCGAGCGCCTCGGCAGCAACGGCCGCGAGCGCATGGGGTTCAGTGGCGATACGGGTCAACACACCTGCGCCGCCCTCTGCAGCCTCAAAGAACAAGATGGACTGCCTGTTATCGCGGTTTGGCAAGGGCTCGCCGACCAACTCGCTTTCCTCCAGTTGATAGACCGCCTCGATGCCGCGTTTAAGGGCGTATTGCAACGTGGTCATAGAGGACGCAGACATCACGCCGAGTCGATGTGAAGGACGTACCACCAAAATGTTGCGGCGGTCTTCGACAAAGGGGACGATGCGCTGTGGAGGTGTCTTATCCGGGGGCGCGTCATCACCATTCTCTTCGCCAGCCTCATCCACACCGCCAACCCAGTGACCCGTGACCGGGTTCATCATGAAGCCTCGGACGGACTTCTCCTTACGCCGACGCCATCCATAGTTCATGCGCCAGATGGTGGCCGCGGGACCGTATTGCAGTTCGAGCAACGGCCCTTCAGCATCGGACACCTCGGACATGACCACTTGCAGCTTGCCGTCCGCCTCGGCGAATTGCAACGTGGTTTGCATTTCGTAGCCCTGGCGTGTGCGTTCCTCTTCATTGGCGGTAATGCGCTCAGCCCGCTTGGTCGACACATTCTCGATGCGATAAAGATTCTTGACCTCTTCGGCGCCTGAGAGCGAGGCATCGCAGGAAACACAACGATCCGCGTCGCGCTGCGAGCGAAAGTGGCCGTAACCGCACGATGGACACAAACGCGCGACCTCGGTGGTCAGCTTGGCACCTTCAGAGACCTGGTCTTGGCTGGTGATGGTGAGAAGTGCTTTGGTCACCCGGTACTGGCTGCCTTCGTGATAAATCAAGCTATAGGGACCAAACTCACTGAGTGCCAGGAACCTTGGGCGGGACAGGAAGCTTTCGCGGCCAATGTTGCCGCGCCGTGCGGGGATATAGGCCAGCAGCGGCAGACGCGGGAAGTTGTAGCCGGGAAGAAAGCCTTGGCTGGCAAGGTAGCGATAGGTATAAAAGTCGCTATTGAAAGCACTGTCACCAGCCAGTAACAGGTCACGCTGCTTGCGAGCTTCATTGTGCCTTTGCTGGGCCTCGCGACGTTCGCGTTCGCTGGCAGCGGGATTGTTTTCAATCTTGAAGTTGAGTTCAATCTGCCGTGCGGTAGCGCGGTACAGATCACGCCAGCGATTCAGGGAACCGTCGAACTCCAGGTAGGCCCGCTGAAATACGGACTCCGGCCACGTTGGCGTGTACCAGGGCGCACGCTCCGGTGTGAGTTCGTCCTTGAGCATGGCCAGCACGGCCAAGCCGCGCTGATGGGCGCGTTTCTGGGCCTGAGGCTTGCCCAGGTCTGACTCCAGGTCATCCGTGATGGGCAGCGCGTCGGACTTGTCCATGTTGAGCAAGTCGCGAATGCTGTTGCCCAGTTTCTTGCCAGTTTCAGCCAGCCAAATGGCTTGCATATGACTCTGTACGAGCTCGCGGTTGGCGAGGTCCAGCGTGGGCGGATTGACCTGACCATGCACCATGCGCACGGGGTCACGGAAGTAATACTGGTCGTGCGGCGATTGGGCGGCACAGTAAGTGATGACGAGCGCTGGCTGCCCAGCCCGTCCCGCACGACCGCTGCGCTGGGCATAGTTGGCGGGCGTTGGCGGCACATTGCGCATGTAAACCGTGTTCAGGGACGATATGTCGACGCCCAGCTCCATGGTTGGCGAGCAGAACAAAACCGGTAGCCAGTTGAGCTCCGTGCCATGCGCTTTCATCCATTCACTGCGGTCCTTCTCAGTGAACCTGAACCGCGCCTCCCGCTCCATACGGTCTTCCTGCTCGACCTGCGCTGTGTGTTCTCTGGCCTCAAAATCAAATAGCTGGTGAGCGGGCTCGGCTAACAGTCGTGAAATGTTGCGGTACAGATTGCGGAAAAAGATGTTGTCATGCGACTGCGTTACGCTGCGACCGTCACCCGCCGCCCAGAGCAAGGAACTGCCATTGAGTTGCCACCCCATCTGGCCAACATCAGTTTCTTCTTTACGGACCAATCCGTAGCTTTCCGCCGCCCTGAGCAAAGCGTTGATGACATCCGGATAGGACTTGTCGTTGACTTGCTTGTAAAACGGATTTTCGCCACCCCAGGTGCTTCCTTTGCGCAGCTCGCGCCCCAAGCGCGACCGGCTGGACCCAATAACCAGATAGTCCTCGATGTTCTGTTTGCGTCCACGTGGTCTGTTGTCATCGGCTGGGCGTGACGTAATAAACCATTTGGCAGGTAATGGACGCTCATCTTCTGTGAACCCCCACGGTTCCCGCAAGTTGGCAAAGCTGAGCGTGCGCAATTGGTCAAGTTCCGTGCGGTCCAGGTAGCGTGTGGCGATGCACAAGCCCTGGCGCATGGTTTCAAACAGTTTTTGCAGCACCATTGCACGCTCTGCCGGCTTTGCTGAACGCAGCACCTGAGGGGCATCTGCCCATTCCCCTTCATCAGCGGCCAGGTCGTCAATGTCCTGGTACGTGATGCGGACCAGGCCCAACTGCTCCAAATTGGGGTTATTGAACCGCCAGCCGCGACGTAGATCGTAAAAGCTGCGGTAACCCAAGATGGAGCGCATGGCGTCCTGCACTTGGCGCCGCGCATTGCCCTTGACATCCGGTTGCTGCATGTACTCCGCCCGAACGGCGGCGTCGTCTCTGTCAAAACCAAGGGCCTCGAACACGGAATTGGCGACTTCTTTTTCCGACAGTGGTTTTCCTGAGGTTCGCTCAAGTGCTGACAACAATGCCGCGCGCGTCAACAGAACTTGCAAGAAGTCATTGAAATGACCTGCCTGCAACGCTGCGTCTTGCCGGTTGTCTGAGAAACCAAGGACTTTCTTGGCTTCACGTGATAGCTGGTGGTCTTGCTCGTACAGATAGCGAAGCGAAGACAGCGTCAGCATGGTGGTGGCCGAGCTGCGACCCTCACCGGAAAGGGATGTCAGGCGCAAGGAATCCTTGCCTGCGGTTGCGTGACTGGTGTTGCAGGCCAGACAAAAGCGGAAGCTGCCAGGGATGAACCAGCCATTTAGGCCTTCTGCGGTAGTGGAGACGCCATCAGGGCGAACTTTGACAGCCTGGGGAACGAATTTCTTTTGGGTGCTCTTTACGCGCCACTCACCATCGGCTCGCTCCTCCACCCAAGTTTCGGGGTATCGCTCCGGATCCGCATCATTCCATTGACGTTCAACATCAGGCATGAAAAAGCCGAACTTGATGCCGTCGTCCTCGTGCTGTCTTTCATCGATGTTGCGGCGCTGCAAAATCCGACCCTCCGGGCCCTCTGCGTCCCAGACCGACACGTATTCTTGGCCGCAATCTCTGCAAAAGTGGACGTTGTACAGGTGCCGTGCACGGTCGCCCGCGACGAACTGCTGTCCATACAGGGTTACAGCACGCTTTCCTGGGGCCTCCAGCGTCGCGTAGACCTTGCCCCCGCCAGATATGAACTGGTGCAGCTTGAACGCAAACAGTGACTTGCCGGAGGCGTCTACAACGTTGTAGGCCCGCAGCAGGAACTTCTGCAGGTAATCGTTGCATTGCTGCTCCGGCAGGCCGGACGCCGCCGCCAGCAGGCCAGCGGCGTCCTTGAGGGTCTTTGGCTTTGCCCGGCGCGGCTTGTTGCTTTCATATGTCAAACCCAGCGTCAGTTCTACCCAAACCGATACGGGGTGGCCGGCCATGTCGGCAAAAGACAGGTCTGCTGGAACGCCTGCTTCGATGGCACTGGCCAGCTTGGGGGCGACCGTTTTTTCAGTCTCAGCTTCGGGGGTGGTGCGTTTGAGCGTTTCTGTGACGATATTTCGGCTGGGAATCGCAGTGCCAAACAAACGCGTTGCAACGCCCGCGACGGCGGCATTGCGCTCCATCTCAGTGCCGTCGGTCGCCATGGTGGCGGACGTGCCGATACAAATGAGCTGGTCTGCAAGTGCCTCACGAACTCGACGGACCAGAAGGGCAACATCGGCCCCTTGCCGCCCACGGTAGGTGTGCAATTCATCCAGCACCAGGAACCGCAACCCCTTGGCGTTGGCCACCACTTGCTGGTCAATGGCGTTTTGACGGGTCAGCAGCAACTCCAACATCATGAAGTTGGTTAGCAGGATATCTGGCGGGTTGGCCTTCATTGCCTCGCGCTCTTCAGTGTCTTCCTGACCGGTAAACCGACCGAACGTGACGGCCCGGGAAGCGGGGTCAGCGCCAAGGAACTTTTTGAGCTCTTCCAACTGGCTATTGGCCAGAGCATTCATGGGGTAAACCACGATGGCCCGCGTGCGCGGTGTCTGGTCGATTTGCTTGGCTTTCAGGCAGGCATCGACGATGGGGATGAAGTAAGCGAGCGATTTGCCTGACCCAGTGCCGGTGGTGAGCACGTAACTCTCACCAGACGCCGCCAAGCTGATGGCTTCCGCCTGGTGTTTGTGCAGGGGCAAGGAATGGCCAGCAGATGAATCGCTTTTACCAAAGCGAAAAATGTCCGCGCACAAAGGGTGCAGGTGGCCAGCTTGAACAAAGGCCTCGACGGTACCGCCCTCTTTGAAGTTGGGGTTGACCTGGATTAGCGGCTCTGGCCAGAACTTTTGGGAGTCGTATTCGGCATCCACAAAGGTGCGGATGTCATCCGCTTTGATGCGGGTAAAGCTGCGGGTGAAATCTGAATATTCATTAACCAGATGTCCACGAAATTCGAAAACGTCCAAAATGACTCCCCATATTGCTTTTTGGCACAGTATGCCAGCCCTCAGGCGTGAAGCATCCGACTGATTGAGGGGAAAATTGGCTTGGGCCAGATTTGGTTACTGGTTGCCTCTTCATCCGTGTAGATCCCAGTTATGGACCGCGCAGACGACCTTTTCGAAAATCCGGCATTTCTGTCATGGCTGCCAGGCTAAATCCTGTTCAGCCTGGTTAGTCGTCATCATTACTTCTGGGGCCATGCACTTTCGGCCGGCACGTGCGAGCAGTTCTTTGGCCATACGCGTGCACCTGATCGGGTGTGGGTCACGGACATCGCCTACATTCGCACCTGGCAGGGCTGGCTTTACTTGGCCGTGGTCATGGACTTGCATGCGCGAAAGATCGTAGGCTGGTCAATGAAGCTCACCATTGCCCGTGAAATCGTTCTGGATGCTTTGATGATGGCTGTCTGGAGGCGCAAGCCTACGCAGAGTGTCCTTGTGCATTCCGATCAGGGTAGCCAATACGGTAGCGATGACTGGAAGCGTTTCTGTTAGGCCAATAACCTTGAGCCCAGCATGCGCCGCCGGGGGAATTGTTGGGATACGCGGTGGCGGAATCCTTCTTCAGCAGCTTGAAGAAAGAGCGTATCCGCAAACGCATCTACAAGACCCGTGACCTTGCCCGTGCGGATGTCTTTGACTACATCCAGGTTTTTTACAATCGCAGTCGTCGCCACAGTCACCTGGGCGGCATCAGCCCCGAGGCATTTAAACGTGCCTCAGTTTGAGGCCAGGATTTGTCAACCGTTCCGTGGGAAGTCCAATGCATAAAGTTGTTTACGACTTTAGAATGACGTGTTGTCAAATCGTAACGCCGCAAAGGCGCATGAAACCTAGATGCTTGTTTACGACTTTAATTGCAAGGAACACCGGTGGGAAAGCTGCAGCAATCGCAGCTGGCCCACCGGCCTTATTTCATTGGCGCGGCAAATGGCCTGCTGCAGGAAGCTCGCACCTAATCCAGTAACCTGCCCACGGTCACCAAATTCACACGCACGTAAGAAAAAACGCTTCTAATCGATGCATGCCTCAAGTAGGGCGGCTTGCAGAACGCCTGCGTTCTTTGAGTGGAAAGTACCTCGTTGCTTCGCAGGTTCAAGCGCCTGTTCTGGCAATAATGAATTGGGGTCACTACTTGAAACCCAATCGGCGCCTCCGAAAAGTGCTTACGCAGGCGAGCATGACTAAGCCGCAGGTCCTGGACAACAGGAAACCGCCGCCATGCAGTCATTCACACATCATCGAAAGCGAGTTCACACATGCATGCCGATCGAGCGGTAACAGCGGGCCATTCGCCTGCCTCAAGTTCCAATGACGGGGAATCGACCCAAGCCAGTGGTGGCCATGCGGCGCTGGTAAGCAAACTGGTCGCCTACTTGAAGGAAAGTGGTCGACAAACGTGGGAAGAAGTGAAGTTCAAAGTCTTTGCCGCCGCGGAAATGATCAACTGGGCCACCAGCACGGACATCGCACCGGTGCACGCCGACGTTTTCTCGCTGCGACAAACTCAGGACAAGGCGCAGGCGAACCCATGCGTCTACCAGGTGGTGGTCACCCGCTCGGACTTTCTCGCCGCGATGGCACAGCGCCAGCAGCGCGCCGCCTGTGAGCTGATTTCCGAGGGCTTCTACTTCGTGGCACCCGTTGGCGTCGTATCCCCCCACGAGCTGCCCGCCCCGTACGGTTTGGGCACCTCCGACCAGACCGGCTTCACCGTCGTCCAGGCTCCGGTCTTCACCAAACACCTGCTGCAGCCGCCGCCCTTCGCCGCAGCTTCCTGACCGGCGCCTACGGCCGCCGGCGGGTCCTGCGGTATCTCTCGCGAGACCATTGGCCACGACCGTTTGACGCGGTTTGGTGCCTCTGGTCAAATCAAAAAGCTTTCGGCATAGACCGATTTCGCTGACCCAGTCAGCCTTCACCTTGAGTCGCAGCGCAACGCTGTCGGCTCGCTTATCTCAACGGCTCAACCGAGTCATCCGTTTCAACCCACCGGGGCCCTGCCCGTTGGGGCGGTGCTTCGTCTTAAAAAGTCGAATCTCCAATGAAACTTCTTCTCAAACAACTTTGCATGATCGAGTCGATCTTGCCGTTCCTCGCCGTGCGTTCGCTTTTCGCGGCCTGGGAAGGCGAATTCACCTGCGATCCCCAGTACTGTCGAGTTGTGGACGGCACCGTCGAAGGCACGCATCGCGATCTGTGGCTTCCTGGCGCGGATACACCGCTGCTCAAGGCCACGTATGCGGGCGACAAGCTCAGCATCGCCCTGGACACTGGCCAACGCCTGCCGGATGGCATGTCGGCCCTTCTGGTGGCGATGGGGCTGGTTTTTCGCGGCGGCGAGAGCGGAACTTCCACTCACACCCCCTTGGATGCCGAAGAGCTCTACACCCGTGCTCTGGATCTGGACAACACGTGGATGGTGCTGCGCCGCATGGCGCCGAACCACCCCACGAGCGAGGATCTCGTGCGAAATGCGCAGGTGCTGCTCGGGCTGGCCAACGCCTGGCATCAAACCACATTGGCAATTGGCAACACCGGCGGCTCGCCGGCGCTGGAAAAGCAGGCCGCCCAGCTGATGGCGAAGGCGGATAACTTCCATGCGCTGAACATCCCCGGCCTGGAGTCCCTGAAACTTCTGCCTGACTACCGGGGCTCCGCGCTCACGGCCATGTTTACCGGCCGCGACCACGAGAGCCTGGTGTGCAGCGTGAAGCTGGACTGGGCGGCCGGCAGAATTGCGTCGTCGGGGCCTCAAGCCCCGCAGCGCAAGCCCGGCAAGTTCGATGTGCGTCCCACGCGCGTGCCCCAGAACATCCTGGACGTGCTAGGTGGTGTGGTGATCGAGGGACATGAAGTCTCCATCATCCAGCGGCTGGCCAGCGCGTTCTACGCAAAGGTCAATGCGTTCATGCAGGACATCGGCGGCAAGTGGTCGACATCGAGGCAGGCGCACGTCTTTGAGGACGATCCGGCTCCGGTGCTGGAGGAAATCCTCCGGACAGGGGAGGTTTTCACTTCCAGGGAATATGAGTTTTTCGAAACTCCTGCGCCGCTGACTGCTCGGGTTGTCGCGAAGGCCTGCCTTGAGGCAGGAATGAAGGTGCTTGAGCCAAACGCTGGTGGTGGCGCGTTGGCCATGGCAGCAGCTGAAATTGTCGGGCGTGAGAACGTGACGTGCTATGAGTTGATGGGCCGAAACGTCAAGAAACTCAAGGCATTGGGCTTCCAGCTCGACGGGCCGCGGGACTTTCTTGCGATCACGCCTTCGGAAATCTACGATCGCGTGCTCATGAATCCGCCGTTCGCGCATTTCAGGGACTCCGAACACATAATTCACGCTTTCAAATTCCTTCGGCCTGGCGGCGTCCTGTCAGGCATCGCGTCAACTACGTGGCAAACCCACGATACGGCACCCGCGCGGAGGTTTCAGGCGTTCGTCGCAGCTCTGGGAGGGGAAGTCGAACAGGTACCCGCCGGCGCCTTCAAGGCGTCCGGAACTGATGTACCGACAACGTTGCTGGTGCTGAGAAAGCCAGGCGTCGCGAACGCGAACGCTCTGGAGGTCGAGGTAACAGCTCCACAGCAAGCCCCTGCCCAGGTATGCTTGTTTTAGAAGACCCATTGCAATCCCCCGACCAGCTGCTGGCGGGGGATTTGCATTTGTGCCGCCCGTTTTATGAGCTGGTCGAACTTTGAAAGACCAAATAGCGCTTAGTTTCCCCGGAGAAACTGTCAATCAGGCAGAAGCGTCCAGACAATTCCGCTGGTGCGCCGGCCAAACGCCGAGGCAAGGTGGTGACGCTCAACAAGCCAGAACCGACTCGTTGCGCATCATCTTCAAGCCTCCGTCGATTCAATAATGGAAATCGAACCTACCCGGAGCCCCCACATGAAGACACGACACGCCATCGCGGCCGTCCTTTCACTTTTCGCCTGCGCGACCTCCGCCCATGCCGATGCCCGATCGACCATGGAATACTTTTGTCCGTCGGACACACCGGCTCCGGCGTGGAAGAAGCAATGCTTCGACGGCCCAGCAAGCGCGCAACGGGTGACGGTGTTCATTTCCCCTGCTGGTCAGGACACCGGGCGGCCGGGCAACTTCTACATTGGCCTGCGAACCGATGGCAACGTCCGGGGTCTGTTCGATGGTCGCCAGTGGGTTGGGAGCGAGGGCGGTCTGTTCCCACCTGCTGCAACCGTCCAGGATCTCAGCACCCAGTCGTTCGTGGTCATCAAGGACCTCTTGATCTGTGGCATGGCCGGCTATGGCAAACATGAACTGTGGGCCGGCTACGGGGCACTCGATCCGGAAAAGGAGGTCCTGGTGGAGAACTATCACCGCGCCGCCAACCCCAATCACACCCCGCAGTACATGAGGCAGGTTTACATGCAAAACGACATGACACGCGGTGAAAAGGCATGGAACGTCCTGAAGTTTGACTGCGAAAAGTTTGTCGACACGCCCTAAGGGTTCGTTCACCGCTGCAGCTGGCCATCGGATCGCGGCCAACCGCCGGTGCGGACGGCGTCAGGGCTCATAACCTCCAGCGCTTGCGCTCAACGCATAGGATTTGCACTGTTGAGCAGGACAGAACGCGCATCTTCATCCAGACAATGGCTGAGTGCACTCACATTCGGTCATTGCTGCCTCCGCGGACACGGCTCCGTCTCTCTCCATCCCAATGGACGCCGAGGCAATCCCACTTGACGAGATAGCCGCCGCCGCCAAGGCGCCTGCATCGCCCCATTGGTATCCACTGCAGCCGAACTTGTGCGAGTTGATGCACGTTGTTCCCGCGCAGAGTGCCGCGCTCGAACGCACAACCGTCCTCACCTGGGCCTACTTGAAGTCGGGCGGGATCTCCTTTGAAGAGCTGGTCGCCCGGGTTCTAGGCGGGGCGCACAAAACCACAAAGAAAAAATACGTTCGCAGAGCACTGCGCGGGCTGGTCAAGATCGGTGCCGTCACTTTGTTCGTCCTCGCCAGTGATCAGCCACCAGATCTGCCGGCAGACGTTGATCGGGATGCGGAGGACGGCGAGACGCCCATCGGCAGGCGCACGGCCGCACACCTGACCCGCGAGGGCATGACCTGGATGCGCAGGGCCTGGCATGCCAGATTCCTGAGCCTCGGAGGGCGTATGGGGAACCTTTCATGGATCCACAACGAGTACCTGCAGGAGGAAGAGGAAGGCAAGGGCAACGAGGCCTACTGGATAGAGCGGATCGGCGGAGGCGACGGTTCACAGCATTCCCCCCACGAAGGCGAAATATCGACCCTTCTCGGCGGCGTAGCACTTTCGTCAATCTTTGACCTCCATCTTGTTCTGAACAAGCGCAAGCCACGAGGCCGGTCAGGCACCAAGTAGGCCGGTCGTGCAGCCGCGCGCTGCGCGCCGTCCGAAGATTGATCTCCGCCCCTTCGCTGCGTGGCGTTAGCCGATCCAGCCTCAGCTATTCTTCCCCGCGCGGCACCTTGCGCGGTTGACAGCGCACCGGACAGTGAGAAGATAAACCGTGCAGATATATCTGCCAATTTTTACGGAGAGTCCCATGTCCCTTATCAAACTGGCCATGCTTGTGGCGCCCATGTTGGGCGTTTCAGCCCACGATGTCACCCAGGCCTTCACAGACACCCCGCGCCCTCGACCAGCCATCACCCGAAACGTCCAGGACACCGGCCATTTCGGCAACTGCAGGGATCAGTTTGCCTACGGCGAGCCCCCGGCCATCGCCAGCCCCGATCCCCGCGCACGGGCCTTGTGTTTCAACGGATTTGCCGTGCTTCACTCTGGCAAGACCAAAAATCCCGTCTATTCGGCCGAAGTTCTCTCGCGCCAGCGCATTCAGGATGCACGGAACCTGCAGCGCACAGACGCCTTCTACGAAGAGGCGCGGATTCCCTCCCGCGATCGGGCGTCACTGAACGACTTTCGAGGGAGCACCTATGCTCGGGATCACCTTTCAGCTGCCGCTGACATGAACAACGCTGAGGCGATGGCCCAAAGCTTCAGCCTTGCGAACATCATCCCGCAAAACCAGGTGAATAACGCCAAGGCATGGGTCACCATCGAAAAGGCCACACGCCAATACGCACTGCGCGCGAAGGGCAACGTGTATGTCATCACCGGCCCAGCCTACCTGCGCAACCACTGCCCGTTCGTGAAGGAAGCCAAGGAAGTGCTGGCCGGTGCCGGCATTGCTGTGCCGACAAATCCGCAGGCTATTGTAGCTGCGGCCGCCCGCCTTGCAGGCGCCCGGGTTCCATACCGATATGACGCGGTGGCCTGCACGATTGGCTCCGGTGTGGCCGTGCCCACCCACATTTTCAAGCTCGTGTACGACGCCAGCACCAATCGTGCATGGGCGCACTGGAGCGAGAATACAAGCCAAACCCGTGTGTATCCACCGATCAGTTACACCGAACTGGTGGAACTCACCGGAATCGAGTACCTCCCCGGGATAAAGCCCCAGCCCTGACTTGCGCAGCGGCCTTTCCATGCCAAGCTGATCAGATGAACCCGACCGCAAAAATCGCCTTTGAGGCCTACGAGACAGTACTCGGGGGCGACCCTGTGTTCAAGTCGCGGCCGGGGCAACGCGACATGGCGCGGCAGGTCGCCAAGACCTTCGCCTCGGGCACCCTCGGCGAGTCAGAAGCCCCGACACGCTCAATCGCGGTCATCCAGGCGGGCACGGGGGTCGGCAAGAGCCTTGCGGCCAGCGTCCCGGCCATCGCAGCGGCCATCCAGCGGAAAACGCGGGTGATTATCTCGACGGCAACGATAACCCTGCAGCAGCAGCTGGTCGAGAAGGACCTGCCGCGCTTTTCCGCGCTGATGGACAAGCCGTTCACCTTCATGCTCGCCAAGGGACGAAGCAACTACGTTTGCAAGGTCAAACTTGAGCGCTCAACAAGCGGGAAGGGCGGCGACCTGCATGGACTTTTCGACGACGAACCGGAGCAAGATCCATCAAAGGACCCCGGCTCCCCCACCGCCGCGAGCGAGAGCGCGATCGTCCTGCATCGCGAACTTGCGAGGGACCTGGCCAGCGGCAAGTGGGACGGTGAGAAGGATACGGTCGGAATCGCAGGGGCCGGCCTGAAATGGGAAACAGTTGCCGCCGATCGTCATACCTGCACCGGCCGGCGCTGCCCGATGTTCTCGGGCTGCACGTACTACGAGGCGCGCAAGCGCCTTGCCGATGTGGATGTGATCGTCGCGAACCATGCGCTGCTGCTGGCCTCCTTGGGTACCAAAGTGCTGCCGGACTTGAGCGACACGCTCCTCATAGTTGATGAAGGCCATGCCCTGGCCGAGGTAGCCAGCGGTCAATTCACCGCAGAAATGGACCTCACCAACCTCCGCTGGCTCGACCAGCTCGCGCAACGCGTCCAGAAAGTTGGAACCGCGATTCGCTATGACAGCACGGCGGAAGCAATAGAGCTCACACGCAGCGTAAAGCGGGCGCTCAACGAGCTGCAGGCGATCGGCATGGGACTCTTCCCTGTCGACCGGCCCGCAGGTCAGGATACGGTCCGCTTCGAGCATGGAGCCATTCCTGACTACCTTGAGCAACCGCTGCTCAATGTCCAGGCGACCGCCAACGCCCTTGCGAAACACATGACCGGGTTGGCCGATACCCTCAACACCCTGTTGAAGGAGTCCCCCGGTGACGCTGCACGCCTGACAACGATGTATTCAGCCTTGGGGGCGTTCGCTCCGCGCCTGGATGGCGCCCTGCAGGCCGCAACTCTTCTGCTCGAGCATGCGGAAGAACCCAACGCAAAATGGCTCTCATTCAGTGACGAAACGGGTTATGTCACTGTCAAGGCCCATGCAAGCCCCCTCAACCCCGGCAAGCACCTCGCCAAGGTCTTCTGGAGCCAGGTTCGGTCAGCCCTCATTACATCCGCGACATTGACCAGCTGCGGCTCCTTTGATTTCCTCCTCAATGAAATCGGCCTCAGGGATGATCCGGACGTGACCACTCTTTCTGTGGAAAGCCCGTTTGACTTCAAACGCCAGGGGCGCCTTGTTGTGGTCCGGACCAAAAGTTCAGCACGCGACATTGCGGAATACAACCGCGAGGTCATCGGCGAATTCCTGGTGGACGCGGCAGATGTGAAATCCGGCGCACTGGCGCTCTTCACTTCAAAGAAGCACATGCAACAAACCCACGAGAGCATGCCGGAATCGCTGGCGGCCAGGGTACTGGTTCAGGGCAGCATGTCCCGTTCGGCGCTTATCAGGGAGCACAAACGACGGGTGGACGCCGGCGAGCCCTCCCTCATCCTGGGCCTGCAATCCTTTGGGCAGGGCGTCGACCTCGCTGGAGCCTATTGCGAGACCCTCATGCTCGCAAAGCTCCCGTTCCAGCCACCCACTGATGCCATCGGGCAAGCCCGCGCCGAATGGCTGACCACCCAGGGGCGCGATTCGTTCAACGAATTGTCCGTACCGGCGACGGGGGTCAAGCTCAACCAGTGGGTCGGCCGACTCATTCGCACCGAGGAAGACACCGGCACGGTCATCTGCTATGACAAACGCCTGGTGGACACGGGCTACGGGAGACGGCTTCTCAGCGGCATGCCTCCGTTTCAGGTGATCATGCGCGCCAATGGCGAAGAGTCTCCCCGGGGCTAGCTCACTGCGCGCGCGATGCGCAGGGCCTGCGGCAGGCAAGTGACAGGCCCCCTGGACAGGGCGAAAGATGCTCAACAGGGCAGAAATGGCGTGTAGAAGAGCGCTGAATGCGAGAACCCGGCCACACAATGGGCCTGTGACTTCACCGGAGTTTTGCCGTGGCCACTGCCACACTTTCACACCTCACCGACAAGTCCGCGCAGGGCAGATTCATTGGCATCCTCATTGCCGGTGAGTTCTTCGATCTCGCCCGACTCGGCAACCCCTCCCAAATCCTCGCCTTCCAGCACGCGCTGGATGACGCACGCAAACGCTATGGCCACGCTCTTTGCAAGTGCCGCCGCAGCCCTCTGAAGTTGCAGGTCAGGCTACGGGAGGGGAAGTACCACCTTGCCGTCTGGCCGGAGGAGGGGCACCTGCATGACTCCAACTGCATCTTTTTCAGAGACATTGGCCAGGCGATTGCCCCTGTCGAGACCCGTGGAGGGCTGCAGATCGCCGACGGGACGAAAGGGGTTGAACTGAGCTTCAGCTTTTTCCGAACAAACTATCCGGGTGCCTCTGGTAACCAGCTGCCCAGGGTCGAGCAACCGGGCGAGCGGGCCGACCAGCCGGAGGAGTTGAACCTCCGTACGCTTTTGAATTTGTTGTGGGCGGAAGCCAGTCTGAATCGTTGGCACCCGAAGTGGAATCGTGACTGGGGTCGTGCTCGCTATGAACTGGCCCAGGCGTCTGACCGGATCACCGTCCAGGGTGAGCCCCTGAGCCGGCACATGTTCATTCCCCGGCCGTACCGGGAAAACGCAAGGGACGAGCTCAACCGCGAGTTGGAGCGATTTGTGGCCGCTTTGGCGGTCCCTAGCGGTGGCCAGGTCAAGAGTGGGCTGCTGATCGCGCCGCTGCGCCGGATCACTGACCTTGAAGGTGGATCCAAAGCCCTGCATGTGCGCCATTTGCACAAGCCTATTGGGATCAATGCTGCTGTTTTTGACTTCCTCAATCGCAACTGCCGCACGCCGCTTCGGCGCGTCCTACAGGCAAGCGAGCTGGCAGCGCCGCGCCCTGCAGGATGGGTCGATGTTCGGCAGCCAGAAACCATCGCGTTCCTCCACGTTGAGACGACTTCGCGCGGGGGCTTGTGGGCCCGCGCGGCGTGGATCATGCCGACTCACCCCTCGGTGTTCATCCCTGCCAACAACACGGACGAAAATCTTCTGATCGATGCGCTGATCCACGGCCATTACCAGTTCAGCCGGAACCTCTTCGCCGAACAGGCCAGCCTGCGCACAGCTCCTGACTGGATCCTGCGTCACGTCCTTGATCCCTATGGCCGGCCCGTGCCGCGCGCCGCCCTGGAGATCTTGCCAAAGGGCGCGGCGCCGGAATATGTGGGAGCCCGCTCGGCCCTGGCAGATGCGCTGGCCGGGCAGGGCGTGCCGCGCTGGGCCTGGACGCCGGCAGGAAAGCAGATCGACCGGTGCGTCCCGCCCCTTCCGCCGTTGGATGACGGGGACCAGGCGAAGGCGAATGCAATCCTCGGCCGGATACGGGTCCACCTCGACGTTTTCTATGCCTACGGCTCGGGTCAACAGAGCCATACCCCCCAATAGGAGAGTCCCATGAATGATGAAACGCACGCCCAAACTTCGCCACTAGACGCAGCAGTCCAACCTGAGCAGGCCCAGCCTGAAATGGCCGCCGATGGAGCCGGCCCACTACGCGTGCTCGCCGCAGCGGCAGCAGCTCGTGCCGACACGTCCTTCCTCCGTGTGCCCCAACCCGCGCGCCAGTTCGGCACCGACGACTCCCTCGCGCCTGCAGCTGCTCGTCTGGCCCATGAGTGCGTGATCCCAACTGGCATGAAGTTCAAAGGGACTGCAGACCTTCCTTGCAACATGCGCATTCAGGGAGAGTTTGAAGGCAAGGTGACCGCCGCCGAAGGCTTCAGCATCACCGTCGAAGTAGCTGGCGTGCTGAGCGGCGAGTCACACGCGACAAACATCCGCATCGAAGGGAAGGCCGACGGGGTCATTGAAGCCAGCGGAGGCCTCGCGAGCTTCGGCCCAAAAGCGACCTGCACGGGAGAGGTCCGCTACACCCGCCTGGCAATCGAGGAGGGCGCTGACGTTGAGGCGTCCATGAAGAAGGCAAAAGCGGCCGCCTGATCCCAACCCACCACAAAGGAATGCTCGAAATGATGAACACCCCACAAGAACAGAACGCCGTCCGCATGCGCTTGGTCCCACCAGGGAAGGTCGCGGGCGCCGTCAACGTCCTGCCGGCGGCGGCAACGATGAACGGCTCGCTTGAGGCCACCTCTGACCTCTGCATCCGCATCGACGGCAACTACACCGGCAAGATCGACATGAAAGTCGGCGGCACGGTCCATATCAGCGTAGGCGCTGTAGTCGTCACCGACATGCTGGTTGCCGACTTCATCTACGTGGAAGGCACCGTCAAAGACGACTTGCACGCACGGCAGGCCGTCGAGCTGGCGGCCACCTCGATCGTCCACGGAAGCGTGCGCTACGACAAGCACCTCGACATTCACCCAGGCGCTCGCCTGACGGGCCAAATGAACGGCCCTGACGCTCAGCTCTGAAAACTTCGGACCAGACGTAGCCGAAAGAAGGTTCACCCGTGCTGATCGTCGTGATTATTCTTCTGGTGGCCTCCTTCGCGCTCAGGAGCAAGGTTGGCCTTTCCATAGTCCTCACGGTGGCCTTTCTCCTGCTTGCGATGCAGGTCGGCTATGGCAAAACTGACGGCCTTACTGCCGGCACGTGCTTCGCCGCGGCGGTGGTCGCTGCCATTGGACTCATTCGCCGTTTGCGTTGATCGCCCGGCACGGACTCATAAGCACCGGGACCAAAGCAGCCACACCCCGGGATTCAGGAAATTTCAAGCAGAAGCTCTCCTGATCCGGGCCAAACTGGTCGCTCTCTGTTGACAGTGCCAACCCCCTCTGCTTAAATTAGATCGCTTTCGGATTTTCCGAATCCGCTGACAACTGTCAGCATTTATCCACCCCTTACGGGAACCACGCGTTCCCTTTGGGGACATTGCTTGGTTCTCCCGTTTTTCCCTTTAATGGAGATGAACATGTTGAGCCAAGTCTATGAATCAAAGTACGCAGGTTTTTGCGACCACATCGGTTACGTTTTGCAGTCGATGAGCGAAGAAGCCGGTAGCACTCTCAACAGTGCTGCAAAAAGCGGTGGCCCCGTTGCAGTGCAAGCACTGCTCGATGCCGTCATGGATGCCGGTCACCGTGCGGTGCTGGTGCAAGCTCTCAATTCACCCTCCATTTCTGGCTGGGTGCGTGAGAAACTTGAAGTGTTTTTGTATGGCGATCGCAAGCAGGTTCCTGCTCTGTTCCATCGCGTGCGCACATTCCACTGAAAGTAAACAAGAAATCGGGTTGAGTCGCTTCGGCGGCTCAACCCTTTTTCGTTTCTGCATTCCCTAGTTCACCTTGACCGGGCAACACGTTCCCGTCGAGGGAAGGGTGCCGTTCATCGTTTACCAACTCAAAACGACATGAATCCCAAGAAATTCCCCTGGATGGCTCCCTGAGCATGGCCATCACTTTCACGCAGTACGTTGACTCACGACTTCACGATGCACGCCCGCGCGAGCTGCTCAGCCTGCTTAAACGGCGTGTCGAGCTGATCGACGGAGCCCTACAGGCTCTACCCACGGTCGAGTTCGGCCACGATGCACCAAGCCGCATCAAATGGGACGCCAACACCTATCAGTGGCGCGTTACCTACTGGGTGATCAAGCGCACTCGAAGGCAAACCTGGAAAGCGATCTACGCTGCGATCGACATGATCCAGCCTGTCCTCTACACAGAAATCCAAACTGCCGTCGCTGCCAATTTAATCGCACTCCACAAGTCGGGCGCGACAACGTTTCAAGCCCGCTAGTCGACCTCGGGCTGCTCGCGCAGCAGCCCTTCGACCCGCAGGCCCGACCTACCAGAACCAGACCCTCCCTCACATGCCAAACGGCGATTGGGCGGGCGAAAACCAAGGATAAAACATGGCAAAAATCATCACCGTCCAGCTTTTGCTGGCATCGGACTCCGAAATTGAAATCGAATCCTTCGTCAAGAATGAGCTCGAGCAATTGATCGCCGCCACGAAGGGCATGATCATCGACGGCAAGGTTGCCGGCGCAAGCGCCGAACCGAGCCCGGACGTGCTGGAAGCACTCCGCACCGGAAACTACACCCAGGGCAAAGCGTTTGACCATGAAAATGGCAGCGCGCGCCGGCTGCTGATCATGGACGGCGACGTGTCGCCTTACATCATTGGGCCCTTTGACTCGGAGGATTTGCGGCTTGAAGCCGCACGCGTCCACCGGGCCGTAAATGGCGACCGTGACGGCATCTACATGCTCGACGTGCCTCGCGGCATCGACCCGTTTGTGGACGCCTTCTCTGGAAATGACCTGGAGGGAGGAGCAGATCCCTTGACGGCGTATGTCATCGGGGAGCTTACGGCCGGCAGGACTCCGATCACCCGTCTTGCGCTCGACGGGGCCCCCTACTGGCTCTTCTATCAGGGCGACGAGGTGCTGGTGAACAACACGATGCTCGCCTCGATTGAAAAGGGGCTGGGCACGGAACTGGTCCGCGTCGTTTCGACCATGCAGTCTGCCTTCATGACCCGGGTACAAGCGAAAAGCTCCTTCACCGAAAAGGACTGGGCAAAGGCCAGCAAGCAAGGATCGACGACTGAAACTTTCGAAGCCTGGGCCGAAACCATGGCATCGAACCTCCCGACAGCAAAAGACGTTCTGTCCGGGATCGTTGACTAAAAATTGAAAACCGCTTGCCACTTCAGGCAGGCGGTTTTTTTTGCCCGCGCGGCAGGGGAAACAGGCCGCCACCGTTTGCGGCCAACCCCCGCCAGGTGTAGGATTCACCCCGTTATTGGTGCATACCAGTTCCGCTGACCTCCGTGCCAGCCTCATACTTTTCGGCCCTTGCGGCCTTCACCCATCGGGAACCAACCTTCCCGATGGGATGTGTGGTTCCCATTTTTTTTGGAAACCTCACATGACAACAACTACCACCCTCGCAACCGCCCCCGCTCAGATCCCCGAGCAGAGCGTCGTCGCCGGCGTGAACGAGAAGAAGCTCTTCTCTACGATGAAGCACCTTTTTGCCACCAGCTTTTCGCTGGTCGGTGAGTTGATGCAGAACGCCAGGCGATCCGGCGCAACGCAGATCCTGTTCAACTTTGATCCAGAGGCGAAAACGCTGGAAGTCATCGATGACGGATGCGGCATCAGCGATTTCGGCAAATTGCTCGCGCTGTGCGACAGCGGCTGGGATGAGAAGGTCACGCTGGCGGATTCTCCGTACGGCATGGGCCTCTTCTCGTTGCACTTCGCCTGCTCACGGGCAACATTCCGTTCCAACGGATTGAAGCTGCAAACCAGCCTGGACGACATCGTCAACAAGCGCCAGCTCGTGGCAGTGATCGACGACGATCCCGTGCGCCTCGGAACCGTCCTCCAGCTTGAAGGCCTCACCAAGGACCTCCTTGGGAAAAGTGTCGGGCCTCATTTCGGTCGCTCAACGGCCAACGCGAGCTCCCGCATGGAGGCATGCATCATCGAGCTGGCGATGGGTTTCCCCATCGATGTCCAATTCAATGGTGTCTCGGTCCCCCGACCGCACGCCCTCGAGAACCTCCAAAGTGTTCTCACGCCAGTTGGTCACGTTCACATTTCGCACATCACGGCTCGCGACCACGACCAGAACGTGCGAGGCGAAGTCCTTGACGTGGTAACCGGCAGGGCCTTGTATCTCCAGGGCCTGCCTATCCAGGTCAAGAATGAAAACTATGCCCAGACAGTTGTGCATCTCGACAGCCAGCGCTTCGCCGCGATCATGCCGGACCGTAAGTCCCTGTACAACGCGGCCGACCAGCTCGAAGAGCTGCGGATCACGTTGCGTACTCTCGTGCAGCAGTTCCTGGTTGAACAAAAGGCTGCGCTGCCGTCAGAGGCGTTTGTCGCGAAGTACTGGACCGCGTGCCTTCGGCACGATGCGCCTACCCTGCTCAATGACATTCCGCTGCTTCCCAGGGAAATCATTTCGACAATCGAAACCCTTGCGGCGGGAAGTGGAAGTCGTTTGGGATCTTTGCCCCGCGAAACGCAATTCATCACCCGGCAGCAGATCCTGAGCGGCGAGGTCAAGGTGTGGCGCGACGTGCCGTCCTACCTCGGCAACTCTGAAGGTGAGCAGGCCGGCGCGCTTTGGCGGGTCATGCAGCTCGAAAATGTGGTCGAGGTCGATACCAGCGGCCTCGATAAAGGACACTGGATCTTTGAAGCTACGCCATCGGCGGTCGACTTCAAGGTGGCAATCACCCACTCGGGGATCATCGCGAGCGATTCGACGGACTTCGATGGCAACGGCGTTGATGTATACCTGGTGAAATCAGCGCAGGTGCTCGTCACGTCCACCACAGACCCGAGCTTTGAAATTGCGACGGCCGTCGACAGAGGCTGGATCCTGGAAGAAGTGGGTCACGACAGCTCAGGCGAAGTCACTCAGTTCAACTGCTTTGTGACGGAGTCGGGGGCCTCCTGGGACTTCCCGGGAACCTTGCTGTCCAGCTACCGCGACGAACATGAGGTCTACCGCGAAGAATGGGAGGACGATGCACGGAAATCGTGGCGCTCAATTGTCGCGGGACTCAAGGGCGCAAGCCTGGCAGACCAGCTCGCGGCGGCGCTTCCGGACGTCCGAATGTCACTCGGCAACCACAACCTCGGGCAGATGGCATTGGTCTATGGGGCGGCTCATGGGTCGAAACCATCCGTCCAGAATGTCTCGCCGCAGATGGAGATCGTCGACCTGAACGCCCCGGAATTCTGGCTGGCGCTGGCCAACCTTTTGGCCACCACTGCCGGCGGATCACCAGAGGATCTCAAAAAGGCATTTCTGACTGCTGCCGGCTCGCTGGTACCTGGTGCCGGCCTCACGGCGGACTCGTCGAACGAGACACGGATTCAAGGCTCCACGTCCTGAAGTCCCCATAACGGCCTTTCTGGCCAGGAATGCCCTCCAGCTGCGCGCTGGGGGGCAGTTTCATCAACACAGGAAAAATTGAATGACAACTAGTGAAACTGAAGGCGCCGCGTCGCCGCCACGGCGGAGGCCCTCGCTGCGCTTCGTCAAGTTAGAGCGCGAGATTGAAGGCGTGAAATTGACGCTGCAGGTCTCGCCTTGCTCCTGGATGTATCGCGGCTACGGCTTGCAGGTGGCGATCACCATGGACGGCGGCGGCGCTTACATACTCGACAAATCGACACCATTTGAATCCGCAACGTCGGCTGATCTGGAACGACTTTTCGACAAAGCGAAGACCGTGAGCTGCAGCTGCTGTGGCAAGCCCGCGTTCGATCCCGAAGCATGTGACACAAACCGCGAAGGCAAGTGTGAAGCATGCTTCATGAAAAAGCTCAACGCTGAATTTGCAAGAGGCAGGCAAAAGGCCCTTGCAGCTGCGCTCCAGCTGCGTGCGCGGAAGAAGAAGGCAGGATTTACGTATCTCGTCAGCGCATGGATCCACCCGGAAGAAGGCGGCGACGATTTCGAGATTCACTTGTGGTATCGACAACCGCCGGATGCGCAAAGCGTGGAGACTGCCATCCGGAAGGCCGGCTCGGAGGTCTTCGATGACTTCTTAGTGGTGCAACTTTAAGACTGACAAATATAAACCCCCCCGGAGCGCTCTCGCGAGCGCTCCGGGGGCTTTTTTTTGGCTTTGAATCCTACCTTGAAGGAACGAGGGTCAAACCTGGGCCGGCAGGCGCAGCGGCTTCGAAGGCGGCCAGCTGCTCATCATTAAGCCAGGTTCCTGTCGTCTTCATGGCTGCGAGACGTCTCTTGTCCTCCGGGAAATTGACTTCGTTGTTCGGACCGAACTTCATCTTCTCAGTGGCCAACGCATACACGCCACCCATCCCGTCTGTATTTTCGATCTCGTGCCGGACCTTCGCCAGTTCGCAGATCGCATTAAATTCAGCCGGCGTGCGCGGGCGCCAAGGTGCCCAGTTCATGCGCTGAAAAGCCTGCCATTCCTGGTCCGACATCCGAATTCGACCATCAACCAACATCATCTCGCTCTCCTGATCCCTCCACTTCGGAGGTCTGAATATCAGATTATCACCAGTGAATGCACTGTCAATGAGGTCCGACTCCAATCTGTTGTGCACGCGCGAAAGCCGCCATAAAATTGCACTGTTTTCGCATTTTTGCGACTTCGCGCACAGACAAACCGTTTCGTGCGCCTTTACCAACCCACTGGGGATCATCCCAGCGGGGCATGGTCCTCTTTTTTTTGGAGGACCCATGCAAATCACTATGAAATCGTCATCCTGCGCGCCCACGAACTGGGTGGCGCAACTGATGAACTTCGGCATCAAGGCCACGAGGCGCCCGTCAGTATTCGGGCGTACTGCGCATGTCTTCAAACTCCAGGGGGAGGCTGTTGAACTGCTGCAGGATCCGCAAAAGACCGTGAGCTCGGTCGTTGAAACGCTGACTCAGACCCAAAAGCGAATCGTGGATGCGCTGATCGCGTGCGATGTGGTCGTGAATGCTCCACAAGTTCCGAAACGCAAAGTGCGGGGCTACTGTGGGCATTGAAAGTGGCCTGCATCTTGGCTTCCAAGAGCAGATCAGCACTGGCCTCACGGCCAGTGCATCCCCCATCTTGGATGAATATGACAGGGTCATCGTCGCATTTTCAGGCGGCAAGGATTCTCTGGCGTGCCTGCTGCATTTGATCGACCAAGGGGTTGATCGCAGCAAGCTTAGCCTTCATCACAACCTGGTCGATGGCCGGGAAAGCACGCTGATGGACTGGCCTGTGACCGAGGCGTACTGTGAAGCGATCGCCAAGGCGTTCGGCATTCCGATTAACTACAGCTACAGGGTTGGAGGAATCGAGAGGGAAATGCTACGACAGGACTCTGCAACTGCACCTGTCTCCATTCCAACTTCGACCGGTGTGAACCGTGTTCTGGGTGGCAACGGCCCATTGGGCACCAGGCGAAAGTTTCCGCAGGTTTCAGCCTCTTTACAATCGCGTTGGTGTTCCTCGGCTGGGAAAATAGACGTTTTTGATCGCTACCTTAACAACGAAGAAATGTTCCTCGACGGGAAGACGTTGGTAGTCACTGGTGAGAGGGCGCAGGAAAGTCGCTCTCGAGCAAACTACAAGCAATTCGAGCCTCATCGCACCGACAACCGCAATGGCACGAAGGTAAAGCGACACGTCGATCACTGGCGCCCAGTACACGCGTGGACGGAGCACCAAGTCTGGGACATCATCAAAGCCCATCGTGTAAACCCACATGTGTCCTATCTCTTAGGTTGGTCCAGGGCAAGCTGCAGGGCATGTATATTTTCCGGGCGAAACCAGTGGGCCACTCTCCGGGAGATTGCACCTCAACAATTCAACACAATCGCCGCCTATGAGCGTGAGTTCAAGGTCACGATTCACCGGAAGATGAGCGTTGTGGCACAGGCCGATGCCGGCACGCCTTTTGAGTGCGATCCGTTCTGGGTCGAGGTGGCAAATAGCCGCGAGTTCAACGCGCCGGTGTTCGTGGATCCATGGATCCTTCCACCTGGTGCCTTCGGTGAGTCCTGTGGACCTACCTGAAATGGGAAATTGATTGGAAAAAGCGCGCAGTCTTCGGACGCGCGCTTTTTTTTGGCTATTCGCCAGGGGAGAGGGCGGTGTGTTGCACGTCGCGAGGCTTGAACATGATGACAACCTGCACCTGACTGGCACCAACCCGGGCCCCGGTCACATACTCGGCCCAGCCCTTTTCGACAGAACGGGCCACCAGGCCATCGAGCTCGTCTGTGGTGTCGCTTTCGAACTCCAGAAAGCGATGCGGCTTGCCCCGGAAGTTCGCCTCGACAATTTCATGTACTTTCCAGGCCATTGCACGGCCTCAGCGCCATTTGATTCGTAGGTGAGCAGCGAAGGTCGTCCAGCACGCCGCGCAGCGCCACCGGCCTGCTGATGTCTCTACCCCGCCCGTCTCAGGCCTGGTGGACTTGCATGGGCCGGAGCATAGGCGGTATCGACCCGAATTCAGATCAAAGGTGCCCGGCAGATCCGCCGGCGCACGGCGCGCGGCCGCCATAGTGGCAATGGAAGGTGTTGGCATGGGTGGTGAAGACGTAACGCAATGGAGGAGGGGAGAAGAGAAAACGGACAAAAAAAACGGAGGTCCTTTATTGGGGACCCCCGTTTCCTGTGTAAATGCAGATTTCGACACTAGCCTGAAGCTACCGCGAGATTGAGACCAGAGGCTTGCGCCCTTGCTTTCGCACGCTGGTAGAGCGGCGTTTGACTCACCGGAGAGTTCCGCATGGCACGGAGCCACACGAGGTCACCCTTCGATACACCTGCATTCGCAGACGCCGAGACGCCGCGAGTTTGATTCACACCTGTTGCAGTCATGGAACTCTCCTATCTGGAATCTGGGCAAGTCGCCCTTTTTGAACTCTTGTTGAAAAGCGCAAAAAGGAGGACTCGCCCAGCCCGCAAGGAGCGTCATGACTGCCGATTTCTCGGCACGGCGTTTTGGAGAGTCCCTCAAGGTGTGAACCTAAAGATGACCAAAGCGTCGAGAAGCCGTTGCCAAACACCGTAGTGTTCAGCTGCAAATCCATCGGGTTAGCGATGTCGGAAAGTCAGCAAGCTGAAAATCCTAAGTAAGGCGTACACAAGGCACGCGAGTGATGCAAGCATCAAACAAGCTTTTAGTTTACGCGAACTGTGGGCGATTGCAAAGGATCAGGCCCACCGGCGCGGTGCCCTTGACGTTCAACGGGCCAATACCCGCGCGTTGAAGCAAATGCTTATGAGCAAAGCGCATGGAGATCCCAGCCGGCGCGGCAGGCCACCATCGTTTGCGGCGGTAACGGCCGCATGGCAAAATTCCACTGCTTTCGCAACCTTGCGAATCCGCGTGCAGAAACCTTTTCTAGCACGTCCTCAATAACCCTCGGGAATTCAAGTCCCGCGGGACATGAATTTCCACCATCACCAGGAAATTCATGCAAATCCACCTCACCGTTCCCATCACGGTCCACACCGCGAAAAAGCGCAAGCTCGAACTGTTGCCGGTCATTCAGGACATCCCGCGCCCAAGCGACGATGCCAGTCTGTTGGGTCGTTTCCTCAAGCCGGGCGGAATTCAGGTTCCGCTCATGCCAGGGCAAAGCGCGCTCGTTCAGAGCTACATGCTCCGGAACAAGACGGAAGCGCTGAGCGAAGACGGCATCGTTGCCTTCACCTTGCAGGGCGACGCCCTCGTTGAATGCCTCCCTGAAGTGGGCATGACGCCAACCGAAGCCTAACTGCGCCAGGGCATCGCCCAGGCTCACGCGGATCCAAACCAAACCCATGCGGGCCCGCCTGCATGGGCGCCCCGCATGACACTTACGAAAAGTGAATGCAAATGACAAAAATTGATCCCGGAACTGTCCCCCCTGTGGTGGCGCCGGACAGCAGCAGCATCGAAAATACGATTGTGATTTTTGCTGAAGGCCAGCATGTTTCACATCGCTTTACTACCCAACCGGAGGGTATCGCGTACCTCGAGGCGGTCGCAGAAACCTCCGAGGCAGCATCGTTGATGATCCTCGACGGTGACATGCCGGCAGACTTGCTGCTCAAAACCTCCCCAGTGCTGCAGCAACGCCTGCAGGAAGCCAAGCGCAACCTCACGGCGTTCCTGACGCTCAAGGAAACACTGGACCGTCATGGCGTGCCTAAGGACCGCACGCTCCGTGGTGCGATTCACAAAGCCTTCAGGGAACTGACGGCAGGTGGTGCCTGAACATGAAGATGCTGCAAGCAGATACGAGTCGCTGCTGCACAAAACACCACTCCCAACTTGTGCTTGTCTCGCTGAACGAGCAGCTGAATAGGCGCGCTGGACACTGGTTCACAGTACAAGCGCAGGCACACCCCCATGTGGCCTTCACCTCCTGCGATGCATTGACTCTGTGGCTTGAAGAGCGATGCATCGCCCTGACGCAGGCGATCCCCGAAAGGGGTATCTTTAGCTATCAAATGCTGATTGGGTCCTACAAAACATGCCACTGGCGATGCTTGGACGGGTTCGATTCCCTCAAGTCCTTATGCTCAGGAAGTGCGTGTTCCGTCCAACGGAACCTACACGCTGGGTTTGATCACCAAGGATGACGCGGGTATCACGGTCGTGAACTCGCTCGATCCCACCGCGGCCGGCCGGAAGATCTTCGACATCCAGGAGTCGGCTGCCGGTACCGCTGACTGATGTCATCTGGAAGATTAGCGATTTCAATGCAAAAAGCCCACCCTGTAACACGTTGCAGGGTGGGCTTTTTTTTGATTTCGATTTCCCGTCAGACCTCCGCGAAGCGCGAATTGGCCACCGTGGAGATTCGCGCCAACAGCTTCTTCACGAAGTTCTGCGTGATCGGCTCTGGAGGCGTGAGCGGCTCAGCGGTCAGGACTGGGTAGTCCGCTTCTGAGTCCCATTTCGAAGCCGTACGCCGGGTAAGGGCCTTGCGGGCAAACTCGAGAGCTGCCTCGCTGTTTGGAGCGACGGAGATGCCGACCTGTTTGCCGCCGGCGATGATTTTGAAGACTTGGTTCACGTTCATTCTTTCTGTAGAAAGACGGGAACCGACCCTGACGGGAGGTCCCCGTCAAGGTAAGGTAAGGCTGGTTCTGGACCAGCGTACTGGCAAAAGCCAAGTGGTCGAAGTTTAACCACCGGGCGTTGCCCGTCAATCGATTGGGGTCAGTTCTCCCACGCCGGCAGGAGATGGGCATCGCTGTACCCATCGAAGCCCATGAACCTGCGCCGGGCACCCTCAACGTATTGCAGCATCCGCTCCGAGGCCACCCGCCCAATTGGAGCCAGCTGCAAGTTCGCGCCTATGCCGACAGTGAGGCCAGCTTCTCGGCCGCTTCTTTTTTGCTCATCCGTCGCAGAGCGGCAATCGCCGGCATGTTGGAGGCCCTGGGCCGTGTCATGGCCTCTTCCCATTTGTACACCGACTGATTGGAGACGCCAAGCAAAACGCCCAACTCCGTTGCAGAGAGGCCGAGGCGCTTGCGCTGGGCAGCGAACCCCTTGGCGCTGTACCGATGGACCGCTGGTCCATCATCTGCATCAACATCGGTAGGCGCTATGCTCTTCGGGCCACGTTTTGCCATGCCTTTCACGAGCTTTTCTAGTTCGAGAACGCGGCGCTTTAACGCTGCGACATCGGTCCGGTGCTGTGAGGATGCCTTTTTCAGTTGTGAGTTTTGGGCGCGGGCTTCTTTCCGGGCAACCCGTGTGATTTCACTTTTTAAAACAACAGCTAGGCTAGTCATGACAGGGTGGCGTCGGCATTGCTGCCTATGCATCAGTGAAGGACTGGCCATTGTAGGATGCCCCTCCGCGGGTTCCAGCCCTGTCTATTCGCAAGGTCGGCGTTGTGCCAGCTCCGCCTATGAGAGGTCAATCAACAGATCGGCGGCTTCGCTGATGCGCATGTTCGAATAGGCGCTCACAGTCGCGGGGTCAGAGGCCATCGTCATTGCCTTCTTCGGCACCCGCAGCCCGATTGCCTTCATCGCCTTGAGCTCATTGACCAGCGCCTCGGAGAAATCTCGATGCTGAATGGTTACTGCGGCGGCGGCCGCGCCGGTGGTTTCATGTGTTTGGGTATTCATGCTTCCAAGATATTCCACAAACAGCTTCGCGCAAGGGTGCGTGTCGCACTTCCTGAGTCACCCTACACCTCGCCGCTCGGACGCTCAACGTCGCGATCATCGTCCCTCGGATCAAAGCCTGAGCGTTGGGCGGCGGCGTCCCTTGCCAGGTCCCGGCGGTGAGGCTTCGTGCTGGGCATCACCGAAGTTAGCGGGAATAATCACCGAAGTTACCGTCGGCGTGCCGCCCAGGCGGGACATGCCCCGCCTGCAAGAAAGGCTCGTTCAACAACGTAACCAGTTCGATTCATTCTCCGCTTCCACCGGTCAGGATAGTTGACATCGACCAGGCGACGGACGATAGCTCAGGCGTCGAGCACGAGGGTGCCGGAGCGGCATCCCGAGACGCAGATCATCATGGACTTGTTGGCCGCCTTCTCCTGCTTGGTTAGGATCTGGTCGCGGTGATCAACTTCACCCGATAAAACCTTGGTTTCACAGGCTCCGCATACGCCCTCGCGGCAGCTGAAGTCTGGCTTTAGTCCGGCCTGCAACAAGACGTCCAAGAGACTGACGCCCGGTGGTACCTGCACGGTTTTGCCTGACTTTTTCAATTCGACGCAGTAGGTACCTGCCACCGCCTGCGGTACCTCCTTCGCGGCAGCAAATCGTTCCAGATGCACATGGACCTGCCCCAAAGCTTCACACGCCTTTTCGTAGGCATCAAGCATGGGGCCGGGACCACAGCAGTAGAAGTTCGTGTCAAGTGGTCGTCCGGCCAGCAACTGCTTTAGATCTGGGGCTGCACCCTGCTCGTCATCGAAGTGCAACCGAATAGAAAGTGGCGCTTTCCCCGCCTGGGTGTTCTTGGCCAGTGCTTCTATGCTCTCGACATAAGCGGCTTCATCGCGATTGCGAGCGCAGTAAACGAGTTCGACGGAACGACCCAGGGCCAGCAGACGCTGAAGCATGGCATATATGGGCGTGACACCTATGCCGCCTGCCAGAAGGACGCTGTGTTCAGCTGTTTCGTTGAGCCTGAAATGGTTGCGCGCTGCCGAGATTTCTATGACCTGACCCACCCGCAGTTGCTCGTGCACATAGCGGGAGCCTCCACGACTGTTCCTATCGTTTAGCACCGCGATCACGTACCGCTGCTCGTCGCCGGGATTGGTCAGCGAATAGCTTCTGACCAATCCGTTGCCCAAATGAAGGTCAATGTGGGCGCCTGCTTCGGTGACGGGAAATACGACATCTGGACGGGCCGGTCGCAACTCGATACTAACAATTCCCTTGGCCTCATACCTCAGGTTAAAGACGAGTGCTTGCAGATTGGGAGAAGACATGGGCAAGTGACGTGTAAGGCGGGGTCATGCGCCGCCTGACCCCGGGGCTTTTACATGATGTGAAGACCGCCATCGACCATCAGAGTGGTGCCGGTGATGAACGACGCTTCGGACGATACCAGCCAAACGATAGGCCAGGCGATTTCTTCAGGGCTGGCCCAGCGACCGATCAGCGAGGAGTCCTTGCGTTCGACCTTGAGCTGCTCGACGCTCTTTCCGGCGTTTTGGGCGCGACCGACATGGAAATCGGTAAGGGTGGCGCCAGGGCAGACGGCGTTCGCACGGACCCCGTGTGTGGATTCCTCGAATGCCAGCGTCCGTGTGTACGCTAGCTGTGCCGCCTTGGTCGCATCGTAGAGGGCCATGCCCCGACGCCCTGTTACCGCGTAGCACGATGAGACGTTCACGATGCTACCTGAGTTGGACTGTCTCAAGGCCGGCAAGGCGGCGCGACAGTAGTGGGACATGCCCACCAAGTTCACGTTCACCATGGCCAGCCACTCCTCCGCCGTTGCGTCGGCGGCTGCCGAATAGTTCCGCATGGCAGCGTTATTCACCAGGATGTTCAATCCGCCACGCTCAGTTATGCAACGATTGACGGCAGATTGAGCGGCCTGCTCATCTGTCACGTCGGCTGTCACGGCCGACACCCAAGCGGTTGGAAACTCCTCTTGCAGGGCTTGCCGCGTGCGCTCCAGAGCTTGCCCGTCTGCATCAACCAGCATCACTGCAGCGCCCTCTTGGCAGAATAGGCGTGCCGTAGCCGCGCCAATTCCTGCACCACTGCCCGTGATCAGGGCGGTCTTGTTCGAAAGTCTAGGAGTGCTCATGATGTGATCACTCGGCCTTGGCCCCGGTGTCCTTGATGACCTTGCCCCAGCGCTTAATCTCGGAGCCAATCCAGTCCCCGAACTGCTTGGGGCTGCTCGCAACGATTTCAAACTCCATGTCCTCCAGCTTCTTGCTGACGTCCGGCTGCTTCAGGATCTTGACCATCTCACGGTTGTAGCGGTCGACGATGGGGGCAGGCGTTCCGGCTGGCGCGAGAAAACCGATCCATGAGGTTGCCTCGAAATTCTTCAACCCGGACTCACTCAGTGTCGGGATATCGGGCGTGCTGGGAAAGCGCGCCTGGCCGGTTGTGGCGATCAGCTTGAGGCGACCGTCCTTGACGAAACCTTGAACATTGCCTGGAACGAAGAAGCCGGCCTGTATGTTCCCTGCAATCAAGTCGCTGACCGCGGGCCCAGCCCCCCGGTAGGGAATGTGGGTCATGTGAAAGCCAGCCGCCGACTTCATCATTTCCATCGTCAGGTGTGAGGCACTGCCTAGAGCCACCGAACCGTAGGAGTATTTGGTGGGATTGGCCTTAGCCTTGGCAATGAAGTCCTTTACGTCGCGGATTTCGGTCGCGGGGTTGACCACCAAGTATTGCGACGACTTGACCGCCAGGGTGATAGGGGCCAAGTCCTTCACGGGGTCGTAGGGCATCTTATCGAACAGCGAGACATTGATGGCTAAGGGGCCGTTGTAGCCCACCAGCAGCGTGTGACCGTCGGGGGCAGAGCGGACAACCTCATAGGCACCGATGTTGCCCCCGGCACCGGGCCTGTTCTCGACCACGAAGGGCTGACCCAGTGCCTCCTGCAGCTTGGGCGCCAAAAGACGGGCGAGGACATCGTTGGTGCTGCCGGTGATGGGCACGACGATGCGCACCGGCTTGGTGGGCGCCCATTCCTG
The DNA here is from genome assembly GCF_002379095.1 of Polaromonas sp. AER18D-145. Taxonomy (GTDB): domain Bacteria; phylum Pseudomonadota; class Gammaproteobacteria; order Burkholderiales; family Burkholderiaceae_C; genus Polaromonas. The sequence goes on from NZ_NBZV01000023.1 coordinate 55,349, forward strand.
TGCGTACACGGTAACGCTCAGCGCCAAGGCTGGAACGAGAAGCGCGGCCCAGCGTATTTTTTTGAAGAATTGCATGTTTGTCTCCTGACTTTTGAAATGTTGTGTATTGTGTATTTAGAGGCTGTAGACCGGCTTGTTGATACTTTCAGCCAGGTTGTCCTTCGCCCACTCGACGGGGTCTTCGCCCTTTGGCAGCAGTACGCCCGCAGGACGGACACGCTGTTGGCTGGCGTCTAGTGCCGGTGGTTCAATCCCTTGCTCCAGGCCTAGCGCAGCCTCGTGCAACATACGCCGTGCCATCACGATGGCTTTGTCGGTCGGCAATAAATGCTCGGCTTCATGGTTCTGTATCGTCCCCATACTTTCCTGCAGCGAGTAGTCCTGCGCGGAGAAGCCAAAAATGCCGCTGTAGGCGCGTTTTTCCTGCTGCGCGACCCGGTCCATCCCGTAGTCGTTATCGCGGTTGGCCTTGGGAGTAAAACTGCCCGGGGCCTCATACTCGACGTGTATGCCCTTCCCGGCCTGCATGGCTTCAAGCTCTTCAGTCGAAAGCGGCCTGTTCGGATGCCAATTGATGCTCCACGCCCAGCAGCTGTGGTCATCGATGGGCACCCAGACGTGACCACCCAGGGCATGTTCGCCGAACGGGGCAATCAGGGTGAACCAGGGAAACAGATATTGCGTCACTCGCCAGTAGTAGGAGTCAGATTCACCGTTGCGTCGGCCAAACAGGCTCAGACCGAATGGTGTCTTTTCTATCTCGAATACGACATTGCCGTCGGCTTTGATGTAGTCCAGCGCTTTGCAGCCTTGGTGCATCGGATCGGTATCGACTTCGAAGCTGTGTACATAGGAAACGTGAGCGGTGTCAATGCCGCCCTCCATTGCCTGAAGGTAGTTTGAATGCTGCAGGCGCTTGGATACAAAAACGTGGCTTTCGGGCAGGGTGCACCACTCCAACTCGGGCGGTGCAGGTTGCTTATCGGCCGGCCCCATGTAGGTCCAAACGATACCGCCGCGCTCGATGCAAGGGTAGGACTTGATGTGCATGCGGGCACAGGCCTGCGGGGAAGACGGAACGTCGACGCACTTGCCGTCTCCGTCGAACTTGACACCGTGATACGCACAGCGGATGCCATTTTCTTCATTGCGACCGAAATACAAAGACACCCCGCGGTGCGAGCAGAACTCATTGATCAAGCACGCTTTGCCGTCTGAGTTGCGAAACGCCAGCAATTTTTCACCGAGTAACTGCACTCGCACTTGCGGGCCGTCTGGAGCCGCGATTTCCGTGGACATCAGGGCTGGCACCCAGTAACGGCGCATCAGTTGACCCATGGGCGTACTCGAGCGAACGCGAGTAAGGGTTTCCGACATTTCCTTGTTCATCATTTATCTCCTTCTATGATTTGTACGTCTGGTGAGACGCATGTCCATTATATGGCATTTGTTTGACATAGATCAATAATTGATTTATTTGTCCACGTGGTGGACAAATCAGTACAATCCGACCATCTTGTTTCTTAGGGGATTGAGCGTGACAACAGAAAAAGGTGGAGAGGGCGTCCGGGCGGTTGACCGAGCGCTAGACATCTTGCTGGCCTTCAAGGCAGGAGATCGAGGCCTTACGGCGAGCGAAGTGCTCAAACGAGTCGATCTGAGCCGTCCGACGCTATATCGCCTGCTGCGAACTCTGGAATTGAGGGGATTCGTCGCCTCGTCCGGCGAGCCTCAACAATTTCAACTAGGCCCTGCGGTCGCCCATCTGGCGCATGTCTGGACCTCAGGGCTGGACATGGCCACATTGGCCCAGCCCATGATGCATCGACTATGGGAGAAGACCGGCGAGACGGTTGCCCTGCTGGTACAGCAGGGCCGCGATCGGATCTGCGTAGCGGAGCTACCCAGTGCTCATCCACTGAGCTTCAAGCGCGGAGTCGGGCATCGCGAAAGGATCACCTTGGGTGCAAGTGGGAAAGTGGTTTTGGCGTTCTCTCCGGATGCTGAGCACTACCTGGCTGAATTGGTGACCGATCAGGATCGGCAGGCCTATCGCCAAGAGTTGACGCGCATCCAGTCAGTTGGCTACGCCGTCAGCAAAGACGAACTGATCCAAGGCGCCGTTGCAGTGGCCGCGCCGTTTTTCACGGGAGGTTCGAAGGTAATGGGATCGCTCGTGGTTTACGGCCCTAGTGCTCGCGTAGACGAATCCAGAATAGAAAAAATTGTTGCCCTCTTGCTAGAGGAGTCCAGCGAGCTATCGAAAACGTTTGGGTTGTAAGGTTGTTGGCAGTTCCGGAGTAAAGGCCGAGTAATTTAGCCCTTAGGAAGCTAGAAATAATAACTTGAACACTTTGAGGTTTGGCCTTCAGAATGGCCGCATCGACGCCGGCATGGCATTGGCGGGCAAGATCTCGGACCTGCCGGTCCCCGGGGATGAGCAACTTTTTTTCATAAAGCCAATGGTTGGCGGCAGTGACCAGTTCATCGACAGAGTTGACCTCGTTGGCCTGGGCGCTGAGATAGCTGACGAGGAGATCGCTACCGGCCTGGTCAATGTCCTTAGACCCAGGTAGTCCTTAAGCCAAAGTTGATGCTCATACAGCGTTTGGCGCCGTGTGTAGAGGGAGCGCAGCGTCGCAATCGTAGGTGGCTGGACGCCAAGTGCTTCGCCCACATGTACAAGCAACATCTTTGGCAGCGCTGAAAACCGGTCGAGGGGACGGCCGCAAGCCCTCAGGAAGACGAGCAGCACTGCTACGGCAGTGCGACGATCCGCTCGAAATCGCTCGTTTATGGCGGCGACGTCCGCAGCAGAAAGCCGGAAATATTGCTGAACATCAAACTCAGAGAGGCGAACCGGTAGGCTGTCAACAGTATGCGTCTGGCCGTGGCATCTTGAGTTGATCCGGCTTGCGCGTGAGGATCGCATCCATGGTGAACATGGTGGATGCGGTTTGTTCGAAGGCTGCGGCGTTTGCCGGTCGCTGGCTCAGAGTCGCCGTGCTGATGGTGTTCATTTTGGCTGGCGTGGCGGCCGCCTCGGTGCGGCGACAGGGCTCGAGCCGGTTGACCTCAGCCAGCAGGCTGCCACCGGTGGGGCAGCAACTGCTCGATCTGGCTGTTCAACTGCGTGGGCAGCCGGGTGAGCACGTCCTTGAGGTAGGCCCAGGGCTCGTGCCCGTTGAGCTTGGCCGATTGCAGCAGGCTCATCACGACAGCAGCCCGCTCGCCGGCCAGCTGGCTTCCGATGAACAGCCAGTTGCGCCGACCGAGGGCCCAAGGCCGAATTCGGTTCTCGACGTAGTTATTGTCGATCGGCACATCGCCGTCCAGCAGGTATCGGCCAAGCCCCACCCAGTGATTCAAGCTGTAGTCGATCGCCTTGGCAATCGCGCTGCCATCGGGCACGCGCGCGCGCTCCAGTTTGAGCCACACATGCATTTCCTCCCACAGGGGCTGGGATCGCTCCTGCCGCATCCGCAGCCGCTCCTCGCAAGTCAGTACCCGGGCGTCAGCCTCAATGCTGTACAGCCAGGCGATGCGCTGGATCGCCTGAGCGGCCACGGGGCTGGCGTCAGCCTTGAAGAGCTCGTCGAATTTACGTCTCGCGTGGGCGACGCAATAGGCGGTGCTGCGCCCCTGCAGCGAGAGCACCCCGTCATAGAGGGTAATAGTCCGACGAAGGCCGTTCTTGTCGAAGCTGGCGTGACTCGGCAACATGTGACCTGAAGAGTGCGGACCGGGATGGTGTGCACCTAAACGAAATAGGTGGATACCATGGACACTCCAGAGCGGACGCCAAAGCCCGTGACGCGGCGCAAGCACAGCGCGGCGTTCAAACGCAAACTACTCCGGCTATGTGAGCAGCCTGGTGCTTCCGTAGCCGCTATCGCGCTGGAACACGGCGTCAATGCGAACCTGGTGTTCAAGTGGCGGAGAAGCCGGCAGTGCTCGGGTGTGGGCGCCGCCGCGGCGAGGTCTACGGTTCTGCTACCGGTATGCCTTGCGCCCAACGAAGGCCACAGACAGCGTGTAAGGCCTTGCCAGGCTTCGCGCAATCGTGCGATCACGCGCAAAGCACGACTCGGGCCCTCAAAAATTCACCTCGCCCGCAAATCATCGCTTGCGCGCACTCAAGTCCGACAGGCTCCTAGGACGGCAATTACGATAACATTGAAACCCTGAACAATGGCCTGTTCAGGGTTTCCCTAACAATAAAAATGCAGATGCCTGATAAAAAAAGATTGGCAGCCGACCTCCTTGGCAAGATAGTGCTCTCCCGGTTCCTCGAAATTCCGTTGCGGGCATTCGATCGACTGGTAAAAAAAGGGGAACAATCCCCCCAGTTTGACGCTTTGAAAAGCGCCTTGACCGTCCGGCAACTGCCGGGCACGCAGACGGCGCCGCAGGTATTGCCGGAGGCGCAACGTGCGCTTGGACACGCCGTGTTGGTGGATGGTGACGTTACATTTTTCCATCACAGCGAGAGTTATGGGCGTGAATACCTGTTCGACGAAGAAATCCTGGCGGACATTCTGGCACGCTCGGCGAACAGCATGGAACTGGCGCGGCTGGTGCGACACCTGCGCCTGATCAATACCCGCAACCGGATAAGCTGCGCGATCGTCCGGAAATTGATCGAAACCCAGGCAGATTACGTGCGCAGCGCAAACCCGCTCGCGCTGCGCCCCTTCTCACAAGCCCAGGTTTCTGCTGCACTGCGCGCCGAAGCCGGGATCAAAGTGATTGTTGACGAGGGCCGGATCTCCCGGCTGATCCGTAAACTGTCGATCATCCTTCCCGGCGGGAAAGAAGTTGATTTGCGTTCACTGTGCCCGAAACCGCGCCAGGTACATTATTATTTTGTGGATCATGTGATAAAAAATGAACGCGCGCTCATGATGGAAGGAATAATACGTGCGCCGCTGAAGGATGGCGAAATAGCCGCCGAGATCGGCAAAAAATTCGCGGCCAGGCTTTCCCGCCGCTCCGTGGCTTACATCCGGCATGACCTGGGTATCCCGGATTACCGCGACCGCGGCCATAAAGGGGGTTATTTGACTGCCACGACTGATTTTTCATCCTTGCTGCCGCTGACGCGCCAGAGCGTGCTGGCTGGTGCTCCGTCGGAGCCGGGGGTGTATGAAATAAGAACGCAGGATGTTCAGACGGGCGTGTGCAGCGTGGTGTACATCGGCAGCGCGGGCGATCTGCGCAAGCGGCTCGGCGACCACTTGCGCGGCAGCAGCGGCAATCCCTCGTTGATGCAAATCATTGCCGCCGGTGCCAAGTTCCGTTACCGGCTGGTGTGCGACGGCTGGCGCGCGCTGGAGCGCCATGTATATTTGGCGTTCTGCACTACGTTCGGCGTGCCGCCGGCGTGTAACCGCATGAGTCCCTGAATCCACCACTTCAAAAGGCTGGCTTGTCATTATGGAAGAAACATTGCGCAAGCAAGCAAGCAAGCAAGCAAGCCTCGGCCGTGAGATTCACGCTCACGAAGAAAATAGGTTTTCTCCTGCTGATGCCGCTCTTCGGGTCACTCGTCAGCATCGCCTTCTTTGTGGGGTTCATGGAGGAAACCAAGACCGACGGCCACTTCGTGAACGTGGCCGGACGGCAGCGCATGCTCTTAGTCGAACTTCGCGCATGGGCCCACATGGTGGCGATAGGCCAGGTGGAGGACCGGGCAGGCCTCCAGACCCGGATCGCGGAATTCGAGAAATCCTTGTCCGCGATGGAGCGGGGCGGAGAGGTCATGAATGGCCGGCTCGTCCCGGCTCCTCCGGAAGTGGGCGGCGAACTGGCCGCGGTGGACAAGCTCTGGCGCACACTGAAGCCGGACCTGGTCGATGTGGCCGTCAGACCTCGCGGCGAGCCGCAATTCCAGGAGGCCTACCGCCGCATCGAATCCGGGACGGACGAACTGCAGAAGTTATCGCATCAACTCGTCACTCGCTTCGAGGAAGGGACGCAGCATTTGCGTCGCCGGATGCTCTACACGCTTGGAATCATTGCCTGCCTGATGGGCACCATCTTTCTGGTGGGCATTTTTCTGGCCCGCCGCTACATCGTCCAGCCGATCCTCCGGGTTGACGAAGCGGCCAGGCGCATCGGTGCCGGTGACTTTTCGCAGCGGCTCGAGATCACGACTCGAGACGAGCTGTCCTCTCTCGCGTATACCTTCAACCGGATGGCGGCCGAGACCGAGCAGCTCCTGAATGCGTTGAATCTGCGGCGCAGGTACGCCGAAACCATTATTGCAAGCGTGCCTGCGGGACTCCTCGTCCTTCGGGACGACCTCGCCGTGCTCAGTGCCAATGGTTCGTTCCGCGAGACCTTCGGGGTCGACAAGCAGGCGATCGCCCGCCACCCGATGGTGACGGAGTTGCTGCCGGTGAGCGGGCTGAAAGAAGCCGCTCTCGAGGTGCTCTCTACCGGGGAAGAGAAGCGGAACCTCCCGATGGAGATGCCAGCAAAAGACGGTTCGCGACGTTTGTTACGGATCACCCTGGCAGGAACGCGGCTTGCGGAAGAAGAAGAAGAAGAAGAAGAAGCTCGGCTGCTCGTGATCGTGGAGGACGTGACCGAAGAGGAGGCACTGCGCGCCGCCGCGCTGGAATCCGAACGCCGTTTCCGGGACTTGGTCCAAGGGCTGGATGCCATCGTCTGGGAAGGCGAGGCGAGCGGCGAGGGGCTGCGCTTCACTTTCGTCAGCCGCCGCGCGGAAAGCATTCTGGGCTTCCCGATCGAGCGCTGGCTCGCCGAGCCCGATTTCTGGAAAGACCGTGTCCACCCGGACGATCGGGATGCGGTGAGCGGCTTTTGCCGCAGGATTCTCGAGCACGACGGCGGCTCCCATGGCGAGGGCGCGGCTTGGGAAGTCGAGTTCCGTATGCAGTCGGCGGACGGGCGCATGGTCTGGTTCCACAACCGCGCGCGCCAGGCGGCCGATTTCCCCGGGGTCCGGCCGCGCGGCGTGATGATGGACATCACCCACCGCAAGCTTGCCGAGCAGGCGCTCATTGACAGCGAGCAGCGCTATGCGGCGCTGTTTGAGGCGGCGCCGGTGCCCATGTGGGTGTACGACATCGCCACCACACAGTTCCTGGCGGTTAACAATGCGGCGATTCAAAGCTACGGTTATTCGGCCGAAGAATTTCTGGCGATGACGATTTTCGGTATTCGTCCCGAGGCAGAGCATGGCCGTATGCGCCAGCAACTGGCCGAAGCGGTGTCGAAGCGAAGAGAATCCTGGCAGCACCGCCGAAAAGACGGTTCGGTATTTCCGGTGGATATCGTTTCGCAGCCGGTTCAATATGCCGGCCGGGCAGCGCGCTTTGTCGTGGCGCTGGACATGACCGCCCAGGTCAAAGCGGAAAAGGACGTACAGGACTATCTCTTTACGCTGCAGCGCGCCGTTGACGCAGCCCAGGCCATTGTCTGGCATCAGACGCTGCAGGGCAGGCTGCAAGAGGTCGCTGACCAGGCGCGTGGGGTGATTGGTGCGCACCAGGCGGTGGTGAGTATTCACAAGGGCAATGAGTGGGCGCAGGCCATCAATACGCGGTCATTGTCCGATAAATATGCCGCCTACCGTGAGCTGAACCAAGCCATGAATGGCCGCGGCATTTACGCGCTGGTCTGCGAAACCAACCATTCCATGCGCCTGACGCAAGCCGAACTGGAAGCGCACCCGCGCTGGCGCGGCTTTGGTCGCTATGCCAGCCAGCACCCGCCGATGCGGGGCTGGCTGGCGGTGCCGCTGACCGGGCGCGACGGCACAAACATCGGGCTGCTGCAGCTGTCTGACAAATACGAGGGCGAGTTCACGCAACAGGATGAATATGTCGCGCTGGAGCTGGCCCAACTGGCTTCGAGCGCGATAGACAATGCTCGGCTGATCGAAGAGGTCAACCAGCTCAATGTCGGACTGGAGCAAAAAGTGACCGCGCGCACCGCCGCGCTGGCGCGCCAGGAGGCCTTGTTCCATGCACTGGCCGAGCAGGCGCCGCAGGCGATATGGACGGCCAACCCGGAGGGGGACGGGACCTACTACAACCGCGCGTGGGTTGACCTGGTGGGTGGCACACTGGAGAGCTGGTCCGGTTACAAATGGTTGGCCCTCATTCATCCCGAAGACCTGCCCGATGTCAAGGCGACGTGGCAGGTTGCCCGTGCGAACCGGGCGCCGTATACGGGCATTCGGCGCCTGCGGGCCAAAGACGGCAGCTACCACACCATGGCCTACGGCGCGTCACCGGTGTTTGACGAGCAGGGGGAGGTGAGCTTCTGGGTGGGGATTGATGCGGACATCACCGAGGTCAAGGCCATTGAGGCGGCCTTGCGCCTGTCGAACCAGGAGCTGGAAGCCTTCTCATATTCGGTCTCTCATGATCTGCGTTCGCCGCTGAACACGGTGGACGGTTTTAGCCGTCTGTTGGCCAAACAGCTCGCTGCCGGCAACCCGAACGAAAAAGTCCAGCACTACCTGTCCCGCATCCAGGCGGGGGTGGCGCAGATGGGGCAGCTGATTGAAGACCTGCTGTCGCTGGCGCAGGTCTCGCGCTTGGAATTGCGCCGCGAAACGGTCGATCTGAGCGCCTTGGCGCGCGAGATCGCCGATGAATGCCGCGGGCGTAACCCGGAACGCGTGGCCAACATCAGCATAGAAGACGGTTTACAGGTTCAGGGCGACGGGCGGCTGATCCGTGTGGTGATGGAAAACCTGGTCGGCAATGCCTGGAAGTTCACCTCCCAGCGAGACTGTGCCGAAATCAAGGTCGGGCACAAAACAGACGCCGCCGGGGTCCCGGCATTTTTCGTGCAGGACAACGGTGCGGGCTTTGACATGGCTTACGCTGACAAGCTCTTCCATGCCTTCCAGCGGCTGCATGCCGTGACCGAGTTTCCCGGCACCGGTGTGGGCTTGGCCACCGTCAGCCGCGTGATCGGGCGGCATGGGGGCCAGCTATGGGCCGATTCGACGCCCGGGCTCGGGGCCACTTTCTTCTTTACGCTGCGCAAAGTGCCGGTTCCTGCCTGAGCAGCACCATCCGCTTGATCTTGGCTTCAAGCGCAAGTTCCTTCTCGACTGCGAGCTTGCGAATGTCGGAGCAGCAGGACGACGCTTCCCGGAAGCGGGGTAATCGTACTTTTGATGCATCGGACGGACTTCTATGTGCTTGTTTTGCAAAGACTTTTCCATGACAATCGCACCAATTTACCAAAAGTACGATTACCCCGGGTATGACGCGGGTTTTGCAGGAGCTTTCGCGACGAGGGCGTCGAGATCACACTGGAGATCTTGGCGGGCCTGGCGCCGTTTCGCACGGCTCACATCAATCGGTTCGGCGACTACACGCTGGATTTCCGACGAAAGATCGGGCCTTTGAATTTCGACACCACAATAATTCCAATAAAATCATAGGTTTAGGGTCGTTTTCGCGGTTTTTTACATGAATCCCTGCCGAGCCTCTCATTGAGTTCGTCTAGATCTCGAGAGGCTGAGTTCCATTTTTCGATGGATGCCTCTGAGAACCGGTCGAGCTCGAGAAGCCCGGGTCGCGCGCCCTGCGCTGGCGATGGTGATGGCCGGCTGGGAGCGGAATCGAAACCATGCACATGATCCGCAAGGGGCAGTTGGGCGCCCCGAGGGCCAAACCATGTCCGCGGCACAGCAGTTCTACAGCTTGGCGGCTTGATCAACAGGCCGGCCGCGCAACTCTTTTCGCCTCGGCTCCCCTATCGCAACAAAGCCACCCCAAGCGACCGGACCGTGGCCGCGCCGCGGCGCTGGCCAAGGTGCAGCAGGACGAGTTCAATTGCCTGGGGCAGTTCAGCGATGCGAAGCCAGACGCATGCCAGGAGCTGGCGTACATGGTGACCGACCCCGCCGGCCTGGAAGCCGCGTTCAAGACGCCGAGCCTGCGCAACGTCGCCATGCGGCCGCCGTACATGCATGCGGGGCAGTTCGCGAACCTGGAGGAGGTGGTGGGCCACTACGCCAGGTCACCGGCTGCGACGGTCGGCCACTCCGAGCTGGCGCATGGCGAAGGCGCGCACAAGGAGCGCAAGCCGATCAAGCTGTCGGAGCGTGAGATCAGGGACGTGGCTGCGTTTCTGGGGACGCTGAGCGGGGGGATTGTGGAGCGGGGGAAGCTCTTGACGTCACCCTGAACGCCCTGGACTCAGCTGCCGGAGCCTGTCGGCTCCATCGATGCATAGGGCCGAACGGCGCAAGCGCGGAGCTCTACCGCGGTCTCCTCAGGACTTCGCAGTCCTGCTCCGATGCGCCAAGTCGATCCATAACCTGAGGGAATAGGCCGCCGCCAGAATTTCAATTTCCTTGATCTGGATCAAACAATACAGTCATCTCCAATGCCGGTTACCGGCTGATCAAGGAGTAATGAATGATGGCAGTTGAAAGCCCCGCGGCCCCACAGACCGCACGCGAGAGCAGCCTGCGGATCCGCCGTCTCGGCGTCTTCCTGGGCGCTGAAGTCACCGGAATTGATCTGACACAACCACTCGATCGTGCGACCGCCGACGAGGTGCGGCAAGCGCATGCCGAGCATGGCGTGCTGGTTTTCCCGAACCAGGACATCTCGTCGGATGACCTCAAGCGATTTGGGCGCTATTTCGGTGAGCTGAGCGTGCACCCGTTCTCGACGAATGCGGCCGATGCCCCAGAACTGATCGTCTACGACAACAAGGAAGGAAACCCGCCGGCGCCGACGGATATCTGGCATACCGACGAGACCTTCCGCGAGGCGCCGCCCATGGGAACCGCGCTGTGCTCCAAGATCGTTCCGCAGGTGGGAGGCAACACGGCGTTCGCCAGCATGACGGCGGTGTATGAAGGGCTATCCGACCGCTGGCAGCGCTTCCTGTCGGGACTGGAGGCCGTGCACGACTTCAAGCCGTTCCGAAGCCTGTTTCCGGACGACCGCGCCGGCATCGAGAAGCTGCGCAAATTCGAGGATAAATACCCCGCCGTCACTCATCCCGTCGTGTGTGTCCACCCGATCACCGGCCGCAAGGCGATCTTCGTCAACCCGCAGTTCACCCTCTATATCAAGGGCATGGCGGAGGACGAGAGCCGCATGATCCTCGACATGCTGTATCGCAAGACCCTGATCCACGAGTACCAGTACCGGCATCAATGGCAGGCCAACATGCTCGTATTCTGGGATAACCGCAATGTCCAGCACTCGGCACTACACGACTACTACCCGCAGCGCAGGCTCATGGAACGCGTGACCATGGCTGGCACCCGACCCATCCCGGAGGCCCCTGCCGCCGATCACAAGGACCTGCGGCGCTACCTGATGCCGCCACTGTCGCAGTTCCGCAATGCGGGAACAGTGCCGCAACGGCAACACGAGACCTGACGCTCGGCGTCCGTTCATTTCATCGATCCACGTCGCAAGGCGCGCGCCCTGTCGGGGCGGGCGCCTGTCGCCACTTCAAACCAAGGAGACATCGTGTCACGCATTTCCCGCCGAACTTTTGCCGCTTTGCTCACGGCGTTGGCTGCTGTTGCCGCTCCGGCCGCAATCGCGCAGGACGCCTATCCCGCCAGGCCGATCCGCCTGGTCGTTCCCTACCCGCCGGGCGGCTTCACGGACATCCTGGGCAGGCTCATGGCCGAGAAGCTGCAGGCCGGCATCGGACAGCCGGTCGTGGTGGACAACAAGGGCGGCGGCGGCAGCACCATCGGCACGGGCTTGGTCGCCAACGCGCCCGCCGACGGCTACACCTTGCTGCTGGTGGCGCCGGACCTCGCCATCAATGAAAGCCTGATGGCCAACCGGCTGTCCTACGACGCCCGCAAGGCCTTCGCTCCGGTGATGCAGGCCGCGTGGTCGCCCATGGTGCTGGTGTCCCATCCCTCCCTGCCGGTGAAAACGGTGGCGGAACTGATCGCGCTGGCGAAGGCCCAGCCCGGCAAGATCAACTTCGGCTCCGGCGGCAACGGCACGGGCGCCCACCTGGCGCTCGAGCTGTTCCGCTCGCGTGCCGGCATCGACATCGTGCACGTTCCCTACAAGGGCAACGGCCCGGCGACCACCGACCTGCTGGGGGGCCAGGTCTCCGCGATGTTCCTGCAGTACGCCGTGGCCCGGCCGCACATCGAGGCCGGCAAGCTGCGCGTCCTGGCCACCCCCAGCGGCAAGCGGTCGGCCGCGATGCCGGATGTGCCGACGATCGCCGAAAGCGGCCTGCCCGGTTTCGACGTGCAGCCCTGGTTCGGCGTGGTAGCCCCGGCGGGCACGCCGGCGCCCGTGGTCAACCGGCTCCATGCCGAGATGGCCAAGGTGATGCAGCGACCCGATGTCAGGCAGAAGCTCGCCTCGCTCGCGGCTGAACCCACGGCCACGACGCCCAAGGAGTTCGCCACCCTCATCGACAGCGAGATCACACGTTGGGCCTCCGTCGTCAAGGAGTCCGGCGCGAAGGCCGAGTGATGCCGGGGCCGGCGATCGACCTGCACGCCCATTGGGTCCCCCCTGGCGCTCGCGCGCAAGCTGCGCGAGCGCAGCGACGCGGTGCCGCGGATCGAGCAAGTGGTCGCCGGTGGCGAGCGGCTGGTCATGCCCATCGGAACGCTGGGCTTCCATCAGCACGACGTGGAGCCGGCTTTGCGCCTGGAGCTGATGGATCGCTGCGGCGTCCGCCGCCAGCTGCTATCGCTGCCAGGCCTGTTCGGCGTCGACAGCCTGCCTCTGGAGCAGGCGGCGCCGCTGGTGCGGCTGTTCAACGATACCTGCGCCGAACTCTGTCGCGCGCATCCGTTGCGCTTTGCAGGGTTGGCGGCGTTGCCCCTGGCGGACATGGATGCGGCGGTCGCCGAGCTGCAGCGGGCCCGCCGTGACTTGGGGCTGGTCGGGGCGATCTGCCGGTGGATGGGTTCCTCTCGGAGGCCACAGCGGCTCGCCTCGCACCGATCTTCTCGGCCGGCGACGCCCTGGGGGCGCACCTCTTCGTGCACCCCGGCCGCTTGGCCGACGGCGGTGCGCTGCAGCAGCCGCCGCCCGACCACGATCTCGCGCGCCGCGCGCTGGCCGTACAGCATGACATCGGTGAGGCCATGGTGACGCTGCTGCTGTCGGATTTCCTCGAGCCGTACCGCAACGTCACGGTGCAGGTTTCCAACCTGGGCGGCACCTTCCCCGCCGTGGTTGAGCGCATGGACCACATGGTGCAGCTGCGCGACCCTGGCCGCACGCTGCCTTCAGCCCGCGCGCCGCGTGTCTGGGTGGACTGCGCCTCACTGGGAGCGCGAGCGCTGAAGCAGGCGGTCGGGCTGTTCGGCGCCGACCATGTGGTCGTGGGCACGGACTGCCCCATCTTCGATACCGCGCGCACCCTGGAGGCCGTTCGATCGGCCCACCTGTCGGAGGACGAGCGGGCGCAAATCCTGCACGGGAACGCCGACGCGCTGCTGGCCCGCTTCGCCTGACCGGCGTCAGGCAAGCGCGGTCGGAAACGGCGCCTGGTCCACCGCCTTGAGCTGCTCGCGCACCAGTTGCGCGAGCAGTTCGGCCTTCTGGCGCACGTACGCGGAATCCTCCCAGCGGTTGACACGCTCGCGCGGATCTGCCTGCAGGTCGTAAAGCTCGCCGAAGGTCGTGTCGCGGTAGACGCTCAGGCGCCACGTCGCTGTCACCAGGGAATGCACGCGCGGCGGCTTGTCGAATCCAAAGCACAACCGCTGCTGCTCTTCCTCGATCAGCACGGCGTCTCGCACCGCGGTGTCGTTGCCCAGCACGGGCAGCAGGCTCCGGCCTTGCATGCCCCATGGCGTGGCAACGCCGGCGCGCTCCAGCACCGTCGCCGCCAGATCCATGCTGCTGGCCAGCTGCCCGGTCACCGTGCCGTAGCGCTGCGGCAGCGCCGGATCGGACCAGATGAAGGGCACACGCACCAGGCTCTGGTAATGCGCCGGCCCTTTTAGCAGCAGGCGATGGTCGCCGAGGAAGTCGCCGTGGTCGCTGGTGAAGGCGAGCACGGTATCTTCCAGCAGCCCGTGCTGGCGCAGCGTCCCCAGCACGCGGCCGATGGCGTCGTCGATGCAGGCAACCATACCGCAGGACAAAGCGTGCGCCTCTCGCGCTTCCCGTTCGCTGGCCGCGAAGGCAGCGAAGCCGCCCACCTGCGCGCGCCCCGCTGCGCGCTCATCGAACACCGCCTGCACGTGCGGCGGCACCGGCCACTCGCGATCCGCGTAGGCCCATTCCGCAGGCATCTCGTCGGGGCTGTACATGTCCCAGTAGCGGCCCGGCGGGGTGAACGGATGGTGCGGGTCGGGGAACGACACCAACAGAAAGAATGGCCGATCCTGGGTCGCCAGGCGCGCGATCGCTTCGCAAGATTTCTCCGCGACGTACGCCGTCGGGTACAGCGCCTCCGGCACGGCCGTGCGCCAAGCCTGCGGGCAGACATAGTCGTGGGGCAGCGCGTTCTCCGGCCCCCGCAGGCTGCGGACGTCTGCCCCCTTCTCGCGGGCCCAGGCCAGGTAGTTACCCTCCACGAAGTCGCCGTGGCCCGTCGCGAGGTCAACGTGCTCGAATCCGTAGAACGGCAGCGTCACCTGCGTTTGCGGGTCGTCCCAGTCGCGGCGACCTTCCTGGTCGTACTCGGGCCCGTCGCGGTGGTCGCGCCGCGCACCCGACAACGCTGGCGAAGGCGCTCGCAGGGCGGGCGGGGGTGCGGCGCGCTCCAGCTTGGGG
>NZ_NBZV01000024.1 GCF_002379095.1 Polaromonas sp. AER18D-145
ACCCGCTCCGTGGCCGAAGTCCAGGCCGAAGCCGCCGCCAAAGTGAAAACCCACAGCCAGGAGCCTGCCGGCTCGCGCGTGGCGGCCACCGCGCAGTCCTCGACCGACCGCGCCACCGTGCGGGCACAAGCGGCCGACGCTGTCCGCCTAGGCCAGATCCCGCGCGGCGAAGCCACTTACCTGTAATAGCTGCACGCTGGCCGGGTTTCGGCCAGGCCCATCCAGAACCGCACGGGGGGCTTCCTCCGGGCGGTTTTTTTGTTCCGGAAACCGCCGCAAGTCGCGCCCGGCGCCTTGCTGACCGTGCGTTGCGGCAAATGTCACAACGGGTTAGTTAGGGCGGCCGACCTACTCAATCACAGGGTAATCCCCTAGAATTCGTTAGCACGCTTACGCTCGATGGCCGCAATCCGGTTCGTCAGCGTTTCCCTCGCCCTCCCCCTGCGGTTTATCCGACCTCAGGAATCCACAGGTCCCCATGGCTCTCACCTCCATTTTTGCCGCGATGCGGCCACCTCCTGCCGCGCCCGACACGACGGAGCGGATGCCGCTTGAGCAGATCCGGCATCAGATGCACCAAATCCTGCATGACTGCAAGAGCGTTGACGCGCAGCGCATCATTTTCAGGATCAACACGGCCCATACTCCGGCCGATCTCTGGCTGTTGCGCAGTGACCTGTACCAGTGCATCTCGCGCGCACGCGACCAGGCTGAAGCCGCCAGGCGCATCAACGCCCTGCTGGGCATTTTCAGTGGCTGGCTGCCTGCTGCCCAACTCACCCCGATCTAGGACGACCGGTTTCGTCCCGCAGACCAAACTCGGCCAGAAAATCCAGGAAGGCCCGGGTCCGCGACGGCATGAACTTGCGCGTGGGCAGCGCCGCATAAATCGTGAAGCGCCCAAACACCCAGTCCGGCAAAAGGTGCACCAGCGAACCGCGTTCGAGGTGCGAGGCCACCAGCAAGCGCGACAGGAAGGTGATGCCGGCGCCATCGAGTGCCGCGCGCAGCAACACGTCAAAGCTTGTGGTTTGCAGTGCAGGCCTGAGGTCCACCTCGACGGCGTCGCCGCCCCCAACCGGTTGCAGGCGCGTTTGCCGGCCATAGTGACCGGAGTTCTGCGGCCACTGGAATTTCAGGTAAGTGTGGCCACGCAACTGTTCCGGCGAATCCGGTGTGCTGGCGCGCAGCAGATAGTCGGGCGACGCGCAGGCGATCCAGTCGGTCGTGGCCAGCGGCCGGGCCACGATGTCACCGTCAAAACCCTCGTCCACCACCAGGAAGGTCACGTCAAACTCCTCGATGCGCGGCTGGGGAAAGGGGTCGATCTGCAGGTCCAGCAGCACCCCGGGGTGACGCGCATGCCAGGTGGCAATGCGCGGTGACAGGAAATACGAGGCCAGTACCGGCGTCGCCAGCACATGAAGCGTGCCCTGCAATTCGCGCGTGTGTTCAGCCGCCGCCGACTCGGCGTCCTCCACCTCGTGCAGGATGCTGCGAACCCGCAGCAGGTAAGCCTCGCCTGCGTCAGTGAGCGCCAGCTTGCGTGTCGTGCGCTGCAGCAGGCGTACGCCCAGGTGTTCTTCCAGGGCCGCCACCATGCGCGTGACGCCAGCGGGCGACATGTCGAGGGAGCGCGCCGCCGACGCGAAGCCGCCCTCGTCGATCACACGCTGGAACACCTTCATTGAACTGAAACGATCCATAGTGCAACAGATTGTATGTCGAATACTTTATTGTTTCAATTACTGAAATGGTTAATTGATGACTATGTAGTTTTAAATTGATCGAAGCAGGCGTAAAGTTCAACCCATCGATGAGCACAAACCGACTCACCGAGACTGGACAAGATGGGAATGATGAAGCCCACCCTGGCCGGAACTCTGTACCAACCCTGAAAGGATTCATCATGAAAACCACCCAACTGTTTGCTGTCGCCGCTTTTTCCACCCTGGCCGCTTTCGGCGCCCATGCCGACGAGGCTGACGGCTCGCAATTTGCCGTCCAGTTCAACTCCACCCGTTCCGTTGCCGAAGTCCGGGCTGAAGCGCTCACCCCGGTGAAGATCAGCAATGGCGGCACCGGCTTTGTCGGCGTGACCAACTCCGGTCTGGAGCGCAGCGCCGTGCGTGCCAAAGCCATCGCGGCATTGCGCAACGGGGAAATCCCGCAGGGCGAAATCGGCTACATGTAAGCCTGCCACCTGGGAGGACCCTGCAGCTCCCGAAAAAAAGCCCGCTGCATGACTGCAGCGGGCTTTTTTCGTGGATCAGGCGGTTCGGGCCTGTGGGCCCGTCACGGGTAGCGCCGCACCAGGGACTCGGCCACACACACCGGCCTGGTCGCACCTTCCCGCTCGACCGTCACTTCCCAGGTCATCTGCTGCCCCTCGTTGTCAATCGGCTCGCAGGCCAGCAGCTTCAGGCGGGCGCGCAAGCGGCTGCCAACAGGCACCGGCGCCGTGAAACGCACCCGGTTGAGCCCGTAATTTACCCCCATGCGGGATTGAACGATCTCCAGGGACGATTCAAAAAATTTGGGCAGCAGCGACAGGGTCAGGAAGCCGTGCGCAATCGGCCCGCCGAACGGGCCCGCCCTGGCTTTTTCCGGGTCCACATGGATCCACTGATGATCGCCGGTAGCTTCGGCAAACAGGTTGACCTGCTCCTGGGTGATGGTCAGCCAGTCGCTGACAGCGACTTCCTGGCCGACACAGGCCGCGAGTTCGGAGAGGGTCTGGAAGGTTTTCATGCCCGGACTTTAACGTCCGCACCGATGGCGGCCTGTCCAGCCAGCGACACGGCCGGCCCCGGAAGCGCCGCTGTCACTGGTCCAGCCAGTGACAGATGCCCTGCCACTGCTGCAGGTCTTTTTCCACCCGGCCCGGGGCGACGTCGAACACGGTCAGGCCACGGGCTGCCAGATGAATGTAGTTCTGGGTATCACGCACATAACCGAGCACCGGCAAACCCAGGCCCTCGACAAAAGCACGCAGCTTGTCAGCCGCGATGGTGCGGGCATCGACGCGCATGCCGACGATGCCGACCTGCATCTTGCCGGCGTGGCGGTGTTCGGCGAGCTGGTCCAGAAAGCTGCGCGTGGCAAAAATATCAAACACGCTGGGCTGAAGCGGCACGATCACCTTGTCGGCCAGCTTGAGGACATCGTTGAAGCGCCAGCCGTGCAGGCCGGCGGGCGTGTCGAGCACCACGTGGCTCGTGCCTTTGGGCGGTTTGACAATCAGGTCGGCGCTGACATCCCAGGTCGAGATCGGCCGGGCTGCGGGCGGCCGCAAGCCCAGCCAGAGGCGGGACGACTGCTGGCGGTCTGCATCGCCGAGCATGACCGCATGGCCCTGGCTGGCGAAATAACCCGCAACATTGGTCGACAGCGTCGTTTTACCGACGCCGCCCTTCGGATTGGCAATCACAACCACAGGCATGCGAATCTCCCGGAATTTTGACACTATGGTAACGGCTCGCAACACATCGGCCAAACCGGGGACGGGACGTCCGGGTGCCATGGGCCGGTCCCCCTTCCCGCCCGCGCTGCCGCCGTGCCCGGCGTGCTTCCCCGTGATTTCAGTCAAATCCCTCTTCCTCCCTTGATAAATGGGCGCAGATAGCTCCGGTTTTTATAGCAAAAAGAGGGGCGCGGCGATGCGGGCTGGCGGGCGGCCTCTTCAAAACGCCTCAATTGCGCTGGTCCTGCGCCTCCCGGCGCAGCTTTTCCATCGTGCGCCGTTCGACGCAGACCGGATGCCTGCTGTAGGCAGGTTTGGCGCATTGTTCGTTCATGCAGATCTGGTAACCAAGCAACACACGGCCTTCACAGGCTTGCGCCGGACTGGACGACCGCGCTGTGGCAGCCGCAGGTGCCGGCGCGGCGGCTGCCACAGCAGCGCCCGTCCCGCCGTCCGCCGCGGCCGGCCTGGATGGCGCCGGCTTGTCCGTGCGCACCGGGGTGGCGCGTTTGGCTGATGGATTGACGGCGGCAGGCTCTGCGCCCGCCTTGGCGGAAGGTGAAAGCTCCGGAAATCGCGCAACCGGGCTGACAGGCGCTGCGCCGGCGGGCGCCGCAACCACCGGCGCCGGTTCCCCGGAGAAGCCCTTGAACCCGACGCCGGCCAGCACCAGCACCGCCACGCCGGCCAGCACGACCAGCGGCATTTTGGAGCGCCCCGCTGGCGGCGCGCCGGATGCGGCCGGCGCGACGGGCGCGGAGGCTTGGGCCTCGTCCCGGGCCGGGGTCGGGTTAGCCACTGATGGCACAGGCGCGGCTGCCAGCGCCTTGTCCGGCACCGGGTTGTGAAGCGGCACCGTCGCCAACCCCACCTGGGTCACTTCGGCGTCGTGGGCGTCGGGCGTGGCCGGCATACCCGCAGGAGGATCAAGCGGGGGGTTCGAGGCCGGGATCGGGGCCAAACGGGTATGGGAAGCCTGCAGCCGGGTCCATTCGCTGGCCTCTTCGGTAAAAGCCTCCGTGGCGGTGGATTCGATACCGGCTCCAGAGCCATCAGCCTCCACCGTGTCGCCCAGCTTGCGCAGGCGCCGGCGCGCGAGATCGGCGTAAATGCCAGAGGGAAACCTGTCGAGAAACCCTTTCAGGTCTTCCAGGTCCTCGGAGTCCTTGATGTCCTTCCAGTAGACCAGCTCAAGCTCCTGCGTCACGGTCGAGCCGGTGTCGGTGCCGGTCGTGCTGAGCTTGACGGTGGAGCCGCCCGCGCGTGAGCGGCCGGTGTCGGTGGCCGTGCCCGCGCGCGCGCAGGACGGGCTCACGGGCGGCACAATGGTCGGGTCCGATGCATGGCCGCTGGCTTCCTGCAGCGCAGCCGAAAATTCCTGCGCGGTCGCGAAACGCTGGTCGCGTTTTTTGGCCAGTGCCCGCGCCACCACCGCGTCGATGGCGGCCGGCAAAAGCGTGTTGAAACTGCTGGGCGCGGCCGGGGTGTGGCCCACGATCTGCTGGATGATCGCAAAGTCGGTGTCGCCGTCGAAGGGCCGCTTGCCCGTGAGCAGCTGGTACAGCACCACCCCGGCCGCAAACAGGTCGGCCCGCGCATCGATTGGCAGGCCCTGCACCTGCTCGGGCGACATGTATTTGAGGGTACCCACGATGGTTCCCTGGGTGCGTGTGGCTTCGCCGGAATCCTGGATGCGGGCCACACCGAAATCAGTGAGTTTGACCCGGCCATCAGCCTCGATCAGCAGGTTGGCCGGCTTGATGTCGCGGTGCACGATGCTCTGCCGGTGTGCATAGTCCAGCGCAGACAACAGGTCCCGGACCATGCGCAGCGTGTCCTCCAGCGAATAACGCCGGCCCCCGTCCAGGTGGTGTTTGAGGTCTTCGCCCTGGATGAACTCCATGACCAGAAAGGCCATGTCGCCATGGCGGTCCGAGTCATACACACTGACGATATTGGGGTGCTGCAGGCGGGCGGCCGAATGCGCCTCGGTGCGAAAACGCGCTTCGTAATCTGCAGCGGCCTCTTCGGACAGGTTTTCCACCTTGATGGTCTTGATCGCCACGCGGCGGTCCAGATTGGGGTCGCGCGCCTCGTAGACCAGCCCCATCGCGCCCCTGCCCAGCACGCGAATGATGTCGTAGCGTCCCAGCTTGTTGAGGCTCATGGGGTAAAGGGGGGATGACCAGTTGGATACGTTTGGAAACAGCAATTCTATCGGCGGCCGGTCAGCTGCTGATGGAAAAGTTGATCAGCGGGCTGCCTTCCTTGCGTTCGCACCCGGCGCTGATCTGTCCGCTGCCGACCAGATAACACTCGGTGCGGCGCAACACCACCGCCTCGTTCTGGTTGCCAAAGTAGACCCAGGTGCCATAACTTGACGCGTCGCTGAGCACGAACTGCCCGCCGCGCCACTCCAGCGTGGCGTGCATGCGGGACACCCGCGGATCGTTCAGGGCCAGCGACGCGCCGGCCCCCCGGCCGATGGACATCCTGGCGCTGCCGGCGTTGACCTGCACGGCCTGCGCGCCGGCCACCAGCTCGAGCACCAGCGGCCCGGCGTCGGCAGCCATCGAGCGGCCCATCATGGTGGCATCGTCGTCGCGGCCGCTTTGCCATTCCACCCGGTACACCAGGCTGGCTTCCGCCTTGCCGCGCAGGTGCATGGGCCCCAAGCTGCGCAATGAGGCCCGCTGCACAGGCCCCAGGGCCGCCCAGACGTTCTGCGTGGTGAGAATTTGTGCGGCGCCAGCCAAGTCGGCCAGCCGCGCCGCCGAATTGACGGTATCGCCAAAGCAGTCGCCGTCGATCTCGATCACCTCGCCCGACTCCATGCCCATCTGCATCTGCACCGGCGCGCCAGTGCCGCCGGGCCGGATGGGTTTGTCGAGGAAGCGTTTCTGGATGCTGACACAGGCGGCCAGCGCGTCGCCCTCCTGCGGAAACACGACAAACAGACCGTCGCCGAGCAGCTTGACGACCCGGCCGCTGTGCTGCTCAAAGACTTGGCTCAGGGCGCCGACCAGCTGCGTGACAAAACGCGAGGCGGTTTCATCCCCCAACCGCTCGAACATGCTGGTGCTGCCGACGAGATCGGCAAAAACGACGGTGGTCATGAAAACATTCTGGAAAACCGGAGGGCAGAACAAAGCGGCACGCAAACGGTGTCAAACGGTAACACGTAACCTTTTGTTCTCATATTGGCGATTTTTACAGAAAATCACCAGATCCCGCGTGTGCAGTTTTTACCGGCGACACACGCCACCCGCAGGGCGGTGGAGCCCGGGTATCAGCGCAAACCGTCCCAGAGCAGCTTGCAGCCGGTGAGGAACATGCCGCCATACAGCACCCGGTAAAACAGCACCTGGCTGATGCGCCTGGCCATGCGCACGCCGGCCCAGACGCCCACAGGCGCCAGCGGCAGCAGGACCAGCGAGGTCGCCATGTTGCGCAGGTCGAGCAGCCCCAGCCAGGCATAGGGAATCCACTTGGAGAGGTTGATCACAAAGAAGAAAAACGCCAGGGTGGCGGTGAATTTGAGCGGGCTCAGGCGCAGGGGAATGACATAGGCGCTGATGGGCGGGCCGCCGGCATGGGCCACAAAACTGGTGAAACCCGAGGTCGCGGTCAACAGCGCCCCCAGCCACTTCGGCGGCGGCGGGCTGTCGGGTCGGGGCGGGAACAGCAGGCGCTGCGCCAGAAACAGCAAGGTGAAAAAACCCACGATGCTGGCCACGACCTTGCCGTCGAGCAGGCTGAACAACAGGGCGCCGACCAGCGTGCCCACCAGGCCGAAAGGCACCAGGAACTTCAGCAATTTGAGGTCGAAGTCCTTGCGGAAAGCCGCCATGCCGAGCAAGTCCATCAGCAGCAGCACCGGCATCAGGATGGCCGCCGCCTGCGGCACGGTCACCGCCAGCGCCATCATGGGCACGGCCAGCGAGCCGAAACCCGCCCCGAACCCGCTTTTGCTGACCCCCAGCAAAAGCACGGCGGGAACCGCCACGGCGTAGAAGAAGGGGTCAGTGATGAGAGGAAAGGTCACGGGTTTGCAGGCAAAAGCTGCCGATTATCAGGCCTGCAAGGGTGCTGGCGCCGCCAGGCTGCACCACCGACAGCTCGGCAGCGAACCGGTGTTGATGCACGAAATAGGCCACCAACCCTTGAGGGACGGGCGCCAGCAGCTATTGTTTCAGGAGCACCGCCCGACCGCGAGTCTGCAAGTTCACTCGTGCGTTTCCAGGCCCAGGTAGGCTTTCTGGATTTCCGGCCGTGTCAGCAGCTCGCTGGCCTCGCCCTGTGCAACGATGCGGCCCTCCTCCATCACATAGGCGCGTTTGGCCAGCTCCATGGCCATGGCCACGTTCTGCTCCACCAGCAGCACCGAGGTGCCCTGCGCATTGATCTGGCGGATGATGCGGAACATGTCCATCACGATCAGCGGCGCCAGGCCCAGGGACGGCTCGTCAAGCAGCAGCAAGCCCGGCCGCGCCATCAGGGCACGGCCAATCGCCACCATCTGCTGCTGGCCGCCCGAGAGCGACCCCGCGGGGCTGTCCAGCTTGACCTTGAGCACCGGAAACAGCGACAGCACATGCTCCAGCGAGGCCTTGCGATGCGCCTTGGCCGATGCAATGAAACTGCCCAGCTCCAGGTTGTCCAGCACCGTCATCTGGGTGAACAGCCTGCGGCCCTCTGGCACGATGGCAATGCCGGCCTCGCAAAACCGGTGGCTGGCCAGCTCGGTGATGTCCCGTCCGTTGAAACGCAGGCTGCCTTCACGTACCCGGTGCATGCCTGCAATGGCATTGATCAGCGTGGTTTTTCCCGCGCCGTTGGGGCCGACCACACACACCAACTCGCCGGGCTGAACTTCCAGCGAGACGCCCCACAGGGCCGGTGCAGCGCCGTAATTGACAGAAATATTGTTGACTTCAAGCATGGGGTGTCCCCAGGTAAGCGCTGACCACTTCGCTGTTTTGCATCACTTCCTGGGCCGGGCCGACGGCGATGAGCTTGCCGTAGTTGAGCACGGCGACGCGGTCGGCCAGCGCCATCACCGCGCGCATGACGTGCTCGACAAACACAATGGTGGCGCCGCGGTCCCTGATCTTGCGGATCAGCGCAATCGCCTCGTTGATTTCGCCCGGTGTCAGGCCGGAGAGCACCTCGTCGAGCAGCACCAGGCGGGGCCGCGAGGCCAGCGCCCGGGTCAGCTCGAGAAACTTGCGCTGGTGCAGGTTCAGGTCATCGGGCAGGGCATCGGCCTTGTCCTGCAGGCCGGTGAATTCCAGCCACTTCCAGGCTTCCTGCGTGGCCTGCTCGTGGTTCAGCGCCGCGCCGCCAAACATCGCCACCAGGGCCACGTTTTGCAGCACGGTCAAATGGGCAAATGGCCGGGGGATCTGGTAAGTGCGCGCGATGCCGGCCTGCGCAATGCTGTGGGCCTCCAGCCCGGCGAGCTGGCGGCCTTCAAAAAACATCTGTCCGCCGGTCGCCGGGAAATGCCCGCTCACCACGTTGATGAAGGTCGATTTGCCGGACCCGTTGGGGCCGAGCAGGCCGAGAATTTCACCTTCATGCACCTGCAGGCTCACGCCGTCGAGGGCCTGTACGCCCTTGAAGGCCTTGGACAGGTTCTGCACGTCCAGCAGCACCTTGCCGGAGGCGGCCGGTGCCGCCGCGGCCTCGGGGGCAGCGGCGGCCAGCACCGCAGGCGCCGGCGGAACCGACCGCTTGCCCGCCGTACGCTTGAGAAAGAAACCCAGAATGCCGTTCGGCATGAACAGGATCACCAGCACCAGGATAACG
The DNA here is from genome assembly GCF_002379095.1 of Polaromonas sp. AER18D-145. Classification (GTDB taxonomy): domain Bacteria; phylum Pseudomonadota; class Gammaproteobacteria; order Burkholderiales; family Burkholderiaceae_C; genus Polaromonas. The sequence goes on from NZ_NBZV01000024.1 coordinate 9,275, forward strand.
CCCACGGCGGCCTTGCCGGCAATCGGGTTGTTGCCCGCCGTGAAGAAGTACATCAGGCAGGTGATCGCAACGGCGCCGACGGCCGGTCCGGCCCAGTGGCGCGTGCCGCCCAGCACACTCATCAGCACCACCGTCAGCGGCACCACGATGGTGAAGGTTTCGCCGGCCGTCACGTAAGACACAAACAACGCGTGGATGCCACCGGCCAGGCCAGCCAGCGCACACGAGATGCCGAACGCCAGCAGCTTGTAGCGAAAGGTCGGCACGCCCATCACCTCGGCCACGTCTTCGTCGTCATGAATCGCAAACAGGCCCATGCCGAGCCGGGACGCCTGGATGCGGTAGGAGATCAGCAGTGTCGCGACGGCACCCATGAGGGCCATCAGGTAGATCGACGACGACGCCGTCGGGCCGATCGCCGGGATTGCCACCGAATTGAGGTAAATGCCCGGGCCGCCGTCAATGCGCGTATTGAGCACGATGGTGCCCACCACGAAGGTGATGGCCAGCGTCAGCAGCGCAAACAGCTCGCCGCGCACGGACTTGACCCGGAACACCACGGCGCCCAGCGCCATGCCCAGCAGGGCCGCCAGCAGCGCGGCCGCGGGCAGGGTCCAGAGAAACGGCCAGTTCAGGTTGGCCGCCAGCCCGGCGGAGGTGTACATGCCGATGCCGAAAAAAGCACCATGACCGAAGGAGAAGTAGCCCGAATACCCCGAGAGGATGTTCCAGGACAAGGCCAGGATCATCCAGTGGCAGAGCAGGTAGAGAAAGGACTCGTAGAAGGCCGGCACGCCGAGCCAGGGCACGCTGGCCAGCAGGGCACCCGCGGCCAGGATGCCGATGACTGTTTTGTTCATTGTTTGGATCCGAATGGAGCGCCGGGCCGCCCCAAGCGCAGTTCAGCCCCCTGTGGGGGCAGCGAAACACACGAAGTGGCGAGCGTGGGGGTCATAGCTTGCCGGGACGAAACAGCAGCATCACGATCAGCAGCGAAAAGCTCACGATGGGCGCCCACGAAGGCGCGGCGACCGCCATGGTGATGGCCTCGCTGACACCGATGATGATGCCGGCCACCAGTGGCCCGAGCGCGCTGCCCAGGCCACCGAGCATGACCGCCGCAAAAACCACGCCGACCCAGGCAAAAATCTGCGAGGGCGTGAGCGTGAAGGTCAGGGCCAGGCAGATGCCGGCGACGGCCGCCAGCGCGGCGCAGATCCCGGCCAGCATCAGCGACATGCCTTTCTGGTTGATGCCGAAGGCCGCGGCAATCGGTCCGTCCTCGGCCATGGCACGCAGTGCCTTGCCGAGGTCGGTATAGCGCATGGCCGCCCAGATCAGCAGCGACAGGCTCACCGCCACCACCAGCGTCACCAGCTCAGGCACCGGAATGTAGAGCGAGCCGAGGGTGAACTTCTGGTCGTTGTAGTGTGTCTCGAGACGGCGGAAATCCGCCGTCCAGATCGCCTGGATCACGCTTTCCATCACCACCGTGATGCCGAAGGTAACCAGCAGCGAATTGAAGGGCGAGATCGCAAAACGCGACAACACCCATTGCATGCCCACGCCGAACAGGAAAAACAGCGGCGGCAGGATCAGCAGCGTCAGCAGCGGGTCCACATGCCACACCGTGGCCATGTGGTAACTCATGTAGGCGGCCAGGAACACCAGGCCGAAGTGGGCCAGGTTGATCTGGCGCAGCAGGCCCCAGGTCAGGCCCAACCCGAGCCCGATCAGGCCGTACAGGCCGCCGATGAAGATCCCCGAGAGGATGGACTGGGCGAGCAGGTTGAAACTCGGAAAACTCATCTGCGGCTCGCGGCGTCAGTTGACTTGCAGCTTGACGCCGCCAGGGGCGAACTGCGCCGGATGCACCACGACCCACTTGCCGTTTTGCACCTGCTTGATCTTCATCAGGTCGTCGCCGTAGTTGCCGGGGCCGTCAAAACGCAGGCGGCCGTGGATGGTCTCCACCCGGTTCTTGCGCAGCCAGGCGCCAATCGCCTTGTCGTCAAAGCTGTTGGCGCCGCGCACGCCGGCTTCCAGGATCTGCCAGGCCGAGTACGAAGCCGCAGCCTGCACCTCCACCGAGGTGTCAGGCAGGTTGGCCTTGGTGGCGCGTTCGTTGAACAGTTTGACAAATTCGGCCGCAACGGGATTGGCGGTGAACGGTGCGTGCTCTTCGAAGATCGTCAGTGACAGCGCGTTTTTTCCATCGGGCGACTTGGTCATGGGGCCAGGCGCTGGATAGGTATGGAAATGAAGCGGCGGCACGTAGTCGATTTTTTTCATCGCGTCGAGCAGCATGTTGCCCTCCAGGCCGATGTCGCCGACCCAGACGAGGTCCGGCTTGGCGTCCTTGACACGCGCGGCAATCGGTCCGAAATCGCGGTTGCCGAAGTCCCATTCGAGAAACAGCACCTCCTGCAGGCCGCGTTTCTTGGCAACTTCCCGGGCGCCCAGCGACATGAAGTGGATGGACGGAAACTTGCTGGTGACGAAGGCGACCGTCTTGGGCGGCTTGGGCGATGCGGCCAGCGCGTCGAACACCGAGTTCGGCACCGTCGTGCCGGGGTCCGACCCCAGCGACCAGGCCGGAAACGCCATCTCGTATTTGGCCAGCGCCGGAATGCCGAACGTGTGGTGCACCAGCACCTTGTTATAACGCTGGGCCACGCCCATGGCCGAGAGAATCGCCCCGGTCGCGTAAGGCCCCATCAGCAGGTCCACCTTGTCCGAGGTCACGAGCTGCTCATACAGGGTGCGGGCCAGCTCCGGCTTGGACTGGTCGTCCTTGACAATCCATTCCACCTTGCGCCCCAGCAGGCCGCCCCTGGCGTTGAGCTGGTCCACATAGATTTCGCCTGCCAGCTTGTGTGTCAGCGCGGTGGTGGCCAGCGGTCCGGTCAGCGCCAGCGTGCTGCCGATGCGCAAGGGCGCGGGGGCCTGGGCGGCGGCAGGCATCGCCAGCATGCTGACGGCTCCTGCCGCAGCAACGGCGGACAAAAATCGGTTGAAAAGTTTCATGGTTTGTCTCCTGTTGATTTATAGGTAAGGACGCGGAAAAACTCGGGACTCAGTCGACCTGCGCGCCTGAGCGCTTGACCAGTTCAGACCATTTTGAAATTTCCGTCCGGCCGAAGGCGGCCAGCTCATCGGGCTTCATGCTGCGCAGCTCCAGACCCTGCGCGCCAAGCTTGGCCACAACGTCGCTGCTGGCCATGGCCTGGGCGGCGGCATCGCGCAGCCGGGCCAGGACAGGCGCAGGGGTGGCGGCGGGCGCGTAGATCATGAACCAGGCCACCAGGTCAAAGTCGCCAGCACCCTGCTCTGCGATAGCCGGCACGTCCGGCGCGGCGGCGCTGCGCTTCGCACTGGAGGCCCCCAGCGCACGCAGCTTGCCGGCCTTGATGTGGGGCAGCACGGCCGCCGGGTGGTAGAACATGAACTGCACCTGCCCGCCCATCACGTCGGACATCGCCAGGCCCCCTTCCTTGTAGGGCACATGCACCATCTCGCCGCCCAGCCTGGCCTTGAGCAGTTCGCCGGCCAGGTGGCCCGAGGTGCCGTTGCCGGCCGAGGCAAAACTCACACCGCCCGGCTTGGCCGCCTGGGCCGCGAGGTCTTTCACCGACTTGAACGGCGAGTTGGCAGCCACCACCAGCAGCGTCGGCGTGTAGCCGGCGAAGGCGACGGGTGCGAAATCCTTGAGCGGGTCGTACGGCAGCTTTTTGTACAGCGTGGCATTGATCGCGTGTGTGCCCACCGTGCCCATCACCAGGGTGTAGCCGTCCGCCGGCGACTTGGCCACCAGGTCGGAGCCGATGGCACCGCCGGCGCCGGCGCGGTTTTCAACAATGACCGCTTGCCCCAGGGGTTTGGCCAGGGCTTCGCCAATGACGCGGGAAATGATGTCCGTCGTGGTGCCCGGGCCGAAAGGCACGATCAGCTTGACGGGCCGTGACGGATAGTCCTGTGCCAGCACGGCCGCCGGGCTCAGGCCCAGGGCGGCCAGGCCCAGTGTGCAGGCGGCAGCCAGCAGCGTGCGCCGGGCCAGGCGCGGGTGCAGGGAAGGGATGGAAGAAGAGGTCATGCGCGGGTTTCCGGTTGGGGTGTTGTCGCGGCGCGCGGGGTCCAGCCGCCGCGAAGTTCTGCGTTGTGCTCGCCCAGCAAGGGCGGTGCGGTGACTTCGAGGGCGCGTTCGCCATCGAAAGAGACGGGCGAACGCACGGTGCGAAAGGTTCCGACCACCGGGTGCTCGGTTTCGACAAACAGCTGCAGATGCCTGGCCTGCGGATCGTCGGGCACCTCGGCCGTGGTGTACATGGGCGCATGCGGCACGTCCCCGGCTTCCAGGCGGCGGCACCATTCCGCGCGGTCGCGCTGGGCGAAGATCGGGCCCAGCACGGCGATCATGTCTTCCTGGTGCGCAATGCGGGCCTCGCGCGTGGCAAAACGCGCGTCATCAAAGATGTCCGGCTTCTCCATTGCCGCGGCCAGGCCCTGCCAGAACTTCGGCGGCGAGGACATGTGCAAGGCAATCCATTTGTCGTCCGAACACTTCATCACATACGACTGCGAAACGCTGGGCCGGCTGAACGGGCCCATGACTTCATTGGCGGAAAACAGGTGCTGGAAGGCGTCGAGGTTGAAGTGCGTCATGGCTTCGAACATGGAGACTTCCACCTTGCGGCCCACGCCGGTGGCGTGGCGTTCATGCAGCGCCCCGAGAATGCCGTAGGCCGCGTAGAAGCCGGTCAGGGAATCGGCCATGGCCGGGCCCAGCACGCGCGGATCCTTCGGGTTGACCAGCAGGCCCAGGAAGCCGCTGACGGCCTGGGCGACGGTGTCATAGGTCGGTCGATGTGATGAGGGCCCGGTGGCACCAAAACCACTGATGGAGCAATAGATCAGCCGCGGATTGAGCTTGCGCAGCCGCTCCTCGCCAACGCCGATCTGCTCGGCCACGCCGGGCCGGAAGTTCTGGATGTAGACATCGGCTTCCTTGACCAGCGCATCGAACTGCGCCAGGTCACCGGCCTGCTTGGTGTTGAGCGTGATGCTGCGCTTGTTGCGGTTGTAGGTCTGGAAATGCGGGCTGTACAGGCCGTCCTTGAACGCCCGGAAAGGATCACCCGTGCCCGGCAGCTCGACCTTGACCACGTCGGCACCGAGGTCGGCCAGCAGCATGGACGCTGCCGGCCCCGTGATGAAGGTGCCGTGTTCGACCACACGCACGCCTGCGAGAACCTTGCTCATGCCTGGCGCTCCGCCGGCATCTCGCCGGTGTATTCCAGCTCCCGCGTGGCCTGGTAGGACAGCGCAAAACCGATGGGGTCGCTGAGCTCTTCGTTCAGGTGCGCGATCAGGCTCGCGGTGCGCGCCAGCATGGGCACACCCTTGAGCGCATTGACCGGGAAACCCACACCCAGCAGCACCGCGGGAATGGCGCCCGAGACATTGAGCTTGAGCTCCTTGCCAACGATCTCGGGAATCACGGCTTCCACGGCCTGGGCGATTTCGACGTAACGCTGGCCGCCGCCGGCCCGGGCCGACACCTCGAACAGCTTGCCCACACGCGGATCGCGCGCCTTGTGCTCCGGGTGGCCATAACCGGCAATGGCCTGCTTGCGCGCGCGCAGGTCGGCCACCACCACACGGGCCGCCGCCCGGAGGTCGCCGTTGTGCCGGGCCGCTTCCTTCTCGACCTCGAGATACAGGCGGCCCGCCGTTTCGGAGGCGCCCAGGATCACCGAGCCCGAGCCCAGGATGCCGGCCGCCACCGCGCCCTGCATCGCGTCGGGTGCGGCCGCCAGCGTCATGCGCGCGGCCTGCACGCTGGGCACCAGGCCGTGTTCGGCGATGGCCACCAGGGTGGCGTTGAGCACGGCGCTGGTGGCGGCGTCGGCGCGGCGCCCGGTCACCAGCAGGAAGAAGTAGTCGCCGAAGTTGATCTGTCCGATCAGTTCATGCGCGAGATCCGCGCCGCGAACAACGATGGTGTTTTCGTTCGAGGTGCAGATCGCAGAACGGGGCACGGTGGCCTTGCCGATTTTCAAATCATTTCTCCAGTCAAGAAAAGTGCGCGGGGCTCAGGCGCTGGCCACCAGCCGGAAGTCGTACTTCGCGCTGTGGAAAGGTTTGTCGAGGATGCGGCCGTCGGGTGCCTGGCCGGCCGGGTGTGCATCGAAGTCCACGATCAGGCTGTTGCGCACGCCGAACACGGCATCCGAGTCGATGTAGGGGCTGTCGGACACGAAGATGTGTGTGGTCAGGCGTTCGTGGCCGGGCGCGGTCAGCATCATGTGCATGTGGCCGGGCCGGTTCGGGTGGCGGCCCATGCGGTGCAGCATGCCGCCCACCGGGCCATCGTCGGGCACGGGATAAAACGAAGGCTTGATGGACCAGAAGCGATAGTTGCCGTCCGCATCGGTGTGAAAACGCGCGCGCAGGGCCATGCCCGCGTCCGCGCCCTTTTGCATGTCGTAAAAACCATCGCCGTCGCCCGACCACACGTCCACCGCGCAGTTGGCAAGGGGCTGGCCGGCCAGGTCGGTCACGCGGCCGTGGTAATAACAGGGCTCGCCCGGGTTGCCTGCGCCGATGTCGGCGCCCAGCGGCAGCTCGGGCGCGCCTTCCCAGTAGAACGGGCCCTGCACCGTCGCTTCGGTCGGTGCATCGACGCCGCTGCGTGCCTTGTGCGCCGCGGCGCCCTTGGCCTGCTCGATCGCCACCACCAGCATGGAAATGCCCAGCGTGTCGGACAGCAGGATGAACTCCTGGCGCTTGTCGTCACACATCTTGCCGGTGGCGGTGAGGAACTGGATGGCGGTCATCCATTCGTCGGGGGTGAGCTGCACGTCCTGCACGAAGGCGTGTGCGTGTTTCACCAGGGAGGTCATGACCTGCTTGAACCGCGCGTCCTGGCAGTCGTCCATGCGGTCCACCACGGCCTGCGCCAGGTCCTGTGCTTCAAGTTGCGCCATGTCTTGTCTCCTTTAATCGTTTACCCTGAGTCGTTAACCCTGGGGCTGGGCATTGGAAAAGCAGCGTCAGTCTAGGACCTCACGCCCCGCTCCGGAAGTGATTAATTTCCACCGTTATCATCGATGCCATCAATGATAAAAACGGAGCTTTTTTCATGGAACTGCGCCACGTCCGCTACTTCGATGCCGTCGCCGAAACCCTGAATTTCACACGTGCCGCCGAGCGCCTGCACGTCACCCAGTCGACGCTGTCGCACCAGATCCGGCAGCTCGAAGACGAACTCGGCGTCGTGTTGTTTGACCGCAGCAGCAAAAAAGTCCGGATGACCGAGGCCGGCGAAATCCTGCGCAGCCACCTGACCCCGGCCCTGGGGCAAATCGACCGCGCCGTCCAGGCCCTGCGCAGCAATGCCGAAACCCTGACCGGCAGCATTCGCCTGGGCACCACGCCGAGCTTCAACACACGCATGGTGCCGCTGTGCGTGTCCACCTTTCTGCACCACTACCCGGGCATCCAGGTGACGGTCGAAGAACTGTCGGCCGACATGATTGCCCGGCGCCTGGCCTCGGGTCACCTGGACCTGGCCGTGTCCTACCGCCCCGAGGGCACCGACCTGTGGTTCGAGCCGCTCTACAACGAGGAGCTGCGCCTGGTGGTGGCCAGTTCGCACCCGCTGGCGACACGTCGGCGCGTGCGCATGGTCGAACTGCATCATGTGCGCATGGTCCTGCTGCCGTCCCAGTTCCTGACGCGCAAACTGCTGGACGACTGTTTCGAAGCAGCCGGCGCCGAGCCGCTGGTGGCGGCGCAACTCAACTCCATCGCACCGATGATCGAGCTGATCCGCCAGACCGGGCTGGCCGGCATCATTGCGGAGACGGCCGTCACACCCTCGGCCGACCTGCGCGTGGTGCCGCTGGAAGATCCGACGCCGATACGCACACCCGGCATGCTCTGGAAAAAAGGGGCCACACGCTCCCCCACGATCAAACACTTCGCAGACATCATCCGGCGGGCGGCCAGCCCGGCCACCTGACAGCGGCAACGCTGGTTTACAGCACCGTGCATGCCTGCTCAAAGGAAAGCCGCGGATTGCGGTCGAACAGCTGGCTGTCGTCGCCGTAGCCGAGGTTGATCAGGAAGTTGGCCTGCAGGCGACCGTCGGCAAAAAACTCCGCATTGACCTTTGCCAGGTCCACACCGCTCATCGGTCCGCAGTCCAGGCCCAGGGCACGTGCCGCCATCATGAAGTAGCCGCCGCCGAGCGTGCCGTTGCGCGTGGCCGTGCCTTCGGCGAGGGCCTTGTTGCCCTCGAAGTTTTCCTTCGCGCCCGGCTTGTGCCAGACCTGGGGCATGTGTTCATAGAACCTGGTGTCGTTGGCCACGATCACGGTCACCGGGGCCGCCCTTGTCTTGTCGAGGTTGCCGGGCGACAGGGCCGGCAGCAGGCGCGCGCGCGACTCGGGCGAGATCAGGAACACATACCGCGTCGGCTGGGTGTTCATCGAGGTGGCGCCCATCTTTGCAATGTCGTAGACCTCGCGCAGCAGGGACAGCGCCACCGGCTTGTCGAGAAATCCATTGGCGGTGCGTGCCTTGAGGAACAACTGGTCGAGGCACTCGGGGGCAATTTTCATGGGTTCGCTTTCAATGGTTCAAAAATGGAGAAGATCACTCGGCTTTGATGCCGGCATCGCGGATCAGCCGGGTCCAGCGCGCGACATCACGCTGTACCAGGGCGCGGGTGTCAGCCGTGTCCAGGCTCATGGGTTTGCCGCCGGCCTTGCGGAAGGCCTCCGTCACGTCAGGCGCGGCAATCACTTTGGCCAGATCGCTGCGCAGGCGGGCCAGCACCTCGGGCGGCGTTTTCGCCGGCGCGAAGTAGCCGAACCAGGACTCCAGCTCCAGCGCCGCCGTGCCGGTTTCGTGGAGCGTCGGCACCGCCGGATGCATGGGATTGCGGGCGGCGCCCGACACGGCCAGCGCCCTGACCGTGCCGGCATCCACCTGCACACGCGCCGTGGGCGACAGGTCAAAAAACAGGTCCACCCGCCCGCCCAGCAAGTCCTGGTAAGCCGCCTGAGCGCCGCGGTAGGGCACATGCGTGATCTCCACACCAGCCAGATGCCACAGCGCCGCAGCCAGCACATGCTGGCCCGAGCCGTTGCCGGCCGAGGCGTAGGTCAGCTGGCGCGGATGGGCCCGGGCAAAAGCCACCACATCCTGGAGCGAGGCCAGCGGCAAGTCCTTGCGTGCCATCAGCGTGTAGCTGTAGGCCACGGCCAGGCCGAGCGGCTCGAAGTCCTTCAGGCTGTCATACGGCAGGTTGGGGTACAGGCCGGGATTGAGCGCCAGGTTGGAGACCGAGCCGACCAGCAGGGTGTAGCCGTCGGGTGCCGACTTGGCCACGAAGTCGGTGCCGACCAGCGTGCCCGAACCCGGCTTGTTTTCCACTACGACGCTCTGCCCCACCTGCTTGCCCAGGCGATCGGCCAGCAGGCGGCCGACAAAGTCGAAGCCGCCGCCCGGCGGCTGCGGCACCACCACCTTGACCACCTTGGTCGGGTAAGTGCCAGACTGGGCGTGCGCCAGCGGCAGGGAAGCGGCAGCAAGCAGCAAGGCTGCTGCCACAAATCGCAGCGGCGCCGGAATCACGCTCACGCTGAAAGAGAAGATGGATGTTTTCACGATGTCAGCGCTCCAGGGGTCCGCCGGCCAGCCAGCGTGCGCCGCGACGGTACAGCTCGTCGACCACCGGGCCCTTGAGCATGGGCATGTCGAGCTTGACGGTGTAGCCAATCCGCGTCTGGATATAGGCCAGGTGGCGGTAGCCCTCCGGGAAAGCGGCCAACGCCTGCGCATCAAGCTTCAGGCTGGCCGAGGCGTCCACCGGGTCGATGCGGTCTTTTTCGTAAATCGGCTGGCGGTGCAGCAGTTTCCACCGCCCTTCGTGCTTTTCCACGAAGTCATAAAAGCGGCCGGTGCAGACCACGTCGCAGAGCACCGGGCCGTCCGCGCCCTCCACCATGCCGCGCTGGGAAATCGTCATCTTGGTCTGCGCGATGGCCCGCTCGCCCGCGACCTCCACGGCCGAGCCGCCGAGAAAATGCAGGATGCTGACCCCCTTGGCCCAGCCCTCTTTCGTCACGCGGATGAAGTCCGCGAACGGTCCCTGGAACCAGGTCGCCATCATCACGCCTTCGGGGTGCCACACGGTGGCAAAACGATCCCAGTCGCCGGCATCGCGCCAGACGGCCCAGCGCTCGACCATCTGCCGGATCAGCAGCTCGCTGTCCATGTCACTGTTCCTGTTGTCATTCATTGACTGTCTCCTGGTGATGTGGGCTGGCCCCCGGCCGGGGGCCGGGCGGACCTTCATAGTCGACTTGGTGGCGCGCGATGCGCAGATCGGCGAGTTCGCCCTTCACGCGCAGGTGTTCGGGGTGGCGGGCATAGGCATCGAGCGCCGCCTGGCTGTCGAACTCCGAATAAAGCACCACATCGCAGGCGTAATCAACCTGGCTGGCATCCACACCGATTTCCAGGTGCGTGAGGCCTGGAATCTGCCCGCGCAGGCTTTCAAAACTGCGCTGCAGCTTGGCGATGCCGGCCGCCTTGGCCTCGGGCGTGTCGCCGCGGATGTTCCACATGACGATGTGTTTGATCATGCGGGGAACCCGGCTTTCTGCGGCCACAGGTTCACGAAGGCATGGATGCTGGTGCTCGCATACAGGCCCGCGCGGGTAAAGGGTTCTTCGGCGAGCCAGGCGTGCGCCGCATCGCGCGCGTCGAACTCGATCGCCAGCAGGCTGCCCAGCATGGTCTGGCCATCGTCGCTGACCAGCGGCCCGGCAAAGGCGATGCGCTCCGCCATGGCGGCCAGGTAGGCCTTGTGTTCGGGCCGGATGCGCTGGCGCAGCGCGCCGCTGTCGGGCTTGTCGATCAGGGAAAAAATGTAGATCACGTCATGAGGCCGGGTTGAGGACAAAACCGAAATCAAGGCGGTACACACCGTCGGGCTGCTTGACCCAGTCGGCCACCAGCGACTGGCGCACGCCGAACACCGCATCGGAGTCGAGGTAAGGGTCCCCATTGCGAAACACATGGGTCACCAGCGTTTCATAACCCGGGGCCTTGATCATGAAATGCAGGTGCGCCGGCCGCCAGGGGTGGCACCTGGTCGCGCGCAGCATGTCGCCCACCGGCCCGTCGGCGGGAATCGGGTAAGGCTCGGCCACGATGGTCCTGAAGTTGAAACTGCCGTCGGCACCGGCCCGGAGCACGCCACGCGCCTGGAACTTGTCCAGGTCGGCGTACTGCACGTCGTAGTTGCCCGCGGCGTCGGCCTGCCAGACCTCGATTTCGGCGCCGGCCACCGCCTCGCCGCCCAGGCCCAGCACCCTGCCGCGCACCACGCAGGGCTCGCCCACCGCGCCGTTGGCCACATCGGCGCCATTGTCGAAATGCGGTGCGCCCTCGACATGAAAGGGACCGAATACCGTGGCCTCGGTGCAGCCCTGCGGCTTGTCGTTGTTCATGGCGACGGTCAGCATGGACAGGCCCAGCGTGTCGCTGAGCAGGATGAACTCCTGGCGCTTGGCGTCGCACTTCTGGCCAGTCGCCGTCAGGAATTCGATGCCGGCGAGCCACTCGGCTTCGGTCAGCTTCACCTCGCGCGCAAAGGCGTGCAGGTGCTGCACCAGGCTGGTCATGAGCTCCTTCAGGCGCGCATCGGGCGTGCCCGCAAAACGGGCGAGCACCGCCTGGGTGATGGTGTCCTGGTTCAGGTTGCGCATGGCCGGATTTGCCGAAAAACGGGAGCGTGGACGTGCATACTTTCCTTCGTGGACTCTCTGGCGCTAAATGTAGGCTGGGGCGTCCCGGAACAAAAGCGGGCTGGTGCAAATGACTTTTCCGCGCGGTGGAAAAAAGGCTGGTGAGGCTGGGCCACAATGCAGGCGGCCCAAAAAAAACCCAAGACGGCAACTGCAGGAGACATGGCTTGGATCGCTGGACGGAGATTGAACTGTTTGTGCAGGTGGCCGAAACCGGCAGCCTGAGCCGCGCCGCCGAAGCGCTGGACCTGTCCAATGCGGCCGCGAGCCGGCACCTGTCGGCGCTGGAAGAGCGCCTGGGCGCCCGGCTGGTGGAGCGCAACACGCGCCGGCTCTACCTCACCGACACCGGCCAGGAGTTTTTCAGCCGCGCCAAAACCATCCTGTCCGACCTGAAGGACGCCGAGTCGGCGGTCAACGCCACGGCGCTGAACCCGACCGGCATGCTGCGCATCACGGCCTCGCTGTCGTTTTCGCTGCACCACGTGGCGCCGCTGCTGCGCGAATACACCCAGCGTTACCCCAATGTGACCGTGCACGTCGAGGCCGCCAACCGCTACCTGGACATCATCGACAACAACATCGACGTGGCCATCCGCACGCGCGAGATCGAGCCCGACTCCAACATCACGATACGCCGCCTGGCGGAGACCCGGCGCATCCTGGCGGCGTCGCCGCGTTATTTTGCGCAGCACGGTTTTCCGAAAACCCTGGAAGACCTGCACAAACACAAGCTGCTGATCTACACCTACGCCAACAACCCGAACGAGCTGCGCTTCACCCGCGACGACGAAACCACCACCGTCACGGTCAAGGGCCTGCTGGAATCGAACGACGGCCAGATCCTGCGCACCGCGGCCCTCGACGGGCTGGGCATCCTGGTGCAACCCAGCTACATCGTCTACAGCGACATCGTGGCCGGCCGCCTGGTGCCGGTGCTCGACGAATGGGACCTGCCGCGCCTGACCATCAACCTGGCCTACCCCAGCCGCAAACACCTGTCGGCCAAGGTGCGCACCTTCATCGACTTCGTCGCCGAACACTTCGCCAAGCAGGACTACGAGCGCAAGTGGACCGGGCGCTTCGGCGTGTACTGACATGGGCGGCGTTCTGCATACCGACGTCCTGATCGCCGGCGGCGGCCCCTGCGGCCTGATGCTGGCCAACGAACTCGGGCGGCGCGGCGTGTCCTGCCTGCTGGTGGACCCCAAACCGGGCACCGCCTTCAACCCGCAGGCCAACGCCACGCAGGCGCGCACCATGGAGCATTTTCGCCGCCTGGGTTTTGCCGGCGAGATCCGCGCCCAGGGCCTGCCTGAGGACCACCCGACCGACATTGCCTACTTCACGCGTTACACCGGCCATGAGCTGGCGCGCCTGCAGCTGCCCACGGCCGCGCAGGCGGTGAAAAACATCAAGGCCATGAGCGGCTCCTGGAGCGCGGCCGAGCTGCCGCACCGCGTGTCGCAGAAGTTTGTTGAAGCCACCTTGCGCCGCCACGCCGAAGCCCTGCCCGGCATTGATGTGCGTTACGGCTGGGGCCTTGAAAGTTTCGAGGACCGCGGCAGCCACGTGCAGGCGCAGGTGCGCGCCACCGCCGGCGGGCAAGCCCTGGACGTGCAAGCCGCGTACCTGGTCGGCGCCGACGGCCCGCGCAGCCTGGTGCGCAGCACGCTGGGCATCACCTGGGACGGCGCCAGCGGCGTCAAACGCGAGTTCATGGGTGGCAAGATGTTTGCGGTGTACCTGCGCGCGCCGGATTTTTACACTGTGTTCCCTCACACCCGCGCCTGGATGTATGTGTCGGTCAATTCGCAGCGCCGCGCCTTCATGGCCTCGGTGGACGGCCAGTCGGAGTTTGCCTTTCACGCCGCCGTGCACGAGGGCGAAGATGCCGAGGCCTGGACCGCCGCCGACGCGCAGCGGATTGTCGATGAAGCCATGGGCGTGCATGTGGCCATCGAGGTGTTGTCGGTCGGCACCTGGACCGCGGGGCATTCGCTGGTGGCGCAGAGCTTTCAGCGCGGGCGGGTGTTCATAGGCGGCGACGCGGCCCACCTGTTCACGCCGACCGGCGGCCTCGGCTACAACACCGCGGTGGAAGACGCCGTCAACCTGGGCTGGAAACTGGCCGCCGTGGTGCGCGGCCAGGCGCCGCCACAGTTGCTGGACAGTTACGGCCCGGAGCGCCAAGCGCTGGCCGAACGCAACACCGCCTATGCCCGGCGGTTTGCCGATTCGGTCGGCAGCTTCCGTGCCACCGGCCTGCTGGAGCAGGAAAATGCCGAGGGGCAGGCCGAGCGCGAACGCGCCTCCAGCTACCTGAACAAGCACGTGCGCCTGGAGTTCAACATTCCCGGCGTCACCTTTGGCGGGCGTTACGACGGCTCGCCTCTGATCGTGAAGGACGGCAGCACACCGCCGCCGGACGAAGCCGGCCACTACCAGCCCAGCGCCAGCCCCGGTGGCCGCGCGCCGCACGCCTGGCTGGCGAACGGCGCCTCGCTGTACGACAGTTTCAACTTCGAATGGACGCTGCTGGCCCTGGGGCCGGATGCGCCCGACACCCGCGGTTTTGTGGGCGCAGCGGCAGCGCTGGGCCTGGACCTGAAAGTGGTGCTGCAGCCGTCAGAGGCGCTGCTGGCGCTGTACGAAGCGCCGCTGGCCCTGATCCGTCCGGACCAGATCGTGGCCTGGCGCGGCAGTGATGGCCGGCAGGCCCTGCAGGTGCTGAAACAAGCGACCGGGCATGCCGCCGGCACCTTCTGACAAGCGCCAACAGCCCAACAGCTCCTGATTTGATAGCTGTTTGCGCCCGTCCGATGCGGGCTGGCGCTCGATTTGACTGAAAATCCAAGCAGGACCCCGCCTGTTCACCGGCCTATCACCGCAAGGTAAGCCTGCCGTGTCTCCGGGTCCACGGACGCCAGCAGTTGCTGGTACGGCGTCTGGTGCCGGGCCAGCATGCGGGCAGAGGCGACCGCCTTGGAGTGGCGGTACCAGTGGCAGGTGTGCTGCATCAACAACAGTTCGGCCGACAGGGTGTAGGCCTTGTCACGCGGCGCGCGGCCCTGTGCATTTTTTGCCGCGCGCTCCATCCCCTCTGCATGAACGACCAGGGCGCGCCGCATGTCGAAAGTGTTGTCGGGGAAAAATCGGTCGGTCTCAGGCAGAAATGCTGGCAGCTTGCTGACGCGGGCATCGGCCACATCCACGGCTGAAAAGTCCGCGGCGAGACGAGTGGAACCTGCCGCGCCTGACCATCAACCTGGCCTACCCCAGCCGCAAACACCTGTCGGCCAAGGTGCGCACCTTCATCGACTTCGTCGCCGAACACTTCGCCAAGCAGGACTACGAGCGCAAGTGGACCGGGCGATTTGGGGTGTATTGAGGGTTGAGGGCATGAGCTGAAATTGGCCGGCGGCGCAACCCCCCGGTATCCGCGCCACCCTCAACCGCCAAAAGTTTTTGGCAAGTTCTGGTTCCGCCGAACCGCCGATGCCTGCTGTCGGCAACCTTACGGAATAAAGCGCTGGCGGCGGAAGCTGTCGAAAATCCGGATGAACATGTCTTCCGAATCGACGAACTCCTGAAACCCGTGCTTTCGCGCCTTGGTGTTGTCAAGCATGATGTCCCAGGTCGGGGCAAAGGCATAGTTGGCGAACGCCCAGCTGGCCGCCTCGGAAAAAGGTGTCGGCAAGAGATTGTGTTCACGCACGATCTCGTTCCACAGGTCTTCCTTGTCGGCCATCATGGTTTCAAGATCGATCTGCTGCACGCCACCAGCCTCCATTCCAAAATAATCTGCAATCCGCGGCCACAGGTACTGCCAACGGAAGTGGTCGCCATTGACCATGTTGAACGCCTCGTTGGCCGCGCCAGGCGTGGTGGCGGCCCACAACATGCCTTTGTTGAGCAGTTCTACATCGCTGGCGCAATGCACGGCCCGGTATGCAGCTTCCGGCCCGGGAAAACGCAGCGGCAACCCCAGCTTCTTGCAGAGCGTGGCATAAACCGCAATCGGTTTTGGCAGGTTGATGTCGGTGCGGGCATAACCACAGACGATGTGCGGGCGCATCAGGGAGAAGGTCCAGCGCTTGCCGTGCGCAAGCTCTTTCAAGAAGTCTTCCTGCGTGTAATAAAAGTTGGGCGGGAAGTGGCGTGCATCACTTTCCTTCGCCGGCGTTTTGAAAGGCCCCAGGTGGCGACCGTAGTACTTCGAGCCTTGCAGCAGGCACACATGCTTGAGCCGGCCCGCCGCTGCTTCAATGGCAGTCATGGCATTGCGAAACAGGTCGGTGTCCCTGGCCACTTTGTCCACCCAGCGGGTCCCCGTCGCGTGGCCGGTCCAGAAAATATGGCTTGTGTCCGTCAGCTGGCTGAGTTGGGCCTCGCAATCCGCCGGGTCGCTCATGTCACACGCCACATGGCGCGCCCGGGTCTCAAACTGAGGTGGTCGGCGCGACACAATGGTCACATCCCACCCGCCTTGCTGATCCAGCAATTGCGCCATGTTGGCGCCGACCATGCCAGTGCCGCCGAGGATGACGGCAATTTTCTCTGTCATGAAATTCTCCTTGCGATTTAGCGGTGGACGACGCCCGGCGCTTAGCGGCTTCAGGTGCCCCGTGCGAGCGCGACCTCGACGGCGGCACCGAGGCTGAGCAGCCGCTCGTCCTGGCCATGCACGCCGGCAAGCATCAGGCCGACCGGTGCCTCGCCGGGCTTGTGACAGGGCAGGCTCAATGCACACCCGTCGAGGAAATTGATGAGCGTCGGGTTGCGCAGCATGAGCAGGTTGGTGGCCCCATAAAGCTCCTCGCTGTCCTGCAACAGCGCGATCGGCGGGGCCACAACGGGCACGGTCGGCATGAGCAGGGTGTCACTGTTCGCGTCCAGAAGGCGCTGATGCACGCCGGCAATCCAGCGGCGCCGATCCCCCAGCAGCGTCAGGTAGTCGGCTGCTGTCATCGCGGCGCCGCGCCGTATGCGCACCGAGACCCGCGGGTCGTACTCGGCTTCACCCGTCTGGAGCAGACGCGCATGCCAGGCCCAGGCCTCGGCCGCAATAAAGCCGCCAAGGCGGTTGATATGTCCCAGCTCGGCGAACTCGGGCATGTCGATCTCCACCAAGTGTGCCCCCGCCGCGGACAGGGTACGACAGGCGGCGTCGAACGCGGCGGCCACCGTGGCATCCATGCCCTCGAAAACCAGCGTTCGCGGCACCGCGATGCACCGGTCGGCAAGTGAGGCCGGACGAAGCGCGGCGCCAGCACGCGCAGAAAGAACCGCGTCGAGTTGCGCACAACACGCCACGCTGCGCGCAAGCGGTCCGATCGAGTCCAGCGTGAAGGACAGCGGCAGAACCCCCTCGGTCGGCACGCGTTGCGCGGTCGGCTTGAAGCCGGTCAGGCCACACAAGGCCGACGGAATGCGCACTGAACCGCCGGTGTCCGTGCCAATCGCTGCGGCGGCCATGCCATCGGTCACCGACACCGCGGCACCCGACGAGGACCCGCCGGGGATGCGTCCGGTCGCCCGGTCCCAGGGGTTGCGGGGTGTGCCGTAATGCGGGTTCAGCCCCAGGCCCGAGTATGCAAACTCCGTCATGTTGGTGCGGCCAATGACCACGGCTCCGGCCGCGCGCAGGCGCTGCACCACGACGCTATCAGTTGTTGCTGGTGCTGCCCCGTTCAGCACACGCGATCCGGCACGCGTGATCTGCCCGGCCTCGTCGAACAGGTCCTTGACCGATATCGGTATGCCGGCCAGAGGCGGCAGCGGAACTTTCGCCGCACGCAGGGCATCGATCGCATTGGCCGTGGCTCGGGCCGTGGCGGCATGCACCGCAACAAACGTGCTTGACGCTTCGCTGGAGGTGATGGCGGCGTCCAGCGCCTGTTCGGTGAGATCGCGGCTGCTGATGCGGCCGCTGTCAAGCTCAGCGCGCCAGTAGCCCAGCGTTTTCGGAAGAAGGGACATGGATCGTTCTCGGCAACAGGCTCAACGAGCCGTCATGGCCTGGGGCAGGCTCAGCACGATCTCGGGAAACATCGTGATGAGAACGGTGGCGACCACCATCAGCAGGAAGAACGGGAAGCTGGCCTTGGCCACGGTGAAGATGTCCTTGCCGGTGAGGTTTTGCACCACGAACAGGTTGAAGCCCACCGGTGGCGTGATCTGCGCCATTTCGACCACCAGCACGATGTAGATACCGAACCAGAGCATGTCGATGCCGGCGGCCTGCACCGCCGGAAGAATCACCGAGGTGGTCAGCAACACGATGGAAATGCCGTCCAGGAAGCAGCCCAGGATGATGAAGAAGACCGTGAGCGCAACCAGCAGCGCCCAGGCCGGCAGTTGCATCGCCGCGATCCAGTCGGCCAGCGCCGCCGGCAAACCGGTAAAGCTCATCGCGGACGTCAGGAAGGCGGCGCCGAGCAGGATGAAAAAGATCATCGTCGAGGTGCGCACCGCGCCGAGCAGGCTGTCCAGGAAGGTCGCCCGGTTTAGCATGCCGGAGAAACCGGCGATCAGCAGCGCGCCCACCACGCCGATGGCTGCGGCTTCAGTGGCGGTGGCCAAGCCCGCGTAGATGGAGCCGATCACACCGATGATCAGCAGGACCACCGGGATCAACCGGCGCGTGGCGTAGACCTTCTGGGCGAAGCGCATCGCCAGGCCGGCGGCCGGGATCTTGTCCTTGTTCAACAGCGACCAGAAGATGATGTAGCCCGAAAACAGCGCCATCAGCAGCAGGCCGGGCAGGACGCCGGCGATGAAAAGTCGGGCCACCGACACCTGCGCCGCCACGCCATAAACGATCATGATGATGGACGGCGGAATCAGGAGCCCCAGCGTACCGGCGCCAGCGAGCGAACCGATCGAGATCGATTCGGGATAACCGCGCGACTTGAGCTCGGGCAGCGAGATCCGGCCGATGGTCGCAGCCGTGGCCGCCGACGAACCGCTCACCGCGGCGAAGATGCCGCAGCCCAGCACATTGACGTGGAGCAGGCGGCCGGGCAGGCGCTCCACCCATGGCGCCAATCCCGCGAACATGTCGTCCGACAGCTTGGTGCGAAACAGGATCTCCCCCATCCAGATGAACAGCGGCAGCGCCGTCATCGTCCAGCTGGCGCTCGAGGCCCAACTGGTGGTCGCCAGGATGGCGCCGCCCGGCGCGTCAGTGAACAGCTCCATGCCGATGATGCCGACGGCCAGCAGCGCGGGCGCCACCCACACCCCCATTGCCAGCAGCAGGAACAAGGCCCCGATCAATACGATTGCAATCGTGGTCATGTCATTCGCTCCGTTCTTCGCCGTCGCCGATTTCAAACTGTTGATGCCGCAGCACGCACAGCAGCCGCTCGCCGAAGGCCACGGCCAGCAGCGTCGAGCCCAGTGCCATTGGCAGCTGCGGCAGCCACAGCGGCACCGGCACCAGGCCTTGCGACAACTCGTTGAATCGATAGCTTTCCAGCACGAAGGCCGAGCAATACCAGGCCAGGTACAGGGCCAGGCAGAGCCCGATCATGCTGGCCAGCACTTCCATCGCGTGATGCAGTGATGGCGGCACAAACCGCGCCACGGCGGACACCCGGATGTGGGAGCCGCAGTGCAGGGCATAGGGCAGGCCGAAGAAGCCCGCGGCGGCCATGGCCCAGGCCGCGAACTCATCGGCGTCACGCACCGTCGAGCCCAGGTTGCGGGCCACCACCTGGGCCAGGATCATGGTGCAGATCAGAATCAGCGAAGCCGCCGACAACAGTCCCGAAGCCAGGTACAAACGGTGCAGTGCCTTCATCGCGGCTTAGCGCTTGGCCTGATCGATCACGGCCTTGCCGTCAGCGCCAGCTTTTTTGACCCAGTCCGCGGCCATCACGGCACCAATCTTGGTGAGCTCGACTTCAATCGCTGGCGGTGTGGTGCCCACGATCATGCCGTTCTTCGCGAGTGTCTGGGTCAATTCGCTGGTTTGCTTGCGCGCCATGTCCCAGCCCCTTTTTTCGGCGCGTTCAGCAGCCTCAAGCACGGCTTTCTGCGAAGCGGGCGGCAACCGTTCAAACGCGCGTGCGTTGACCATGGTCACGTTTTTGGGAATGAAGGCCTGGACGTCGTAGTAGTACTTGGAGAAATCCCAGGCCTGCGAATCCACCCCGGTAGCGGGAGAAGTGATCATCGCCTCGATCAAACCGGTCCCGAAGGCCTGCGGAACGTCGCCCGAATTAACGGTCGTGGGCGAAGCGCCCATCAGCTCGACCAGACGTGAGGTCGCGGCGTTGTAGGCACGAAACTTCATGCCCTTGAACTGGGCCATCTGCGTGACAGGCACCTTGGTGTAGATGCCCTGAGGCGGCCATGGCACGCTGTAGAGCAGCTTGATGCCCTGCTTCTGCAGCCGCGACTCCATGCCGGCGCGGCTGGCCTTCCAGAGTTTCCAGGCGCTGTCGAAGTCGCGCGCCAGCAGGGGCACGGCATCGACTTCGAAGATGGGATCTTCATTGCCGAGCACCGAGATGAGCACGTCGCCGACCTGCACCTGGCCGGTTTGCACGGCACGCTTGAGGTCGGGCCGCTTGAAGAGCGACGAATTGGAATGGGTCTTGATTTCGAGTTCGCCGCCGGTGGCCTTGGCCACGTCAGCAGCGAACTCGCGCGCGACGGCCGAGATGTAGTTGCCGTCGGGTTGCTCGACGGACATGTTCCAGCGGTCTGCTGCGTGGGCCGATGACAGGCTCATGCAGGCGGCGGCCAGGGCGGATAAGAGGTAGCGGCGGTTCAGGGTCATGGGACTCTCCAGAAAAAAATCAGGAAGCCAATCGCCAAAGCGACTGGAACGAATAGACCTCACCCGGGGGCAGTCCCAGGGATTCGGACAAGGCCAGCGCATGGTGGTGGGCAGCCGTGGCGCGGGTCGCCTCCACCATCACGAGCGCATCCGACGGTGCAGCCACCGCATCCGCGGTGACCGGGGTGGACAGGCCGGCATCGGTTTCGAGCAGCGTCGTGCGAATAACGTGGTCCTGCCCGGTCAGGGCGGTCAACATCTGCTGCAGTCGCGCTTTGACGCCTGGCTGCCGCAGCGTGGCTTCTGGCACCACAAAAAGCGCCAGCGCACCGCCCTCTCCAGCGCCCGCTTCCAGGGTCAACTGGCCCACGCGGCGTTGCGTGCCTCGCATCCGCGTGAAGTTTTCAAGCGACCAGGCGGTCTGGTTGGCAAAGGCGCGACGATAGGGCTCCGACTGAAAAATATCCAGGCTGTCGGTGTAATAGAGCGCCAGATAGGGGCGTGGACAGTCGCCGATGGCACCAAAACGGCGCGCACTCTGGAAGCCGGGGATGGCCACACGCTCCTGCATATGTTCGCGGTCATACCAGCGGTTGAAGTCCAGATCGTGCTCTGGCTCGATGTTGGTCCAGATGCAGAGGAGGCCCCGTGTCTTGTCAGTGTTCATATGGGATCAGAAGATCATGTTGACTATTCGACATAGTTTCATCCAACATGATGTGCAAATCCAACAAGTAATATTGACGAGCATCCATCAATTTAATTTATGAGCCTAGGGGCGCGTGGAAATGGTCCAGGGATCGGCGGCCACATCGGCCGCGGGCATGCGTGCAACATCTCCAGGTAAACCCCGGGCGAAATCCTGCGCAGTTTGTTGCGCTACCGCCGCGATCTGCTGAAACAGCGGCGTCTCCGGCCCCGATCGGTAGGAACAGACGAGCGACATGTTCGGCATCTCGGTGTCGATTTGCAGGAGGCGCACATCACCGTTGGCCAGTTCACGCTGGATGATTGCAGGCGGAATCATGGCCAGGCCAAAACCATCGACCACCAGTCGAACCATGGCCGAAACCGAGGTCATGCAATTGATGCGGACCGGTTTGCCGACCTGGTCGTCGAACAGCCGCTCGAGAAATCTGTGCGGACCCGAATTGCGTGAGAAGCTCAGGATGGGGAACGTTGCAATGTCGGACAGCGTCAGCACGTCACCATGAAGGTTAAGGCCAGTCGCACCGAACCAGCGCATCGGGAAGTCGCACAGCGGCATGTTTTGTACATCAACCCCGAGCACGGGATCGGTCTGCAGAATCAGGTCAAGATTGCCCTTGGTGAACTGCTCGATCAACCGGATCGTCGTGTCGCCAGCCAATTCCACTTCCAGCTGAGGATAGACGCGGTGAATGCGTGCCATCAATTCGGGAAACCAGGAATGAATGATGGACTCGATCACGCCGATCCGAACAACGCCGGTATACAGCGCCCGGTCTTTCATGCTCTCAAGCATGTCGTGCGTGGTCCGCACGAGGCGATCAGCGTAGACCAGCGCCTTGCTGCCTTCCAGCGTCAACGTGACTTCGCGGTCGCCCCGATCGAACAAGCGAACGCCCAGCTCCTGCTCCAGCGTCGCGATGCGGCTGGAGACCGCGGCCTGTGTGGTGTGAAGTTTTTCTGCGGTTAATCGGAAATTGCGAAGCTTTGCAAGCCATACAAATGTTTCCAGAAATCGAAGATTCATTCCGTCAGTTTAAGGCAAGGCGGAACAACCCACGTGGGCTGGCGGGTCCGCGGGCGGCAGGTGATGCAGCGCAAGCCTTGCGCACAGCACTGGCCCTGCAAACATGTGTTCATGGGCCTGCCGGCGCGGTGCGCCGTTGTCTCCGGTCGCCAGCCCGGCAGGTCAGAGCAGGTCTAAAACAATCGGCGGACGCAATGGACGCATTGAAGACATGCACACCCCCGCTCTTCACGCCCGGGGCCGGACGCCCTCAAACGCATCCTGCAGCAACTGGCGGATCGCAGCGCGCTCCAGCGGCCGCGGGTTCGGGTACTGGTTCTGCATGGCGATGTCACAGGCCCGGTCGAGGTCGGACGCCTTCATGCCGATGTCACGCAGCGCCACCGGCGCGCCGTTGTTCTGCGCCAGGTCGAACACCGCCTGTGCTGCACTGCGGCCCTGGAGCGCCTGCGCGATGGCCTGCATGGCCTGCGGCGCCGCGGCCGCGTTGTAGGCCAGCGCGTGCGGCAGCACGATGGTGTGGGTGTCGGCATGCGGCAGGTTGAAACTGCCGCCCAAGGTGTGGCACAGCTTGTGGTGCAGCGCCATGCCGACATTGCCCAGCACGGTGCCGCACAGCCAGGCGCCGTACAACGCGTCGCTGCGGGCGGTGATATCCATCGCTTCTTTTTTGATAGCTGGCAGCGCCCGCCCCATGGCGGTGATGCCTTCCTTGGCCATCAGATCCATGATGGGGTTGCTGTCCACCGCATACAGGCCCTCGGCCGCGTGGGCCAACGCGTTGATGCCGCTGGTCACGCTCATGCGGACCGGCAGGCTCAGGGTCAGCTCGGGGTCATAGATGACGGTGCGCGGCAACACGCGGGCATCCTTGCCGGTCTTTTTCAGTCCGGCTTCGGTGATGCCGTAAATGGAAGTCATCTCGGAGCCGGCATAGGTGGTGGGGATCGCCAGAATCGGCAGGCCGGAATCGAGGGCAATCGCCTTGCCCAGCCCGGTGGTGGAGCCGCCGCCAATCGCGACGGCGCAGTCGGCGCCGAGCCGGCGGGCCAGCTCGCGGGCTTCGCGTGCGGTCTCCATCGGCACATGCATGACGGCCCGGTCAAACACGCCGGCGGCACGCGGCCCCAGCAGGGCGGCAATCATCTCGGCCGAGGCGCGCTGCTCAGGCGTGGACAGCACCAGCGCCTTGCGTGCGCCGAGTGCCTCGATTTCGCGGCCCAGGTGCTGCAGGCTGCCGGCGCCGAAGACCACACGGGCCGCCTGCGCGTTGTAGACAAAGTTTTTCAAACGTCCTCCTGTCCGTCCGCCGGCAAACCGGCGCTGCGCTCGACCGTCTTGATGATGGCCGCGTAGTCGTCCTGGCCGTCGCCCTGGGCCAGCGCCGCCTGCATGAGTTGGTAGGTGAGCGCCGTCTGCGGCAAGGGCACATGGCTGTCGGCGCCGGCGCCCAGAATCAGCGTCAGGTCCTTGATCATCTGCTCGACCGTGAAGGTCGGCGTGAAATCGCGCTGCGAGAGTTGCGCCGATTTCGCCTTGACGATGGGCGAGGCCACCGCGCTGGCGCCCAGCACCTGCCACATGTCGCCCCAGGCCAGCCCGCCCTTGCGGCCCAGGGTCAGGGCTTCGGCCAGCATGGCACTGGTCTGCGCAATCATCAGGTTGACCACCAGCTTCATCAGGCGCGCCTGCTCGGCCTCGCCGAGGTAAAACTGGTTCGGCCCCAGGGTCTTGAGCAAGGGCAACACGCTGTCATAAGCGGCGCGCGGCCCGGACGCCATCACCGTGAGCTGGGCCGCCTCGGCCATCTTGTTGTTGCCCGAGAGCGTGGTGCGCAGGTAGGGCACCCCGGCCGCCGCCAGCACCTGCGCGACTTCGGCCGACGCCTGCTGCGACACCGTGCTGGTGTCCACGTAGATCGCGCCGCGCCGCGCGGCAGCCGCCACCTGGGCGCCCACCTGGCGCAGGGCGGCGTCGTTGGGCAGCGAGGAAACAATGATGTCGGCGCGCGCCATCGCGGCGCCGGCATCGGCCACCTGCAGGCCGTGGCTGCGCGCCAGCTGCAGGCGCGCCTCGCTGGGGTCGCTGACCGTCACCGCCTGGCCAGCCGCGTGGAAGTGCCCGGCCATCGGCAGGCCCATCTTTCCGACACCGGCGACATGCACCAGCGTCATCACTGGCCCTTGAGACCGGCCGCCTTGGCGATGCGCGCGGCGGCGTCCACCTCGGTCTTGATGAAGGCGTTGAAGGCCTCGACCGACAGTGGGAAGGGTTCGGCACCCAGCTTGTTCATGCGCTCCTTGACCTCGGGATGGGCCATGGCTTTGAGGGCTTCCTCATGCAGGCGTTTGACGACAGGCGCGGGCGTGGCGCTGGCCACAATCATGCCGACCCAGAAGGTGTAGTCGGAACCCGCCACACCGGCCTCGACCGTGGTCGGCACCTGCGGCAGCGCGGGCGAACGCGCCGGTGTGCTGACGGCCAGCGCCTGCAGCTTGCCGTCCTTGACCAACGGCAGGGCCGAGGCCAGCGGCGCGAAAAACCAGTCGTTGCTGCCGCCGATGACGTTGGTCATGGCCTCCGGCGTGCCCTTGTAAGGCACATGCAGGGCCTCGATGCCGGCCTGCAGGCGAAATTTTTCCGCGTTGAGGTGGGTCGCGCTGCCGACGCCGGCCGAAGCGTAGTTGAGCTGGCCGGGTTTGGCCCGGGCGGCAGCCACGAGATCGGCCACCGACTTCCAGCCCTTGGCCGGGTTGACCACCAGCACGTTGGGCAGGGCCGCCAGCGGCGTGATGCCGGTGAGGTCCTTCACGGTGTCGTAGCCGATGGTGCTGTAGATCGCCGGGTTCAGCGCATGGCCCGACGAATGCACCAGCACGGTGTAACCGTCGGCCTCGCCCTTGGCCACCTGGCCCGCGGCAATGGTGCCGCCGGCGCCGGGTTTGTTCTCGATCACGATGGGCTGGCCCATGCTTTTGCTCATGGTGTCGGCGATGCTGCGGGCAATCAGGTCGGTGCCACTGCCGGCCGTGAAGGGCACGAGGAATTTGATGGGTTTGCTGGGGTAGCCCTGTCCTGAGCCTGTCGAAGTGGCCTGGGCCAGCGCGCTGCCCACTGCCAGCAGGCTCATGGCGAAAAAGATGAAACGTTTCATGGTGCTTGTCTCCTTGGTTTGATGGTCAAAACGGGTCTCCGCCCTTTTATTACTTATGCAGTCAGCTATTTATTTGATAGCGACAGCGCCTTCGCGATTTTTTGTCCCGAGGCCTGCAACGCCGCCAGCTGCGGCTCCAGGTCCACGCCCAGCAGCTGGCCGTGGCGTTTTTTCCAGCGTCCGGCCACCATCACGCTGTCGATGTTGGCCAGCGAGGTCTGCATCACCACCGAGTTGACCGGGTCGTGCACCGGCTGCATGTTGAGGTCAGTCGCGCGGATCAGCACCAGGTCGGCCTGCTTGCCGGCGGCCAGCGAACCGATGCGGTGTGATTGTTTGAGCATGCGCGCGCCTTCAACCGTCACCCAGGACAGCGCTTCGCGCGTGGTGATGGTCGAGGTCGAGGGAATGGTGCCGTAGGTCTCACGGTAAGCCACGTTGTCGAGCGAGCGCTGGATGCCCAGCGCGATGCGCGCCTGCGTCAACATGTCGCCGCTCATCACGCTTTCCAGGTCCACGCCCAGTGAAGGGGCGCGACCCAGCGCCCGCAGCCGGCCAGTCAGCGGATGGCCGTGGCCCTGGCTCATTTCGCTTTCTGCCGCGGCCGAAAAACTCATGCCCAGCTCGCAGAAACGCCGCAGCTGCACATCGTCCAGCGCATGGCCGTGCACGATGTTGATGTGGTCGCCGAGCAGGCCGGCGGCCTCGAGTTTTGCCCATCCGTCCGGCGTGCGCGCCGGCCCGCCGCCCTGGTGCAGCGAGGCGATCAGGCCGAGGTCTTTGACCATGGAAAAATCATGCAGCGCCACCTCCAGCGTCGAATAGTGCGGCCCCAGCACGGCGGCCTGCACGCTCAGCAGCGGCTGGCCCTGGTGCGCCTTGAGCAGGCGCTCGATTTCGGCGCGCGGGTGCGGCACCTCCCAGAACGGTGCCTGCCCGGGCAGCGGGTCGGGCTTGGGCGTGCCATGGAAAAAAGCCGCGCGTATGCCGGACGCCAGCAGGCCGCTGATGGCCGCGTCGTTGTGCGCCGGCGTCGGGTTGTTGTGGCACCAGTCGGCCAGCGTGGTGGTGCCGCAGTTGAGCTGGTTCAGTGAGCCGACCAGCGTGGCGATGTACAGATCGTCGGGCGTGAACACGGTGGCCAGCCCCGCATGCATCTTCTGGAAATACTCCAGCAGCGTCCAGTTGGCGGCCAGCCCGCGCAAGGCGGTTTGCCAGGTGTGCATGTGCGCATTGATCAGGCCCGGGATGATGATGTGGCCGGTGGCGTCGACCAGTTGCGCATCATCGGCATGGATGGCCGGCGCGATCTCGGTCAGGGTGTCGCCCGTCACGAGGATGTCGCCGGTGGGCAGGTCGCCCTGCGCATCCATGGTGACGATGGTGGCGCCGCGGATCAAGATGCGTTTCACAACAACCCTCCGTTCGGGCTGAGCCTGTCGAAGCCTGGCGAACCCTTCGATCCTTCGGCGAGCTCAGGACAGGCCAAGCTCAGGGCGAACGGTATGGAAGGTGCGCCCATGCTCAGCTCTCCAGGCCGTCGCTCATCTTGACGTTCTCCGGCTTCAGCTCCAGGCCGGCGTCTTTCGCGGTTTCCACCAGCAGCACGGCAAAGTCGATGTCCTCGTGGCCGCGGCCGACCAAACGTGCCACCGACTCGCGCGTGGCCGCCGCAGCCGGCATGGCCACGCCATGCGCCCGCGCGGCCCCGAGGCCGAGGTCCATGTCCTTGAGCAGCAGCTTGGGCGTGAAGGTCACCTGGTCAAACGTCAGGTTGGTCAGCATCGGCGTCTTGTACCGGGTGTACATGGAGCCGAGCACCGAGTCGTTGATGCTCTCGAGAAAGATGTGGCGCGGAATGCCGGCCTTTTCGGCCAGCACCGTGATTTCGCACAGGTTCTGGATGATCACGCCGAACATGGTGTTGTGGGCGATCTTCCAGATGCGGGCCAGCTCCCCCTCGCCCACCCACATCACCTTGCGGGCCATGGCCTGCAGGTAGGGCTCGACCTCGGTGTACAGCGCCTTGGGACCCGAGGCCACCTGCAGCAGCTTGCCGGCCTTGGCCACCTTGGCGTTGCCGGACACCGGCGAACACAGGTAGCCGACCCCCATGGCTTCGAGCCGCGTGCGGATCTCGGCCGAACCCTCCTGTGAGATCGAGGAACTGTCCACCACCACCTTGGGTTTGGCCGTGCCCGCCACCAGGCCGCCTTCGCCGAACAGCACCTGCTTCAAGTCGTCCGTGGTGGAGACCATGGTGAAGACGATGTCGCAGGAAGCCAGGTCCTGCTTGCTGCCGACGATGGTGGCACCGTAGTCCGCCAGTGGCGCGGCCTTCGAAGCCGTGCGGTTCCAGACACTGACCTCGTGGCCGGCCTTGATCAGGCGTTTGGCCATGGCCTCGCCCATGCGTCCCAAACCTATCCATCCGATGCGCTTGCCCATGCTTGTTCCTTGTTTCTTGTGACCCGGGCCAGTGTGCAGCAGCACCTGCCGGGGTTCAAGAAACCCAGCGGAAATCAGTTTTTCATGGGCGAGAAAACGGCTGCCACCCGCCCGGCCGGCGGCCGCCGCGGCACAATCGCCCCATGGAAAACATCAACACCTGGGGCAGCTGGCTGCGCCACGCGCTGGAACTGTCGGCCACCGTGGCCTTTGCTCTCTCCGGGGTCATGGTGGCGGCGCGCAGCCGGCTCGATGCCGTGGGCGTCTTTGTGGTGGCGTTTGTGGCCGCTTTTGGCGGCGGCACGCTGCGCGACCTGCTGCTGGACCAGCGGCCCTTCTTCTGGGTCCGGCATGTGGAGTATGTCTGGGGCATTCTGGCGCTGGGCACGGCGGCGATGCTGTTCATGCGCCAGCGCCATTTCGAGCCGACCGAGCGCGTCATGCAGATCCCCGATGCGCTGGGCCTGGGCCTGTTCGCCGCGGTGGGGGTGGACGTGGCCAGCCGGGCCGGCATGCCGGCGCTGGTCTGCGTGTTGATGGGCATCGTCACCGGCGTGTTCGGTGGCGTGCTGCGCGACATCGTCTGCAACGAAATCCCCAGCGCGTTTCGCGACCACCGGCCTTATGCGGTCTGCGCTTTTGTCGGCGGCTGGGTGTACCTGGGACTGAGCGCGCTCGGCGCGCCCGAATGGGTCGCGCTGGTCAGCACGGTGACCATCACCGCCGGCCTGCGCCTGCTGGCGCTGTGGCGCGACTGGCGCCTGCCCTTGTGGCAGGTCGGGCACTAGAGCGCAGCTCGCCTGTCCACACAAGAAACGATACCCCCGGGCAACGCCGTGGACCCGGCCTTGCCGCCCTGAAGGTTCAGTTCAACGCGTCAAACGCGTTCGATCACCAGCGCAATGCCCTGCCCGACACCGATACACATGGTGCACAGCGCGTAACGGCCGCCGGTGCGGTGCAGCTGGTTGACCGCCGTGGTCACCAGGCGCGCACCCGAGGCCCCCAGCGGATGGCCCAGCGCAATTGCGCCGCCGTTCGGGTTGACACGCACGTCGTCGTCCTGCAGGCCCAGCAGGCGCAACACCGCCAGGCCCTGGGCGGCAAAGGCCTCGTTGAGTTCGATCACGTCCATCTGCGCCAGGCTCAGGCCGGTCAGTGCCAGCACTTTTTCGGTGGCCGGGGCCGGGCCTATGCCCATGATGCGCGGCGGCACGCCGGCCGTCGCCATGCCGACGATGCGCGCACGCGGCGTCAGGCCGTTCTGCTTCGCGGCCTCTTCGTTGGCGATCAGCAGCGCGCAGGCGCCGTCGTTGACACCCGAGGCATTGCCCGCCGTGACGCTGCCGTCAGGCCGCACCGCGCCCTTGAGTTTGGCCAGCGCTTCCAGCGAGGTTTCGCGCGGGTGTTCGTCCTTGCTGACTACAACCGGGTCGCCTTTTTTCTGGGCGATGGTGACCGGCGTGATCTCGGCGTCGAAGAAACCCGACTTCTGCGCGGCCACCGCCTTGAGCTGGGAGGCCAGCGCCATCTTGTCCTGGTCCTCGCGGCTGATCTTGTACTCGGCCGCCACGTTTTCAGCGGTTTCCGGCATGGCGTCCGTGCCGTATTTTTCCTTCATCAGCTTGTTGACGAAGCGCCAGCCAATCGTGGTGTCGTACATCTGCGCGGCGCGGCTGAAGGCGCTTTCAGCCTTGGCCATCACAAACGGCGCGCGGCTCATGCTCTCCACACCACCGGCAATCATCATGCGGGCCTCACCGGCCTTGATGGCACGGGCCGCCGTGCCGACCGCGTCCATGCCCGAACCGCAGAGACGGTTGATGGTGGCGCCCGGCAGCTCCAGCGGCAGGCCGGCCAGCAGCGTGGCCATGTGCGCCACGTTGCGGTTGTCTTCACCGGCCTGGTTGACGCAGCCGTAAATCACGTCGGTCACGGCCAGCCAGTCCACATTCGGGTTGCGCGCCATCAGCGCCTTGAGCGGCACGGCGGCCAGGTCGTCGGTGCGCACGCTGCTGAGCGCGCCGCCGTAACGGCCGAAAGGGGTGCGGATGGCGTCGCAGATAAAAGCTTGAGGGGTCATGAGGGTTCTCTCTTCCGTTCGCACTGAGCCTGTCGAAGTGCTGGCGCGTAGGTTCTGGGAAAGGCTTCGACAGGCTCAGCCCGAACGGTCAACGGGTGAATAAAAATATCAGGCGAAGTATCAGGCACTTAAGGCGATGGGCAGGCCGACCAGCTTCTCCAACTCGTCGTGCGCCAGCCCCTCGACTTTGTCCACCAGCCGGAGGCCTTGCGGCGTGCATTCCAGGGTGGCCAGGTCGGAGTAGATGCGTTTGACGCAGCCAATGCCGGTCAGCGGGTAGCTGCAGGTCTTGACCACCTTGCTCTCGCCCTTCTTGGTCAGCAGGTCCATCATGACCCAGGTCTGCCGGGCCCCGATGGCCAGGTCCATGGCGCCGCCCACGGCCGGAATGGCGCCGGGCTCGCCGGTGCTCCAGTTGGCCAGGTCGCCGGTGGCGGACACCTGGAAGGCACCAAGCACGCAGATGTCCAGGTGGCCGCCGCGCATCATCGCAAAGCTGTCGGCATGGTGAAAATACGAGCCGCCCTTGAGCAGGGTCACCGGCTGCTTGCCAGCATTGATCAGGTCGAAGTCCTCGTCACCCTCGCCAGGCGCCGGCCCCATGCCGAGGATGCCGTTCTCGCTCTGCAGGATGACCTCGATCCCCTCGGGCAGGTGGTTGGCGACCTGGGTCGGCATGCCGATGCCCAGGTTCACGTAGGCCCCTTCATGGATGTCGCGCGCCACGCGGGCGGCGAGCTGGTCTTTGCTGCGTTTCTGGTAGGTCATGTCAGGCCGCCTGTTTGAAGCCGCCGCCCTGCGTGGCGACACGGTCAATTTTCACGATCCGGTGCACAAAGATGCCGGGGGTCACGATGTGTTCCGGGTCCAGCGCGCCGAGCGCCACGATCTCGTGGACAGTCGCCACCGTGTGTTTGGCCGCCGTCGCCATGACCGGGCCAAAGTTGCGCGCCGCCTTGCGGTACACCAGGTTGCCCCAGCGGTCGCCGCGCTCGGCCTTGATCAGCGCCACGTCGCCGTAGATCGGCATTTCCAGCACGTAGTGCCGGCCATTGATTTCACGGGTTTCCTTGGGCGAACCATCGGCATGTTTTGCCAGTTCGGTGCCGTAGCCGGTCGGGGAAAAAAACGCGCCTATGCCGGCACCCGCCGCGCGCAGGCGCTCGGCCAGGTTGCCCTGT
This sequence comes from Polaromonas sp. AER18D-145, assembly GCF_002379095.1. Lineage (GTDB taxonomy): Bacteria > Pseudomonadota > Gammaproteobacteria > Burkholderiales > Burkholderiaceae_C > Polaromonas. The sequence goes on from NZ_NBZV01000024.1 coordinate 40,489, forward strand.
GGCACCAGTTCCAGCTCGAGTTTGCCGGCGCGGTAGAGCTCGTCAAAAATGTAGCTGTCGGCCTGCCGTGGAAAGCTGCAGATGATCTTGCGCACGCGGCCGGTCTTGAGCAGCGCGGCAAGACCGGTGTCGGCATTGCCGGCGTTGTTGTTGACCACGGTCAGGTCCTTTGCACCCTGCGCAATCAGCCCGTCAATCAGTTCGTTCGGGATGCCGGCGGTGCCGAAACCGCCGATCAGCACGGTGGCCCCGTCCTGCACACCGGCCAGCGCCTCGGCCACCGACCGGGCTGTCTTGTTGATCATGAAGCGGTCTCCACCGGAAAAATCACGTGTCTTGAATTTGTTCTTATGTAGAACAAATGTTCGTATAATGAATTTTAGGAGATTTCCGCACCCATGGCAATTGCTGCATCCCCTTCCGGTCCTGATGGCCGGCCCGGTCCCGCGCCGGGCGACAGTTATGTCCAGTCCTTTGCACGCGGGCTGGAGGTCATCCGCTCCTTCAGTGCGCAGTCGCCGCGGCAGACGCTGAGCGAGGTGGCGGCACGCAGCGGATTGACACGCGCCGGTGCACGGCGCATTTTGCTGACTCTGCAGACGCTGGGGTATGTCGTCAGCGACGGCAAGTTTTTCTCCCTGACCCCGCGCATCCTGGACCTGGGCTTCGCCTACCTGTCGTCCATGCCGATCTGGAACCTGGCCGAACCGGTGATGGAAGGTCTGGCCAAGGAGGTCGGGGAGTCGTGCTCTGCCGCGGTGCTGGAAGGCACGGACATTGTGTATGTGATGCGTGTCGCCACCCACAAGATCATGAGCATCACGCTGGGGGTCGGCTCGCGCCTGCCGGCCTACTGCACATCCATGGGCCGCGTGTTGATGGCCGGCCTGCCGGAAGACGAAGCCATGGCCTGCCTGAAAGCCTCCGGGCTGGCGCCGCTCACCCGGCACACGGTGACGGACCTGGACGCCCTGCGCCAGAAAATTGCGCAGACGCGCAAGCAGGGCTGGTGCCTGGTGAACCAGGAACTGGAAGAAGGACTGGTGTCCATGGCCGCGCCGATTCTGGACCGGCAGGGCAAGACGGTGGCAGCCCTGAACATCAGCGGCCAGGCCAACCGGACCAGCGCCAGGGCCATGCAGGACAGCATGCTGCCGGCCCTGCTGGCTGCCGCGCAAACGATTTCACGCCTGCTGGCTGTGCAGAGCAAGGGATGAGCAGGGCAGGCACGCGCCGGATGTTCCAAGGGAAATTCGCACCCTTGGGGGCAGAAAGTTACACGCGGTGAACGAACGTGAGGAGCGTCAAACCAGCCGGGGCCGCGGGTCCGGCCTTGGCCTGTCCTGAGCCGCCTGTCCTGAGCTCCGTCGAAGAGGTCGAAGGGCCGGCCCGCAGGCGCAGCGGCCCCCTCGGGGGGCAGGAAGCTACACGCTAGTAGAGCGACCGTGGGGGCTATGACTTGCGCGAGCCCATCACCAGCACCACGGCGCCCAGGACAATTGCGCCAATGCTGAGCCACTGGGGCACATTGACCGACTCTTTTTCCTTGACGACCAGCTCGAGCGGGCCGATGTTGGCTTTGGTGGTGTCCTTGGTGAAGCTGAAACCGCCGGTGAAAAAGCCGGCCAGGCCGAGCACGATCAGGACAATGCCTGTGATTCTGACTGCATTCATGAAATTCTCCTCGCCGGATGATGGGTATGCCGGCGCGCGCTTGCCGGGATCACGCTGCCGTGAGCGTAATCTAAGCGATAAGCCCCTCCAGGGCGCGTAGGACATTGCCGACGGACCTTTTCGCGTCCCGAAAACACCACAGCGGCGACCACCACAGGCCCCATGCTACGCTTGAGCCATGTTCACGCCTTCGCAAGCCGACGTCCGTCGTTTTTTTTGTTCCGTTTATGCCAAGGCCCGCTCAGGGCAAACGCTGGAAGCTATTGAAATCATAGCAAGCCAGTGGATCGACGAGCACCCCGAGTACCACGCCGACTTTGCCGATGCCAATGCGGCGCTGGAGAAGATGTACGACGTGGAAGGCGGCAAGACCAACCCCTTCCTCCACCTGTCCATGCACCTGTCGATCAGCGAGCAGTGTTCGATTGATCAGCCGCGCGGTATCCGGCAGGCCGTCGAGCTGCTGACCGCCCGGCGCAATTCGCTGCACGACGCCCACCATGAAGCCATGGACTGCCTGGGCCAGATGGTCTGGGAAAGCCAGCGCGCCGGCCGCCCGCCCGACGGCGCCGCCTACATCGCCTGCGTGCAGCGCCAGGCCACAAGAGATTAGTCCCCACGGTTACTCGCTGATTTCCGTTCGTCCTGAGCCTGTCGAAGGATGCCCCCCGAGGGGGCCGCTGCGCCTGCGGGCCGGCCCTTCGGCAAGCTCAGGACAGGCCAAGGCCGGACCCGCGGCCCCTGCTTGAAAAAAGAAAGAGGCCCACGACCACCGTCCGGGTCATTGGCCCACAAAAAAAGCCGCTGAAATCAGCGGCTTTTTTGTGAATGCGAAGCGGCCAATTTTCCGACGGGCCGCCCCTAGGAAAATTAACCCCCTCGGGGGGCAGCGCATTACACGCAGTGAAAAGCGTGGGGGCTCAAGCTCAACGGAACTTGCTCTGCGGAACCACCTTCAGGTCACCTTCGACCGATGCCATGTAGTTGGCCAGCTGCTTGAGTTCCGCGTTGGTGTACTGCTTGGCCATGCCGGCCATGATGGCGTTGCCGCGACCCACGGTTCTGTTGTTTTCGACCTTGTAGGCCTTGAGCGCCACAAACAGGTAGTCGGCATGCTGGCCGCCGAGCTTGGGGTAAGACGGGTCGATCGGCTTGCTGAAGTCGGCGCCGTGGCAGGACGCGCAATTGGCCTTGCCCAGCAAGGCAGCGACCGCCGGGCTGGGCGTTTTGGCGGTGCGCGCTGCGGCGGCCGCGCCTTCGGTCACGCCATGCTGGGCGTAATACGCGGACAGATCGGCAATGTCCTGGTCGCTCAAGGTTTCGGCGATGCCGCGCATGGTGGGGTGTTTGCGATCGCCTTTTTTATAGGCGTGCAGGGCCGCGTCAATGTACTTGACGCTCTGGCCTGAAATCATGGGGACTTTGTAGACCTCGGGGAAGCTGGCCTGGTAACCCTTGATGCCATGGCAGCCGATACACATGGCATTTTTGGTTTCGCCGGCCTTGACATCACCCTTGATGTCCTGGGAATGGGCGGAAACCGTCACAAATGAGACAGCCAGGGCGAATAAGGTGGTGAACAGCTTGGTCATTTTGCGCGCACAATCAGGTGAGAATTTGTTATAAAAAACAACCGCTGATTATATCTGTGCCTGCCCCGGCCCGGTCCTGCCCCGGCTTAATCACCGCAGATTCACCCCTCTTCCCGTTTACACCTCCTGTCCACCATGAAATTCCAAGGCTCCAAAAACTACGTCGCCACCCAGGACCTGATGCTCGCCGTCAACGCATCCGCCACTCTGAAAAAGCCCCTGCTGGTCAAGGGCGAGCCCGGCACCGGCAAGACCATGCTGGCCGAGGAGGTGGCCGAAGCCCTGAAACTGCCGCTGTTGCAATGGCACATCAAGTCCACCACCAAGGCGCAGCAGGGCCTGTATGAATACGACGCAGTGTCGCGCCTGCGCGACTCGCAGCTCGGCGACGAAAAGGTCAAGGACATCCACAACTACATCATCAAGGGTGTACTCTGGCAGGCCTTCACGGCCGACGAGCCGGTGGCGCTGCTGATCGACGAGATCGACAAGGCCGACATCGAGTTCCCGAACGACCTGCTGCGCGAGATCGACCGCATGGAGTTCTATTGCTACGAGACGCGCGAGCTGGTCAAGGCCAAGCACCGGCCGCTGGTCTTCATCACCTCGAACAATGAAAAAGAACTGCCCGACGCCTTCTTGCGCCGCTGCTTTTTCCACTACATCAAGTTCCCCGATGCCGACACGATGAAACTGATCGTCGACGTGCACTTCCCCGGCCTCAAGAAAGAACTTCTGGCCGCGGCCATGAAAACCTTTTACGACGTGCGCAACCTGCCCGGCCTGAAGAAAAAGCCGTCCACCAGCGAACTGCTGGACTGGCTCAAGCTGCTGGTGGCCGAAGACATTCCGCTGGAAGCGCTGCAAAGCAAGGAAGACAAGGTCGCCGTGCCGCCGCTGGTGGGCGCGCTGCTCAAGAACGAGCAGGACGTCACGCTGTTTGAAAAACTGGTGTTCATGCAACGCCACAACCGCTAGACAAGCCATGGCAAGCGACAACCGCAACCTCCTGGTCGAAGGCCTGTCCGACGCTGTCGGGTTTGTCGGCGGCGCGCTGCTCGGCTTCTGGCTGGGCCGCCTTTTCGGCCTGGACATTTTTGCCGCCGGTTACGGCAACAGCGCCATAGGCGGCATCGTGCTGGTCGGCCTGGGCGGTGGTCTGGGGCTGCAGATCGCGCGGCGCTGGCGCCGTGCGCAGGCGAAAAAACAGGGCAAAGACACATGAGTTTTGTGCAAGCCGTCATTCTTTCCGGGCGCGGCGTCGAGCTGGTGCCGCTGGCACTCGGCCACGAAGCCGGCCTGCGCGCCGCGGCCGCCGACGGTGAACTCTGGAAACTGCGCGTGACCTCGGTGCCCGAACCGGACCAGACCCGCGCCTACATCGACGACGCGCTCAAGGCTCGCGACGCCGGCCACCGCTTTGCCTTTGCGGTGCGCGATGCCGCCAGCGGCACGGTGCTGGGCAGCAGCAGTTACCACGACATTTTACCGGCCGTGAAACGCGTGGAGATTGGCTACACCTGGTACGCCGCGCGCTGCCAGCGCACCCATGTCAACACCACCTGCAAGCTGCTGATGCTCACGCACGCGTTCGAGACCCTGGGCTGCCAGGTGGTGGGCTGGCGCACCGACAATTTCAACTTCGCCTCGCAGCGCGCCATCGAGCGCCTGGGCGCCAAAAAAGACGGCGTGATCCGCGGCCACGCGCTGCGGCGCGACGGTACCATCCGCGACACGGTGATGTACAGCCTGCGCTCGGGTGAGTGGCCGGAGGTCAAGGCGCAGCTGCTGTACCTGCTCGACAAGCCGAGAACCTGATACAACGCCCCGCGAAGCGGAGAACCGTCCGCCCCGCTTCGGATTGAATGGTTTCATAATCATCGGTAGCCATTGAAAGTCCAAAGGAGTTATCCATGAACACCCTTTTGAAAGAAATTGAGGTCTTAGGTGTCCACGAAAAACTGCAACTCGTGGAAGACTTGTGGGACAGCATTGATGAAGAACTCCTGCCCCCTATGAGTGACGCCCTGAAGGCGGAACTGGACCGCCGCGCGACCTGGGCAGATGCGCACCCTGGTTCGGGGACTTCGCTGCAAGACATTGCCTTGTCCCTGGGTGTCCGTTTGTGAAATTTGCCGTCGTATTCGAAGCCAGCGCCAGAGATGACTTGCTTGCTGCCTTCCATTGGTACGAGGCCAGACAGTCGGGGCTCGGTGAAGAGTTCTTGCGCAGCATTGCGGCGTTAGAAGAAGCACTGGCTCGAAACCCCGAGCGCTACCCCGTGGCCAATGCACCTTATCGCAGTGCCAAACTACGCAAATTCCCTTACGGCTTGCACTACCGAATTGTCGGGGAGAAAATTTCCATTCTTTCCTGTTTGCATTTTCGTCAGAGCCCTGAGCGCTGGCCAGGAAATTAACCATGTTGATCGACTTCTTCTACACCCTGCGTTCGGCCAAGCTGCCGGTCTCGGTCAAGGAATACCTGATGCTGCTCGAGGCGCTGCAGGCCGGCGTGGTCGGGCCCAACAGCGGCAAGGGGGAGGACGGCGAGGTCGGTGAAGGCGAGGACAATCGCACAGGCGAAGGCGCCTGGAAGATCGACGACTTCTACTACCTGAGCCGCACCGTGCTGGTGAAGGACGAAAAACACTACGACAAGTTTGACCGCGCCTTTGCGGCCTACTTCAAGGGTGTGGAGATGATTGCCGACTTCACCAAGGACATTCCGCTCGAGTGGCTGCGCAAGAACCTGGAGCTCGAGCTCAGCCCGGAAGACAAGGCCAAGATCGAGAAAATGGGCTGGGACGAGCTCATGGAGACGCTGAAAAAGCGCTTTGAAGAGCAGAAGGAACGCCACGAAGGCGGCAGCAAGTGGATAGGCACCGGCGGCACCTCGCCGTTTGGCGCGAACGGCTTCAACCCGCAGGGCATACGCATCGGCCAGGAAAAAAGCCGCAACAAAAGCGCGGTGAAAGTCTGGGACCAGCGCGCCTACAAGGACTACGACGACACGCAGGAGCTGGGCACGCGCAACATCAAGGTCGCACTGCGCCGCCTGCGCAAGTTCGCGCGTGAAGGCCATGTGGAAGAGCTGGACCTCGACGACACCATACGCTCCACCGCGGCCAACGCCGGCTGGCTGGACATCAAGATGGTGCCCGAGCGCCACAACAACGTGAAGGTGCTGCTGCTGATGGACGTGGGCGGCACCATGGACGAACACATCAGCCGCGTCGAAGAACTGTTCTCGGCCACCAAGACCGAGTTCAAGCACATCGAGTTCTATTACTTCCACAACTGCGTCTATGACTTCATGTGGAAGAACAACCGGCGCCGCTTCAGCGAGAAGTTTGCGACCTGGGACATCATCCGCAAGTACAACAAGGACTACAAGCTGATCTTCGTCGGCGACGCGACCATGAGCCCCTACGAAATCCTGCAGCCGGGCGGCAGCGTCGAATACAACAACGAGGAAACCGGCGCCGAGTGGATGCAGCGGTTGACCAACGCCTTCCCGAAATTTGTCTGGATCAACCCCGAGCCGCAAGGCGTCTGGCAATACCGCCAGAGCATCAGCGTGATCCAGCAGCTGGTGAACCAGCGCATGTACCCACTGACCATCAAGGGGCTGGAAGAGGCGATGCGCCTGCTGTCCAAGTGAGTCGGCCTGAAGCGGCATAGCCGTTCAGCACCTGATCGTCACAACAGCGAAAAGATGGTGCCCTTGGCAGGAATCGGACCTGCGACCTATCCCTTAGGAGGGGATCGCTCTATCCACTGAGCTACAAAGGCAGACGCGTAGTTTAACAAGATGGCTGTGAGGCTGTTCGCCCAGTGCCAGGAGGTTGCAAACAAGCGGTTCCGGCGTCTTGTCAATCAACTGCTGATTTTTTCGTAATTCGTGACACCCCCGTTCGGGCTGAGCCTGTCGAAGCCTGTCCTGAGCTCGACGAAGGGCCCTTCGACAAGCTCAGGGCGAACGCCAGTCAGTTGTTTCGTCATGAAGTCTTAATGGAAGCCTGAAATTGCTACTCATTTGATAGCTGCTTGCGTAAGCGAAATAAGGGCTGGAGGCCAAAAACACTTGCAAGAATGACCTGACAAACCGTTTTCACCGTCACAGAGCCCAGCCCGGTCGGCAACCCCCTTTTTTCCTGTAACCTCCCCGCACCGGGATGGTTTGCATCCCGATTCAGAAGATTCCGGGCATGTTTGAACAGACTTTCAAGAATATCGACGACATCCTGCACAAGGATGCGGGCTGCACCAGCGAACTCGACTACACCGAGCAATCCTCCTGGCTGCTTTTCCTCAAGTACCTGGCTGCGCTGGAAACCGACAAGGCCGTAGAGGCCGCGCTCGACGGCAAGAAATACAAAGCCATTCTCGACGCCGACTACCGCTGGGAAAACTGGGCCGCACCCAAAACGCCCGACGGCAAGCTGGACCACAACGCCGCCCTGGTCGGCCCCGACCTGATCGAGTTTGTCAACGGCAAGCTGTTTCCCTACCTGCATGGCTTCAAGCAGCGCGCCACCGGGCCGGACACGATTGAGTACAAGATCGGCGAGATTTTTGGCGAAATCAAGAACCGCATCCAGAGCGGCTACAACCTGCGCGAGGTGATTGACCGGGTTGATGAGCTGCGCTTTGGCTCGCAGCAGGAAAAGCACGAGCTTTCGCACCTGTACGAGGCCAAGATCAAGAACATGGGCAACGCCGGGCGCAACGGCGGCGAGTACTACACGCCGCGCCCGCTGATTCGCGCCATGATCCAGGTGACCGCGCCGCAAATCGGCGAGCGCATTTATGACGGCGCCGTCGGCTCGGCCGGTTTTTTGTGCGAGGCCTTTGACTACCTGAGCGCCAAACCCAACCTGAGTACCAAAGACCACCGCACGCTGCAGACCAAAACCTTTTACGGCAAAGAGAAAAAAAGCCTGGCCTACGTGATTGCGATCATGAACATGATCCTGCACGGCATCGAAGCGCCCAACATCGTCCATGCCAACACGCTGGCTTTGCATAACGACGACATACAGGAGAAAGACCGCTACGAGATAGTCCTCGCGAACCCACCGTTTGGCGGCAAGGAGCGCAAGGAAGTGCAGCAGAACTTCCCCATCAAGACCGGTGAAACCGCCTTTTTGTTTCTGCAGCACTTCATCAAGATTCTGAAAGCCGGCGGCCGCGGCGCCATCGTCATCAAGAACACCTTTTTAAGCAACACCGACAACGCCAGTATCAGCCTGCGCAAGCTGCTGCTGGAAAGCTGCAACCTGCACACCGTGCTCGACTGCCCCGGCGGCACCTTTCAGGGCGCGGGCGTGAAAACCGTGGTGCTGTTTTTTGTGAAGGGCGCGCCTACGCGCAAGGTCTGGTATTACCAGCTGGACCCAGGGCGCAACATGGGCAAGACCAATCCGCTCAATGACAAGGACATGATCCAGTTTGTGGAGTTGCAGAAACGGTTTGCGGATTCGGCGCAGTCGTGGTCGGTGGATGTGGCGGCGATTAGTGCGAAAACTTTTGATCTGTCGGTGAAGAGTCCCAATGGCGGCGATGAGGTAGGGCATCGCAGCCCGCAAGACATCATGGACGAGATTGCAGCTCTCGATGTTGAAAGTGCAGAAGTGCTTGCATTGATCCGAGGCATGGTGTCGTGAGGACAGGGTGGGTGACTAGACCGCTTGGGGAGGTTTGTACTCTTCAGCGTGGCTTTGATCTGCCAACACAAGATCGGATACCGGGAAAGTTTCCTCTAGTAAGTTCTAGCGGGATAAGCGATACCCATAGTGAGGCACCTGTTGTCGGGCCGGGCGTGGTGACTGGTCGAAGCGGAAGTATCGGCAATGTTTTTTTTATCGAAGAAGACTTCTGGCCCTTGAATACGACGCTTTATATCAAGGACTTTCACGGCAATGATCCGCGTTTTGTATTTCATCTGCTGCACAAATTTGATCTGAAGAAATATTCCGGTGGAACTGGAGTTCCCACGCTAAACAGGAATGATGTGCATGGAGAGATGGTGAGTGTTCCGTCGGACGTTAAGGAACAACAGCGCATCGTCGCCATCCTCGACGAAGCGTTTGACGGCATCGCCACCGCCAAAGCCAACGCCGAAAGGAACCTCCAGAATGCCCGTGCGCTGTTTGAAAGCCATCTGCAATCCGTTTTTTCAGAGCGGGGCGATGGGTGGGAAGAAAAGACGATTAGCGTCCTTGCCAAGCATTCACTGGGGAAAATGCTCGATAAGGTAAAAAACAAAGGTGATCTTCAGCCCTACCTGAGGAACATCAATGTGCGTTGGTTCGCATTCGACCTATCCGACATTTTGGAGATGCGATTTCTCGAAGCTGAGGCTGCCAGATACACGGCGGTCAAAGGCGATGTGCTAATTTGCGAAGGCGGTTATCCAGGACGCGCTGCAATTTGGGATGGGGAGGACCCCATCTATTTCCAGAAGGCGCTTCATAGAGTCAGATTCCATGAGCCAGATCACAACAAGTGGTTTGTGTACTTCTTGTATTGGCAGGATAAAAGTGGATTGCTTAAGCAGCACTTTTCGGGGACAGGTATTCAGCACTTCACTGGAGAAGTGCTAAGTAGATTCAAACTGCCAATTCCACCGCTGCCAATACTCCGCAAGTTAGTCGCCCGCATTGAAGAGCTTTCGATAGAAACCCAACGCCTCGAATCCATCTACCAGCAAAAGCTCGCCGCCCTGGCCGAGCTGAAAAAGTCGCTGCTGCACCAGGCGTTCAGCGGCGCGCTGTGAAGGTGATTGGCAACTGACAAGGATTCCTTGTCAGTTCGATGGAAGTTGCGATTTGCATAGCAATTGCAATACAATAAATCCATGAAAACAGCCACACTCCCTCCCATCCGTGTTGCACCTGATTTCAGGCTCGAACTCGAAGGTGTGCTTGAGCAAGGCGAATCGCTGTCGCAATTTGTGGAGAACGCGGTTCGTGCCACCGTCGCCAGGCGCAAGAACCAGGCAGAGTTTGTCCGGCGGGGCATTGCCGCCATCGAGGCGACCAAACGCGACGGCGGCGGCATTCCCGCTGAGACGGTGGTTGCCAGGCTGGAGGCCAGGCTGGCTGCAGCCAGGCAGGCCAGGGCGCAACGCGGCGGATGACCTACACGGTCCAGTTCAGTGAAGCCGCGGCCCTTGACCTGGAGCAACTGTTTGACTTCGCGCTGCAACGTGAACTCGACAGTGAAACAGGCGACCTGGATATCCCCGACAGGGCCGTGCAGGCGATCAAGGACGGCATGGCCTTTCTGGCCTCATCGCCGTTTGCCTGTCGCAAGGCAGGGAGCAGCTCTTTTATCCGTGAACTGATTATTCCGTTTGGCCGAACTGGCTATGTGGCCTTGTTCGAGATTGTGGACAGCCAGACCATCATCATTGGTGCCATCCGCCACCAACGTGAAGACGATTACCACTGAACGCCGTTTTCCATGGATGACAGCCACTCCAATGTTCGTCGCCGATGTGGGTGTGATCAAAAACCGCTGTTTTTAGACATATCGGCATCAACGTGATAAAAAATTACGATTTTCTATACACAAAATCTGCTGAAACAGGGCGAACAATCGACACACAGTCAAAATGCGTCGATTTATTTGATAAATCTCGACACAACTGGTTGACGTGTCGATGTCATCGACATAAACTGCCCAAAACCCAAGGTTATGTCGAAAAAATCATAAAACTTGAACATGAGTGCCGTACTCTGGAAGGCTGACCAGCCCTACAACACGCTGCCGCCGCTGCCACCCGGCGCAGAACTGGAGACGCGGGCGGTGCTCAAGCAGTGCATTGCGGCGCGGGCGGCGCTGGCGGAACTGAAGCAGGCGGCGCAACTGATTCCCAACCAGGCGGTGCTGATCAACACCCTGCCCTTGCTGGAGTCGCGGGCCAGCTCGGAGATTGAGAACATCGTCACCACGGCAGACAAGCTGTTTCAACACCAGCGCAACGAAGAACATGCCGACCCGGCCACCAAAGAGGCGCTGCGCTACAGCCGCGCGCTACTGCAAGGTTTTGGCGCGCTGGGGCAGTACCCGCTGAGCACGCGCACGGTCGAAGACATCTGCACCCACATCAAGGCTGTGCAAATGTCGGTGCGGCGCACACCGGGTACGCGGCTTTCCAACGGTGCCACGGGCGAGATTGTGTACACGCCGCCCGAGGGTGAAGGCGTGCTGCGTGACCTGCTGGGCAACTGGGAGCGCTACCTGCACAACGAGGTGGAGCATGACCCGCTGATCCGCATGGCAGTGGGTCACTATCAGTTTGAGGCGATCCACCCGTTCACCGACGGCAATGGCCGCACCGGGCGCATCATCAACAGCCTGTACCTGATTGAAGAAAACCTGCTCACGCTGCCTATCCTTTACTTGAGCCGCTACATCATCAAGAACAAGGCCGACTACTACCGCCTGCTGCTGCAGGTGACGCGCGAGCAGGCCTGGGAGCCGTGGATTATTTACATCCTCAAGGGCATTGAAGAAACGGCGGTGTGGACCACCGCCAAGATAGCCGCCATGCGCGCGCTGACCGAGCACACCACGGCTTACGTCAAACACCGCCTGCCCAAGATTTACAGCCACGAGCTGGTAAGCCTGATTTTTGAACTGCCTTATTGCCGCATCACCAATCTGACAGAGGCAGGCATTGCCAAGCGCCAGACCGCCTCGCAGTATTTGAAGCAACTGGTTGACATTGGCGTGCTGATTGAAAACGCCGAGGCCAAGGAAAAGCTTTTTATCCACCCCAAGCTGATGCAGTTGCTCACGCGAGACAGCAATGACTTCGCCCCCTACGTGATGCCCCCATGAATGAAGCCGAAACCCGCGCCGAGCACATCGACCCTGCGCTGACTGCCGCGGGTTGGGGCGTGGTCGAGGGCAGCGTGGTGCGGCGCGAGTTTCGCATCACCGAGGGGCGGCTGCAGGGCGGCGGCGTGCGCGCCAAGCCCGAGATTGCCGACTATGTGCTGGTTTACCGCAACACCAAACTCGCGGTGATTGAAGCCAAGGCCTGGGGCAAGCCGCACACCGAAGGCGTGGCGCAGGCCAAGAGTTATGCCGGCAAGCTGGCGGTGCGGCACAGCTACGCGACCAACGGGCAGGTCATTTACGGCATCGACATGGCCACCGGCAAAGAGGGCGACGTGGCGGCTTACCCTGCGCCCGATGCGCTGTGGGCTTTGACCTTTGCCGAGCAGAACGCCTGGCGCAACCGCTTTGCCGCCGTGCCGTTTGAAGACAGGGGCGGCACCTGGGGCGCACGCTACTACCAGGACAACGCCATCCACAATGTGCTGGAGGCGATAGCCAAGGGGCAGGAGCGCATCCTGCTGACGTTGGCGACCGGCACGGGCAAAACCTTCATTGCCTTCCAGCTGGCCTGGAAGCTGTTTCACAGCCGCTGGAACCTCAAGGACTGGAAGAGCGATGCAGAACCCACCCGCCGGCCGCGCATCCTGTTTCTGGCCGACCGCAACATCCTGGCCGACCAGGCCTACAACTCGTTTTCAGCCTTTGATGACGACGCGCTGGTGCGCATTGACCCGGCAGACATCCGCAAAAAGGGCAAGGTGCCGAAGAACGGCAGCATCTTCTTCACCATCTTCCAGACTTTCATGAGCGGTGCTTCTGCCTCGGGCCGCCCCGAGACTGTCCTGAGCGTCGCCGAAGGAGTCGAAGGGTCGCCTGATGGGGGGCTTCGACAAGCTCAGCCCGAACGGGGGTTTTACTTTGGCGACTACCCGCCCGACTTCTTTGACCTGATCATCATTGACGAATGCCACCGGGGCGGCGCCAAAGATGAGGGCAACTGGCGCGCCATTTTGGAGTACTTTTCTCCCGCCGTGCAACTGGGGCTGACGGCCACGCCCAAGCGGCGGGACAACGTGGACACCTATGCCTACTTCGGTGAGCCGGTGTATGTGTATTCGCTCAAGGAAGGCGTGAACGATGGTTTCCTGACGCCTTTCAAGGTGGTGCAGATTGCGACCACGCTGGATGAATATGTGTACACCGCCGACGACACGCTGGTGGAAGGCCAGATCGAATCCGGCAAGCGTTACATGGAGACGGACTTCAACCGCATCATCGAGATCCGGCAGCGCGAGGAGTACCGCGTCAAGAAGCTGATGGGCATGATTGACCAGCGCGAAAAGACCCTTGTGTTTTGTGCCACGCAAGACCATGCGCTGGCGGTGCGCGACCTGATCAACCAGAACAACACCAGTGGCAACCCCAATTACTGCCAGCGCGTGACCGCCAACGACGGCGCGCTGGGCGAGCAGCACCTGCGCGAGTTTCAGGACAACGAAAAGACGATTCCGACCGTCCTGACAACCTCGCAAAAACTTTCGACCGGCGTGGACGCACGCAATGTGCGCAACATCGTGCTGATGCGGCCCGTCAACTCCATGATTGAGTTCAAGCAGATCATCGGTCGTGGCACGCGCCTGTACGAAGGCAAGGACTACTTCACGATTTACGACTTCGTGAAGGCGCACCAGTTGTTCTCTGACCCGGAGTGGGATGGGGAACCGATTGAGCCCACCGCGCCGCCGCCGAAGTTGCCTCGCGAGCCAGGCAACAACGGCGTTGGCGAACCGCCTCCGCCCGGCTCACCGCCGCCGCCGCGCCCCCAGAAGATCAAGGTCAAGCTGGCGGACGGCAAGGTGCGCAACATCCAGAGCATGGTGGCCACCAGCTTCTGGGGACCGGACGGCATACCGCTGTCGGCCGCGCAGTTCATGGAAAGCCTGTTCGGCGTGTTGCCGGATTTTTTCAAGGATGAAGACGAGCTGCGCGCCATCTGGAGTGACCCAGGCACCCGCAAGGCGCTTCTGGAGGGCCTGGCAGATAAAGGTTTCAGCCGCGCGCCATTGGCCGAGATGCAAAAAATCATCGAAGCGGACAAGAGCGATTTGTTCGATGTGCTCGCCTATGTCGCCTTTGCCACGGCGACGGAAACCCGAACGGTGCGCGCCAACAGGGCAACGGTGGCAACCCACAAGCAGTTCAATACCAGGCAACAGGCCTTTGTGGATTTTGTGTTGACCCAATATGTGCAACAGGGTGTGGACGAACTGGACACCGAAAAACTCTCACCGCTGCTGCGGCTGCGCTACAACAACGCGATCGCAGATGCAGTCAAAGACCTAGGCAACCCGGAGCAGATCAGGCAGGTTTTTGTGGGGTTTCAAAAGCACCTGTACCAGCGAGACAGCGCCAGCCAGTGAGTCGCTACTGTTTTGATAGCTTCTAACGCCCGCCGGTTATGGGCTGGAGGCATAAAAGTTTTGCAAACCCGGCAAATCAGCGCATCACCAGCCCGCCATCCACAAACAAGGTCTGTCCGGTCATGAAGCCGCTCCAGTCGGAGGCCAGGAACAGCACCGGACCGGCCACGTCGTCGGGGGTGGCGATGCGGCGCAGCGGGGTTTGGGCGGTCAGCAGGTCGCGGACTTCTTCTTTCGTCTGCCGGCTGGCGGCCGTCGGGTAGACCAGGCCGGGGGCCACGCAGTTGACGCGTATGCCCAGCGGCCCGAGTTCGGCCGCGAGGTTGCGGCTGAAGCCGACCAGGGCGGACTTGGCCGTGCTGTAGTCGTGGTAGGGCACGCTGGGGCGCTCGACCAGGTCGCTGGCGAGGTTGACGATGGCGCCCTGGCTGCGCTGCTTGAAATGCGGCAGCACCGCCTGGCAGACGTTGAAGGTGGCGCGCACCGCGCCGTCAATCTGGCGCTGGTAGTCGGCCCAGTCCAGCTCCCAGAACAGCTTGCGCTGCTCGGGGTCGAAACTGTAGGACGCAAAGGCGTTGTTGACCAGCACGTCGATGCGGCCCATCTCGGCCAGCACCTGGGCAACCATCGTATGGACTGCTGGCTGCGAACTGACATCGGCCTGCAGCGCCCAGCCGTCGCCACCCAGCGCCTTGCATTCGTTGGCGACGGCTTCGGCCGAGGCAGCGTCCTGCAGGTAGTTGATGACCACCGCCGCGCCCTCGCGCGCGAAGCCGCGCGCAATCGCCGCGCCTATGCCGCGCCCGGCGCCGGTGACCAGCACCACCTTGCCCTTGAACTTCATGGCCACTCCTTCTTACTTCTTACTTCGCTGGCAGCAGGTCCTGCATGACCACGTCCGAAACCTTGATCTCGCGCTGGATCATGCCCAGCTTTTTGTAGCTGTCGGCGGCCTTCTGGAACATGGCCATGTCGAGCGCGCCCAGGCCGCGCGCCTGCGTGACGGGCGAGACGCTGGCAGCGTTGCGCAGGTTGATGATCTCGCGGTTCACCGCCGGGTTCTTGCCGTCGATGGCGCGTTTGACGGCCAGCGCTGCGGCCTCGTCCGGGTTGGCAATCATCCAGGCCATGCTGTCGCGGTAGCCGGCGAGAAAGCGTTTGAGCACGTCCTTCTTCGCCTGGTAGGTGGCTTCAGTCACCACAAACAGGTCGCTGGAAATATTCAGGTGGTCGCGCACCGCCATCACGTTGACATCGGCCAGGCCTTTTGAGCGGCCGACCAGCAGGCCGGTGTCGGTCGCGGCGGTTGCATCGACCTGGCCCTGCATCAGCGGCGCGAAGTTGAGCAGGCCGGTGACGACGATGGTCACGTCGGCCTCGGTCAGCCCGGCCTGCTGCAGCAGCACCAGCAGGTTTTGCCGGGTGCCGCTGGACAGGCTGTAGACGCCGATCTTCTTGCCCTTGAGGTCGGACGGCCTGGTGATGCCGCTGGATTTCAGCGCGACCACATTAAAGACATTCTGCGGGTAGATGTCGTAGATCGCGCGCAGCTTTTCGCCCTTGTCGAGCGCGGCGAAGAAGGAACCGGGGTCGGTAAAAGCCACCGTGGCCTGGCCGGTCAGCATGTTGCGGATCGCGTCGCCGCCGCCGGCGCCCGGCACGTAACCGAGCTCAATGCCGCGCGCCTTGAAGAAACCCTTGTCCTCCTCGACCAGCAGATTGGTGATCTCGGTGATGGGCTGGCTCCAGCCAGCCACCACCACCTTGTCGGCGGCGTGGGCCAGGCCGCCGGTCAGCAGCAGGGCGGCGGCCAAGCCGCGGAAGAAGCAAGCGCGAAGAAGAAAAAAATAGTTTTGCATGTCAGTCCTTTGTCGTTTCTTTCAAATGCGGCCAGAGCAGCAGACGCTCCAGGCCAATGGCCAGCTGGTAAATCACCAAGCCCAGCACAGTGATGAGCAGCAGCACGGCGAACATCAGTGGCGTGTCCATCATTGCCTGCGAGGCAATGATCAGCGCGCCCAGCCCCTTGC
Organism: Polaromonas sp. AER18D-145; assembly: GCF_002379095.1. Lineage (GTDB taxonomy): Bacteria > Pseudomonadota > Gammaproteobacteria > Burkholderiales > Burkholderiaceae_C > Polaromonas. Next base: position 57,060 of record NZ_NBZV01000024.1, read on the forward strand.
TGCCACCTATGAACTCGCCGACCACGGCCCCCACCAGCGCCAGCACCACGGCCACGCGAAAGCCGGCCATGATGACCGGCAGGCCCGAGGGAATCTTCAGGCGCAGCAGGGTCTGCATCGGCGTGGCGCCCAGCATGCGGAACAGCTCGAGCTTGCGCGGCTCGACCTGCTGCAGGCCGGTCAGCGTGTTTTCCATCAGCGGAAAAAAGCAGATCAGCGCCGTGATCACCACCGTTGATGTCATGCCGAAGCCGAACCAGACAATGAACAGCGGCGCCAGCGCCAGCTTGGGCACGACCTGGCTGACCAGCACATAGGGAAACAGCACGCGGCGCAGAAAGGCCGACTCGCCCAGCACGATGCCGCCCAGGAAACCAGCGGCGCAGCCGAGCGCCAGTCCCAGGACCAGCTCCGTCCCGGTGTGCAGCAGGTGCGGCCAGAAGTAGCCGCTGCGCAGCCCGCTCCACAGCGCCTCCACGATCACCGAGGGCGCGGGCAGCACCAGCGCCGAGACACGCGCGCCGCGCGCCAGCGCCTCCCAGCCGAGCACGATGGCCACGAACAGGCCCAGGCTGGCCAGGCGGCCCAGCATCACACGGCTCAGCATGTGACCCCCCCGTCCATGGCGCGCCGCACCTGCGCACACACCGCGTTGAAAGGGGCGCCGTAACGCAGCTCGCGCCCACGCGGCCAGGGCAGGTTCACCGCCAGGTCGTCGGTGATTTTTCCGTCGGCCATCACGGCCACGCGATCGGCCAGGTAGACCGCTTCGCTGATGTCGTGCGTGACAAAAAACACCGTGGTCTGTGCGAGGCGGCAGATGCGCAGAAAGTCGTCCTGCAGTTCCTCGCGCGTGATCGCGTCCAGCGCCGCAAATGGCTCGTCGAGCAGCAGCAGCGAAGGCGCCAGCAGCAAGGCGCGCGCAATCGCGACGCGGCTCTGTTGCCCGCCCGACAGCTCGGTCGGGAAACGCCGGCCCAGGCCGGACAGGCCCATCAGCGCCAGCAGCTCGTCGGCACGCGCGCGGTCGGCCGGCAGCGGCTTGCGCTGCAAGGTGACCGGCAGCAGCACGTTGTCCAGCACGGTTTTCCACTCGAGCAGGGTCGGCGCCTGGAACACAAAGCCGAGCTGGCTGCCCGGCTTGCGCAAGGCCTGGCCATCGACGGTGACCGTACCGGCGTCGGGCAGCAGCAGGCCGGCCGCGAGTTTGAGCAGGGTGGTTTTGCCGCAACCGCTGCGGCCGACCAGGCTGTGCACCTCGCCGCGCGCGATCTGCCAGTCGACCTGGTTCACCACCTGCGGGTAGGCCGGGAAGCTGTAGCTGACCCGGCGCATGTCGAGAAAAGCCTGCGTATCAGTCGACATACGGCGCCAATATGTCGGCTGCGGCTTCGGCCGAGCTGTCGATGTCCACCATCTGCACCATGTCGAGCAGGCAAAAGCGCCCGTCGTGGTGCCAGCCGGCTTCGGGTGAGGTCATCTGGCCGAGCGCGCAGATGCGCGTGACGCCGGCGCGGCCGAGCTGCTCGGCGAGTTCGAACAATTCGCGCGGCGCGGCCGCCACGCCGACCGTCTGCAAGAAGGCGCGGTGCGGGCCCAAGAGCGGGATCACGTCGGCCAGCAGATCGACCGCCACCACACGCACCGTGCGGTTCAGGGCGCCGGGCGCCAGCGGCTGCAGGCTGGGGTGGTAAACCACGGTCCAGTCGCCCTCGCCTGCCAGCTGCGGCCCGCCGGACGACAGGCTGTGGATTTCCTCGGCCTGGCGCCATGCAGCAAGATCGGCCGCTTCGCCCAGGCTCAGCGTGCGCCGCGGGTATTTCTTTTCGAGCGCCGAGAGCTCATGCGCGAGGTAGCGTGAAAACTCGTCCGGGCTGATTTTTCCGCCGCGCGCCACATAAAACACATGCGGCGAATAACAGCCCTGCTGGTCGTAACGCACCACATCGTAGGCCGCCTGCTGCGCCGCCCGCGGCGCCTTGCGCGCATCGAGCGCCGACGCGGCCACCAGGCCGAAACTGAGCTTGTGGCCAAAGGGCAGGAAACGCGTGGTGACCGGCACCTGGCGCCGCACATCGGCCAGTGCCGCGTTGCCGCCGTAGGCCAGCACCAGGTCGGCGTGGCCGAAGAACACTTTCTCCTGCGCCTCGTCGCCGCCCTTCCACCAGACCACGGCCAGGCAGTCGGCCAGACCCGGATCGATCTCGACCAGCAGCTGCGCGAACCAGCCGGCCAGCAGCGGCTCGGCGCTGGCCACCTTGCCGACCGTGCCGGACTTGACCAGCAAGCCCGAGATCAAACTCCACAGGCACAGGCCGGGCACATTGCCGGCCCAGACATGCACCGCCACATCGGGACCGAAGGCCTTGGAGAAGCCGCCCTTGCTGCGCGGCACAAAGTCGTCGAGCAGTTGCGGGTTGCCGAAGTCTTCGGCCAGGAAACGCAGCAGTTGCGGCTTGCGGAAGGTCTTGAGGTAGCCCGTCAGGCCCAGGCGCACCATCTCCGCGTCGTAACCGGTCACCCGCGGCAACACGCTGTCGGCCTTGCGCCGCCACGGGTCCTGGGGGTCCAGCAGGCGGTGAATGGCGCGGTCTATGGTGTCCACGATCTGCAACACCGTCAGCGATTTGAGGTAGCTTCGGCTGGCGTTGCGCACGCGCTGCGTGAGCGTCACGATTTGCGCTTCGGTCAGCACAGGCACGGCCACCTCGACGCGGCCGCCCTTGCTCTCGAAGGCCAGCGTCTGCCACGCGAGCTCATCGGTACGCAGGCCCGGCAGGTAGCCGGCGGTTTCGCGCAGCAGCCTCATGCCGCGGCCGCCTGCAAAAATTCCTCGACCGCCAGCGAGCAGCCCTTGGCCGCGCTGCCCTGCGCGCGGCCCAGCAGCAAAAAGCCGCCGTCCACCGCCAAACCCACGTCTTCGGTCAGGATGGTGGTGACCGAGTTGAAGTTCGCCAGGTCGCAATGCGCGAGGATGCCCTGCTGACCGCGCGGCAATTCCTCACCACTGAGCGGCTCGACCACGCGGCTGCGGATCCAGTGCGGGCCCGACTTGACCGAGGGCAGGGTCGCATTGCCGTCGTCGTAAAACTGCGTGCTGAGTTCGGTCATGCCGTACATGTTGATGCACTGGCTGGTGGGGATGCCCAGCGTGGCCGAGAGCTGCGCATAAAAGTCCTGCATCGACAACTCGCGCGACTGACCCTTGAAGCCGCCGGTATCCAGCACGCGGCTGCCGGCCGGCAGGGCGAATGTTCTGCCCAGGCGCTGCAGTTCGTCGAGCAGGTGCACAAAGCTGTAACTCGCGCCCAGCAGCGCATAGGGCTCGCCGGTCTGCTGCGCGCGCTCCAGTTCGGCGATCAGGCGCGCCGTGTCCAGGCCCTGCTGCGTCAGCAGGTAGTGGCTGGCTTCGGTGCCGAACTCGCGCAGGGCCAGCGCGAGGTAATGCGCCAGCGAGGAATTCGGCAGCAGCGTCTCGTCCGGAAACAACATGCCCATGCGGATGCGGCCGCTGCCGGCCATGAAGCGCTCGCGGAAATTGCGGATCATGGACGCGTCGTACACGGCCAGCGTGGGGTGGTGGTGCTTGCCCTTGACCTCGGCCTGCGTGGTGCCGCTGGTCATGAAGGTACGCTCGGCTTCACTGACGGGAATGCAGCTCAGGGTCAGGGCCTTGAAGGCGCTGATGGGCACGGCGGGAATGTCGCGCCAGGTCTTCACGGTGCGCAGGGTCTTGCCGCGCTGCTGGCAAAAGCGCTGGAACGGCAGGTTGTGCTGGAACTGGTGCGCAAACAGCGCGAGCGCCTGCCGGTCGAAGGCCTCGTCGGACGGGTGGGTGTCGGCCAGGAAGGCCAGCAGATCAGCAATCAACGCAGGTGGAGCCATGGGACACGCTTTCGGTTGCCTGTTGAACAAGTGCTCCGAAAGATGTGGCAGTCCCGCACCGGGTTGCTGACAGCTCTCCTTACGTCGGTATGAACCGATTCAAGTTCGCGGGTTTGGTTCTGACCATCTCAGCCACCCCTGCCGTTTCCAGCAGGGCTGCACCCCGGAGCAAGGGAAATTCTAGCGGAATGCGTCCCGCCTGGCCAAACCGCTGGAATCAGTCGCGCTTGGCCCACTCCACAAACTCCGGCTCGTAACCCCTGGACTTCAAAAAGTCGGCCAGGGCGTAACCGGTGCCCGCCGGCCAGCACTTCACATCTTCATGGGCATACAGCCGGTAGTCCACCAGCTCGGGAGAGAGTTTGACTTCGCCATGGCCGACGGCGCTGTAGGCAATGATGATCTGGTTCATGCGCTGGAAGTCGTAGACGCCGATCAGCTGGAGGTCGGTCACGTCGAGATTCGTTTCCTCCTTGATCTCGCGGGTGATGCCGCCCTCGGGCGTTTCGCCGGCCTCCATGAAACCGGTGATCAGCGCGTACATCTTGCCGGACCAGGCGGCGTTGCGCGCCAGCAGGATCTTGCCCTGGTGCTCGATGACCGCGGCCAATACCGGCACCGGGTTGTTCCAGTGGGTGTAGCCGCAGGCCGGGCAACGCAGGCGCACGGTTTCGCCGCTGTCTTCCAGCTGGGAAATCATCGCCAGCGGGGTGGCGCAGCTGGGGCAAAACTTGAATTCCTGGCTCATCGCATGCAGACCTTTTTGCTTCTTTTTTGATAGCTGCCTGCGCCCGTGGGACAAGGGCTACAGCCACTTTTTATATACAAACCTGGGCTATAACCCGTTTGCCCTGGGCTTCGACAGGCTCAGCCCGAACGGTGACGGAGTCAAGCCGGAAACACACCGGTGGACAGATAACGGTCGCCGCGGTCGCAGACGATGAACACGATCACCGCGTTCTCGACGGTTTTGGCAATCTCCTGCGCCACCCAGCAGGCGCCGGCGGCCGAGATGCCGGCGAAGATGCCCTCTTCGCGCGCCAGGCGGCGGCACATGTCTTCGGCGTCAAGCTGGCTCACCAGCACGGTCTCGTCGATGTGGCTGGGGTCGTAAATCTTCGGCATGTAGGCCTCGGGCCACTTGCGGATGCCGGGAATGCGCGAACCTTCGCTGGGCTGCGCGCCGATGATCTTGATCGCCGGGTTTTTCTCTTTCAGGAAACGCGACACGCCGGTGATGGTGCCGGTGGTGCCCATGGCGCTGACAAAATGCGTGATCTTCCCGTGCGTATCGGCCCAGATCTCGGGGCCGGTGGTCTCGTAGTGGATGCGCGGGTTGTCCTGGTTGGCAAACTGGTCCAGCACGCGGCCTTTGCCGTCTTTGGCCATCTGGTCAGCCAGGTCGCGCGCGTGTTCCATGCCGCCGCTTTTGGGCGTGAGGATCAGCTCGGCGCCAAAGGCCTTCATGGTTTGCGCGCGTTCAATCGACAAATCCTCCGGCATGATCAGCACCATGCGGTAACCCTTGATGGCCGCGGCCATGGCCAGCGCAATGCCGGTGTTGCCGGAGGTGGCCTCGATCAGCGTGTCGCCGGGCTGGATCTCGCCGCGCTCCTCGGCGCGCTTGATCATGGACAGCGCGGGCCGGTCTTTCACCGAGCCGGCGGGGTTGTTGCCTTCGAGTTTGCCGAGGACCACGTTGTGGCGTTGGGTGTTGGCTTTGGACTGGATGCGTTGCAGTGCCACCAGGGGCGTTTTGCCAATGGCGTCTTCGATGGTCGGATAATTCATACCCTGCACTGTGCCATAATTTGCCTCTTTGCTTCTTCCTGCCCGGGTGGTGAAATTGGTAGACGCAGGGGACTCAAAATCCCCCGCCGCAAGGCGTGCCGGTTCGATTCCGGCCCCGGGCACCAGATACAGGCCCTTCCAGTTTTGGAGGGGCCTTTTTTGTGGGCGTTTGCACGCAAAAAGCGCAGAAGCACAGATACTGGCGGGCATGACTTCCTCCAGCCCCCCCCTGCATCAACTCGACGCCTGGCAAGCCGCCACCCTGCTCGCACGCCGCGAACTCAAGGCCGTGGACCTGGTCCGCGCCTGCCTGGACCGCATTGCCGAACGGGAGCCGCAACTGCAGGCTTTTGTGCAGCTGGGCGCCGATGCCGCGCTGGCGACGGCCCGCGAACTCGACGCCGGGCCGGTGCGCGGCCTGCTGCACGGCCTGCCGTTCGGCGTGAAGGACTTGTTCGACACCTTTGACCTGCCCACCGCTTACGGCTCGCCGATCTATGCCGGCCAGCAGCCGCTGGCCGATGCGGCGGCCGTGGCGCTGTGCCGTGAGGCCGGCGCGGTGCTGCTCGGCAAAACCGTGACCACCGAGCTGGCCAACATGTTCCCCGGCGTCACGCGCAACCCGCACCACCCTGAGCACACGCCGGGTGGCTCGTCGAGCGGTTCGGCCGCCGCTGTGGCCGACGCCATGCTGCCGCTGGCGCTGGGCACCCAAACGGCCGGTTCGCTGATTCGGCCGGCGGCTTTTTGCGGCGTGGTCGGCTACAAGCCCAGCCACAACCGGGTGCCCCGGGCCGGCGTCAAAAGCCTGTCGGAAACGCTGGACACGGTGGGCGGCTTTGCGCGCAGCGTGCGCGACGTAGCGCTGCTCGGCGCGGTGCTGACCGGTGATACGCGGCTGGCCGACCCCGCCGCGTTTGCACAATCGGCCGTGCCGCGCATCGGCTTTTGCCGCACGCCCGAGTGGGCGCAGGCCGATGAGGACACGCAGCAGGCCTGGGCCCGGGCCGAAGCGGCGCTGGCCGGCCACGGCGTGCCGCTGGCGCTGCCGCCCGGGCTGTCCGGCCTGGTTGCCGCGCAGAAAGAGGTGCAGGCTTTCGAGACCGCGCGCTCCCTGAGCCATGAGCGCCTGCGGCACCGCGACCAGCTCAGTGCGCCGCTGCAGGCACTGATCGCGGCCGGCCTGGCCATCGCTGGTGAAACCCATGCGCACAACCTGCGGGTAACGGCGCAGGCGCGGCACCAGGCGCAGGCCTTGTTCGGATCACACGACGTGTTGCTGGCACCCAGCAGCATCGGCGAGGCCCCGGCCGGGCTGGACGGCACGGGGGACCCGCTGTTTTGCCGGACCTGGACCCTGCTGGGCCTGCCCTGCGTGCACCTGCCCTTTGCCCGGGGCCGCCACGGGCTGCCCGTGGGCCTGCAACTGGTGGGCGCCCCTGGCGACGACCACCGCCTGCTGGCGGCCGCGCACTGGGTGCATGCGCGCCTGAGTCGGTAAGCCCCTGCAACCAGGCGCGGGTGCAGGGCGATTGACCCCGCGCAATGCCACGGCATTGAATCAGGCGCATTCTTGAAACGCAGTGTTTTCTGCGGCTTCGGGAGTCCGTCATGTGCTCACTTCGTCGTTGGACCCACCCCCTCGTGGCGGCTGTCCTGCTGGCGGCCCTGCCCGCCCTGTCGACCACAGTTCCGCCTCCGAACGCCCAGGAAATGATTGCGGCGCTGGCCAGGGCCAACGCAGCGGTGGTCGGCGTGCGTGTCATGGTGGACGAGGAGGCGCGGTCGGCCGAGACCCTGGGCCAACTCCGCCGCGGCTCCGGGGTGGTGATTGCGCCGGACGGCCTGATCCTGACCATTGGCTACCTGATGTTGGAGGCCGAACAGATTGAAATCGTCACGCAGGACAACAAGACCCTGCCGGCACGCGCCGTGGCCTACGACCTGGCGACCGGTTTCGGCCTGCTGCGGCCCGTGCTGCCCCAGCGCGCCAGCAGCAGCGTCAGTGCCGCGGTGCTGGGCAGCAGCCTGCCCCTGCAACCCGGCGAGGCGCTGATGGCCGTGACCGGCCCGCAGGCCAGCGACGACGGCGAGGTCAGCATGACACGGCTGGTCAGCAAACGCCCGTTTTCCGGCACCTGGGAATACCACATAGACGTGGCCCTGTTCACCAGCCCGCCCCTGCTGGGCAACGGCGCCAACCACAGCGGCGCGCCGCTGTTCAACCAGAAAGGTGAGCTGGTGGGCATAGGCTCGCTCCTGGTGTCGGACGCCAGCGGACAAAACCGGGCCCTGCCCGGCAACATGTTTGTGCCGGTGGACCTGCTGCGCCCCATCCTGGCCGAAATGCAGCGCTCCGGCTCCAGCGCCCAAAGCCACCGGCCCTGGCTGGGCCTGAACTCGATTGACCAGGGCGGGCGCATCCAGATCGTGCGCGTCAGCAAGGACAGTCCGGCCGAGTTGGCCGGTCTGGAGGCCGGCGACGTGGTGCTGGCGGTGGACGGCACCAAGGTCGCGACGCTGGCCGATTTCTACAAAAAACTCTGGGACCGGGCCGCACCCGATGCGGAAGTGGCCCTGACGGTGCTGCAGGGTGCCGACGTCAAGACCATTGTGCTGAAGGCGCAGGACCGCCTGCAGACCCTGAAAAAACCTTCCGGGATCTGAAATTTCAGGTCAAATCAGCCTCCAGCCCTTGACGGGCAAGCGCCACCAGCTCCTGATTTTGTAGCATCTAACGTGCAGCGACAGTCAGCAGCGGCTGGGCGCCGCTGATCGCCCGGAGCTCCAGCGCAGCCAGGGGACCCGGCCCCGGACCCGTTGCCGGCTCTTCGTCCAGCTTGAATTCGTCCACCGCCGTCTGCAGCTGCAAGGTCTGCTCGGCCAGCGATGCGGCGGCGGTGGCGGCCTGCTCCACCAGCGCCGCGTTTTGCTGGGTCGCCTTGTCCATCTGCACCATGGCCTGGTTCACATGTTCGATGCCCTTGCTCTGCTCCACCGAGGCCGCCGAGATCTGCTCGAGCAGGCTGCTCACGCGCCTGACAGCCTGCACGATGTCCTGCATGGTCCGGCCCGCCTGCCCGACCAGTTCGGAGCCGTTCTCCACATGCGCCACGGAGTCGGCAATCAGGGCCTTGATCTCGCGCGCCGCGCCGGCGCTGCGCTGGGCCAGGCCACGCACTTCGCTGGCCACGACCGCAAAGCCGCGGCCCTGCTCGCCGGCACGCGCGGCTTCCACCGCGGCGTTGAGCGCCAGAATGTTGGTCTGGAAGGCGATGCCCTCGATGACCGCGATGATGTCGACAATCTTCCTGGAACTGCCGCTGATGGCGGCCATGGTGTCCACCACCTGGACCACCACCTCGCCGCCGCGTGCGGCAATGTCCGAGGCGCTGGCCGCGAGCCCGCTGGCCGAGCTGGCATGCCCGGCGTTCAGCCTGACCGTGGCGGTCAGCTCCTCCATGCTGGAGACGGTCTCCTCCAGCGACGCAGCCTGCTCTTCCGTGCGGCGCGACAGGTCGGCATTGCCGGCCGCGATGTCCCGGGACGCCAGGGTGATCGAATCGGTCGAGGCCTTGATGCGGCTCACCAGATCGGTCAGGGTGTCTTCCATGCCGCCCAAGGCGCCCAGCAGGCGGCCGAAATCACCGCCACGTTCGGTGGAAAACTCCTGGCTGAGGTCGCCCGATGCCACGGTTTCGGCAATGTAGATCGCCTCATTGAGCGGCTGTGCAATGCTGCGCGCCAGCCGCCAGACCACGATGCCGCTTGCCAGCAAGGCGGCCAGCCCGAGCGCCAGCATCCAGCGGCGCGCCGCGGCAATGTCGCTTTCAACGACCTGTCCGCGCGCCCGGACCTGGCGCGTCTGCAGTTCGGCCAGCGCCAGCAGTTCCTGCTGCAGCCGCTCCAGCGTCTGCCGGGCTTCGCCGTTCCAGCTGCGGAGGGCCGCCTCGCGTTCGCCCGCCTCCAGCTGCCGGGCGACCTTGCCGAGGGCCAGCGCATGGACGGCGCGGGTGCTGCGAATGTCCGCCAGCAGGGCTTTTTCTTCTGCCGGCGGGCTGCCTTGGTCCAGCACAGCCTGCGCTTCTGCCACGGCTTTTTCGCCAGCCGCCAGTTGCTGCCGCAGCAGCACCGCCGCCTGCGCGGCATCACCGGCCAGGAAGAGTTCCATCGTCCGTCGTGCGTTCGCCTGGGTCGCGGCGCTGGCCGTCGCCGCCGCCCCGGTGCGGGACCAGTCGTGGTCGGTGATGTCGCGGCTGGCCGCGCCGACGCCGGCCAAGCCGCCCAGCCCCACCGCCACCAGGGCGCCCGTCATCAGCAGGACCAGGCCAAAGCCCGCCCCCAGCCGTGTGCTGATTTTCCAGTTGTCGATTTGCATGTGTGTCGCCTCCTGCAGGCCGCTTCCGTCTCAAAACGCGGGAGAGGCCAGACCCATGGACGGTAGCAAGAAAGGCCGGGCAGGATAGCGCTGAAAAGCGCGCAAAAAAGGGCCCAATTCACTGTAATGAAAATGGCCTCCCGCCCTTGCCCGGCCGGCGTAGAACGCTACTCTTTTTGTAGCATAAAACCCTGTGCCACCGTGGGGTAACGCAGGTGCAGCCTCAGCTCCTGCTTCAGGCGCGTGTTGTCGAGCCGGCGCGACTCACTCATGAAACTCAGCAGCATCAGCGGCAACTCGTCCTGCGCGGTGCTGCGTGCCACCCGCGGCGGGCGCGGCAGCCGGTACAGGTCGGCCGCGAGGTCAAAGTAGTCGCCCATCTTGAGCTCGGTGTCGTCGCTGACATTGGTGGTGCGCTGCGGTTTGCCGCGCCACAGGGCCGCCACGCAGGCGCGTGCCAGGTCGTCGGCATGGATGTGGTTGGTGAACACGTCGTCGTCGGGCGCCAGCACCGGCGTGCCCTTGAGCAGGCGACCGTGCGGCGTGCCGCCCTCGCGGTCGGGGGCGTAAATGCCCGGAATACGCAGCGTGTGCACCCGCACACCGCTGGAACGGCCAAAAAAGCGCAGTTGCGCCTCGGCATCGACGCGGCGCCAGGCGCGCGGCGTGTGCGGGTTCACGGCGCGCGTTTCGCTCGCCCACTCGCCTTGGCAATCGCCGTACACGCCGCTGGTCGAGCCGTACACCACCGCTTGCGGCAGGCCGCGCAGGCGCAAGGCCCGCAGCAGGGCCAGCGTGCGTGGGTCGCGGCGCCAGTCGGGCAGGTTCTCGCCGGGCGGCGGGGCCAGGTGGACCACGCGGGTGGCCAGCCCGGCCAGCCGCCGCAGGGTCGCGCTCTGGTCCAGGTTGCCGGCCAGCGGCGTGATGTGCCGGGCGCGCAGTTCAGGGCGGCGTTCGGGCGACGAGGTCAGGGCCAGCAGCCGCACACGCGGCGCCAGCTGGCGTGCGACACGCAGGCCGACGTCGCCGCAGCCGATGATCAGAACACGCTGGCGGCGAAAGCGCGAAGGCAGGGCGCCAAGGGGACTTTGGTTTGAGGGCAAAATTGGGGAATCTGCTGAAAACAGCCAGAGTTATAAAAAACAGGATTACGTCAGAGGATAACCAGTATGACTTTCAACGTCACCGTGCTGCCCAGCGGCCGCTCGTTCACCGCCAACCCCGACGAAGCGCTGCTGGCCGCGGCCATCCGCCAGGGCATCGGCATGCCCTATGGCTGCAAGGACGGCGCCTGCGGTTCCTGCAAGTGCAAAAAGATCGAAGGCACGGTGGTGCACGGCCCGCACCAGCTCAAGGCACTGTCGCACGAGGAAGAAGCCGCGGGTTTCATCCTGACCTGCTGCGGCGTGGCGCAGACCGACGTGGTGCTGGAGTCGCGCCAGGTGACCGACGAAAGCGCTTTCCCGATCAAGAAAATGCCGGCCCGCGTGAGCAGCCTGGCGCGCGCCTCGCACGACGTGATCGTGATCCGCCTGCAACTGCCGGCCAGCGATGTGTTCAAGTACCACGCTGGCCAGTACGTGGAGTTTTTGCTGCGCGACGGCGACCGCCGCAGCTACTCCATGGCCAATGCGCCGCACACGCAGCTGGACAACCCGGGCATCGAGCTGCACATCCGCCACATGCCGGGCGGCAAGTTCACCGAGCAGGTGTTTGGCACCATGAAGGAAAAAGACATCCTGCGCATTGAAGGGCCTTACGGCAGCTTCTTCCTGCGCGAAGACAGCGACAAACCCATGGTGCTGCTGGCCTCGGGCACCGGCTTTGCGCCCATCAAGGCGCTGATTGAACACATGCAGTTCAAGGGCATCACGCGCCCGGCAGTGCTGTACTGGGGCGGCCGCCGCCCGGCCGACCTGTACATGCATGACTGGGTGATGGCCAAAGCGGCTGAGATGCCCAACCTGACGTATGTGCCGGTGATCTCCAACGCGCTGCCGGAAGACCACTGGGCCGGCCGCACCGGCTTTGTGCACAAGTCGGTGCTGGAAGACTTTCCCGACCTGTCGGGCCACCAGGTGTATGCCTGCGGAGCGCCCATCGTGGTGGACTCGGCCCGCGCCGACTACAGCGCGATCGGCGGCTTGCCGGAAGAAGAATTTTTTGCGGACTCGTTCACGACGGAAGCGGACAAGGCCAAGGCGCTGGCGTGAAGTTTCGTAGTTGAGGCGTCACGCTGCTCGGTGGTTGGGATGGGGCAGTAGGCGCAACTCCCCACTCCCTCCCCCCGCCCCTCCCTCGCCCCGCTGGGCGATGGAGGGGGCTTCATTTGGCAACGTGTGCTGCACCCGCGTACAAACATGGCGGCCGCTTGAGTCCGCCATGACGCGCTGCGCGCGTCATGTCTCCCCGTACCCGAACCCGCATTTGTTCCCCCACCCGTCGGGCTGGGCCGAGGAGCACAGCCGAAAGCGGATCAGGGCGAGCGATTGTCTGAGCGTAGCGAGTTCGAGCTCGACCCCGCTTTCGGCGAGCACCGCAGGCTGCCCGCAGCGAAGTGAAGGGACCCAGACCATCGGGTCGCCTTTTCTTTTGCTTACTTTTCTTTTGGCGACTGTATAGACAGGAGACATGGGAAACAGGTGTTCGGAGACATAGGAAACACCTTGGATTCTCAGCCAGCAGCGTTGAGTGCGCTCAAGTCCAGCCGC
>NZ_NBZV01000025.1 GCF_002379095.1 Polaromonas sp. AER18D-145
GACGCCACGCGCGACGGTTGCTACGATGTGTTCTTCTGCCATCACCGCTTCATGCGGCTGGACTTGAGCGCACTCAACGCTGCTGGCTGAGAATCCAAGGTGTTTCCTATGTCTCCGAACACCTGTTTCCCATGTCTCCTGTCTATACACGACGCAAAAGAAAAGTGAGTTGCCGCCGGGCAACCCCCGGCTTGCTGGCGATCCTCCAGCGCGGATGCAAAGACGGCTTCGACCCTTCGACATGCTCAGGACAGGCCAAGCTCAGCCCGAACGGGCGGGTGTGGGACTGGGCGCACACCGGTGGCCCCGTTTGCGCTGAATCAGCACAACAGCAAGTCCTTCCCGGATAATGGTTTTCAAAACATCAGGAGACGCCCGTGACGGATGCCGAACAGCCTCTTTCCTCGCTCAACGCCGACTTGAGTCCGTCCAGCAGCCTGCTGGCCAATTTGCGCCAGGAGCTGATGCGGCATCCGCCGTTTGCGCAGATGCAGGCCGGTGATGTGGATTTCTTCCTGAGGCATGCCCGGCAGAACTACTTCGCACCCGAAGAGATCCTGATTGAACCCGACAGCGGTCCGATCAAGGAACTGTTCTTCATCCGCCAGGGTGCGGTGATCGGCGAGCGCGGCCTGGCCGAGCTGTCGGGCGGTGCTTTCCATTACGAACCGGGCGAGCTGTTTCCCATCAGCGCGGCGCTGGCGCAGCGCGCGGTGACCGCGAGCTACCGCGCCGTGGCCGACACCTTTGTGCTGGCCCTGCCGCTGGCTTCCATGCATGCGCTGGCCGTGATGAGCCCACCGTTTGCCGACTTCCTGAACCGGCGCATCCTGAAGTTCCTCGACCTCTCGCGGCGTGCCCTGCAGGTGGCTTATGCCTCGCAGGCGCTGGCCGAACAGTCGCTGGAAACACCGCTGGGCGATGTCGCGCGCCAGGCGCCGGTGAGCTGCCCGCCCGACATGCCGCTGCGCGAGGCGCTGGGCCGCATGCACCAGCAGCGCATCGGCTCCATGCTGGTGACCGACGAAGGCGGGCGGCCGCTGGGCATTCTCACGCGGTATGACATCCTGGGCCGGGTCACGCTGGCGGCGCTGCCGCTGGACACGCCGATTTCGCAGGCCATGGTGCAGCCGGTGTTGACGCTGAGCCACGAACACACGGCGCTGGACGCGGCCCTGCTGATGAGCAAACACGGCATCCGCCATGTGCCGGTCACGCGCGACGGGGTCGCCGTGGGCGTGGTGTCGGAGCGGGACCTGTTTGCCATGCAGCGCCTGAGCCTCAAGCAGGTCAGCACCTCGATCCGTTCTGCCGCCGATGTGGAGATGCTCAAGATCGTGGCGCAGGACATCCGGCGTTTTGCGCACAGCCTGCTGGGCCAGGGCGTGCATGCGCGCCAGCTCACGGCGCTGATCAGCCACCTCAACGACGTGCTCACCTTGCGCCTGCTGGAGATCAAGGCCGGGGAGCACGGCATTGACCTGAGCCGCCTGTGCTGGCTAGCGCTGGGCTCGGAAGGGCGCGGCGAGCAGACCATTGCGACCGACCAGGACAATGCGCTGATCCTGCCCGACGGCACGACGCCGGCCCAGCGCGAGGCCGCGCTGCGTTTTGCCCGTGATGTCAACGTCGCACTCGACGCCTGCGGCTACCCGCTGTGCCGTGGCGGCATCATGGCCAGCGAGCCGGCCTGTTGCCTGACCCTGCGCCAGTGGCGCGAACGTTTTGCGCACTGGATAGAACACGGGGCACCCGAGGATTTGCTCAATGCCAGCATTTACTTCGACTTCCGGCCGCTGGCCGGTGATGCACGCCTGGCCGACAGCCTGCGCCAGGAGGTCAGCGAGTCGGCGCGGCGCGCGCCGCGTTTCATCAAGCAGCTGGCGGCCAATGCGCTGATGCACGGCCCGCCGCTGAACTGGACCGGCAGCATTGCGGTGGACGACGGCGGCATGATCGACCTCAAGCTGCAGGGCGCCGCAATTTTTGTCGATGTCGCCCGCATTTATTCGCTCAGCCGCGGCGTGACGGCCACCAACACCCGGGAGCGGCTGGACGCCGTCGGTCCGCTGCTGGGGCTGGCCCCGTCCGAATACCAGGCCTGGGTCAGCGGCTTCGAGTTCCTGCAGACCCTGCGGCTGCGCGTGCAGCTCGAAGGCACGGCCTCGCCGCAGCAGCCGAACCACCTGAAAGTCGACCGGCTCAACGACATCGACAGGCGCATCCTGCGCGAGTCGTTTCGCGTGGCGCGTTCGCTGCAGCAGCGCCTGCAGCTGGACTATGAGCGATGAGCTGGGCGGACTGGCTGAAAAAGCCCTTCGCCGCGCTGGCCGGCGCGGATGAGGCGCGCTGGGTGGTGCTCGATGTGGAGACCAGTGGGCTGGATCCGCAGCGCGACCAGTTGCTGGCGATCGCCGCCATTGCCGTGCAGGTGGACTGGGCGGCCAAACGCCTGAGCATCGTGCCGGGCGACAGCTTTGAGGTGGTGTTGCGCCAGTCGTCGGTCGGCTCAAGCAAAGACAACATCCTGCTGCACGGCATCGGGTTGCAGCGCCAGAGCGAAGGGGTGCCGCCCGACCAGGCCCTGCGCGCCTTTGCGGGCTTCGTTGGCGACTCGCCGTTGCTGGCCTTTCACGCCCCGTTCGACCAGGCCATGATTGGCCGGCATGTCGTGCAGCACCTGGGCGCGGGGCTGCCGAACCGCTGGGTGGACATTGAGCAGCTGTGCGCCGTGACCCATGAGAAGGTCAAGGCGCGCGCGCTGGACGAATGGCTGGCCCACTTCGGCATTGTCTGCGCGCCCCGGCACCAGGCGGCGGCCGACACGCTGGCCGAGTGTGAGCTGCTGCTGCGCATCTGGCCGCGCATGGCCGGGCAGTGCCGGTCCTGGCGCGATGTGGAAAAACTCGCTGCCCATCAGCGCTGGATTGCCCGGGCTTGAGGCCGCGCCGAGGCGGCGCGTGGCGGCTAAGATCGTCGGGTGAATTCGCTGGTTTACTCCCCCGAGCACGGAGTTTTATGCAATTTCTACAATCCCTTCCGGTTTCGGCACAAGCCATTGGACTGCTGCTGCTGTCCAATGTCTTCATGACTTTTGCCTGGTACGGCCACTTGAAGAACCTGGCGACCTCGCCCTGGTACATCGCGGCGCTGGCCAGCTGGGGCATTGCGCTGTTCGAGTACCTGCTGCAGGTGCCGGGCAACCGGATCGGCTTCACGATGTACAACATCGGGCAACTCAAGATCATGCAGGAGGTCATCACACTGACCGTGTTTGTGCCATTCGCGGTGTTTTACCTCAACGAGCCGCTCAAGCTCGACTACCTGTGGGCGGCGCTGTGCATGGTGGGCGCGGTGTATTTCATCTTCCGTTCGGCCTGACCCGGGCCTTGCGATTGACCATGAGTGGCTCTTGGCCAAGCAGGGGCCGCAGGCGCAGCGGCCCCCACGGGAGGCAGGGAGCGACACCCAGTGCGTAACCGTGGGGGCGTTAAACTCCCGGTAGTCACAAATCTGTCATATATAACTGACATGCACCCCCGAGGAGTTGAAGATGCTGTTTGGCAAACTGTTGCCGCGTGAAGGCAATTTTTTCGAGTTGTTCAACCAGCATGCTGACCGCATCGTGGAGGCCGCCCACGCGTTCTCCAACCTGGTGGCCAACTACAGCGATGTGCAGAAGCGCGAGGCCTACAACCGGGAGGTCGACAACGCCGAGCGCGCGGCCGACCGGATCACGCAGGAGGTCAACCGCATGCTGCACAAGACCTTCATCACGCCAATCGACCGTGAGCAGATCCATTCGCTGATCAACACCATGGACGATGTCTGCGACCTGATCCAGGATTCAGCCGAAACCATGGCGCTGTACGACGTGCACCACATGACCGAGGAGATCGTGCGCCTGACAGACCTCAGCGTCAAATGCTGCGAGCGCCTGAAAGACGCGGTCGCCCTGATTGACAAGCTCAGCGACGCCGCCACAGCCGAAGCCGCCCTGAAGACCTGCGAGGAAATCGACAAGCTCGAGTCCGATGCCGACCGCGTCATGCGCTCGGCCATGAGCAAGCTGTTTCGCGAAGAGCCTGACGTGCGCGAAGTCATCAAGCTCAAGGCGATTTACGAGCTGCTGGAAACCATCACGGACAAATGCGAGGACGTGGCCAACCTGATCGAGGGCATCGTCCTCGAAAACTCCTGAACATGGAGACCGTACAGACGGCCCTGTGGGTGGTGGTCATGCTGGTTATTCTGGCCGTGGCCTTCGACTTCATGAATGGTTTTCATGATGCAGCCAACTCGATTGCCACCGTGGTGTCGACCGGTGTGCTCAGGCCCGGGCAGGCGGTGCTGTTTGCCGCGACCTTCAATTTTGTCGCCATCTTTGTCTTTCACCTCAGCGTGGCCGCCACCGTGGGCAAGGGCATTGTGCAGCCGGGAATTGTCGATACCCATGTGGTGTTCGGCGCGCTGATAGGCGCCATCAGCTGGAACCTGGTGACCTGGTACTACGGCATTCCGAGCAGTTCCTCACATGCGCTGATTGGCGGCATTGTCGGCGCGGTGATCGCCAAGTCGGGCGCCGGCGCACTGATAACCGGCGGCATCCTGAAAACCGTGGCCTTCATTTTTGTCTCGCCGCTGCTGGGCTTTCTGCTCGGTTCGCTGATGATGGTGCTGGTGGCCTGGGTCTGCCGGCGCGCCACACCGTCGCGCGTGGACCGCTGGTTCCGGCGTCTGCAGCTGGTCTCGGCCGGTGCGTACAGCCTGGGCCATGGCGGCAACGATGCGCAGAAAACCATCGGCATCATCTGGATGCTCCTGATTGCTACCGGCTACACCTCGGCCAGCGACAGCGCCCCGCCCACCTGGGCGATTGTCAGCTGCTACATCGCGATTGCCGCGGGCACCATGTTCGGCGGCTGGCGCATCGTGAAAACCATGGGCCAGAAAATCACCAAGCTCAAGCCTGTGGGCGGGTTCTGCGCGGAAACCGGCGGCGCCATCACGCTGTTCCTGGCCACCGGCCTGGGCATTCCGGTGTCGACCACCCACACCATCACCGGCGCCATCGTCGGTGTGGGCTCCACCCAGCGCGCCTCGGCCGTGCGTTGGGGGGTGGCCGGCAACATTGTCTGGGCCTGGGTTTTCACGATCCCGGCCTCGGCCTTTGTGGCCGCCATTGCTTACTGGGTCAGCCTGTTCCTGTTCTGACCGCCGCACGTCTCGCGGGTGCACGTGGGGGCTCTCTCCTTCAAGCAGGGGCCGCGGAACCGGCTCCGCCGGGCCGCAGGCGCAGCGCCCCCTCGGGGGGCAGCGCAGTACGCGTAGCGACAAGCGTGGGGGCCTTATTTGTGGCCTGGTATTCAAAGTAGCGCTGGAAGCTGAACACGATGCTGGACATTAGCGCAATCGTGCCGAACAGCAAGGCCAGGATCACGGCCGCCATGGTGATCCAGTTGGTTTTGCTGCAAGCGCTGTCCGGCGCGGCCGCCGGGTTGTGTTTGGCATTCCATTTTTCGGGTGCCATCAGGCCGTAATAAATCGCCGTCAGCGCCGTGGCCGCCAGGGTGAAGCCCAGCAGCGGCACCAGCACCCACGCCAGCTGGTCGTCCTGGCCGTAGAGCCGCACGCGCTGAATGCCCCACCAGCCCAGAGCAGCGGCC
Organism: Polaromonas sp. AER18D-145; assembly: GCF_002379095.1. Lineage (GTDB taxonomy): Bacteria > Pseudomonadota > Gammaproteobacteria > Burkholderiales > Burkholderiaceae_C > Polaromonas. The sequence continues at coordinate 5,667 of NZ_NBZV01000025.1, forward strand.
AGAGGGTGCAGCCAGGCCAGCAGGTCGCGCCAGCCGAACAGATAGAGGCGATGGATGCCCAGCTGGCCGCCGGCAAAGGCCAGCCAGGCGGCCAGGGTCTTGTTCTTGTTTGTCATGGAGGCAGTCAAGGGCTGGAGGGTGGGGAAGAAGGGGGCGCGGCATCCAGGGGCGGTATGGTGTCGCCGGCGCCCAGTGTTTTTTGCATGATGACAATATCACGCCAGGCGCCCATCTTCCAGCCACAGGACTCGACGACGCCCACCAGCGTGAAGCCGAGCGCGCGGTGCAGGCCGACCGAACCGGCGTTGGCCGAGTCCCCGATGATGGCCATGATCTTGCGGATGCCGGCGGCCTCGCAGCGCGCCAGCAGTTCGCTCAGCAGGGCGCGGCCCAGGCCTTTGCCTTGCTGGCCGGGTGCCAGGTAAATCGAATCCTCCACCGAGTAGCGGTAGGCCGGCCGTGGCTTGAACCAGTTGCCATAGGCAAAACCGACCACCTCGCTGCCTTCTTCGGCGACCAGATAGGGCAGGCCCTTGGACAACACGTCGGCACGGCGCGTGGCCATGTCGGTCACACTGGGCGGTTCGGTTTCAAAGGTGCCGGTGCCATTGAGCACATGGTGGGCGTAAATGGCGGTGATGGCCGGCAAATCGGTGTCAAGGCTGGCTCTCAGGAGGGTCATGGCGTGCCAAAAATGGGTTGGAAGAACGTTGGAGGAGCGCAGCGGGTGGGACAGCGGCAAGCCGCGGGTTATAATCTGCGGCTTTGCAGCATTTCGCTGGCCGGGTGCCATGTCGTGTGTCTCAAGCGCTGCAGGAACATTTTGGGGTGATTTTTTTTCACCTCACCACCCGAAGGATAAATCATGGTCGTCATCCGACTCTCGCGCGGCGGTTCTAAACACCGTCCATTTTTCAATATTGTTGTGGCTGACAAACGCGTCCGCCGCGATGGCCGTTTCATCGAACGCATCGGTTTTTACAACCCGATTGCCAAAGGTGGCGAAGAAGGCCTGCGCATCGAGCAGGACCGCCTGACCCACTGGCTCGGCGTGGGCGCACAAGCGTCCCCCACCGTGCTGCGCCTGGTCAAGCAGGGCGCTGCTGCAGCTCCCAAGGCTGCCTGATTGTCGGGTTCCTGAATGTTGCCCGGCCTTGAGCCGTCTGGCCTGCCAGACGATGCGGTTGAAGTCGGGCGCATTCTTGACGCCTGGGGCGTCAAGGGCTGGGTGAAAATCCTGGCCCACAGCGCCTCTTCCGAGGCGCTTTTTTCATCCGGCCGCTGGTTTTTGCAGCCGCCGGATACCAAACACCGGCCCGGTTTTGACGCTTTCTCCGGCACCGTGGTGCTGACGGTCAGCGAATCCAAAACCCATTCCGACTCCGTGGTGGCCAAGTTCGAAGGCATCGACGACCGCACGCCGGCCGAGGCCCTGCGCGGCGCGCGCATTTTTGTGCCGCGCAGCAGCTTCCCCAAGGCCGGCAAGGACGAGTATTACTGGGTCGACCTGCTGGGCCTGAACGTGGTCAACCGCGAAGGTGTGGCCTTGGGCAAGGTGCGCGACCTGATGGCCACCGGCCCGCATTCGGTGCTGTGTGTGGAATACACCGAAGGCGAGCAGACGCTGGAACGCATGATTCCCTTTGTGGCCGCTTATGTGGACGCCGTCGATCTGCCGGGCAAGACCATCACGGTGGACTGGCAACCTGACTACTAGAGCCCCCACGGTCGCTCACTGCGTGTAGCTCCCTGCCCCCCGAGGGGGCCGCTGCGCCTGCGGACTGGCAAAGCCAGATCCGCGGCCCCTGTTGGGTTAAGTCCTCCAGCATCTTCGCGCGTCGTTTAATAGCGCAAAATAGAACCATGCGTTTTGACGTCATCACACTTTTCCCCGAGCTGTTTGCGCCGTTTCTGACCAGCGGCGTGACGCGCCGTGCCTATGAATCCGGTCTGGTCGAGGTGAAGTTGTGGAACCCGCGCGATTTTGCCGAAGGCAACTACCGGCGGGTGGACGACCGCTCCTTTGGCGGCGGCCCCGGCATGGTGATGCTGGCCGAGCCGCTGGCGCGTTGTCTTGAAAAAATCCGCGAGGAGCGCGCCGAGCCGGCCGGCCAGCAGGCGCCGGTGGTCCTGTTTTCGCCGATTGGCCGCCCGCTGGACCACACGGGCGTGCAGGCCTGGTCGGCCGGCTCCGGGGCGGTGCTGGTCTGCGGCCGGTACGAGGGCCTGGACCAGCGTTTTATCGACACCTATGTCGACCAGCAGATCAGCCTGGGTGACTTTGTGCTGTCCGGCGGTGAAATTGCCGCGATGGCCTTGCTGGACGCGGTGGCGCGCCTGCAACCGGGCGTGCTCAACGACGAGGGCAGCCACCAGTTCGACAGTTTCAACCCGGCGCTCGACGGCCTGCTCGACTGCCCGCATTACACCCGGCCCGAGACCTGGCGCTGCCAGACCACCCCCGAGACGCTGTTGTCGGGCAACCACGGCCACATCGAGCGCTGGCGCCGCGAGCAGCGGCTGGCCCTGACCCGGCAGCACCGGCCCGAACTGCTGGATGCCGCCCGGGAAGCCGGCCGGCTGGATGCGGCGGACGAGGCTTTTCTCGCAGACTTAAGCAAAAACAGGGCTGCGGCTCCCTGACCCCGGACACTTCCAGAAATTCAGATTTTCGGGATGAAGTGCGAGGCGCACGGAGCACAGCAACCGGAACGTACTTGAGTACGTGAGGATTGCGAGCACCGCGCAACGACGCAATTCGCCCAAAAAATGGATTTATGGAAGTGTCATATAATCGTGAGCTTTTCAGTCCTCTGGCGGCCACTGCAACCATCTTGACCATCCCTGATGTGTCCATGGATTTGCGGTCTTTAGCGTAGCGCGTGTATGAACGAAAAAGTTAGATGGAATAAATCATGAATCTGATCCAGACCCTAGAGCAGGAAGAAATTGCCCGCCTGAACAAGACCATCCCCGTGTATGCCCCCGGCGACACCGTGATTGTCAGCGTCAACGTGGTTGAAGGTACCCGCAAGCGTATGCAGGCTTTTGAAGGCGTCGTGATTGCCAAGCGCAACCGCGGCCTGAACTCCAGCTTCATCGTGCGCAAGATCTCCAATGGTGAAGGCGTCGAGCGGACCTTCCAGGTCTACAGCCCGCTGATCGCCAAGATCGAAGTCAAGCGTCGTGGTGACGTGCGCCGTGCCAAGCTGTACTACCTGCGCAGCCGCAGCGGCAAGTCGGCGCGTATCAAGGAAAAGCTGGGCGCCAAAGCTGCCTAAAAACAGCCGGCCCGCAAAAAGCCGCTCTCCGGAGCGGCTTTTTTTATGCCCTGTTAATCTTGCGCTCTCATGACGACACCCCGGTTCACCACGCCTTTGCCGGCCTTCGATCCCCGCAGCATCCCGGTGATCGGGGTGGACACGCACCTGTCGGGCGTGCCGGCACAGGATCTCACGCCGCAGGCCCTGCGCCGGCGTTTCCGGCATCCGCCGGTCTGGACGCCGGAACACAGTGTTGAAAAGAAGTTCTCCAACCGCGAGCCGGCGCTGGCGGCCGTGCTGCTGCCCCTGGTCATGCGTGATGAGCTGACGCTGTTGCTGACGGAGCGGGCCGGCAACATGTCCACCCATTCCGGCCAGATCGCGCTGCCCGGCGGCAAGACCGATGAGACCGACCACGATGCGGTGGACACGGCCCTGCGCGAGGCGCACGAAGAAATCGGCCTGACGCGCGAGCATGTGGAGGTGCTGGGCATCCTGCCCACCTATGTCACCGGCACGGCCTTCATCATCACGCCGGTCGTTGCGCTGGTGCGGCCCGGTTTTGCGCTGCAGCCCAGCCCGTCCGAGGTGGCCGACATTTTTGAAGTACCACTGCGTTACCTGATGGACCCGTCCAACCATCAGCGCCACGAGTTTGAATTCGACGGTGTATTGCGCCAGTGGCTGTCCATGCCCTACACGGGGGATGAGGGTGCGGACGCGAAAGAGCGTTACATCTGGGGCGCGACGGCCGGCATGCTGCGCAACCTCTACCGCTTTTTGAGCGCCTGAGTATCAATTCGAGCACCCGCAGCTACTGTTTTTTCAAGCAGGGGCCGCGGATCTGGCCTCGCCAGTCCGCAGGCGCAGCGACCCCCGCGTGGGGGCAGTTATGATTTGCCATGAGTTTTTTTGCTGTTTTGTTTGCACTCATCATCGAACAGGCGCGGCCACTGACGCGCGGCAACCCGATTCATGCCGGTTTGCGCCGCTGGGCGCGCTGGGCCAGCCGCAGCCTGGACGCCGGCAAGCCGCAACACGGCTGGGTCGCCTGGACCACGGCGGTGGGAGGGCCGGCCCTGCTGACCCTGGCGGTGCACTGGCTGCTGTGGAGCGTCAACGGCGTGCTGGCCTTTGCCTGGAGCGTGGCCGTGCTTTACGTGACGCTCGGCTTTCGCCAGTTCAGCCACTATTTCACCGACATACGCGATGCGCTGGACGACGGCGACGAAGCGACCGCGCGCGAGCTGCTGGCGCAGTGGCGCCAGGTCGATGCCAGCGAACTGCCGCGCAGCGAAATCGTGCGGCATGTGATCGAGTTTTCGGTGCTGGCCGCGCACCGCCACGTGTTTGGCGTGCTGGCCTGGTTCTCGGTGCTGGCGGCGCTGGGCCTGGGGCCGGCCGGTGCCGTCTTGTACCGCATGGCCGAGTTTGTCTCGCGCTACTGGGCCTACAAGTCCAAATCCACGGGCGAGGGCGCGAGCCCGGCCCTGCAGCAGGCCGCCGCGCGGGCCTGGGGCGTGATCGACTACGTGCCGGCACGCCTGACCTCGCTGGGGTTCGCGGTGGTGGGCAGCTTCGAGGACGCGATCGACGGCTGGCGCAACTACATGCAGCGTGCGCCCGCGGGCCCGGAAAACCGCAATGACGGCGTGATCCTGGCCGCGACCTCGGGAGCGGTCAACGTGCGCCTGGGCGGCGAAGCGCTGAGAGCCGCGTTGTCTCCCGAAGCGTCCCTGGGCTTCCAGGCCGACGGCATCGACGCAGGCGACCCGCAGGCCACCGAGAGCACGCCGGGGCGCGAGCCGGAGGTGGGGCACCTGCGCAGCATCGTGGGCCTGGTCTGGCGCTCCGTGGTGCTCTGGATGATGCTGCTGGCGCTGCTAACGCTGGCGCGCCTGCTGGGCTGACCGGTTTCCTGTTGACTCTGCCTGCGCATGTCTGACGCTGCGTCGTTCTGGAGTCCGGCGCTTCGGGGCCTGGTGCCCTACACGCCGGGTGAGCAACCCCTGATCGAGGGGCTGGTCAAACTCAACACCAACGAAAACCCCTACCCGCCTTCGCCCCGGGTGATCGCTGCCATCAGCGCTGCAGCGCAGGAGGGACTGCAGCTTTACCCCGACCCGCAGGCGGCCGTGCTGCGGCAGGCGATTGCGAACTTTCACGGCATCGCTGCCGGCCAGGTGTTCGCCGGCAACGGCTCGGACGAAGTGCTGGCGCATGCCTTTTTCGCCTTCTTCCGCCACGGCAAGCCGGTGCTGATGCCGGACATCAGCTACAGCTTCTACAAGGTGTATTGCGGGCTGTACGGCATCGAAGCCGGGATCGTTCCACTGGACGCCGCCCTGCGTATCGACGTGGCGCAGTACCGGTCGCCCTGTGGCGGGGTGGTCATCGCCAACCCGAATGCGCCGACTGGCACCGGCCTGCCGCTGGCGGACATCGAGCAGTTGCTGCAGCAGCAAAGCCGGTCGGTGGTGCTGGTCGATGAAGCCTATGTGGATTTCGGCGGCGAAAGCGCCATCGGCCTGATCAGCCGTTACCCGAACCTGCTGGTGGTGCAGACCCTGTCCAAGTCGCGTTCGCTGGCGGGGCTGCGTGTGGGTTTTGCCGCCGGCCAGCGGCACCTGATCGAGGCGCTGGAAGTGGTGAAAGACAGCTTCAACTCCTACCCGCTGGACCGCCTGGCGCTGGCCGGCGCCACCACGGCCTACGAAGACCGCGCCTACTTCGAGAGCACCCGCGCGGCCGTGATGCAAAGTCGTGAGGGCTTGAGCCGTGACCTGAGCGGCCTGGGGTTCGAGGTCTTGCCCTCCCAGGCGAATTTCCTGATGGTCTGCCATCCCGCGCATGACGCTGCGGCCCTGGCCGCGGGCTTGCGCGAGCAGCGCATCCTGGTACGCCATTTCAGGCTGCCGCGTATCGAGCAATACCTGCGCATCAGCGTGGGAACGCCCGCGCAGTGCGCAGCGCTGGTGCAGGCCTGCCGTGCTCTGGTGAGCGGCTGAAGCGTTTCAGTAACGCGGGGGCTGCGACAGCTCGGCGAACAGTTCGCTATACAAACGATAGCGACTGGCGCTTATTCCGCTTGGGCCGGAGGCCGATTTGACCTCTGAAATCACACCGCAGCCGGGTTCATGCAGATGCGTGCAGTTGTAGAACTTGCAGTCCTGCGCATGGGCCTTGAGGTCGGGCATGTAGTTGGCCAGCTGCATCGGCTCGATGTGGTGCAGGCCGAACTCCTGAAAGCCCGGCGAATCGATCAGCGCGCTGGTTCTGGCGTCGTCGAGCCAGTACAGCGTGGTGCTGGTGGTCGTGTGTTTGCCTGAATTGAGCGCCTGCGATATTTCCGCGGTCAGCACCTGCGCGCCCGGAATCAGCAGGTTGGTCAGGCTGCTCTTGCCGGCGCCGGAAGGGCCCAGCACCAGCGTTTTCTTGCCGCGCAGCAACTCGCGCAACTGGGCGGTTTGCGCGTCGTTGGCAACGGGCGTGTCGGTTTTCGGCTTCACCGCCAGCGGCACCACCTGGTAACCCATGGCGCGGTAGGGCGCCAGCTTGGCCCAGGCGCGTGCAAAGGGTTCGGCCAGGTCGCTTTTGTTCAGCGCGATGATGGGCGTGATGCGCTCGGCCTCCGCCGCGATCAGCGCGCGGGTCAGCTGGCTCTCCGAAAACTCGGGCTCGGCCGCGATCAGGATCAGCACCTGGTCGAGGTTGGCCGCGAACGACTTGGTGCGCATGTCGTCCTGCCGGTAAAACAGGTTGCCGCGCTTTTCCACCTTCTCGATCGTGCCTTCGTCCTGCGAGGGCAGCCACAACACGCGGTCGCCGACAACGGCCTGGCTTTTCTTGCCGCGCGGATGGCAGATCAGGCGCTGGCCGTCGGGCGTTTCCACCAGGCAATGCCGGCCGAAACCGGCCACCACCAGGCCGGGCAGGGTCCCGGCGGAAGAAACAGTGGTCAAGCCAGCAGCGCGTCGACCTTGGACGCGCAGAAAAAGTCGCTGACCGAAATGCCGTTCACGTCGTGCGTGTTGAAACGCACCGTGCATTTTCCATAACTCAGCGCCAGGTCCGGGTGGTGGTCCTCGGCATTGGCAATGAAAGCCACGGCGTTGGCAAAACCCATGGTCTCGTGGAAGTTCTTGAAGCTGAAGGTTTTTTCCAGCGAACCGTCGATCAGGCGCCAGCCTTGCGGTTGCTCGCCGTTGAGCTGGCTCAGCTGCGTGACGATCTCGGTGGCGCTCAGCGCGCGGCGGTTCTGGTGAATCGGATTGCTCATGCGGGTGTTCCGGTGGGTGCACCCATGCGGGACAGCCGCTCGGAGGCCGGTGGGTGCGAATAATAAAACTTCACATACACCGGGTCGGGCGTCAGTGTGCTGGCGTTGTCCTGGTAGAGCTTGAGCAGGGCGCTTTGCAGATCCCGGCCGTCGGTCTGCGCGATGGCGTAGGCGTCGGCTTCAAACTCGTGCTTGCGCGAGAGCTGGGCAAACAGCGGCGAGATGAAAAAACTGAACAGCGGCACCACCAGCAAAAACAGCAGCAGGGCCAGGGCGTCGTTGCTGCCGGTCATGTTCGGCCGCACGCCCAGCCCGGTGTAAAACCAGACCTGGGTGGACAACCAGCCCAGCAGCGCAAAACCGGCAAGGCTCATGGCAAACATGGCGCCGATGCGTTTGATGATGTGTTTGTGCTTGAAGTGGCCGAGTTCATGGGCCAGCACCGCGTCGACTTCGGCGGGGCTCAGCTGCTTGAGCAGGGTGTCGAAAAACACCACGCGTTTGGAGGCGCCAAAACCGGTGAAGTAGGCGTTGGCATGGGCCGAACGTTTGCTGCCGTCCATCACGAACAGGCCCTTGGCCGCAAAGCCGCAGCGCTGCATCAGGGCCGTCACGCGCGCTTTCAGGCTTTCGTCTTCGAGCGGCTGGAACTTGTTGAACAGCGGCGCGATGACCGTGGGATAAAGAACCAGCACCAGCAGGTTGAAGCCCATCCACACGCCCCAGGCCCAGAGCCACCACCAGGCACCGGTGCTGCCCATGATCCAGAGGATGAGTGCCACGATCGGCAGGCCGATCACGAGGCCGACCAGCAGGGACTTCACGAGGTCGCCCAGCCACAGCTTGAGCGTCATCTTGTTGAAGCCGAAGCGTTCTTCGATGCGGAAGGTGCTGTACAGCGTGAAGGGCAGGTCCAGCAGCCCGTTGACCAGGCCAAAGGCGGCGAGCAGTGCCAGTTGAGGCGCCAGGCTGCCGTAAGCGGCCAAGCCTGAGTTCACCAGTGCCTGGTTCAGCTGGTCGATGCCGCCCAGCAGCGTCCAGCCGATCAGCACGGCCGTGCCAAAAGCCAGTTCGAGCAGGCCAAAACGCGCCTTGGTGATGGTGTAGTCGGCGGCTTTCTGGTGCGAAGCCAGCGAAATCGTGCCGGCAAAGGCGGCCGGCACCTGGTCGCGGTGGCGCGCCACGTGGCGGATCTGGCGCGAGGCGAGGTAGAACTTCGCGAGCAGCACCAGCACCAGGGCGCTTGAGAACACCAGGGTAAAGACAAGGGAATAGTCAGCCATGGGGGAAGTTTAGGCGATCAGCGAGAATCGCAAGATGGCTGAAAACGAAACCCTGCTGAAAAAATCCGATCTGAACCTGGTCTGGATCGACTGCGAAATGACCGGTCTCGACCCGGAAAAGGAGCGGCTGATCGAAATTGCCGTAGTGGTCACCGGCCCGCAACTGACGCCGCGCATCGAGGGCCCGGTGCTGGTGATCAAGCAGTCCGACGAACTGCTCGGGCAGATGGACAACTGGAACAAGGGCACACACGGCCGCAGCGGCCTGATCGACAAGGTCAAGGCCAGCATCGTGACGGAAGCCGATGCCGAAAAGCAGCTGCTGGCCTTCCTGGCGCAGTACCTGCCCAAGGGCACCTCGCCGATGTGCGGCAACACCATCAGCCAGGACCGGCGCTTCCTGGTCAAGTACATGCCCAAACTCGAGGCGTTTTTTCACTACCGCAATGTCGATGTCAGCACCTTCAAGGAGCTGGCCAAACGCTGGCGGCCCGAGGTGTACAGCGCGTTCAAGAAGCAGCAAAGCCACACGGCGCTGGCCGATGTGCATGAATCGATCGACGAGCTGGAGCATTACCGGACCCACTTCCTGAAGTAATTCAGGCTTGCGGCCCTTGCTGGGCGAGCGCTGGCAGCTATTGAAAAGAGAGCAAGCCGCCGTTGTTCACGGCTGGTGCCGGCTGGTTTGAAGGTCTTTCGGCGACGGGGGACTGGTGTAAACCCGTAAACCATGCCATAATCAACGGCTTGACGGATGCACGGGGTGCACCGCATTTGTACATCTACCTCACACTTTTGGGCTCTACCAACAGAGCCATCGCTTCAGGCACCGGTTTTTCCGGAAGTCGCCCGGACCGAAATATTCGTTTGATGGTTGATGTTTTATTAACCATGAACGAAGCCCTGCTGCTACGCGGCGGGTGGTAGTTTCTTGTTCGCCCGCCCACACTACAAGCGTGGCAGCGCGGACAAGTGTTTAGTGAGAAAAAACATGACTGACTCTTTTGAGGCTCGCGGCGACTTTATGGCCGAAGCAAACACCGATACCGATATCAACGTGATTCCGGATTTTTCCGATGCGCCTGTCGCAGCGGAAACGTCGCTGGACGCCGTCGTCGCGGAGCCCAACGGCTTCGTGAAGCTGGGCCTGGCCAAGGAACTGCTGCAAGCCGTGGCCGACATGGGTTTCACCCAGCCGACCGCCGTGCAGATGGCGACCATCCCCAAAGCCATGCAGGCGCTGGACCAGGAAGCCAAAAACGACCCCAAGGCCAAATTCACCGACCTGCTGGTGTCCAGCCAGACCGGCAGCGGCAAGACCGCCGCCTTCCTGCTGCCCGTGCTGCACACCCTGCTCAAGCAGCAGGAAGAGGCCGAGCGCAACGAACGCGCCGAGTTTGAACGCCTGAGCGCCGAGGCCGTCGCCCGCGGCGAAGCCCCGCTGAAAAAGCCCAAGCGCAAGGACCCGACCAACGCGCGCAATTTCAAGGCCGCCACACCCGGCGCCCTGATCCTGTGCCCGACGCGCGAGCTGGCCCAGCAGGTCTGCGCCGACGCGATCGACCTGGTTCGCCATTGCCGCGGCCTGCGCATTGCCAACGTCGTTGGTGGCATTCCTTACCAGCTGCAAATTGCCAAGCTGCAAAACGCCGACCTCGTGGTGGCCACCCCAGGCCGCCTGCTGGACCTGCAGCGCAGCATGCAGATCAAGCTCGACCAGGTGCAATTCCTCGTGGTTGACGAAGCCGACCGCATGCTGGACCTCGGCTTTGCCGACGACCTGACCGAAGTCAACCAGCTCACCATCGAGCGCAAGCAGACCATGATGTTCAGCGCCACGTTTGCGCCGCGCATCATGCAGCTGGCCACGCGCGTGATGCGCCAGCCGCAGCGTGTCGAGATTGACTCGCCGCACGAAAAACATGCGTCGATCACGCAGTCGCTGCTGTGGGCCGACAACATGACCCACAAGCGCAAGCTGCTGGACCACTGGCTGCGCGACACCACCATCAACCAGGCCATCGTGTTTGCCTGCACGCAGGTCGAGTGTGACGGTCTGGCCAATGATCTGGTGCAAGAGGGCTTCAGCGCCGTGGCGCTGCATGGCGCCCTGGGCCAGGGCCTGCGCAACCGCCGCCTGATGGCGTTCCGTGACGGCCGCGTGCAGATCCTGGTCGCGACCGACGTCGCTGCCCGTGGTCTGGATGTTCCGACCATCACCCACGTGATCAACTACGGCCTGCCGATGAAAGCCGAAGACTATGTGCACCGCATCGGCCGTACCGGCCGTGCCGGCCGCGAAGGCCAGGCAATCACGATTGCCGAGTTCCGCGACCGTCGCAAGATCCAGGACATCGAGCACTACACCCAGCAGAACCTGAAGCCCAGCGTGATCGCCGGTCTGGAGCCGCAGCAGCGTTTTGCACCGACCTCGGATCGCCCGCGCGGCAATTTCGGTGGTGACCGCAATGACCGCGGTCCGCGCAGCTTCGGCGGCGGCGGTGGCGGCCGTTTCGGCAACGACCGTGCCCCTTCGGGTGGTTTCGGTGGCGGCGCTGGCGGCGGCTACGCCGGCAAGAAACCTGCCTTCGGCGCTGACCGTGGCGCCGATCGCGGTGGTTTTGGCGGCAACCGTGATGACCGTGGCGGTGACCGCGGCGGTTTCTCCAACAACCGCAATGACCGTGCGCCTTTCCAGGCACCGGCGGGTGGCGGCGCCTTCAACGACCGTGACAACCGCGGCCCGCGTCGTGATGACCGCGGCTTCGGCAACAACAACAACGGCGGTTTTGCCCAGCGCGAAGAGCGTGGCGGCGAGCGCAGTTTTGGTGGCCGTCCGGAAGGTTTTGCATCGGCCCCCCGCGGCGATTTCTCTGACCGCAAACCGGCGTTTGCAAAACCTGCCGGCAAGGTGTTTGTTCCGCGTGACGCCCACAAGCGTCCGGCACGCCCCGCACGTTGATTTTTGCGCTGACAACAAAAAAGGCCCGCTCTGCGGGCCTTTTTTTATGGGCGTCAGCGTGAGGTTTCAGCTCATGCCGTTGCGGCTCGCCAGCTCGACAAACAGGCCCGAATGGTCCAGCTCGCCGAGACCGTGGGCGATGCCTTCGGCGTAAAGCTGCTCGAACAGTTTGGTGACTGGCGCCTCGAAGCCGATTTCTTCGGCGGTAGCCAGCGCATTGCGCATGTCCTTGAGCTGGATGGCGAGGCGGGCGCGGGAGGTGAAGTCGCGCTCCACCATGCGCTGGCCATGGACCTGCAGGATGCGGCTGTCGGCAAAACCGCCGGTGATGGCTTCCTTGACCTTGGCCATGTCGGCGCCGCCCTTGGTGGCAAACAGCAGCGCCTCGGCCACGGCGCCTATCGTGATGCCGACAATCATCTGGTTGGCCAGCTTGGTCAACTGGCCCGCACCATGGGACCCCACGTGCGTGGCGCGCCCGAAGACCTGGAGCACCGGCAGGGCGCGCTCAAAATCCGCCGCCTTGCCGCCCACCATGATCACCAGCGTGCCGCTTTCGGCGCCACCCGTGCCGCCGGAGACAGGCGCATCGAGGTGGGCAACACCGAGCGCGCCCAGGCGTGCGGCATGGTCGCGTGCCTCGCGCGGCTTGATCGAGGCCATGTCGATGAACAGGGCGCCCGGCTTCATCGCTGCGGCGACGCCCTGCGCGAACAGGACATCTTCGACCACGGCGCCGTTTTCCAGCATGCCGACCACGATGTCGGCCCCTGAAACCGCAGCGCTGGCCTGTGCATGAACGGTTGCGCCCAACGTCTTCAGCGCGGCGGCCTTGCCCGGCGTGCGGTTCCACACCTGCAGGGCATGGCCGGCCTCGCACAGGCGCCTGGCCATGGGCAGGCCCATGCTGCCCGTGCCCAGAAAGGCGATGCGGGGGATGACTGTGTTGCTACTGGTGCTCATGGCCTGTTCCGGGCTGTGGGGTGGCCACCATCATGCCGCACCCTGTAAAAGAAGGCTGTCAAGCGGCTTTCTTCATGGCCGGTGAGAACATGGCTTCCATCTCATTGCGCACCTTGTACGCCGGGGTGGAGGTGTCCATGGCCACGTCGGCCCAGCTCAGGCTCTGGCCCTTCTTGACGGCGCGTACGACCTTGACGTTGTGCGCCAGGCCCAGCGGCAGGCCACCCATCTTCACTGAGGTGTCAGCCGGCAGCAGCTTGCCCCAGACGGTGTAGCCACCCTCGCCGTCGAGCATGTCGCCGGGTTTCAGATCGCGTTTGGCCGTGGCCACCACATCGGCATTCCAGCAGGTCGCGACGCCGGTGGGTTCGCCGCGCAGCGCCACGCTGGCCACCGACACGCCGACTTCCAGGCCGATCAGGTGCCAGCGCTTGTACAGCGTGAAGTAGCGCCCGCTCGGGTCGGTGTGCGCGTTGTACTCTTCAAAGCAGTTCTTGATGTAATCGGTTTCGGCTTCGACCGTGACCCAGACGCCCATGCGGATGTCGTAGGGAATCTTGCGGCCGTTGGCTTCCAGCGAGGAGATCACTTCCACCATGCCCTTGCGCTCGAGCACGCCGCCTTCGGAAATCGGACGGGTGACAAAGGGAATGTCCTCGACGCTGGCCGGCGGATAGAGCAGGCCGTTGCTGGGCACCGTCAGGCCGGTGGCATTGGCCACGGCGGTCGATTCGATCGAAGGTTTGGAGCCATCGAGAAAGCTGTTGAACATCTTGGGGTTGAGCCCGCCCCGTGCGGCCTGCTCGGGGGTGAGGCCGTAGTTGCCCCAGACCGTTTCGGGTGTCGATTCGGAAAAATGCGGCAGCCACTTGTGGCCGCGGCCTGCCGCCACGACGGGAAAACCGCAGGTGCGCGCCCAGTCCACCAGGTCACAGATCAGGGCCGGCTGGTCGCCGAAAGCCAGTGAATACACGACCCCGGCTTGCGCCGCCTTGCGCGCCAGCAGCGGGCCGCAAAAGGCGTCGGCTTCCACCGTGACGTTGACGACGTTTTTGCCGTACGCAAACGCCTGCAGGCAATGCTCGACCGCGGCGACCGGGTTGCCGGTGCACTCCACGATGATGTCGATCTGCGGATGCGTGACCACCGCGTTCCAGTCGTCGGTGATCCAGGTTGCTCCTGTTTTGATAGCTTCTTGCGCTGAATTGGCCTGGGTCAGGGCCGGATTCCACCCCACACGCGCAAGGTTGGTGCGGGCGGCGTCGGGCGACAGGTCGGCAATCGCCACCAGGTGCACACCTGGCGTTTTCGGGATCTGGGCGAGGTACATGGAGCCGAACTTGCCGGCGCCTATGAGGCCGATGCGGATGGGCTTGTTGTCTGCCGCGCGTTGCTGGAGCTTGGTATAGAGATTCATGAAAGCAGTCCTTGTCATTGCGGGCTTGACCCGCAATCCATGGTGGAAGGGATGGAGGTGGTTAACGGGGCATGGATGCCCCCGGATCGGAGTCCGGGGCAGGCTCCTCAAGTCGGGCCTGACATGCAACTTGGCTCAGGCCGCCTTGCGCTCCGGTACGATTTCTTCCATCGAGGTCTGCAGCGCGGTGGCCGGCACGCCGTCTTTCCAGGGCAGGTCCACCGGGTAGTCCTTCAGCAGGCAGTCGTCCGGCAGGCATTCGATAGGCGTGAAGTCGCGGTGCGCGATGTACTCGGGCCGCTTGTGGCGGCGAATGTGGTTGCTGACCGCGCACAGGCTCAGGTAGACACTGACCCGGTTGAAGGGCGAGAGGTTGCTACCTGAGGCATGGACCAGGCAGGAGTGGAACAAAATCATGGAGCCGGCCGGGCCCTTGGGGCTGACGATGCCGCCTTGTTTGCCGCCGGCGCGCTGCACCAGCTGGCGGATCAGATCGTTGTCCACCGTCCACAGCGGGTAGCTGGTGGTGGTCAGGTCGTGTTTCGCATCAACCACGCCTTTTTTGTGGCTGCCTGGGATGAACATCAGCGGACCGTTGTGCTCGGTCACGTCGTCGAGAAAAATGGCGACGTTCATCGCGCGTTCGGTCGGCATCATGTCGTCGTTGAGCCAGGTGCCGTAGTCCTGGTGCCACTGCCAGACGTCGCCTTCAAAGGCCATCTTGCCGTTGATCTTGAACTGGTGCATATAGAGTTTTTCGCCGAGCAGGTCTTCCACCGGCCCGATCATGCGCGGGTGCCGGCCCAGTTTGGCAAAAGGTTCGCTGTACATGTGCGCGGCGAAGTTGGTGCGTACTGCGTCCTTGCCTTTTTCGCGCACGTTGTAGTCCTCGCGCCGGCTGTAGAGCTCGGGCACGGCGTCGTTGAGCACCTGTGTTTCCTCCGGCGTGAACAGGCCGGGAAAAAACAGGTAACCGTCGCGGTCGAATTGGGCGAGTTGTTCAGCAGTCAGGTTCATGGGTGTCTCCTTGGGGTGGTTGTCAGGCGGTGTTCTCAGGCGGGCAGGGCGGTGGACGGGGGCGTCGGGTGCAGGGCGCTGGACAGCAGGCTCGAGAGGTTGTGGCTGGCGTCCTCACCATGCTGGCGGATCAGGTTTTCGGCGGTGGCCTCATCGCCGGCCCCTATGGCCTGGGCGATGGCCTCGTGTTCGTCCCAGATCGATTCGCGCATGGTGGACACCTGCAGCACGGCGCCCATGGCGCGGCGGATGTGGTGCCAGTGCAGTTGCGCGCTCTGGGCGATCAGCGGGTTGCCGGAGGCCGCATAAATCGCGCCGTGAAATTCGGCGTCGGCGGCCATCATGGCCTTGACATCATGGCTGCGTGCGGCGGCGCGCCCCTGGCTGATCAGCGCCGGAGCGATCCGGAAACGGGCGCGGGCTGCCAGCCGGGCGGCCAGTGCATCAAGCGCGCTGCGCACCTGGTACACCTGCACGAGCCAGCCCACGTCCAGCGGGGCGACCAGCACGCCGCGGCCGGGGGCGTCGAGCACAAAGCCGTCTTTTTTCAGCAGCCGCAGGGCCTGCAGCACCGGCTGGCGCGACACCGCCAACTGCTCGGCGATGTCCTCCTGCGTGATGCGGGCGCCCGGCGCCAGCGAGCCCTCGCTGATCGCGTCGAGCAGGCTTCGGTAGACCTGGTCCACCAGATCCGGGCTGGATTCGATTTTGATGAGTTTGGGTGTCATGGAATTAACTCTGTATACAGAATACGATAATCGACGATCAGGCTGAAGCGGGTTTACCCGAAGGCCTGGCGGGTGCGTCCGACTGTGCCAAGATAACGGGCATTCATTGATCTTTTCCAAATACACGACAGTGAATTGGACTGCTCTCACCCTCGCCCCTTGGGAGAGGGACGGGGTGAGGGGTTGAGCGTTCTGACTGTCATGAATTTTGAAATGCTCAATAGAACCAGTTCTTTATGCCGATTCTTCAGGAGCTCCCATGACCCGACCCGATCCCGCCTGGCTGGACCGCATGTACAACAACCGCGCCCTGGTGCCCGAACACGCGGCGCATTTCAGCCGCTGGGCCCAGACGTCGGCGCAGGCGCGCAGCAGCCAGCCTTGCACGCTGGACCTCGCTTACGGCGCGAGCCCCGGCGAGAAACTCGATGTGTTCCCTGCGGCCCGGCCCACACCGGGCGGCGCGCCGGTGGTGGTGTTTGTGCATGGTGGCTACTGGCGCTCGCTCGACAAATCGGAACACTCGTTTGTGGCGCCGGCGTTCACGGCGGCGGGCGCCTGCGTGGTGATTCCCAACTATGACCTGTGCCCGGCGGTGACGATTCCCGAGATCACGCTGCAAACCGTCAGGGCGCTGGCCTGGACGTACCGCAACGTCGCGCGTTTCGGCGGCGATCCGAAGCGCATTACCGTCATCGGGCATTCGGCGGGCGGCCACCTTGCGGCGATGCTGCTGGCCTGTCTCTGGCCTGTTCATGCGAAAGACCTGCCAGCCGACCTGGTGAAAAAGGCGCTGTCGATTTCGGGCCTGTACGAACTCGAGTCCGTCATGCACACGCCTTTCCTGAAGGACTCCCTGCAGCTCACACCCGCGCAGGTCGCGCAGGCCAGCCCGGCCTGGCTGCCGCCGCCCAAACAGGGCGTGCTCTACACCGTGGCCGGCGCAAATGAAAGCGAAGAATTCCTGCGCCACAACGCACTGATCGAGAAGGCCTGGGGGCCGCGCGTGGTGCCGGTGCGCGAAGCCCTGCTGGGCCTGAACCATTTCAGCATCGTCGAGGCGCTGGTGCAACCCGGCCACCGGCTGCACCAGCTGGCGCTGCAGCTGCTGGCGGCCACGGCCGCCTGAAGGCTCACATCAGCAGGTGTTCGCCGGCGTTGTCGCCGCCCAGGATGACATAGTTGACCTTGCGGATGTCCATCAGCCGGGTGCCGCCCGAATAACTGATGGCGCTCTGCACGTCTTCCTCCATCTCGCGCAGCGTGTCCTTCAGGCTGCCCTTGACCGGCTCGAGGATGCGTTTGCCTTCGACGTGTTTGTACTCGCCCTTGTTGAAGTCCGAGGCGCTGCCGTAGTACTCCTTGAAGAGCCGGCCATCGACCTCCACGGTTTTGCCCGGGCTTTCTTCCAGGCCCGCCAGCATGGAACCGATCATGACCATGGTGGCGCCGAAACGGATGGACTTGGCGATGTCGCCATGCTCGCGGATGCCGCCGTCGGCAATGATGGGTTTGGTTGCCACGCGCGCGCACCACTTGAGCGCCGACAGCTGCCAGCCGCCGGTGCCAAAGCCGGTTTTCATCTTGGTGATGCAGACCTTGCCGGGGCCGATGCCGACCTTGGTGGCGTCCGCGCCCCAGTTCTCCAGGTCAATCACCGCCTCCGGCGTGGCCACATTGCCGGCAATCACAAACGATGCAGGCAGTTTTTCCTTGAGGCAGGCGACCATGCGCTGCACCGTGTCGGCGTGGCCATGGGCGATGTCGATGGTGATGTAGTCGGGCGCCAGGCCTTCGGCCACCAGCTGGTCCACCGTGTCGTAGTCGGCTTTCTTGACGCCCAGCGAGATCGACGCGTAAAGGCCCCGGGCCGCCATGCTTCTGACAAAAGCCAGGTTGTCCAGGTCGAAGCGGTGCATCACGTAGAAATAGCCGTTTTGCGCCATCCACACGCTGATCGATTCGTCGATCACCGTCTTCATGTTGGCCGGCACCACCGGGATGCGGAAGCGGCGGCTGCCCAGCGTGACGCCGGCGTCGCATTCGGAGCGGCTTTCCACGCGGCATTTGCGCGGCAGCAGCAGGATATTGTCGTAGTCGAAGATTTCCATTGTTTCCAGGCTCCTGAATTGATCAACACAGAAGGCACTTGGACTGGACCGGTTCGTCCCGCAGCGCAGGGCACGGAAACAAAAAACCGGGCGCAATTGCTTGGGCCCGGTGACTGATTCTATGCGCTCGTGCGGTCGACCGCGAGAGGCGCCGGCATATACCCGCTATACGCAAACGCGGATGGGCGTTACCTGCCGGCGCAGCGCGATTGCGCCGCCGCGACGATGCGCCCCTGCGCGTCCTGCACCCAGCCGATCACCCGCAGCCGTTCGGTGTTCATGCCCGGCGGCACGTCCATGGACCGCGACTCGATGAATCCCGGGCGCGCCGGTGTTGATGGCGGGTGGCGGCCGTCCCACGGGACCTGAATCAGGTTTCGAACCAGATTTCTTGCGACCGGCGTGCCCTCGGTGCCGACGGGAATGGTTTCCACCAGCGCCAGCCAGGCGCTCCAGGGCTGGGCTGCGGGGTCAGGTGGAGCCTGCTTGAGCGCTATCGACGCGCCGATGTAGCCAGAGACCGGCAAGCCGTGCGCCACGCGCAGCGTGCCTGGCCGGCCATTGACCGGTGTCTTGCGGCTGTTGCTGCCGGACGGCGCCGTCGAGCCGAGTGCTTCCAGCCGTTTCAGCCCATCGCGGGTCGCCACCGCCGACAGGGGGGCGTCATCGCCCTGGGTGCCGGGCAGTATCCAGTCCAGCACCAGCTCGCGCCCGCTCGCGCGTGGGGCCCCCGCATCCATCCAGCAGTCCCTGCAATCTGCATTGATAAAGCGCTCCAGCAGGGCCACAGGACGGCTTTGGCCATCGCTGGAGCAGGAGGACTGGGCGCGGGCGGACGCCGAAGCAAAGGTCGCGGCGGTGACTGCGATGAGCCAGAGGCTGGCCGGATTTGGTTTTGTCACTGCTAAAAGGGGATTCATGTGCGTATTCCTGCAATTTTTGCATGTTCGCAGCAGTCGCGCAGGTCTTCCTGTTCTTACAACCATCCGTCCCGCAGCAGCATCACGGCAAACAGCACGAAGAGGCCTATCCAGGTGGTAGTGGCGACCATCAGGAAAGCCTGCTGCCAGCCCGATCGCGCCAGGTGGATGAACGAAGTTTTCATGCCAAGCGCCGCCACGCCCACCATCAGGCAGCTTCGGGAGCCTTCGTTGAGCGCCGACTGCGCCGTGGGGGATAACCAGCCCATGGAATTCAAGACCATGAGGATAAGGAATAAAAGAAGAAACCCAGGAATCAACGCAGCCGGCCGTGCGATGCCGACAGGTGCGCGCGGCGCGGCCTTGCGCACGGCCACAGAAATGACCAGAACTGCCAGCGGCAACAGGCTGACGCGGAGCAGCTTGATGATCGATGCGGCATCGCCGGTTTCCGGACCCAGGGCATAGCCGGCCACGATGACCTGGGCCACGTCGTGAATAGTGCCTCCGATAAACAGGCCCGCCAACGCCGGCGGCAAGGCCAGTGCGCTGGCGATCAGCGGATACAGCAGCATGGCCAGGGTGGAAAGCAGGGTTGCCAGCACCACGACCGCCAGTGTGTCGCGCTCCACAGCTTCATTTCGGGGCAGCACCGCGGCGATGGCCAGCGCGGCTGAAGCGCCGCAGATGGCCGTCGCCCCACCAGCCAGCACGCCCAGACTGCGGGAGAGCCCGAGGCGCCTGGCCAGGAGCAGGCCGCAAAGCAGGGTTGTCGCGACTGCGCCTGTTAGCAGCAGCGCGGTGGTCCAGCCCAGGTCGGCAATCTGGCCGAATGTGATGCGCGCGCCCAGCAGGCCCACACCCAGCCGCAGGACCGTGCTGCCGCAGGCCTGCACGCCAGGGGCGGTGCGGATCTCATGGCTGAGGTAATGCAGGGCGGTACCGAACAGCAGGGCGTAGAGCATGGGCGGCCCGCCATGCAGCCCGGCCGCATGGCTCGCGGCAAGCGCGATCAGAACGCATATCATCCCGCCCGGCAGCATGGTGCCGGTCCGAAGAGCCTGGGCCTGCCAGCCAGCAAGATGCATGACGCGCAGCATCAGCGCGCGCACAGCAGGTCCTTCATTTGTCGACGAAGGCGCGTTCGATCACATAGTGCCCCGGGTGGCTCATGTTGCCCTCGCCCAGGCCCAGTTTGTCGAGCAGCGTCCGGGTGTCGCGCAGCATTTCCGGGCTGCCGCACAGCATGAAGCGGTCGTTTTCATGATGCAGGGGGGGCAGGCCCAGGTCGTGCGGGATCTGGCCGGTTTCCAGCAGCGGAGGAATCCGTCCCTGATGGCGAAACGCCTCGCGCGTAACGGTCGGGTAGTACAACAGTTTGCGGGACGCCTGTTCGCCGAGCCACTCATTCTTCGGTAAATCCTGCGTGATGAGTTTGTCGTAGGCGAGCTCCTGCACGTGCCTGCAACCATGTACAAGCACAACCTTTTCGTAATACTCATAGACCTCAGGGTCGCGGATCACGCTCATGAACGGCGCCAGGCCGGTGCCAGTGGAGAGCAGATACAGATGGCGCCCTGGCAGCAGGTTTTGTGTCAACAGCGTGCCCGATGCCTTGCGTCCGACCAGCACGGAGTCACCCACCCGAATGTGCTGAAGACGCGAGGTCAGCGGGCCATCAGGCACCTTGATGCTCAGAAACTCCAGCGTTTCCTCATAGTGCGGGCTGACCATGCTGTAGGCGCGCAGCAGCGGCCTGCCGTCGATCGTGAGTCCGATCATCGTGAACTGGCCGCTTTGATAGCGAAAGCCCGGGTCACGCGTGGTGGTGAAGGAAAAGAGTCTGTCAGTCCAGTGATGAACCGACAGCACTTTGGCTTCAAACAAGTTGCTCATGATCGGGTTCCTGAATGCGGAGTCAAGGAAAGTTCGTGCAGATAAGGCCACGGATAGATGCCGCGGTCATGGCCGTCGTCAAAGCACAGTTGCAGGCCGAGCTCGCCCACCGAGTGCAGGTCCATCAGGCGGATGTCGGTTGACGTGGTCGGGCCCAGCCCGGCACGCCGCAGCTTTTCGCATGCAGCACAGCGGCAAGCACAACGCAACGCGTGGGAACTCAGACTCGCCTGAAGGCCGTTGCTCCAGCGCACGGCCAGTTGCCCGGACGCCTGGTGATGCACGACGTCGAGGGGGTGAACGACCGCGCCGGTCATCAGACAATGCCCTCCACGCCTTGCGGACCCATTTCAGTGCTCAGCCCGGCCAGTCCGCCCTCTTTAAGCTCGCCGCCCATCGCGGCCAGGCTCTCTTCCCGGATCAAGCCCTTGATGGCTTTAACCATGGCGGCGAACTCCGGGGTAGCCGTCATTTCGGGAGTGCGCGGGCGTGGCAGCGGCACGACGATCTCGGACTTCACGCGGCCTGGGCGTGCCGTCATCACGTAAATGCGGTCTGACAGAAAGATCGCTTCGTCGATGTCGTGCGTGATGAACAGCACCGAGATGCGCAGGCGTTGCCACATGTTGGTCAGAATTTCCTGCATCACGACGCGGGTTTGCGAGTCGAGCGCACCGAAAGGTTCATCCATCAGCAATACCTGCGGGCTGGTGGACAATGCGCGCACGATGCCCACCCGTTGCTTCATGCCGCCAGAAAGCTGGTCAGGGTAGTGGTTCTCGAAGTGCAGCAATCCCGCCAGACCGAGCAGCGTGCGTGCGCGTTTTTCCCGCTCGTTGGCCGAAACACCCTTGATCTTCAGGCCGAACTCGACATTCTTGCGTACCGTCATCCAGGGGAAGAGAGAGTATTGCTGGAACACCACGCCGCGGTCAGACCCGGGGCGTTCGATCCGCACACCATCGAGCAGGGCCTCGCCCGAACTGGGCTGCACGAAGCCGGCCGCCACATTGAGCAAACTGGATTTGCCGCATCCCGAAGGTCCGATTAGCGAAACGAACTCACCGGGTTGCACATGGATCGACACGCCATCGACAGCCTCGATCGCCGTGCCATTGACCTTGAATCGAATGAAAACGTCGTGCATTTCGACGTGGCCCTGGACGGCCGACTTCTGCCTTGATGCGACCGCGTTCATGAACGTGCTCCGTTGGACGAAGACGCAATCCAGGGCATGGCCACACGGGAGGCCAGCCTGATGGCGCTGCTGCACATCAACCCAAGAATGCCAATGGTGATCATGCCGAGCGCAATTTCGGCGTAAGAAATCAGCGAATACGCCTCCCAGGTGAAATAGCCAATCCCGAACTGGCCGGAGATCATTTCGGCGGCAATCAGCGATACCCAGGCCACCCCCATGCCCACGGCCAGCCCGGTGAAAATGTGTGGCAGTGCGCCGGGCAACACCACTTCAAACAGCAGCGTCGGCTCCCTCGCTCCCAGTGAGCGGGCCGCCCGCAACAGTACCGGATCGATCGCCTCCACCCCATGGATGCTGTTGAGCAGGATGGGAAAAAACGCGCCCAGGAAAGTAATGAAAACGATGCTGACCTCGTTGCTGGGCCACAGCATGATGGACATCGGAACCCAGGCAATGGCCGGGATCGGGCGGAACACCTCCAGCGCTGGCATGCTGATCTGGCGTGCCCAGCGGTAGCGGCCGATCAGCAACCCAAGGCCTATTCCCAATGCCGCTGCCACCGCAAAGCCCAGCAGGATGCGACGTACGCTGATGCCGATATTGGTGATGAACCTGGTTGAACGGTTAACCTCCAGCACCTTGTCGAACACATCGGCCGGACTCGGTATGTTGTTGAACCGGACGTAGAAATCCAGCTTGTAATAAGTGGCCAGATGCCATGCAAGCAACACGCCGCCGACGGACACGACCGCCATCAGCCAAGCGGGTAGCTGCGTCCGCACCCACATCAGGAGCCGGTTGGGTTCGACCGGACGTGGGGCGGCAAGCTCCGTCACGCGGGATGGCGCATCGGGAGCGCTGACTGCGGCAGGTTTGATCGAGGGTATTCCGGCAATGACCAGCGTCGCCCGACCGCGCGTTTCGGTGGTCGCACCAGGCTGAACTGGCGGCGTATCGATGCCCTGCGGGAAGCCCGCGCGGTCCGGGCTGGCGTCAACAAGAGTGGCGGCGTGCATGGGTCACTTCCCGCTGGTGGCTAAAGCAAGCGCCGGCGCCGAGAGGACAAGTGCTTCCGCGTAGGTCGCCAGCTTGCCGCCATTGCGAGCGGCAAAAACCTCGGCATCCTTTTTCAGCAGAAAGGGCACCATCTGGACTGCCCTGGGGTTGCTCGAGTCGACCGCGTAGAAGGCCTTGTCGGCAAAGACCTTGATGCCCAGTTCCTTGTCGAAGAGGTAGGCCACTGCAACTTTTTTTCCTTCCGACTGGTACTGGCGGATGCCTGCAAGAAGACAGCTCGGCGAGCTGACGGGAACGATGCTGCCGCCTTCCAGCCAAATCTCCCCAGCGTCTTTTGGAAGTGTCACCATTCGCTTGCAGATGGGGTCTTTGCCCTGGATGTCGTAATTGGCAAGCGTCTGCTTTTGTGCTTCATAGTCCTGCCCGCGCTCCTTGAAGGCCTGGCGCACATACGTTTCGTTGACCCAGGCGTTGATGTCGAATTCCTTGACCCGGCCCAGCTTGCCGAGCACCCCGTGGGCAGTCCTGATGGTGTCGAGCCAGCGAGGCTTGATGCTCGGATCCAGTGTGTGGATGCCGCCCGGGCCAAGGAAGATATAGCCCACTTCCTTTTCAATTTTGGTCCATTCCTCGATCTTCTGCGTCGCCAGTGCTGGGTTTCTACGCACCCAATCGTTGGCTTCCATCAGGGCCTTGATGTAGGCGACGACCGCCTCGGGGTACTTCTCGGCGAAGTCCTTGCGCACGACCACGCCGTGGAAGGTGGGTATCTTGGTTTGCGCCCCATCGAAGATTTTTCGGGCAAAGCCACGGTAGGGCAACAGATCCGCGAACGGCACGAAATCACCGTGCGCGTCGATCTTTTTTTCCTGCAGGTTGGTGGTGCCCACTTCGGGGCTCTGGCTGACCAGGTTCCAGTAGCTGTCGGGCCAGCCGCGTTCCTGCATGGCCTGCAGCATCATGCCGTGGGCGGCCGATCCGAAGGGAACCGACACGGTCTTGCCCTTCAGATCCGCCAACTCGTAGTAGGGGCTGTCCTTGTGGACCACCACACCGTTGCCAGAGCCAAATGCGTTGTAAGCAATGATGGCGACCAGTTGCGTCTCGTTGCCACGGTTCTGCTGGCCGGTGGCGCCATTGACCAGCAGCGGGTAGTCGCCCATCATGCCGATTTGCAGCTTGTTGGCCACCATGCCGTTGGTGACCGGCGGGCCAGAGGTGAAGTTCTGCCAGTCAAGCTTCCATTCGACGTTCTGGTACTTGCCGGTCTTCGGCAGGTATTTCTCCAGCAGCTTGAGTTCCTTGATGACAATGCCACCGGTGACGGTGTTGGTGGTGGTGTTCTGCGTGCCGATGCCGATGCTGACCACCTGTTTTTCCTGGGCCTGTAGCAACGCAGGCAGCAGGACAAGCGAGAGCAAGGCTGCGGGACGCCAGTAGCGGGTGGCCAGCGCGGAAAGCTGGGAGTGAAAAAATGAAGTCATGAGGATCTCCAGGTTGGTTTCACGATATGTCGGTCAATGCAATTTCGATACCAGTTCGTCGTCTACTTCGCCGTTCAGGCGTTTTCTTCCAATAAGGCCCTTTTGTCTTTACGTTCGGCCCAGTCGTCGGCATCCGCCAAAGGTTCGCGCGATGCGGTGATGACTGGCCATTTGGCGGCCAGCGCGACGTTCAATGCCACATATTCGAACTGGTCGGACGGCAGGTCTTTTTCTTCGACGATGGCCTCGACCGGACACTCGGGAATGCACACACCGCAGTCAATGCACACGCCCGGATCGATCACCAGAAAATTCGGACCTTCGTGAAAACATTCCACCGGACAGACCGCGACGCAGTCGGTGTATTTGCAGCGAATGCAGGCCTGGGTGACGACGTGGGTCATGATGCCTCCCGTCGGGCCGTCCGGAGGGAGGCGCATGCCCCACCCGTGGGCGAGGCAGCGGTGTAGCTCCAAACCAGGGGGCTCATGCTGCAACTCCGGGAGCACCGTTCATCTGAATGGACGTCAGTGCGAGCTTGGCCAGCTTCCGTACGTCCGGGTCACTGTCCTTCAGGGCGCGCTCCAGCGGTGCAATTCCGCGCGAGTCGCCTACCTCACCCAGGGCGATGACGGCCTCTTTGCGCAGGTTGCTCACCTCGTGCGTGGTGGCTTGGCCCAGTACCGGAACGGCTGCACGCGCCTTGAGCTTGCCAAGGCTGCGCGCGGCCTTCACACGGACCTGCCAATACGCGTCTTCCATCGCGTCGATCAGATCCGGCACGCCCAGCATTGAGCGCGTTTTACCGAAGGTGGTGGCTGCTTCCTCGCGCACCTGCCAGGCGCTGTCCGCCAGGGCACGGCTTAGCGCGGGGTGAACGCTGATTTCTGTCGACTCGCTGGCATATCCCAAGGCCCCGACCGCCACCCTCCGCACCTCGGATTCCGGATCATGGGCCGCTGCCTGCGTCAACGCGGCAATGGCCTGCGGGAGTTTGAGGTAACCCAGCACACCGACTGCCTCACGCCGAACCGCTGCATCAGCGTGGGACAAAGCCTGCATGGCCGGCTCGAAGGCCTCTACGACCCGCAAAGCCTTGACGGCATGCAGTGCAGCCGCCTGAACGGATGGATCGGCATCCACCAGATAGGGCAGAAGGGGCGTGGCCGAGCCCGGCTGTTTGAGTTCCGCGAGCGTATAAGCCACGGCATCGCGCACGGCCGCATCACTGTCTTTGAGCAGCGGCACCAAAGCCTCCAGCACTTCCATGTCCTCGAAGCCCTCAAGTGCCTTGGCGGCTTCAAGCCGCACATGGGGATCAGTGTCGCCGAGCGCCGCGGTCAGCAGCGGCGCCACGTCGTCCTCCCCGTCGGTGTAAGGCAAGTCGATAACCGCCACGCGGCGTACCGCTGCATCCTCGCTACGCAAACGCTCGTGAATGCTGAGTTGAACAGGGTTGGCCATGGTCACCTCACGAGGTAGGGAATGTTGACGTGGACGGCCCCGGTCGGACAGTCCTTCTCGCATGGCATGCAGTACCAGCATTCGTCGAACTTCATGAATGCCTTGTTCTTGACGAAATCGATAGCCAGCACGTCAAGCGGGCAAACGTCGACGCAGACGGTGCAGCCCTTGTCTGCGATGCACTTTTCTTCATCGACAACAACGGGCGCCTGGGTGCGTGTGATGGTTATGGTCATGGCAGGTCCTTGATAGATGAGATGGGCTTATGCGGCCTTGGCGGTCGCCGGGCTGGCCACCCGCAGACGCTGGTAGGCCGCTTTTTCCTGATCGTTGAGTTCGACCACGTAGGGCTCTACTTCGCGTTTTCGGAATTTCGCATTGCCGTTGCCGTCGCTGGTGACGTTGGTGTGGCAGAACCAGTTTTCATCGTCCTTCTCGGGGTGGTCCACGCACAGGTGATACAGGCCCCAGCGGCTCTCGGTGCGAAACAGCGATGCGCGCGCGGCCAGCTCGGCGCAGTCGCGGATGGTGTGGGCTTCCATCGCACGCATCAATTCGTGCGGGTCCTGCGCGATCATGTGGTCCAGGTCCTCGCGAATTTCGTCGAAGCGCTGCAGGCCGATTTCCATCTTGCGGGTAACCTTGGGCGGCTGCAGGTAGTCGTTGACGACGCGCCGGGTCTTGTATTCGATCTGAAACGGCGTCGGACCTTCGCTTCGTGAAAGCGGCGCGGCAATGCGCGCACGTTCTGCCTGCACCCGGTCGTTGTCAATGTGTGACGCGGTCGCGCCCGACACGTAATCTGCTGCGTTCTCGCCGCAAAACTTGCCGTACACAAAAGCGCCCAGCATGTAGTTGTGCGGAATGCTGGCGCAGTCACCGGCCGCATACAGTCCGGGAATGGAGCACTCTCCGCGCTCATTGGTCCAGATGCCCGATGCACTGTGGCCGCTGCAGAAGCCGATCTCCGAGATGTGCATCTCGATCATGCTCTTGCGGTAGTCGGTGCCACGTCCTTCGTGGAAGCGGCCCCGGCTGGGCCGCTCGTTGGTGTGCAGGATGTGCTCGATTTCGGAGATCGTTTCCTCGGCCAGGTGGTCGAGTTTGAGGAAGACCGGGCCCTTGCCGCCTTCAAGTTCATTGAAGAACTCCATCATCATCTGGCCGCTCCAGTAGTCGCACTCGATGAAGCGCTCGCCCGCGTTGTTGGAGGTATAGCCGCCGAATGGCCCTGTCACGTAGGCGCAGGCAGGCCCGTTGTAGTCCTTGATCAAGGGGTTGATCTGGAAGCATTCCAGGTTGGTGAGCTCAGCTCCCGCGTGATAGGCCATCACATGACCCTCGCCAGTGTTGGTCGGGTTTTCGTAGGTGCCGAACATGTAGCCCGAGGCCGGCAGGCCCAGGCGACCAGCGGCCCCCGTGCAGATCACCACGGCCTTGGCCTTGATGACATAAAAATCGGCGGTGCGGCAGTCGAAACCCATCACACCCGTGATCTCGCCGCCTGGCCCCGTCAGCAACCGGGTGGCTACGACGCGGTTGGTTATTTCCACGCGCGCTTTTTTGAGCTGGCGATACAACACGCGCTTCATGTGGTGACCTTCCGGCATGGGCAGCACGTAACTGCCTATGTGGTGCACCTTGCGCACGGCGTAGTCGCCGGTTTCATCTTTCTCGAACTTGATGCCCCACCTGTCGAGCTCTTCAATCATCGAAAAACTATTGGCCGCGTATGCATACACACCCTTCTGGTCCACGATGCCATCGTTGGCCACGGTGATTTCCTTGGTGTACTGCTCGGGCGTGGCGTGACCGGGAATCACCGCGTTGTTGAGGCCATCCATTCCCATGGAAATGGCGCCACTGCGCTTGACGTTGGCCTTGTCAAGCAGCAGCACGCGCAGCTTCGGGTTCTTTTCCTTGGCCTTCACCGCGGCCATGGGGCCGCCGGTGCCGCCGCCGACCACCACAATGTCGTACTCAAGTTCGATCGTGTTCATGTTTTCCTTTCGTGTTCGGTTCAAGGGTTCATGCATGCTGGACAGGGGCGCGATCCACGCGCACCTTGTACTGGAAGGCGTCGCCGCGGTAATACAGATGCTCGTAATCGATTGGTGTGCCGTCGCTGGTGTGAGTGGTGCGTTCGATGACGAGCACCGGCGAGCCTTCTTCCACGCGCAGCTGCATGGCAAGGTTCTCGTCGGCCAGGGCCGAACCGATCTGCAGATCGGCATGTCCGAGAGAGAGCCCGTAGTCGTTTTCCAGAATGACGAATACGTCGCGCGTGGCCAGGTCTTCCTTGGCCAGTCGTGTGCCAATGGCCGCGGGAAGATAAGTGATGTCCAGCGAGATGGGCTCGCGATTGAGAAATCGCAGCCGCTGCAGCTCGGTCACGCGCGCGCGCCTGGGCAGGTGCAGATGCTCTTGCACCTGCGCCGTGGGCACGACACTGCGGATCGAGATGACCCGCGCGAAGGTCTCGTAACCCATTTGCCGCATCGCCTCGCCGAAACCCTGCAGTCGGCCCAGGTCCTGAAAGGCCTTGGGCTTGGAGACGAAGGTGCCTTTGCCATGGATGCGGAATATCAGGCCTTCGTTCTGCAAATCGTTGAGTGCCTGGCGCACCGTGATGCGGCTGACATTGAACATCGCCATCATCTCGCTCTCGGAGGGCATTTGCTGGTGTGGCTGGTAGGTGCCATCCAGCACGCGGGCGCGCAGGATGTCCTTGATCTGCGCATACAGCGGCGTTGGCGACAGCGGCTGTATGTCGCCTGCTGGCGGAGGGGGCGGCAGGCCCGAGTCCACTGCGCGCAAACCGCCGGGAACCATTTTTGTGCTCATGGGGATCCAACTCGTTATGACAAGTTATGCTGAGCAAAAGCTGTGCCAGCCGTTGGAGCGGTAAAACGGCCCCGGATTGGCTTGATTCCGTGCATGGGCAGCGGCTTGCGGAAGATCGTGGTGCGCCTGGTAGCGATCATGGTGCACCGGTGCCGCGGCCCGCTTCCTACAATACGTCTATATATGTCTCCAGCTGCCCCCTACGATTCCCCACTTCTGCAAAACCTCAATCCCGAGCAACGCGCCGCCGTGACGCTGCCTAACGAGCATGCACTGATTTTGGCCGGCGCCGGCTCCGGCAAGACCCGCGTGCTGACCACCCGCATCGCCTGGCTGCTGCAGACCGGGCAGGTCTCGCCCGGCGGCATTCTGGCGGTGACCTTTACCAACAAGGCCGCCAAGGAAATGCTGTCGCGACTGTCGGCCATGCTGCCGGTCAATGTGCGCGGCATGTGGATAGGCACCTTCCACGGCCTGTGCAACCGTTTCCTGCGCGCGCACTACAAGCTGGCCAACCTGCCCTCGACCTTCCAGATCCTGGACACGCAGGACCAGCTCTCGGCGATCAAGCGCCTGTGCAAGCAGTTCAACATCGACGACGAACGTTTCCCGCCCAAGCAGCTGATGTGGTTCATCGCCGGCTGCAAGGAAGACGGGCAGCGTGCGAAAGATGTCGTGGTGCGCGACGAGGAGACGCGCAAGAAGGCCGAGATCTACGCGCTGTACGAAGAGCAGTGCCAGCGCGAAGGTGTGGTCGATTTCGGCGAGCTGATGCTGCGCAGCTACGAGTTGCTGCGCGACAACGCACCGGTGCGCGAGCATTACCAGCGGCGTTTCCGGCACATCCTGATCGACGAGTTCCAGGACACCAACAAGCTGCAGTACGCCTGGATCAAGATGCTGGCCGGCCAGGGCGACGATGCCGCCCCCGGTGCCATGCCAGGCGGCTCGGTGATCGCGGTCGGCGACGACGACCAGAGCATTTACGCCTTCCGCGGCGCGCGGGTCGGCAACATGGCCGACTTCGTGCGCGAGTTCCATGTGCAGCACCAGATCAAGCTGGAGCGCAATTACCGCAGCTTCGGCAACATCCTCGATTCGGCCAACGAACTGATCAGCCACAACAGCAAGCGCCTGGGGAAAAACCTGCGCACCGAGGCCGGCCCCGGCGAGCCGGTGCGCGTCTTCGAAGCCATGTCCGACTTTGCCGAAGCGCAGTGGTTTGTTGATGAGGTGCGTGAGCTGGTGCGGGGCGGCATGGCGCGCAAGGAAATTGCGTTGCTCTACCGCAGCAATGCGCAAAGCCGGGTCATGGAAACCGCGCTGTTCAACAACGGCATTCCTTACCGCGTCTACGGCGGCCTGCGCTTTTTCGAGCGCGCCGAGATCAAACACGCGTTGGCCTATTTGCGCCTGATCGAGAACCCGAACGACGACACCAGCTTCATGCGCGTGGTCAACTTTCCGCCGCGCGGCATTGGTGCGCGCAGCATCGAGCAGTTGCAGGACATCGCACGCAGCTCGGGCTGCTCGCTGCATGACGCGGTCAGTGCCGTGCCCGGCAAGGCCGGCGCCAACCTCGGGGCCTTTGTCGCCAAGCTCGATGTGTTGCGCGAGCAGACGCCGGGCCTGAGTCTGCGCGAGATCATCGAGCTGGTGCTGCAGCACAGCGGGCTCGAAGAGCATTACAAGCTCGAGAAAGAGGGCCAGGACCGGCTGGAGAATCTGGGCGAGCTGGTCAACGCCGCCGAATCCTTCGTCAGCATGGAAGGTTTCGGGCGCGATGCCGTGGCCTTGCCGGTCGATGAACTGGGCGCGCCGCTGTCGCAATCGCCGGCCAGCCAGGGGCTGGACCTGTCCGCGCCGCTGGCCGACGAGCCGCTGCCGGAACTGCTGGCACCGAATCAGGAAACCGGCGAGACGCTGTCACCGCTGGCCGCCTTCCTGACGCATGCCGCACTCGAGTCGGGCGACAACCAGGCGCAGGCCGGCCAGGACGCGGTGCAGCTGATGACCGTGCATTCCTCCAAGGGCCTGGAGTTCGACTGCGTGTTCATCTCCGGCCTGGAAGACGGCATCTTCCCGCATGAAAATTCCCTGAGCGATGCCGGCGGCATCGAGGAAGAGCGCCGCCTGATGTACGTGGCCATCACACGCGCGCGCCAGCGCCTGTACCTGAGCCACTCGCAGACGCGCATGCTGCACGGCCAGACGCGCTACAACCTCAAAAGCCGCTTCTTCGACGAGTTGCCGGAGGCGGCGCTCAAATGGATCACACCGAAAAACCAGGGCTTCTCGTCGGCTTACGGCGGCGGCAGCGGTGCCTGGGGTGCTACGAATTCAGGAGCTGGTGGCGCCCGTGGCGATTGGGCCAAGGCCGCTTTTGCTTCAAAAAATCAGGGCGGGGACCGGTTTCCCAACCCGGCGGTGCCGGTGCAGCGCGATGCACCGGCGCACGGGCTGAAAAACGGCATGAACGTGTTTCACAACAAGTTCGGTGAGGGCAAGGTCATGATGCTCGAAGGCAGCGGCGACGACGCGCGGGCGCAGATCAACTTCACGCGGCATGGTGTGAAGTGGCTGGCCCTGAGCGTCGCCAAGCTGACCCCGGTCTTGTAAGGCCCCCACGGTCGTTCACTTCGTGTAACTCCCTGCCCCCCGAGGGGGCCGCTGCGCCTGCGGACTGGCAGAGCCAGATCCGCGGCCCCGGCTTGATTGAAGAGTCACTGCGGTCGGCCGGTTCAGCGGCCCCGGCTTGCAAGAGAGAGCTACCGTTATCGCAGCAGCTTGCCGTCCCGGCCGATCACGGTCACTTCCACAAATTTTGAGCCAACGCGGTTTTCCGGTGAGAAGCTCACCTTGAAGCCGCCGGCGTCGTAGCTGTTCATTTTTTCGAGCTGGCCCATGATTTTTGCGCGGGTCGGGTCGGCACCGGAACGCCGGATCGCTTCGACCAGGATCTTGGCCGCGATGAAGGACTCCATGCTGGCATAGGACACCACCTTGCCGGGCTGGTACTTGGCCATCAGGGTCTGAAACTCGCGCGCCACCGGTGCCAGCGTGGAGTAAGGGTAAGGCATGACCTGGGAGATGCCGATGCCGCGCGCGTTATCCTCGCCGGCGTTTTTCAGCAGTTCCTTGAAGTTCACCACCGAGATGCTGAACAGCCTGGCCTTGCTGCCCTGGGCGCGCATTTTCTTGATGAAGGCGGCCGACGCCCGGTTGACCGAGACCATGATGATGGCGTCGGGGTTGGCCGGGGCAATGGCGGCGATCGCCGCATCGACTTCCTCGGGCTTGGTGCGGTCATAACCGCCCTTGGCCACCGCCTGCAGGCCCAGTTTCTGCAGCGCGGTTTCCGCACCGGCCAGTCCGCTTTTGCCGAACGGGTCGTCCTGGTACATCACGGCAAAGCGGCGCAGGCCGATCGTGTGCAGGTGCTCCACCATGCGCGCGGTTTCGTCGGTGTAGCTGGCGCGGATATGGAAGATGTGCGGGTTCATCGGCTCGCGCAGGTCCTGCGCGCCGGTGTAGGGCGCCAGCAGGGCGATGCCGGCTTCTTCGAGCACCTTGTTTTTGTTCAGCGCCAGCACATTGCCGGTGCCGACAAAACCGAACAGGGCCAGCGGCTTGTCCTCTGCCAGCAGCTGGCGCGTCAGGGCCAGGGTCTGGTCCGGCTTGTAGCTGTCGTCCTTGAGCGTGACGCGGATCTTGCGGCCGTAGATGCCGCCGTTGTCGTTGACCCAGGCGAAATAGGCCGCCCCGCCGGCCACGTATTCGTTGCCGGTCCCGGCGATGGTGCCGGTCAGCGGCGCCACCTGCCCGATCACCAGGTCCTCCCGGCCGGGTGCGGCCTGCGCCGGAAGCAGGGTGGCAGCCAGGCTCAGGGCCAGCGCCAGGACATGAATTTTCTTGCGCGACATGTGAAGTTCTCCTCGTTGCTGTTATGTTTTCTGTATTCTGCATTGCAGAATTGACAGACTGCAATGCTGGGGGATTGTGCGACCATCACATCCAGTCGATGCTAAGGAAATCCCGTATCTCATTGGAGAGTTTGCGGAAATTAGTCGCACAAGCGACATGAACTGATAAGATACTTATATTCCGCATAGCAGAACAATATGAAAAAAGTACTCACTTCAGAATCAGCCGCTTTGGCCAGGCCTCTTGTCGGCGGCGCCAAGGAAGACCGGCATTTTGTGACCGCGCTGGCACGTGGCCTGGACGTGCTCGGTGCCTTCCGTTCGCGTGACCGCACCCTGGGCAACCAGGAACTGGCGCGCCGCTGCGGCCTGCCCAAGTCCACCATTTCACGCCTGACCTACACGCTGACCAAACAGGGTTACCTTGAACATGCCCAGGACGGCAACGGCAACCCGGGCTACCGGCTCGGCAGCGCGGTGCTGGCGCTGGGCAGCGCCATGCTGGCCCGCATGGACATGCGCCAGCTGGCGCGGCCCATGATGCAGGAGCTGGCCGACAGCTCGCAGGCCATGGTGTCGCTGGGCATACGCGACCGCCTGAGCATGATTTATGTCGAGAACTGCCGCAGCGAATCGGCCCTCACGCTGAGCCTGGACGTCGGCTCACGCATTCCGCTGCCCAGCACGGCGATGGGTCGTGCCTACCTTGCCGGCTGCAGCGACAGCGAGCGCAGTGCGCTGATGGAACGCATCCGGGCCCAGGACGAAAAAGCCTGGCCGCAGACCCGGGACGCGCTGGAACTGGCCCTGGCGCACTACCGCGAGCACGGCTGCTGCGCCTCGTTTGGCGAGTGGCAGAAAGACGTCAACGCCATCGCCGCGGCATTCCGTCCGGGAAGCGGGCGTTCGGTGATGGTGGTTAATTGCGGCGGGCCGGGTTTCAAGCTCTCGCCGCAATTCCTGATGAACGAGGTGCGGCCTCAGCTGGTGGCGCTGGTGCGCCGGCTGCAGAACGCTTCCGGCGACGCCTGGTGAGGCGGTCCGGGTTCAGTAGCCCATCTGACCGCGGCCGTCCTTGACGCCTTTTCGGCCGGCGACCTGCCAGGCGGTGCGCTGGTTCACCAGGCGGGCCAGGAATTCCAGTTCTTCGTCGGTGTGGTTCAGCGCCTGCGCGGGTGACAGGTAACGTCCTTCGCGGGGTTCGGCATCAGCCCAGAACGACTGGTGGTATTGCGCCCGGGACACGTGTTTGTCGCGGCCCGCGTCCAGGTCCACCGTGCCATAGCAGTTGCAGAAATAGTTGCGGTTGCCCTGGTCGGCAAAAATTTCGGCATACACGCCGGTGCCGCGTATGCCGGCGGTCAGGGTCGGCATGACGATGGCGCGGTTCACGCCCTTGCCCCAGACGCTGGCCACCGCCCCGGTCACCAGGCGCAGCAGGCTGACCGCATTGAGCGTCGTGCCGCGTTCCACCGACAGGCGTGAGTTCTGGCGCACCTGGAAGGCCGAGTTGCCGATCGCAAACACGAGGTTGGCGCCCGGTCCGGTCTGGATCACGTCGCCGGTCTGGATCGTGTGCTCCGGGCTCAGGCGGCTGCCGTTGAGGGTGGCGTCGCCGGTCAGCTGCACGATGTTGCTGCGCTGCTGCGCCATCGCGGCCGGCAGGCCCCCCATGGCCACCCAGGCCGCGGCGGCCTTGAGCGCGTCACGCCTCTGGAACCACAGGATTTCCTTTTCTTGCCGGCCTTGCAGCAGGTGCTGTGTCATGGCGTGTCTCCTGGGGTGGGGTTGTTGTCGTTGTTGACGGGGGTGTCAGGCGGGGTGGCATCAAAACTGTCGCGGAAGGTGAAATACAGCGAGCTGGAAAACATCGCGGCCATCAGCAGGGCGGCCGGCATGACCAGCGCCGCCGCAGCCTCGGGGCTGGCCAGCAGGCCGGCCAGCAGGCTCACGGCCAGGCCGATGAGCATCAGCACCACCATCCAGGTCAGGCCGAACAGCGCGTAGGCGCCGGCGTTCCTGAAACACACGACGGCACTGAAGAACAGGCTCTTGACCGGTGTCACGCCATGCCAGTGCACCAGCGCGGGCGCATGCCAGAACAGAATGGAGACCGGCAGGTACAGCGCCATGATGGTCAGCATCACCCCCTGCATTTCGGGTGCCAGGGCGCTTTCGCGGCTGACCGGCACATCGAAAAACAGCGGCACCACGGAAACAATCAGCAGGCAGGCGGCCGCATACAGAAAACCCAGCACCATCATGGCGCGGGCGCGCTGCCGGCCGGCGCGGAAGGCGCTGACCAGAATGGCGGGCATGGGAAAACGGCCCTTGGTGGCCTCCAGCGTCGCGGCCATCAGGCCCAGGGTGGCCGCCGGCACGATGGCCAGCGCCAGCACCACGCCAACGAAGGGAATCAGCGATGCCAGCGTGGCCGCCGCCATGTACATGAAAAACAGGCCGGCCAGCGCCAGCGGCTGCTTGAAGAAGGTTTGTATGCCGAGTTTGACCCATGTAATGCCAGTACGCGCGGGAACGATGTTTAGTTTCATTGCTTGGGTTGCAGGTTGAGGGGTTCGGGGTGGTTGAGGTTCAATGGACGGCGCTGAGTGTGCGGGCTCAGTGAACACTGCAGGCAGTTTGCTGCAAAAACGCGGGCCCTGCGGCTACTTTTTCGGGCCGGCCGCCCTGGGGCTGCGCGTGGCGCCACGGGGTCAGGCCGACAGGCGGCAAGGATGGGCCACGCGCTGGCGCAGCACCCGTTCAAAATGGCCGGGGTCGTGCGCCTGCAACAGCGCGGCTTCGCGCGGCAGGTAAAAGTCCCACAGCCGCGAGATCCAGAAACGCAGGGCGCCGGCGCGCTCCATGGCCGGCAGCAGGCTGCGTTCCTGGGCGTTCAGGGGACGCACGGCCTGGTAAGCCGCCAGGAAGGCCGCGGTGCGCGTTGCGTCGCGTTCACCGGTGGCCAGGTCCACACACCAGTCGTTGAGGCTGACGCCGATGTCGAACAGCAGGGCGTCCCAGCCGGCAAAGTAAAAATCAAAAAAACCAGTCAGGCGCAGGCCGCTGCCTTCGCCGTCGAACATCACGTTGTCGCGAAACAGGTCGGCATGCACCGGGCCGCGCGGCAGCGCCTGCCAGGCCGAGCAGGCGGCGACATGGTTCTGGTAGGCCAGTTCGGAGCGGATCAGGCTGCTTTGTTCGGGGCTGAGGTAGGGCAGGACCACCGGCACGGTTTCATTCCACCAGGCCAGGCCGCGCAGGTTGCCCTGCTGGCGGTCGAAGTCCTGCCCCGCCAGGTGCATGCGCGCCAGCATGTCGCCCACCGCCGCGCAGTGGGCAGGTGTGGGCGCCAGTTCGCTGCGGCCGCGCAGGCGGTCCACCACGGCGGCAGGCTTGCCCTTGAGCTTGTGCAGGATGTCGCCGGGCCAGCTGCCGGCGCTGGCCGTCAGCGCGGCATGGGGTTCAGGCACGGGAATGCCGCGCTGCGCCAGATGCTGCATCAGGTAGAGGTAAAACGGCAACTGCTCGAAACCGAGGCGTTCGAACAGCGTCAGGACGTAGCGGCCCTGATCGGTGTCAGCGAAATAGTTGGTGTTTTCGATGCCGCCCGAGCAGGGGCCCAGGGTCTTCAACTGCCCCAGACCGAGCGAATGCAAAAGGGGAGCGGCCTCGTCAAACGAGACTTCGGTGTAAACGGCCATGCCTGAAACGGAGACTGAAACTAAAGGGAAAAACTAGAACTTGAGCACGTTCCAGACACGTTTGCCGGTGCTGCCGGCGCCCGAGGTGGACGGGGCGGTGCCGCCGCCCTTGGTGGTGTCGGAGGGCAGGACCTCGTAGGCCGGCACATTGGCTTTGGGCTGCACGGTGATGCTTTGTGTCTCGCCACCCACGCGCACTTCGTCGATGCGCGAACCGGCGTCTTCCGTGCGGATGCGCTGGATGGCCGGCTCGGGCCGGCTGCTGACGGGGTTGGTGCCGGGCGGCAGTGCTTGCGCAGGTGCCGCTGCCGCTGCCGGGGCAGGCGCCGCCGTCTGGGCCAGCACGGGGGCACAGGCCAGAGCAGCCGTGGCGGCGAACAGAAGGGAGCAAAGAGGGTGTTGCATGCCTGCATTGTAGGGGGCCGGCACCCCCGTGGATAGGGCTGGCAAAACGGTGACAATCGGGGCCATGAGCACCGACAAAAAAACACTGCTGCTGGTGGATGGCTCCAGCTATCTCTACCGCGCTTTCCATGCGATGCCCGATCTGCGCGCCGACCCCGGCAACCCGCAAAGCCCGGCCACCGGCGCCATCCGCGGCATGATCAACATGATGCAGAAGCTGCGCAAGGATGTGCGCGCCGACTTCGCCGCCTGTGTGTTCGACGCCAAGGGCCCGACTTTTCGCGATGCGCTGTACCCCGAGTACAAGGCCCAGCGTTCGCCCATGCCCGACGACCTGCGCAGCCAGGTCGAGCCGATCCACGAGGTCGTGCGCCTGCTCGGCTGGAAGGTGCTGGACGTGCCCGGGGTGGAAGCCGACGACGTGATCGGCACGCTGGCCTGCATGGCCTCGCAGCAGGGCATTGAAGTCATCATCTCCAGCGGCGACAAGGACCTGAGCCAGCTGGTCGATGAAAACATCACGGTGATCGACACCATGAACGACCGCAGGCGCGACCTGGCCGGCGTCGAGTCAGAGTTCGGCGTGCCGCCGCGCCTGATGGTGGACTACCAGACCCTGGTCGGCGATGCGGTGGACAACGTGCCCGGCGTGCCCAAGGTCGGCCCCAAGACGGCGGTGAAATGGCTGCTCGAATACGGCTCGCTCGACGCGCTGGTGGCGCGTGCCGGCGAGATCAAGGGTGTGGTCGGCGACAACCTGCGCCAGGCCCTTAGCTGGCTGCCCAAAGGGCGCGAGCTGCTGACCATCAAGAAAGACTGCGAACTGCAGGATTACATCGAGGGCCTGCCTGCTATGGAATCCATAGCTGTCGGCGCCCAGCAGACGGAGGCTTTGAAGGTTTTTTATGACAAATATGGCTTCAAGGGCCTGGTCCGCAGCATAGACGCCCAGAATGCGCCGGCCGAGCTGCCGGCCGGACCCGAAACCCACCGCCAGGGCCGCGCTGCTGCGGCCTCATCCGACGAGCCGGGGCTGTTTGACGAGCCGGCCTTTCTGGCGACGCCGCTGGCCGAACGGGCCACCAACCTGCGTTACGACACCGTGCTGGACTGGGCGATGTTCGAGGCCTGGCTGGCAAAAATCGAAGCCGCCGAGCTGGTGGCGGTCGACACCGAAACCACCTCGCTCGACGAAATGCTGGCCCAGATCGTCGGCCTGAGTTTCAGCGTCACGCCAGGCGAGGCCGCCTACATCCCGCTGACGCACGACTACCCCGATGCGCCGCCGCAGCTGCCGCGCGACGAGGTGCTGGCGCGCCTGAAACCCTGGCTGGAGAACCCGGCCAAAGCCAAGCTCGGACAACACGTCAAGTACGACCGCCATGTGTTTGCCAACCACGGCGTCGAGGTGCAGGGTTACGCCCACGACACCATGCTGCAGAGTTATGTGCTGGAAGTCCACAAGCCGCACGGCCTGGCCAGCCTGGCCGAGCGCCATGTGGGCCGCAGCGGCATCAACTACGAAGACCTGTGCGGCAAGGGCGCGCACCAGATCAAGTTCAACCAGGTCGACATTGCCAAGGCCGCCGAATACTCGTGCGAGGACTCGGACCAGACCCTGGACGTGCACCGCGTGCTCTGGCCGCAGTTGCAGGCCGACGACAAACTGCGTTTCATCTACGAACTGGAAATGCGCAGCAGCGAAGCCCTGTACCGTATCGAGCGCAATGGCGTGCTGATCGACGCCCCGACGCTGGCCAAACAGAGCGGCGAGCTCGGCACGCGCATCCTGCAACTCGAAGCCGAGGCTTACGAGATTGCCGGTCAACCCTTTAACCTGGGCAGCCCCAAGCAGCTGGGCGAGATCTTCTTTGACAAGCTGGGCATGCCGGTGGTCAAGAAGACCGCCACCGGCGCACGCAGCACCGACGAGGAGGTGCTGGAAAAACTCGCCGAGGATTACCCGCTGCCGGCCAAGCTGCTGGAGCATCGCTCGCTCTCCAAACTCAAGGGCACCTACACCGACAAGCTGGCTCAGCTCGCGCTGCCGCGTACCGGCAGGGTGCACACACATTACGCGCAGGCCGTCGCCGTCACCGGGCGGCTGTCCAGCAACGACCCCAACCTGCAGAACATCCCGGTGCGCACGCCGGAGGGCCGGCGCGTGCGCGAGGCTTTTGTGGCGCCCGCCGGCAGTGTGATCGCCAGCGCCGACTACTCGCAGATCGAGCTGCGCATCATGGCCCACCTGAGCGGCGACGACGCGCTGCTGAGCGCTTTCACCGACGGCCTGGACGTGCACCGCGCGACCGCCGCCGAAGTGTTTGGCGTGGCACTTGACCAGGTCAGCAGCGAGCAGCGCCGTTATGCCAAGGTCATCAACTTCGGCCTGATCTACGGCATGAGTAGCTTCGGCCTGGCGCGCAACCTGGGCATCGAGACCAAGGCCGCGGCTGCCTACATCGACAAATATTTCCAGCGTTATCCGGGCGTGAAAAACTACATGGAGCAGACCGTGGTGTTTGCCCGGGAGCACCACTACGTCGAAACCGTCTTCGGCCGGCGCCTGTACTTGGCGGAAATCAACGGTGGCAACGGGCCGCGCAAAAAGGCGGCGGAGCGACAGGCCATCAACGCGCCCATGCAGGGCACGGCGGCCGACCTGATCAAGCTCAGCATGGTCAAGGTGCAGGACGTGCTCGATGCCGAAAAGCGCGCCACCAAAATGATCATGCAGGTGCACGATGAACTGGTGTTCGAAGTGCCCGAGGCCGAGGTCGAATGGGTGCGCCACGAAATTCCGCGCCTGATGGCCGGGGTGGCGGACCTCAAGGTGCCGCTGCTGGCCGAGATCGGCATCGGCCCGAACTGGGAAAAGGCGCACTGAAGCCGCAGGGACAGGCGGCATGACCGACATCAAGACCTACGGCATGTCCGAGCGTGCCGACCACCTCGATTTCGACATCCGTTCCCAGCTGGTGCGCCCGCCGCTGGTCAGGCCGCACCGGCATGATTATTTCCAGATCCAGATCAGCCTGCAGGGCGACACCGAGCAGAACGTGGCCGGGACCGTGCGGCCCTTCCGGCGCGGCTACCTGA
This sequence comes from Polaromonas sp. AER18D-145, assembly GCF_002379095.1. GTDB lineage: Bacteria > Pseudomonadota > Gammaproteobacteria > Burkholderiales > Burkholderiaceae_C > Polaromonas. Next base: position 45,647 of record NZ_NBZV01000025.1, read on the forward strand.
GTTTCATCCTGCCTTACCGCGTGCATGTGATCCCGCACCCCGAAGGTTCACGTTACATCATCATCAACATGGCCCAGCAATTTTTGCGGCCCGGTCTCGACGTGGACCCGCTGGACCTGGAAGACGTGCCCTTGAGCCGTGCGCCAGAGCTGGCGCCTTTCCTGTTTCAGGAGTACGCCGACTTTTATTTCACGGAAGAAGAGTTTTCCGACATCGAGAGACTGCTGGGCAAGCTCGCCCTGGAAAATGCCAACCGCCGTTTCGGTTCGGTCGAGATGATCCGCGGCCTGATGCTGCAGCTGATCGCGCTGGTCTGCCGCAAGTTCGAAGCCGACCTGCTGCGTTTTTCTGCCAGCCAGGCGCAACTGGGCAGCCGGCGTGCCGGCCTGCAGCGGGCAGTGCGTTACATCCGTGAGCACCTGGCCGGCGAGATCACCCTGGCCGATGTGGCCGCCGCGGCTTTCCTGTCGCCCAACTACCTGGCGCACCTGCTCAAAAAGGAAACGGGCAAGACCTTTACCGAGTTGGTGACCGAGCGGCGCCTGGAGTTTGCGCAAGAGCTGCTGACCCACAGCAGCCAGCGTATCGCCAGCATCGCGCATGCTTCGGGGTTTGTGGACGAAGCCTATTTCGCGCGGCGCTTCCGGCAGCGTTTTGGCCAGACCCCCCGCGCCTTTCGCGATGGCGTGCGCGCCAGGATCTCCGGCGCGGCCTGATCTCCTGCGCGTGTTGCATTGAATCGTCCGGTAAATGCGTAATTGCGTCTGCACGCCAGTCCCGGGCGCGGCCTAAGCTTGCGGTCGAGACAGACACTGACCACACCCAAGGAGACAAACATGAAAAACACCTCCAACATCACCGACATGAGCAAACGCGGCCTTCTGCAATCCGGCGTCCTGATGACCGCAGGCGCGGTGGTCGGCTGCGCCACCCCGGGCACGGCGGCCAACACCCCGGCCACGCCGTTCACCGTGCCCGGCACCTATGTGCCGATTGCCGGCAGCAGCGAGATGTTTCCGGTGCGCCGCATTTATTGCATAGGCCGCAACTACGCGGCCCACGCGATCGAGATGGGCTCGGATCCGACCCGCGAGCCGCCTTTCTTTTTCCAGAAACCGACGGATGCGATTCAGGCGGTGGCGCCCGGCGCCGTGGCTGACCATCCCTATCCCAGCCTGACCAAAAACTACCACTATGAGGTCGAACTGGTGGCGGCCCTGTCCAAGGGGGGGCGCAACATCCCCATGAGTGCGGCGCTGGACTGCGTTTACGGCTACGCCCTGGGCCTGGACATGACGCGGCGCGACCTGCAGCGCGGCATGGGTGACCAGAAAAAGCCCTGGGAGATCGGCAAGAGTTTTGACCGCTCGGCGCCCATCGGCCCGATCCACAAGGTGGCGCAGACCGGCCACTACACCAAGGGTGCGATCTGGCTCAAAGTCAACGGGCAGACCAAGCAGCAGGCCACGCTCAACCACATGATCTGGTCGGTCGCCGAGCAGATCTCCAGGCTCTCCGAGGCCTTCGAGCTGTTTCCCGGCGACATCATTTATTCCGGTACACCGGAAAACGTCGGCCCGGTGGTCAAGGGCGACGTGATCGAATGCCACATCGACGGTTTGCCCGGACTCAGCGTCAAGATTGTGTGAGCCCGATTGGAGGCGAGGGCAGGGGGCGCATGGCCGAGACGCGGTGGGCGGCAGGGAATACCTCGTGGTATTTCCTCGCACCAGCAGGAATTTATGCGACCGCATAGACTCAACGCGTTTTGTTCACGCCCCTTCAACCCAGACATTGAGAAAACCGCCATGCTCAACAGCGACCAGAAATCCGAGTTTGATTCCCTGCTCCCCGGCCAAAGCAACGAGAACGGGGCGACCCGCCGCACGGCGCTCAAGGCAGCACTCGGCGTCGGTTATGCCGCCACGGCCCTGCCCATCATGGCGCAGACCGCGATCAAGACGTCTGCCGAGGGCCTGAAGGCCGGCGAAACCTCGTTTGAAGTCAATGGTTTCAAGGTGCCGGCCTATTACGCCGCGCCGGCCGGCAAAACCGGCCTGCCCGTGATCCTGGTGATCCAGGAAATTTTTGGCGTGCATGAATACATTGCCGACACCGTCCGCCGTTTGGCCAAGGCCGGTTACCTGGCCATTGCGCCCGAGCTGTATGCCCGCCAGGGTGATCCGGCAGAGTTTGGCGAACTGGCCAAGCTGATGGCCGAGGTCGTCGCCAAGGTGCCTGACGCCCAGGTCATGGCCGACCTGGACGGCGCCGTGAAGTGGGCGGGCGCCAACGGCGGCGACACCGCCAAGGTGGGCATCACCGGTTTTTGCTGGGGTGGCCGCGTCACCTGGCTGTACAGCGCGCACAACCCCGGCGTCAAGGCGGGTGTGGCTTGGTACGGCCGCCTGGTTGGTGCCAGCACGCCGCTCACGCCCAAACACCCGATCGACATCACCCCCATCCTGAACGGCCCGGTGCTCGGCCTGTATGGCGGGCAGGACAGCGGCATCCCCCTTGACACGGTTGATAAGATGAAAGCGGCCCTTGCTGGCGGCAGTGCCGCGGCGAAGGCCTCGCGGTTTGTGGTGTACCCTGATGCCCCGCACGCTTTCCACGCCGACTACCGGCCGAGCTTCCGCAAGGAGCCGGCAGAAGACGGCTGGAAACGCGCTCTGGCGTGGTTCAAGGCCAACGGCGTCGCTTAACTCAAGCCCGCCCGGCACGGAGCCGCCCCACAGCAATGTGCGGCGGCTTTTTTGCGTTTCGGGCGAGTTTTTACAACCTTTTCGGGCTTCAGCCCATATAGATCGGGCGTGAGCAGCTATGACATTGATAGCAATTTTGACCGGCACCCTGGCCGCCGGCATCGGCAGCGTGTGGCTGGCGGCGCTGCTCAGCTTTGGCGTGCTGGCCCGCTACACCAACCACATGCTCAGCCTGGCCGCTGGTGCGTTGCTGGCGACCGCCTTCATGCACCTGCTGCCCGAAGCTTTCGAGAGCCAGGCCGGCGCGCAGGAGCTGTTTGCCACCTTGCTGGTCGGGCTGGTGTTTTTCTTTCTGCTCGACAAGGCCGAGCTGTACCACCACGGCCATGAGCACCATGACCCCAAGAGCCCGCAGCAGGTGGACTATCTGATCGCGCCGCTGCGATCGGGCAACTCCGGGCGCGCTGAACACGTCGACACCGCGCCCGGTTCCTTGCAGCCCGGCCAACAGCATCTTCACCACCACCACCACCACCACGGTCAGCCCGCCAGATCAGGCAGCTGGGCCGTGCTGACCGGCGACAGCGTGCATGCCTTTGGTGACGGCATCCTGATTGCCTCCGCCTTCGTTGCCGACATGCGCCTGGGGGTGATCACCGCGCTGGCCGTGCTGGCGCATGAAGTGCCGCACCACATGGGTGACCTGGTGGTGCTGCGCCATACCTCCGGCAACCGCAGCATGGCCCTGATCAAGGTGTCGCTGGCCGGTGCCGTGACGGCCTTGGGCGGACTGGTCGGTTACGCGCTGGTTGACATGCTGCACGACTGGCTGCCCTTTTTCCTGGTGGTGGCCTCCAGCAGCTTTGTCTATGTGGCGCTGGCCGACCTGATTCCGCAACTGCAAAAACGGCTGACGGCCCGTGAAACGCTGGCGCAGATTGCCTGGCTGGGCGTGGGCATTGCGCTGGTCACGCTGGTTAGCGGGCTGGCGCATTCGTCGTATTGAACCGCTGGCGGCCTTTGTCTGCCGACGGGCCAGCCCTGTCAGCCGGACACTGACAGGTAGAAGGCATCGCAGCCTATAGGCGCGGCGCCCGGGTGCGGCCATCATGGAGGCATTCTTCGAGGACGCTGCCATGAAACTGCTGACGCCAACACCTTTCAAACCCCACCGGACCCGCCGCATCGCCGCGGCCTACATCGCCTACCTCACCACCGTCTGCGCCAGCATGGCGGCGGCAGCGGCTGTGGTGACCGAGACCGTGCCGCTGACGCTGGGAGGGTTCTGAGATGCATGCCGAACCGAATGCCCTTCCCGAGGAAGAGGCGCCAGAAGAACCGGCGGTGACGCCGGGCGACGACAGCAACGACGACCCCACGCCGCCGCTGCCGGTGGACCCGAGCGGCACGCCGCAGCGCAATCCGGCGGTGGACCAGGCGGCCAATGACACGGCGCTTGCGCTGCCAACGGAAGAGCCCGAGATCGGCAACGAGCGCGACATTCCGTCCGACGGCCGCGACCTGGAAGGCGAGGGCATGATTCGTGATCTCGACAAACCGGTGGAGCCATCCCCCGCCGTTAAACTGGAAAGGGAGTAGCCGTGGCGACCGACCCCAACGTGCCACCGCCCGAGCCGGTGCAACCCATCGCCACCCCGCCCAACCCCGGCCAGGTGCAGCCCACACCGCTGCCGATGTAGCCGCTGGCGCGCGCGGGCTGTCAGAGTCCGGCTTGCGCCAGTTGTGCGCGGGTGGGCAGGCCCTCGCTGTCGCCAGCCACCTGCACGGCGCGCGCCCCTATCCAGGCGCCGCGCCGGACAGCTTCCAGAACAGGGCGTCCCTCCAGCAGGGCGCTGATCACGCCGACGGCAAAGCTGTCACCGGCGCCCACCGTGTCCACCACCTTGGCCACCGGCCAAGCCGGTACATGCCCGGTGCCGGCGCCGGCGCTGTCAAACCAGGCGCCGTCGGCGCCCAGCTTCACCACCACCAGCGCAGCGCCCCGCTCGCGATAAAAAGCGGCAATGCCTTCGGCCGTGGTTTCGCCGGTCAGGAAACGGCCCTCTTCGAGGCCAGGCAACACCCAGTCGGCCCGCGCGGCCAGGTCGTTGATGGCCTCGCGCATCTGTCCGGGCGTGGCCCATAACGTCGGGCGCAGGTTGGGGTCGAACGACACGCTGCGTCCGGCGCCGCGCATCAGGTCCATGCTCCGGCGCGCGGCTGGCAGGGTGGTCGCCGAAATGGCGGGAAACACGCCGGTGGCATGGAGGTGCCGCGCCGACAGCAGCCAGGCTTCGTCGATGTCGCTGATGGTCATGTGACTGGCGGCCGAGCCCTGGCGGTGGTATTCGACCGGCGGGTCGCTGCCGTCCAGCACACTGCCCTTGATCATGAAGCCGGTGGGCTGCGCCGCCGTGAGCACCACCTGCGAGCAGTCGATGCCTTCGGCCGACATCGCCCGTATCAGGTAGCGGCCCATCATGTCGGTGCCCAGCCGGCTGGCCCAGCCAACCTTCAGGCCCAGGCGCGCCAGGCCGATCGCCACATTGGTTTCGGCGCCTGCCGTGTGTTTGTAAAAAGAGGTGGCGTCTTCGAGCGGGCCCGGCCGGTCGGCCACCAGCAGCATCATGGCTTCGCCAAAAGTTACGACGTCCAGCGTGCTGGTCATGGGTGTTCACGGGAGAGTGCAGGGTGCGCGAATCGTAGCACCTCCCCTGCGCTACTTTATTGATAGCTGCTTGCTCTTGTTGGACAAGGGTTGAAGCCCGATTTGATGCGTAAAGTCGCCGTCGCACGGATTCAGGTGCCGATGCTGCCGGTGATGGGCAGCAAGTCACCAGACCAGGCCACCCGGCGACGGCGTGCCAACGCCTTCAGATTCCGGCGACAGGACAAACCGCAGCCGCAACTGCAACGGTTTGTCACTTTCGTGCTGTCCTACAAACACATCAACGGTGTCTGACACCGGCGCAGCGGAGCGCTGCCTAGAGTCGTTTTTGTGTCTGGCCGTCCGCCATGCATGCAGCACCGCCGGTGCTGTGAGTGACCAACCAACCATCACCAGGAAGCCCACCATGAGCAAAGCACCCCCCAAGATGAACGATGCCGTCGATCTGCTCGATGCCGACCACATTGCCGTCAAGAAGCTGTTCACCCAGTTCAAGAAACTCAGCGAAGCCAAGGCGACCGCCGACGAGCGCAAGGCGCTGGCCGACAGGATCTGCAAGGAGCTGACCGTGCATGCCGACATCGAAGAACAGATCTTCTACCCCGCGGCACGCGAGGCCATCGGTGACGACGCGCTGCTCAACGAAGCCGAGGTCGAGCATGCCAGCGCCAAGGACCTGATTGCGCAGATTTCGGGCATGGATGCGGACGAAGAACTGTTCGACGCCAAGGTGATTGTGCTCGGCGAATACATCGACCACCACGTGGAAGAAGAGCGTGAAGAGATGTTCCCCAAAGCCCGCAAGAGCGACATGGACCTCAAGGCCATGGTTGCCGACCTGAAGGCGCTCAAACAGGAACTGCTGGCCAAGGATGAGGTGCCCGCCTGAGGCGGCGCCGCGGCGACCGCGCCCCGCGGGGTCTGCCCTGAAGGTTTGCCGCGGCGTTCAGGCCGTGGTGGCGCCGACGCGGGGATCGAAGGAGAAATAGAAACACGCGCCTTTGCCCTCGGATGACTCGCCGCGTATCAGGCCGCCGTGCCGCTCCAGAATGCGGTGCACGGTGGCCAGTCCGATGCCGCTGCCTTCGAATTCGGTGTCATGGTGCAGCCGGTGGAAGGGCTTGAACAGGCTGTCGGCATACTCCATGTTGAAGCCCGCGCCGTTGTCGCGCACGAACAGCATCTTGCGCCCGCCCTCGCGCGTCGGCAGCAGGCCGAACTCGATGGTCGCTTCCGACTGCTGGCGCGAGTATTTCCAGGCGTTGCCGATCAGGTTTTCCAGGATGATGCGTGCAAGTTTGCTGTCGCAGCGGCCGCGGATGCCGGGCTGGATCGTGACCTGCACTGGACGCTGCGGATCGCGTTGCCTTTCCTGCAGGACCACCTGCTGCGCCATGACGCTGAGGTCCACATCCTCCAGCACCAGCTTTCCCTTGCTGACGCGGGCCAGCGCCAGCAGGTCGCTGATCAGTTCGTGCATGCGTACCACGTTGACCCGGACACGGTCGAACAGGCGTTGCTCCTCGTCGCTGAGCCGGCCCTTGAGGCGGCGCGCCAGCAGCACGCTGAATCCCTCGATGCTGCGCAGCGGGGACTGCAGGTCGTGCGACACCGAGTAACCGAAAGACTCCAGCTCGGCATTGGTCGCCATGAGCTGCTCGGTGCGCTCGTTGACACGCTGCTCCAGTGTTTCGTTAAAGCGCGAAATTTCACGGTCGCGCCGCAGCCGCACCAGTTCGGCCGTGATGCGGCTGGCAAAAATCTGCATCAACGCATCCCGGTCGGCGGAGCGGGCTTGGGGCTTTCGCCACAAGGCATTGACGATGCCGATGGGGGTGCCATCGGCATCGCACAGTGCCGCGCCGATGTAGGCGTGGAAGTTGCCCTCCGTCAGGACCCGGTCGTGCGGAAAAAGCTGTTGCACGCCCTCGTTGTAGACACACAGGTCGGACTGGCTGAGGACCTTGTCGCAGGGGGTGCCGGCCAGCGCATACCGGATGTCGGGCTGCAGCTTGCCGTCCTGAACCATGGCCAGGGAGGCGACACTCTGGTCCGCCATGGTTTCGCCCACAATCACCAGATCCGCGCCGATGGCCATGGCCAGATGCTGGACCACGGAACGGAAGAAGGCTTCGCCGGTGCCGCTCGACAGGGCTTTGGCGACGTCGATCAGCTGGGCTTCCCGGCGCTTTTGCTCGCTGATGTTGATGGTCGAGTTGAGCATGCAGGGCTCGCCGGCGATGTCGATGATCGCCGACCAGACCCGGCAGTCGACCATGCTGCCGTTTTTGTGGCGCATCTGCATTTCGCGGCTCAGCACCCGCCCACCGGCCTGCAGGTCCTGGACAAACTGCCTGCGTTCTGCTTCGCTGGGCCAGACCCCGATCTCGATCGATGTGCGCCCCACCAGGTCTTCCGGCTCAAAGCCGTGGATACGGTCTTCCGCAGCGTTGGCGGCCAGGAAGGTGCCGTCGGACACCCGCGTGATGGTCATGTTGATGGGGCTGAAATCAAAAGCCTTGGAGAACAGTTCGGCCGACTGGCGCGCTGCCAGCCTGGCCTGGGTTTCGGCGGTGGCGTCGGTGATGGTGGAGACCACGATGCGTCCCTTGCTCACGCCCTCGATCTCGGACGACAGCAGGATGTTGATCAGCCTGCCGTCCTTGGTGCGCCCCTCAACCGGAAGATTGATTGCCCGGTTCGCCGCGCGCATCTGGCGCAGGAAATTCTTGCGGGCATCGGGTTTGTCCCACAACATCGCATCGTTGCCGCCCAGTGACTCCTCGCGGGTGTAGCCGTAGAGGCGTTCGAAAGCAGGGTTGACGTCGAGCACCGTCATGGTGTCGGCGTCCTGCACGATGATGGCCGCCGGGCTGTTGCGAAAAATGCGGCTGAAGCGGTCTTCGCTCAGGCGCAGTTCGTCTTCGGCCTTTTCGCGCCGGCGCAGTTCGGCATGTTGTTCGCGCAGTGCGCGGAGCACCACCTGGCGGCTGGTGTACACGCTGCCGGCAATGCCGGTGAGCAGCAGGACATTGACCAGCCAGAACCGCAGGTTCACCGTGAAATCGGGCTTGATCAGCAGGCCGGCCTGTTCGGCCCAGCTCAGCAGCCCCAGGACAAGGGCACTCACCACCACCGCGGAGACCAGGGACTTTTTCCCCTGCATCATTCCGGCGGCAATCACGGCGCCGACAAAACCCAGCAGCAGCGCACTGCGGACCGATCCGTAGGCCACCATGCCCGCCGCCGACAGGCCGATCAGGCAATAGACCAGCAGGTAGCTGGTCCACAGGTAGTGCCCGCGGTGCAGCAGCCAGTAGCCGAGCGCGGTCAGTGCCAGCGCGAGGGCGATCACGATGATTTGCACGTCGCCGCTTTCCTGGGCAAGCGACAGGCCCAGCACCATCGGCAGGCTGGCCAGCAGCATCAACAACAGGGAGCGCAGCCCGCGCGAGTAGCGTTTTTCGATCAGCGCCGCAGCCAGCTGGCCGGTGGATTCGTGAGAAGAGGAGGTGTTGGGCATGGCGGGGTGCAGGTCTGACGAATACTAAAGCACGGCACAGTCGCCAGCGATTGATTATTTGTTGGCGGCCTCAGCCCCGGGCCACGGGATGGCCGGGGTCGCTGCACCAGTCGCTCCAGCTGCCGGCGTAGAGGCCGGTGCGCCCCAGGCCGGCAATTTCCATGGCCAGGAGGTTGGGCACGGCACTGACGCCACTGCCGCAGTGGTGCACCACGCCGGCCGGGTCGCGGCCCGCCAGCAGCACTTCAAACTCTGCCCGCAACTGCTCGGCAGGCTTGAACCTGCCGTCGGGACCGATGTTGTCGCTGAAGGGCCGGTTCAGCGCGCCGGGAATGTGGCCGGCCACCGGGTCCAGCGGCTCGACCTCGCCGCGAAAACGTGCCGGAGCGCGGGCATCCACCAGGGTTTGGCCAAGCTGTCCGAGGTGGTCGGCCACCGTTTTTCCGTCAACCAGCAGCGCCTTTTCCGGGCCGGGGAAAAAGATGGACTGGAAGTGCGAAGGCTCTTCGCCGCGGTTGACCGCACCGCCTGCGGCCTGCCAGGCCTGCAGCCCGCCATCGAGCACGGCCACCGCCTCGTGGCCGGCCCACTTGAGCATCCACCACAGGCGGCCGCAGTAGTTGGCGCCATTGCGGTCATACACCACGGCCTGCATGTCGTTGCTGAAACCCACGCTGGACAGCCAGGTGGCAAATTTTTCGCGGTTCGGCAGCGGGTGGCGCCCGCCGGAAGCGGGCTGGTCCGCGCCACTGTGCACGGTCAGCACGCCGTGGGCGCCGGGCACGCCGTGTTTGGCGCTCAGGTCGGTGTCCAGGTTGGCATTGACCGCGCCCGGTATGTGCGCCTGCAGGTACAGCTGTTTGCCAGCCTGTGGCTGCATCAGGTCGAAGCTGCAGTCAAAGATCCGGCAGGACTGGTGGCTGGCCATCAGCGCCTGCAACTGTCCGGGGGAAATCAGGGTGGCGTACATGGTGGCTCCGGTTGAAAATAAGCCCGTGAAATCGATTCAATGTTCTTCTGCAGGGGCGCCCGGCGCGGCCCGGGCGCGCAGCACGGTGGCCGCGATGCCGCTGGCCACAATCAGTGCCATGCCGGCCCAGCCCAGCAGCGGAATCCGGTCGCCAAACAGCACCAGGCTGTAGATCGCGCCAAACACAATGCCGGAGTACTGCAAGTTTGCCACCACCAGCGTGGCACTGCGGGTTTTCGCCATGCTGTAGGCCCGCGTCATGCACAGCTGGCCCAGCGAGGCCAGCACGCCCAGGGGGATCAGCCACAGCGCCGGCTTCCAGTGCCACTCGGAGATGCCGGCCACCAGCATGCCCAGGCCGCCGGCGACGGCCGAGCCGACCGCGAAATAAAACACCGTGCGGGTTTCGGGTTCGCCGACCCGTGCCAGCGCCATCACCTGCATGTAGGCAAAGGCGGCCAGCAGGCCGGACATCAGGCCGATCAGGCCGGCGAAGGCCTGGTTTTGCTCTATCGTCGGTCGCAGCATCATCACCACCCCGATGAAGCCGGTGATCACCGTCAGCACCAGCGGCCCCTGGCTGAATGTGACCCCCACGCTTGTCGCTTCGCGTACTGCACTGCCCCCCGAGGGGGCTGAACTTGCTTGGGGCGGCCCTTCGCTGCGTTCGGCACCCACGTTTGCCGCTTCGCGTGCCGCGCGGCCGCCGCGCGCTGGCAGCAAGCCCATCAGCAGCGCGCCGCCGACCAGAAAGGTGGCGATCCAGACACTGCTCATGTAGTTCAGCGTCATGGCCGTGGCCAGCGGCAGGTGGGCGATGGCGTAAAACCAGGCGCCCAGCGAGATCACGCCGACCAGGCTGCGCCACATGTGCATGCCGGGATACCGGGTGGCCAGCGTCACGCCACGTGTGCGGGCCAGCGCCCACATGAAAAACATGCCCAGCAGGCCGCGGTAAAACACCAGTTCCGCGCTGTTGAAATACACCGAGGCGAACTTGACGCAGACCGCCATGGTGGCAAAGAAGAAGGCGGCGGCCAACATCCAGAGGGCTTGCATGGCGGAGCTCGTTGTTAGAAGTGAAAAGTGGTTGCAGCCCAGGCGGTTCCTGCGGTAGCAGCTATCGAATGAATAGCGTTGACTGCATGGAGGGACCGCCTCAAAGCATTTGCGTGGTCTTGCTGGCGCCCATCTCGCGGCGGTACCACTCGTGAAAGTGCTGCATGCCGTCTTCCATCGGGCTCTGGTAGGGGCCGAACTCGTTGTCGCCGCGCTGCATCAGGGCCTTGCGGCCGGCGTCCATGCTCAGGGCAATCTCGTCGTCTTCGACACAGGTCTCCATGTAGGCGGCCTGCTGTGCATCCATGAACTCGCGCTCGAAGGCGCAGATTTCCTCGGGGTAGAAAAACTCCACCACGTTCAGCGTCTTGTCCGGCCCCTGCGGGTGCAGGGTGCTGACCACCAGGGCGTGCGGGTACCACTCGACCATCACGTTGGGGTAGTAGGTCAGCCAGATCGCGCCATACTTGGGCGGCACGCCCTTGCGGTACTGCAGCACCACGTCATGCCATTTCTTGTAGACGTCGGTGCCGGGCTTGCCGAGCTTGTCGGACACTCCGACGGTTTGCACCGAGTAGTTCGGCGCCAGCTCCCAGCGCAGGTCGTCGGTGGTCACGAAGGCGCCCAGGCCGGGGTGGTAGGGGCCGACGTGGTAGTCCTCGAGATAGACCTCGATGAAGGTCTTCCAGTTGTAATTGCACTCGTGCAGGGTGATCCGGTCGAGCTGGTAGCCGGAAAAATCGAGGTCGGGCATGGCGCCCAGCGGCGCCATCTCGGCGGCGATGTCGCGGCCGTTGTCCTCAAACACCAGGCCGTTCCAGCTGCTGGTCTGGTAGCGGTTCAGGTTCAGGCAGGGGTCGACCTCGAAATGCGGCGCCCCGATCAGCTCGCCGTTGGTGTTGTAGGTCCAGCGGTGCAAGGGGCAGACGATGTTGCTGCCGGTGTTGCCGCGGCCCTGCAGCATGGTGGACTGGCGGTGCCGGCAGACGTTGGAGATCAGCTCGACCCCGGTGGTATTGCGCACCAGGGCGCGGCCGCCGAGCTCCTGGGGCAGGGCGTAGTAGTCGCCCAGATTCGGCACGGAGAGCTCGTGACCCACGTAACGCGGACCGCGGGCAAACAGCTTTTGCTGCTCCCGCTGGTACAGGCCGGCGTCAAAGTAGCTGGAAACGGGGAGCTGGCTGGTGGCCTGCAGGAGACGGAGGCTTAGATCAGACATGCAATTTCCGAAACAGGCGGTTTCGGGGGTGGATGAAGGGGCAGACAACCCTGTCAGGCAGGCGGGGCGTCAAGGCGTGAAGCCTGTCGATTGTACCGTGCAGGCCCCGCCTTGTGCCGCTGCGGACCTCCCGCGCGGGCCCGCGCCACCCCATAAACAGGTGGCTTGCCGCGGGGACAATGCCGGCAGGCCGGAAAACGGCGCGCAACGGCCTAAAATCAGTCCTCCAACCAAATACCCATGGCCAAAACCTCCTCTTCCCCCGCCCCCGCCACACCCGCCAGTTACGAAGCTGCGCTGGAAGAACTCGAAACCCTGGTGGCCCGCCTCGAATCCGGCCAGTTGCCGCTGGACCAGTTGCTCACCGGCTACCAGCGCGGCGCCGAACTGCTCAAGTTCTGCCGCAGCAAGCTCGAGGCCGTGGAAAACCAGATCAAGGTGCTGGAAGGCAACGAGATCAAGCCCTGGAACCAAGAGTAAGCCCATTGACTGAACACACACATTTTGCGCTGGGCGCCTGGAGCACCCGTCAACTCGCCGCCGTTGAACAGGCCCTGAGCCGCTGGGTGGCTCCCCCCGAACCCAGGCCCGCACCGGCCGGGCTGGGCGATGCCATGCGTTACGCGGTGCTTGATGGCGGCAAACGGCTGCGTCCCCTGCTCGTCATGGCGGCCTGCGAGGCGGTCGACGGCAGTCCTGCTGCGGCGCTGCGTGTGGCCTGTGCGGTGGAGCTGATTCACGCGTATTCGCTGGTGCACGACGACATGCCCTGCATGGACAACGACATCCTGCGGCGCGGCAAGCCGACGGTGCATGTCAAATTCGGCCAGGCGCAGGCCCTGCTGGCCGGCGATGCGCTGCAGGCGCTGGCCTTTGAGCTGCTGACGCCGGAAGACGGCTCCATCGAGCCCGCGACGCAGGCGACCCTGTGCCGCATGTTGGCCCAGGCTGCGGGCTACCAGGGCATGGCCGGCGGACAGGCCATCGACCTGGCCAGTGTCGGCAAGGCGCTGACCTCGGCTGAACTGCACGACATGCACCGGCTCAAGACCGGCGCCCTGTTGCAGGCCAGCGTGCTGATGGGCGCCGCCTGCGGCGCCGCCCCGGCCTTGGCACAAAATGCGCTGTGCGACTACGGTGCCGCCGTGGGGCTGGCTTTCCAAGTGGTCGACGACATCCTGGACGTCACGGCCGATTCGGCCACGCTGGGCAAGACCGCGGGCAAGGATGCCGCCCAGGACAAGCCCACCTTTGTGTCGCTGATGGGCCTGCCGGCTTCGCGCAATTACGCGCAGGAGCTGCTGTCCCAGGCGCATCACAGCCTGAAGGCCAGCGAACTCAGGCACACCGCCGCGCTCAGCGCGCTGGCCGACATGCTGGTCAACCGAACGACTTGAGTACAGACTCGAGAAAAGAAGCGACCGGCATCTCCAGGAAACAAGACATCAGAAACAAGACACCACGATGTACCCACTGCTAGAAACCATCAACAGCCCCGCAGACCTGCGCCTGCTGCCGCGTCCCCAACTCAGGGCCCTGGCCGACGAGTTGCGCGCCTATGTGCTGCACAGCGTGTCGCAGACCGGCGGACACCTGAGCTCCAACCTGGGCACGGTTGAACTCACAGTGGCGCTGCACTATGTGTTCAACACGCCCGAGGACCGGCTGGTCTGGGACGTGGGCCACCAGACCTACCCGCACAAGATCCTGACCGGAAGGCGCGACCGCATGGCCAGCCTGCGCCAGTTCGGCGGCCTCAGCGGTTTTCCGCGGCGTGACGAAAGCGAATACGACACGTTTGGCACCGCGCATTCATCGACCTCGATTTCTGCCGCCCTGGGCATGGCGATGGCGGCCAAACAAAAGGGTGAAGACCGCCATGCGGTGGCCATCATCGGTGACGGCGCCATGAGCGCGGGCATGGCCTTCGAGGCGCTCAACAATGCCGGTGTCTGCGACTGCAACCTGCTGGTGATCCTCAACGACAACGACATGAGCATCAGCCCGCCGGTCGGCGCCCTCAACCGCTACCTGGCGCAGCTCATGAGCGGGCAGTTTTATGCCTCGGCCAAAAACGTCGGCAAGCAGGTACTCAAGGTCGCGCCGCCGCTGTTCGAGCTGGCCAAGCGGCTGGAGACCCACGCCAAGGGCATGGTGGTGCCGGCCACGCTGTTCGAAAATTTCGGCTTCAACTACATCGGCCCCATCGACGGCCACGACCTCGACTCGCTGATCCCCACGCTGGAAAACATCAAACATCTGCAGGGCCCGCAGTTCCTGCATGTCGTGACCAAAAAAGGCCAGGGCTACAAGCTGGCCGAGGCCGACCCGGTGGCCTACCACGGCCCGGGCAAGTTCGATCCGGCCATGGGGCTGCAAAAGTCCATCGCACCGGCGAAACAGACCTTCACCCAGGTGTTCGGCCACTGGCTTTGCGACATGGCCGAAAAGGACAGCCGGCTGGTCGGCATCACGCCGGCCATGCGCGAAGGCTCGGGCATGGTGGAGTTCCACCAGCGTTTCCCCGACCGTTATTACGACGTCGGCATCGCCGAGCAGCACGCTGTCACGTTTGCCGCGGGCATGGCCTGTGAAGGCCTCAAGCCGGTGGTGGCGATTTATTCGACCTTTTTGCAGCGCGGCTATGACCAGCTGATCCACGATGTGGCGCTGCAAAATCTGCCGGTGGTGTTTGCACTCGACCGCGCCGGGCTGGTGGGGGCCGACGGCGCCACCCATGCGGGCGCCTACGACATCGCCTACCTGCGGTGCATCCCCAACATGAGTGTGGCCTGCCCGGCCGACGAGAACGAGTGCCGCATGCTGCTGAGCAGCGCGTACGAACAGAACCACCCGGTGGCCGTGCGTTACCCGCGCGGCGCCGGTGCCGGTGTGGCGACGCAGGCCCATCTCGATGCCTTGCCCTTTGGCAAGGGCGAGCTGCGCCGCCAAGGCACGGGCGTGGCGATTCTGGCCTTTGGCACCTTGCTGCATCCGGCCCTCGAAGCTGCCGAAAAACTCGGCGCCACGGTCGTCAACATGCGCTGGGCCAAGCCGCTCGACACCGAATTGCTGCTGCAGGTGGCGGCCAGCCACGAGGCCCTGGTCACGGTGGAAGAAGGTTCGATCATGGGTGGCGCCGGCAGTGCCGTGGCGGAGGCGCTGGCCGCAGCGGGCGTCGTCAAGCGCTTGCTGCACCTGGGCCTGCGTGATGAATTCACCGAGCACGGCGACCCGGCCAGGCTGCTGGCCCTGCAGGGGCTGGACGCGGCCGGCATAGCAAAAGCCATCGTCACGCGTTTTGGTGTCCTGCCCGCGCCGGCCCAGCCGGCCAAGCGCACGCTCAAATCCGTGGCATGACAGCGCCCATGATCAGCGCGCCCGGCCTTTCGGCTGGGCCATCGGCCATGCCCGATGTGCAGGGCCGGGCCGACCTGCGCCGCCTGCCCATCCAGCGCGTCGGCATCACCTCGCTGCGTTATCCCCTGAGTGTGGTGGTGGCGGGCAAGGCGCAGCCAACGGTGGGCACCTGGACACTCGATGTGGGCCTGCGCGCCGACCAGAAGGGCGCCCACATGTCGCGCCTGATCGCCTGGCTGGATGCGCTGACGCTGCGCGGCGAGGCCCTGACGGCAGACTCGCTGCGCTCCGAAATGGAGAGCATGCTGCGCTTGCTGGAAGCCGATAGCGGCCATATTGAAGTGAAGTTTCCGTTCTTCATCCGGAAGTCGGCACCGGTCAGCGGGCAGCAAAGCCTGATGGAGTACGACGGCGCCTGGCTGGTCCGGCGCCAGGATGGCGCGACCCACGTCAGCATGCAGGCCACGGTGCCGGTCAAGTCGCTGTGTCCGTGTTCCAAGGAGGTCAGCGATGACGGTGCGCACAACCAGCGTTCGCACATCAAGCTGCTCGCCGGGATCACCGGGGCGATGGACTGGAGCGAACTGGTGCGTTTTGCCGAGGACAACGCGTCCTGCGAGCTTTGGGGTCTGCTCAAACGACCCGACGAAAAATGGGTGACCGAGCGAGCCTATGCCAACCCCAAGTTTGTCGAGGACCTGATTCGCGACGTGGCGCTGGCGCTCGATGCGGACGCCCGCATCGCCGGCTACCGGGTCGAGGTCACCAACTTCGAATCGATTCACGCCCACGACGCCTATGCGGTGATCGAGCGCGGCATCGCTTGAACGCTTGCGCGACCGGTTGACCGCCGTTTTCATTCCTGACAGTAGCCTGAAGACCTGCGATCTGAGAGCTGTTTTGACGGGATAACCCCCGATGGTCAGGCTTCCCCGTTTTCTACAATAAGCATGCATACAGATAAGGCCGCATGGAGCGGCGCTGTCCAAGAACCCACCGTTTTATCAACTCCCGGAGTCTTTTCAATGGATCGTCGTTCCCTCATCAAACATGCCGGCATCGCCGGTGTGCTTGCCGCTGGTGTTGCACCGGCCGTACACGCCCAGGCTGCCATCCGCTGGCGCCTCGCATCGAGCTTTCCCAAGTCGCTGGACACGGTGTTCGGCGGTGCAGAGACCTTTGCCAGGAAGGTCAACGAAATGAGCGGCGGGAAATTTGTCATTTCCACGCACGCAGCCGGCGAGTTGATGCCTGCTTTCGGCGTGGTCGATGGCGTGCAGAACGGAACGGTCGAGATGGCCCACACCGCGGCCTACTATTTCTTCGGCAAGGACGACGCCTTCACGCTGAGCTGCTCGATTCCCTTTGGCCTGAACAGCCGCCAGATGACCGCCTGGATGTACGAGGGCAATGGCCTGAAGCTGACGCGCGAGTTCTACGCCAAGTACAACATCATGAACTTCCCGGGCGGCAACACCGGCGCGCAAATGGGCGGCTGGTATCGCAAGGAGATCAAGTCGGTTGCCGACATGAAGGGCCTGAAATTCCGCGTGGGCGGTTTTGCCGGCAAGGTGCTCGAGCGCATGGGCGTGGTGCCGCAGAACATTCCGGCCGGCGAGATCTACCAGGCGCTCGAAAAAGGCACGCTGGATGCTGCCGAATGGATTGGGCCCTATGACGACCAGAAACTGGGTTTCAACAAGGTGGCACCTTATTACTACTACCCCGCCTGGTGGGAAGGTGGTCCGCAGCTGGAGTTCTTCATCAACACCAAGGCTTACGAAGCCCTGTCGCCCGAAAACAAGGCGATTGTGACTGCGGCTTCCGCCTACGCCCACACCGAACTGCAGGCCAAGTACGACGCCAAAAATCCGACGGCCCTGAAGCAGCTGGTGGCCTCGAAAACCAAGGTCTTGCCCTTCCCCAAGGACATCATGGATCGTGCCTACAAGGAGTCCATGGCCCTGTACGCCGAAATCAGCGCCAAGAATCCGGCCTGGAAAAAAATCTACGATGATTTCTCCAGCTTCCGGCGCGACCAGAATCTCTGGTTCCGTTTCACCGAAGCGCGTTTCGACAGCTTCATGCAGTCGCAGAAACTGTAAGCAGCCACGACCGGCCAGACAGGGCGTCACTCCCCCAAGCGGGGGGTGGTGCCCTGTTGCGTTTCTCCATCAGGTGAAGCCCTGAGGGGGTAACTCCCAATAGTTATAGATTGACCTCCTCCTAGACTCGCGGGGTGTCAGTCATCCTTAATCTATCTATAACTGAGGAGTTTGCTCATGGATCGTCGTTCTCTTATCAAAAATGCCGGTATTGCCGGTGTCCTGGCTGCTGGCGTCGCACCAGCCGTCCAGGCCCAGGGTGCAACCATCCGCTGGCGCCTGGCATCGAGCTTCCCCAAATCGCTGGACACCATTTTCGGCGGCGCTGAGACCTTTGCCAAAAAAGTTGGAGAAATGAGCGGCGGCAAGTTCACCATTTCGACCCATGCCGCCGGCGAGTTGATGCCTGCATTCGGCGTGGTCGATGGTGTGCAGAACGGCACCGTGGAGTGCTGCCACACGGCACCCTACTACTTTTTCGGCAAGGACGAGACCTTTGCCCTCGGTTGCGCCATCCCCTTCGGCCTGAACAGCCGCCAGATGACCGCCTGGATGTACGAGGGCAACGGCATGAAGCTGATGCGCGAGTTCTATGCCAAATACAACATCGTGAATTTCCCGGCCGGCAACACGGGTTGCCAGATGGGCGGCTGGTACCGCAAGGAGATCAAGTCGGTCAAGGACATGAAGGGCCTGAAGATGCGCATCGGCGGCTTCGGCGGCAAGGTGCTCGAACGCATGGGCTCCGTGCCGCAGAACATTCCCGGCGGCGAGATTTACCAGGCGCTGGAAAAAGGCACGATTGATGCGGCCGAGTGGGTCGGTCCTTACGACGACCAGAAGCTGGGCTTCAACAAGGTCGCTCCGTTCTATTACTACCCCGGCTGGTGGGAGGGTGGTCCCCAGCTCGACGTGTTCGTCAACAACAAGGCCTATGACGGCTTGTCTGCAGAGAACAAGGCGATTGTTGAAGCGGCTGCGGCCTACGCCCACGTCGAGATGCAGGCCAAGTACGATGCCAAGAATCCGACCGCGCTGAAACAGCTGGTGGGCAGCAAGACCAAGGTCCTGCCTTTCCCCAAGGACGTGCTGGACCTGGCCTTCAAGGAGTCCATGGCCCTGTACGCCGAGATCAGCGCCCGGAACCCGGCCTGGAAAAAAGTGTACGACGACTACGCCAACTTCCGCCGCGACCAGAACCTCTGGTTCCGCTTCACCGAAGCGCGTTTCGACAACTTCATGCAATCCCAGAAGCTGTAAACCGCTTCCAGGTTTACTGTCCAAAGCCCCGCTCTGCGGGGCTTTTTTTTGCCTGCCTGAGACCGCCCGACTTGACCGCCGGCGTTCGGCGCCTGCCTGAGGGCTGCAACTGCCCTGTCAGGCGCACCACGGCTCCGCGCATCGGTGCCAGGGCGGGGCGAAGCAGGCCAGGCTGCCTTGCAAGCGTCTGCGGTCATCACGGCCATCGGTGGGTGGCGCGCAAAAAAAAGCCCCGGCATGCCGGGGCTTGATCTATGGCGCGTCCTCCAAAGGGTTACGCCTGGCCCTGCGGCCTATTTTTTCTTGTCCTTGTCCATGGAGTCCTGCATGGCTTTCATCGGGTCGTCGTCAGCGAGCTTCTGCTCGGCGGCAGCTTCAGCGGCGCTGCCTGGGACAGGCACGGCTTCCACCGGCTCTTCCTGAACCTGCAGGATGACCTTGTCGAGATCGATTTTTTCGACCTTGTCGAGACCGCTGGAGACAATGCCCGGGAAGGCAATGATCAGGCCGACCATGACCACCTGGATCAGCACAAAGGGCACGGCACCCCAGTAGATCTGCATGGTGGTGACCGGCTGGATCAGCTTCTTGGTGACCTTGTCGGTGTATTCCTTGATGGGCGCGACGCTGCGCAGGTAGAACAGCGCAAAACCGAAGGGTGGGTGCATGAAGGAGGTCTGCATGTTCACCGCCAGCAGCACGCCGAACCAGATCAGGTCGATGCCCAGTTTCTCGGCCACCGGTGCCAGCAGCGGCACCACGATGAAGGACAGCTCGAAGAAGTCCAGGAAGAAGGCCAGGAAGAAGATCAGCACGTTGACCACGATCAGGAAGCCGGTCTGGCCGCCGGGCAGGCCGCTGAGCAGGTGCTCGACCCATTTCGGTCCGTCCACGCCCTGGAACACCAGGCTGAAAATGGTCGAACCGATCAGGATGAAGACCACAAAACACGACAGCTTGGTGGTGGTGTTGAGCGCCTGCTTGAGCAGCGAAAAGCTCAGGCGGCGGCGCGCAAACGCCATGATCAGCGCGCCCAGCGCACCCATGGCGCCGCCTTCGGTGGGCGTGGCGATGCCGAGGAAAATCGTGCCCAGCACCAGGAAAATCAGCAGCAGCGGGGGGATCAGCACAAAGGTCACACGCTCGGCCATGCGCGACAGCAGGCCCAGGCGGGTGACCTTGTTGACCACGGCGATCACGAAGGCCAGGATCACACCCAGGCACATGGACACCACAATGGTTTCATCGAGCGGCACCGAGGTGACGGTTTCGCCTTTCCACCAGGTCTGCACCTCGGCGTAGTGTTTGGCAAAGTAGACGGCGCTGCCGGCAGAGGCAATGGTCAGAAGCAGCAGCGACAACAGGCCGGCCTTGCCGTTGTCTTCGCGGATGGTGCGCGCTTCGGCCGGCAGGGCGGGGACCCACTGTGGCTTGATGAAGGCCAGCACGAACACATAAGCGACGTACATGCCGGTCAGGATGAAGCCGGGCACGAACGCGCCCTTGTACATGTCGCCGACGCTGCGGCCCAGCTGGTCGGCCAGGATGATCAGCACCAGCGAAGGCGGGATGATTTGCGCCAGCGTGCCGGAAGCGGCAATCACGCCCGAGGCCAGGCGCCGGTCGTAACCGTAGCGCAGCATGATGGGCAGCGAAATCAGGCCCATGGAGATCACCGAGGCGGCCACCACGCCGGTGGTTGCCGCCAGCAGCGCGCCGACCAGGATCACCGCGATGGCCAGGCCGCCGCGCAGCGGGCCAAAGAGCTGGCCAATGGTGTCCAGCAAATCCTCGGCCATGCCACTGCGCTCCAGCACCAGTCCCATGAGCGTGAAAAACGGAATGGCCAGCAAGGTGTCGTTTTGCATGATGCCGAACAAGCGCAACGGCAGGGCCTGCATCAGGGCTTCGGGCAAGACGCCGAGTTCGACGCCGATGAATCCGAAAAACAGTCCGCAGGCGCCGAGGCTGAAGGCCACCGGAAAGCCCATCAGCAGGAAGATGATCAGCCCCATGAACATGATGGGGGCGAGGTTGGCGATAAAAAATTCCATGATGATGTTCCTGATCAGCCAGCGCTGGTTTTGGATTCGGCGAGGCGGCGTATCGCCTCGGCCAGCTCTTCTTCGGCGGTCTTCTCGACCTTCTTGGCAGTCGGATCGTCAATTAGGCCCTTCAGGAAGGCGATGCGCTTGATCAGTTCAGACCAGCCCTGCAGCATCAGCAGACCGAAACCCAGCGGGATCATGGCGTACACCGGCCAGCGGATCAGCCCGCCCGCGTTACCCGAGACTTCTCCAGAGCGGTAGCCCTGCAGGAAAAACGGAATGCCGTAATACAGGATGGTCAGGCACACAGGCGTCAGGAAAACAGAAAAACCGATGATGTCGACCCAGATCTGCCCGCGTTTGGACAGCTTGCTGGAGACCACGTCGATCTTGACGTGTTCACCCTGCAACAGGGTGTAGCCCGCGGCGAGGAGGAAGGAGGCTGCAAAGAAATACCACTGCACCTCGAGGTAGGCGTTCGAACTCATGTTGAACACCTTGCGGATCACTGCATTGACCGCGCTGATGACGGTGGAGGCAAGGATCAGCCAGATCACGTATTTGCCGATCTGGGCATTGACCCAATCCACGGCATTGGAAAACTTCAGTAAGGCGCGCATTTTGTCTCCAGGAAAAAAGAATCCACGCATAAAAATCATCCGGCAGGCCTTCGGGTGGAAGGCGTGCCGGATACTGGTTGGCGCGGATGGGATTCTATAGAGGACTATAGAAGCCAAGCTGACAGCTTCGTGACGGTGTTATCCCGTAGCGACGGGTGTTTGGCGCGCCCGGATTCGCCCCCCAAAAAGGTGCACCGAACAGCGGACAGGCCGGGGTTCAGAGCACCTGTACGCCGCTGCCCTCCAGCATGCGGCCGATGACGCGGGCCTCCGAAAAGCCCTGGCTGTGGAAGCAGGCCAGTACCTCGTCGGCGATCTCTGGCGCGCAGGACACCAGCAACCCGCCGCTGGTCTGCGGGTCGGACAGCAGGGCCTGTTGCGCCGCACCCAGGCCCGCCGGCAGCAGCACTTCATGGCCATAAGCGGCCCAGTTGCGGCCGGAGGCGCCCGTGACCATGCCCCGCCCTGCCAAGTCCAGCACGCCGGGCAGCAGCGGAATGCTGTCCATCTGCAACTCCATTTTCAGGTTCGCGCCGCGCGCCAGTTCCAGCCCGTGGCCGAGCAGTCCGAAGCCGGTGATGTCGGTCAGGGCATGGACACCTTCCATTTTCGCCAGGGTGATGCCCGGTTTGTTGAGCTGGGTGGTGACGGCAATCATGCGGGCATACCCCTGGGCGTCGAGTGCTTCTTTCTTGAGTGCGGCCGACAGGATGCCGACGCCCAGCGGTTTGCCCAGGATCAGCACATCGCCCGCGCGGGCACCCGAATTTTTCTTGACCCGCGAGGGATGGACCAGGCCCATCACCACCAGGCCGTAAATCGGCTCGACCGAATCAATCGTGTGGCCGCCGGCAATCGGAATGCCGGCGTCGCGGCAGACATCCTGGCCGCCGCGCAGGATGGCGCCTATGGTTTCCAGCGGCAGCACGTTGATCGGCATGCCCACCAGTCCCAACGCCATGATGGGTGTGCCGCCCATGGCATAGACGTCGCTGATCGCGTTGGTCGCGGCGATGCGGCCAAAGTCGTAGGGATCGTCCACGATGGGCATGAAGAAGTCGGTGGTGGCAATCAGCGCCTGCTCGTCGTTGAGCTGGTAGACAGCGGCATCGTCCGCGGTTTCGATGCCGACCAGCAGTTGCGGCGGGATGTTGAGGCCCGGCATGTTGCTGGAGTTCTTGAGGATTTCACTGAGCACGCCCGGGGCGATCTTGCAGCCGCAGCCGCCGCCATGGGACAGGCTGGTCAGGCGGGGAGGGGCGGCGGGTGTGAGT
>NZ_NBZV01000026.1 GCF_002379095.1 Polaromonas sp. AER18D-145
ATCACGAAGCTGCCGTAGCTGCCGGCCGTGCCGGTCTGCGCCACCACCGTCGCGCTCGCCGCGTCCAGGTCGCTCAGCGTCAAGGTGCCGCCGGTGCTCAGCACCGCGTTGGTCTCGCTCAGGTTGGCCGTCGCGCTGCTCAAGGTCGAGACTGACCCGAGAGCAGTGGCGCCCGACACAGGCGCCGCCGCCGAAGTCACAGAAGCGCCAGTCGCGGGAAGTGCAGCGGAAAGGCCCTGATCACCCAGATCAGACGCACCCGCCGCATTGTCGGATCGCTGCGTGCCGCCAGTTGGCAAATACCCCAAAGATTGCCTGCCAAGCGAGGCGTATTCATACGCCAGCGGTGCAAGCTCCTCAACCGTTCTTAACAGCTGGACAAAATTGTTGCCATCGTCCGCCCTGATATTGGTGCCGCCGACGTCGGAAGCCGAATTCACCCCGGATGACGTTTCCTGTAACAGCCTGTCAAGGCTACTGCCTTCGTTGATGGCATTAAGAATGCTTGTGAGCTCTCCGACACGTGGCAAAAGGGCGCCGCTGTTGGCATCCGGCAAGACGTTGCCAAAGACCGTTGAATCAAGTGTTACGGTTTCCCTGGAGCGGAGAAGAAACTTCCCCCCCTGATCGAAGGCGAGTTCCACACGGCCGCCAGCAGCCGTGACAATCACTTCCCCTTCAAAAACAGGATCGCCAAACTTGAGAGGGCGCCGCTCACCATCGCTGTTTTGAGCGAAAGCTATGCCTTCAATCAAAACGACATTGCCGACGACGTTGGCTTCTTTTGCCATAGCGAATTCCAGACGGAGTTATTACATTGAGTTTCAATGTAGTCCGTTTGCCTGGCCGGGGGAACTGTACTGAGGTACTAGGTCGAACCCGGACTTTCGGGGCGTCCAGGCGCCTGGCCGTTCACGACCAGCGACAACTGGAGGCGATCCCGTACATGGAGTTTTTCAAGAATGGCACCCACATGCGCCTTGACGGTGCGCTCTGTAATGCCGAGTGCCCGGGCAATTTCCTTGTTGCTGGCCCCGACGGCCAGCGTGGTGGCAACCTCTTTCTCCCGGTCAGTGAGCCCTTTCGACCAGCTCGGCCCCACTGCGGCGGCAGCCCCGCTGGCCTGCGCCTGAACGCGGCTGGTAGCGCTGACCAGTCTCTGCATCAATGACTCGCCAATCCAGAGCCCACCCTGCAACACGACTGCAGCTACCTGAATCAAAACCTGGGCAACGGCGTGCGTATTGCAATACCCCCGTGCACCTGCCGAAAAAGCGGCAATCGCCTCCTCATCTGTCGGCAGATCACTTAATACCACGCATGGGACCAGCTTCAAACGCGGGGCAAGACGTTCTATCTGCATAGCCACCGACATACCCTGCTCCAGCCGCAGCCACACAAGGTCTACCCTGCCCGCATCTGAACCGGGTCTCGCAGTGTGGACTTTGCCGGCTCTTCCCGTCTTGAAAGCCTCACTCCAGCGAGGAAGCATGCGTCCGTGCGGGCAAAGAAATAGATGTCCCGAGTCCTGAATTCCCACTGCCGTCTCGATCTAGCGCTCTGTAAAGGCGGCTTGTTTTGCCTTCAATACAGGTTTGAGAAGATAGGACAGGATGGATTTTTGACCGGTAATAATATCCACTTCAGCGACCATCCCCGGAATGATGGGCAAGCCCTCACCCAGCTTGGATTTTTCCGTACGAACACGCACGGTATAAAAGGTATTGCCGCGCTCGTCAGTGACCGAATCGGCGCCAATAAATTCCAGCTTGGCCTCGAGACCGCCATAAATGGAAAAATCATAGGCGGTGAATTTCACCAGGGCCCGATCTCCTGGTCGCAAGAAAGCGATGTCTTTTGGCAGCACCTTGGCTTCGAGCAGCAGGTTTTCCTCGAGCGGCACAATTTCAATGATGTCCCTGCCAGGCTGGACCACCCCCCCCACCGTATTGACAAGAAGACGCTTGACCGTGCCTTTGACAGGCGAACGCAGAGAGGATTTATCGACCTTGTCCGCCAGCCCAACCCCGCCGGCTGAACTCACGTTTAGTTTTGCCAGGGTATCGGACAACTCCTTGCGGGCTTCACTCTGAAAATTCAGGGTAATTTCCTGAATCTTGCGTGAGGCCTCTTCGATCGCCGACTGTGTTTTTGAAATTTGGGCAGAGGCCATTTCCCGCTCACCCAGAAAACGACCGGTTTCCCGCTCCAGCCGCAGCAATTCGACCTCTGATACAGCACCATCCTTGAGCAAGGGCTTGGTGTACCCCAGTTCCCTGGCGGTCAACTCGTACGCCCGCGACGCCTGCTCCCGCTTCGCGCGCACTTCAACCAGTTCCTGCTGACGCTGAGCCAATTGCTGCCGGGCGATGGCCAGCTGTGCATTCAATGTTGATGTGCTGGCCTCGTAGGCTTGGAGTTCTTCTCCGACTGTTTTTGGCGCCTCGGCAACGGCTTCAGGGGGCGGTACAAAAGGCACCCCTTCGGCAAGAGCACGGAGTCGGGCCGCCTTGGCCAGCAGGGCCAGGTACTGGACGCGGTTTTCCTTCACGGAAGAATCGAAACGCGTCGTATCGATGTTCACCAACACCTGCCCGGGTTCAACAACCTGCCCCTCCTGCACAAGAATCTCGGAAACAATACCGCCGTCCAGGCTCTGCAAAATCTGCAATTGCCTGGAGGGAATGACTTTGCCTTCGCCTTTAGTAATTTCATCGACTTCAGAAAGTCCGGCCCACAAAACCGCCAGAACGAAAACCACGCCGAGGCTATTCACGAGCATCCTGGCTCGCAGTGGTTCCTGGGCAAGCATGGCGCGGTCTGCGTCGCCACCAAATCCTGCGTCCATGCGACGATCGTCTTCCCGCCAGGACGAAAGTGTGCGATCAAGACCAGGCTGCAACATGCGCCGGACAGACTCCAGGCCCGAAATCAAGGGGCGAGCCCACGCTATCCATCGCGGCTTCATGAGGCTTTCCCAATGCGGCCGGCCTTCAGCGCCTCGATAACCTGCTCATAGGGACCATCGGCAACGATGCGGCCCTCGTCGATAACAATAATGCGGTCTGCAAGATCCAGCAATGTGTTTCTATGAGTCACCACAACCATCGTCTTGTGTTTTGCATAGCTGCGCAAGCGTTCCTTGAATTGCGCTTCTGAAGAAAAATCCATGGCTCCCGTCGGCTCATCCAGCAACAACACAGGCGGTTCCAGTAACGTTGCACGGGCGATTGCCACGCCTTGTCGCTGGCCGCCGGAAAGCGACTCTCCCCGCTCGCCAATGATCATGTCAAAGCCCTGGGGATGGCGATTGGCAAACTCGATCAAACCGCCCACCTCGGCGGCCGCCAGAATGGCACCGTCGTCAGCATAGGGGGCAGCGATCGCAATGTTGTCGCGCAAGGTGCCGTAAAAGAGCATGGCATCCTGCTCAACATAACCGACGTTGCGACGCAAATCTGCGGGATCGAGCTGCCGAAGGTCGATGCCATCCATGGTGATCGCACCTTCAGAAGGGGTGTAAAGACCCAGAATCAATCTCTGCAGGGTCGTCTTGCCCGAGCCGACGCGGCCAATCACGACCACATTTTCCCCTGGCTTGATCCTGAAGGAAACTCCACGCAACGCCTCCTGCGTACGCCCGGGATAGCTGAAGTGCACATTGTCAAACACGATTTCCCCTGCGATGTCAGGTCGGTGCACGAAATTTATTTCATCGGAACGTTCACCCGGCTTTTTCATCGTGTCTTCAAGCGAAGCCAAGGCCGTTCTGGCATTCTGGTATTGCATCAAAAGTGCCACAATTTGCCCCAGTGGCGCCATGGCGCGTCCGGACAACATCGTAGCCGCGATCAACCCCCCCATGGTCAGCCTGCCTTCATGAATCAGGTAAACGCCAGCCACGATCATCACGATATTGATCAGCTGCTGCAGGCTCGAGACGACGTTGATCACGGAAGACGACAACAATCGCAGTTGGGCACTCACACGCGCCAGAAACGCTGCGGTGTCCTCGAGCTTGGCCTGCATCTGACTTTCTGCCCCGTGGGCCTTGATGGCCTCCATGGCTGTTAGTGTCTCCACCAACGTGGCATTGCGCATTGCAGAGGCCCTGAAAGTGGTCTCGGAAAGCAGGTGCATCTTGTGCTGAACGATGTAGCTGTAGATAACAACCACCATGACGCCAACAAGGGGTGGAATGACCAGCGGCCAGGATATCCAGCCGAGAACCAGAAAAAAGAGCAGGGCAAACGGGAGGTCAACCACAGCAGTGACTGTGGCCGACGCAATGAAGTCGCGCACCGATTCGAAGGAGCGCAGTGTCGCGGCATAGGAACCCACCGAAGCCGGCCGCTCGGAAAGACGCATCCCGAGCACCCGCTCCATGATCAGCGTGGAGAGCTTGATGTCTATACGCGAGCCCGCGAGATCCACAAAATAACCTCGCATGACGCGAAGGAAATAATCAATGACCAGCACCAGCAACAGGCCGAAAGCCAGCATCCAGAGTGTCTCAACCGCGAAGTTGGGTACAACGCGGTCATAGACATTCATCGAGAAAAGCGGCAACGCGAGCGCAAACAAATTAATGAGGAGCGCTGCCGCCAGGATATCCCGGTAAAGCGGAAACTGGTCGCGAAAAGCGCCCCAAAACCAATGGCGCTGTGGAATGTCAGCCAGCTCAGGCGCACGCTGATCGAAACGAAAGTTCGGCCGCGAGAAAATCGCGATACCGACATATCGACCAAGCAGCTGTTCACGTGACAGCTGCACAACACCCTGCCCGGCCTCCGGGAAAAGCAGGTTTGCCGTTTGCCCCCGATCATCCCAACCCAGCAAAAGACAGGCGCCATCTCCCTCAAGGAGCAGGACAACAGGCAACAGCGCTGAATCGATTTTTTCCAGGGGGCGCCGCAATATCTTGCATGACAGACCCGCGCGCGCTGCAGCGCGGGAAAAGAGGGAGGGAGGAAGACCCGCCTTGGGCAGAGGAAGGCCCGCAGACAGAGCGGCCCGGGTGCTTGGACGGCCGTGTATGCGCGTCAGCTCCACCAGGCAATCGAGCAAGGGATCGTGATGCAGTAAGTCTTCGCGCAAGCCTTGGGCCAAGTGGCTAGCCTCGCTCGTAGGACTGGTCTGCAATGGCACGTTCATGTCACTCATTTCTCGATCTTTAAGATCAGCTCCTTCAAAATTGAAGCCGACACCCGAAGTAACCAATTGTAATAAAATCAAGCACTTGCCGCTACATCTGCAAGTCAGATTTTGTGAGTTGGTGCCATTTTGGTGACATTGCCTGCGTAGTGTGGTGGCTTGACCCCATCACCACCGACCTATCTGGCCCGCTGTCCCCGGTTTGAGAACATACAAGGAGTCTACGCGACACAGGGACGTACAGATTCGCCAATTGCGTCGTTCGAAGATAAAAGTACTGTTGCTCAAGTATGTTACCCCGCCAAGGGCAACCCAACAGCGTCACAAGACACCGGCTTCTCATGGAAATCCCCAAGCAAACCATGAGAAACCGCGAGTCAAGATCCTGAGCCCAATTGACCTGCCCGCAACGGGGGAAAATACCCCGGTGGCTCCAAAAAACGGATGGCGAAAAGCAAAACGCCCACTTGATGTGGGCGTTTTGGTCTCGGCATGATTAGCCGGTAAATTGGTTGCGCGGGCAAGATTTGAACTTACGACCTTTGGGTTATGAGCCCAACGAGCTACCAGGCTGCTCCACCGCGCGTTAAGTATTAATTATACCCTATTCTGACTTGGCAATGTCAGAAGTAGTTTCTTCGGCGAGGTCAGGGCGATCCACCAATTCAACCAATGCCATGGGCGCGTTGTCACCCACACGAAAACCCATCTTCAGGATACGTGTGTAACCACCAGGGCGGGCCTTGTAGCGAGGGCCAAGCTCGGCAAAAAGCTTGACCACCATGTCGCGGTCACGCAGGCGGTCAAATGCGAGGCGCTTGTTCGCGAGCGTAGGCTCTTTTGCCAGCGTGATCATGGGCTCGACGACGCGGCGAAGTTCCTTGGCCTTGGGCAAGGTCGTTTTGATCGCTTCATGCTGAATAAGGGAATTCATCATGTTGCGTAACATGGCCAGCCGGTGTGAGCTGGTGCGATTGAGTTTACGAAGTCCGTGTCCGTGACGCATGGTGCTGTCCTTTCATTTTTTAATTCAGATAGCCGTATCAGGTACTACCTGTGCACTGCCTCCCGAAGGAGGCCAATTTTCAATTAACGCTTGTCAAGACCAGCGGGAGGCCAGCTTTCCAGGCGCATGCCAAGTGTCAGCCCCCGGGATGCCAATACTTCCTTGATTTCATTAAGCGACTTGCGGCCCAAATTCGGCGTCTTGAGGAGCTCGTTCTCCGTACGCTGAATGAGGTCACCGATGTAATAAATGTTCTCCGCCTTGAGGCAATTGGCAGAACGCACTGTCAATTCGAGTTCGTCGACGGGACGCAACAAAATCGGATCAAATTGCTGAGAGCTGCGCTGCACAGGAGTATCAAAAGCAGCCAGTTCATTGCCTTCGAGCTGTGCAAATACAGCAAGCTGCTCAACAAGGATTTTAGCCGAGGCACGGACAGCGTCTTCCGCAGTCACCGCACCGTTGGTCTCGATTTCCAGAACAAGCTTGTCAAGGTCGGTACGCTGCTCGACGCGGGCACTTTCCACGGTATAGCTCACTCGCTTGACAGGCGAAAACGACGCATCCAGGACAATCCGGCCAATCGATTTGGTGGATTCGTCGCCATAGCGACGCATGGTGCCAGGAACATAACCACGGCCGTTTTCGACCTTGATCTGCATGTCGATCTTGCCGCCGTGCGACAAATTGACAATGACGTGCTCTGGATTGATGATTTCGACGTCATGGGGCGTCTGAATGTCGGCAGCGGTTACGGGGCCTTCACCCTCCTTGCGCAAGCTCAACGTGACTTCATCGCGATTGTGCAGCTTGAAAACCACGCCTTTGAGGTTCAGAAGGATATTGACAACATCTTCCTGAACGCCATCAATGGACGAGTACTCGTGCAACACACCGGCGATCGTGACTTCAGTTGCGGCGTGACCCACCATGGACGAAAGTAAAACGCGGCGCAGGGCGTTGCCGAGCGTGTGGCCATAGCCACGCTCGAAAGGCTCCAGAGTCACCTTGGCGCGATTGGCGGCAAGCTGCTCAACGTTAATAGTTTTTGGTTTCAGTAAATTAGTTTGCATGCATTCTTCCTCTCAATACCCTCGGCTCGTTACACCGATAAGGCCGGGTGAAGCGACCCTGCGCATACAGTGCCCCGTATGCGCAGGAACGAAAATTAACGTGAATACAGTTCGACGATCAACGACTCGTTGACGTCTGCAGCAAACTCATCGCGATCCGGCACTTTCTTGAAAATGCCCTCGCCTTTGTCTATGCTGACATCCACCCACGCTGGCATGCCGACTTGCTGCGCCAACTGCAGAGCTTCCGCCACGCGGGTCTGCTTCTTGGACTTGTCACGAACGGCGATCACGTCACCCGTTTTAACCATGTAAGACGGGATGTTGACCGAACTGCCATTGACGGTGATCGCCTTGTGCGACACCAGCTGGCGCGCTTCGGCGCGGGTAGAACCGAACCCCATCCGGTAAACCACGTTATCCAGGCGCGATTCCAGGATAAACAGCAAATTGGCGCCAGTGTTTCCCTTGCGACGATCAGCCTCTTCGAAATAACGGCGGAACTGCTTCTCCAGCACGCCATACATACGCTTGACCTTCTGCTTCTCACGAAGCTGCAGACCGAAGTCTGAGGTCCGGGTACCGGAGGTGCGGCCATGCTGGCCGGGTTTGGAGTCGAATTTGGCCTTGTCACCGATGGCTCTGCGAGCGCTCTTCAGGAACAGGTCGGTGCCTTCACGGCGGGAAAGTTTGGCCTTGGGGCCGAGGTAACGTGCCACTTGAATTCCTTATGTCATCTGCTGCAGAAACTGCAGGAGCCGCAGATAGCAACCTGACGGCGGTGGGCTTGATAAAAACTCGCCCGGCTGGCCTGCGTGAAAACGAGGACCAAACCGGGAAAGCAGAACTTAAATTCGACGGCGTTTCTGGGGTCGGCAGCCGTTGTGCGGCACTGGCGTGACGTCAGCAATCGAATTGATGCGGATGCCAAGCGCTGCCAGCGCGCGAACCGATGACTCACGTCCTGGACCAGGGCCTTTGATTTCGACATCAAGATTCTTGATGCCCTGCTCAATGGCTGCGCGACCAGCGACCTCGGAAGCGACCTGAGCGGCAAAGGGAGTCGACTTGCGCGAACCTTTAAAGCCCTGACCGCCAGAAGAGGCCCACGACAAGGCATTGCCCTGACGATCTGTGATCGTGATGATGGTGTTGTTGAAAGACGCGTGAACGTGAGCGACGCCGTCGGCGACGTTCTTGCGTACTTTCTTGCGAACGCGTTGTGCTGCGTTACTGCTGGGGGCTTTTGCCATAACTACCTCTTACTCAATTATTTCTTCAAGGACTGTGCCGCCTTGCGCGGACCCTTGCGGGTGCGCGCATTGGTGCGTGTGCGCTGACCGCGCATGGGCAACCCGCGACGATGGCGAAAGCCACGGTAGCAGCCGATATCCATCAAACGCTTGATGTTCATCGTGGTTTCACGACGCAGATCACCTTCAATGGTGAATTGCGCGATCTGGTCACGAATTTTTTCCAAGTCACCGTCTGTGAGATCTTTGACTTTTTTGGAATACGCAATATCACATGCTTCGCAAATTTTGCGAGCACGAGTGCGGCCGATGCCGAAAATAGCAGTCAAGCCGATTTCGGCGTGCTGCTGCGGCGGAATATTGATACCAGCGATACGAGCCATGTGCGTCCTCTAAAACTCTTGAAATCAGCCTTGACGCTGTTTGTGGCGTGGGTCTGTGCAAATCACGCGTACAACGCCCTTGCGGCGGATGATTTTACAGTTGCGGCAAATTTTCTTGACCGAAGCTGAAACTCTCATTTCTTTCTCCTAAACTTCTGAACTGTACTTACTTGGCGCGAAACACGATGCGTGCTCGCGACAAATCATAAGGCGTTAACTCAACCGTCACCTTGTCACCAGGAAGAATGCGGATGTAGTGCATTCGCATCTTTCCCGAGATGTGACCCAAAACAATATGACCATTTTCCAGCTTTACGCGAAACGTCGCATTGGGCAAGTTCTCCACGACCTCCCCCTGCATCTGGATAACATCATCCTTCGACATCCCAATCAACCACCTGGTGACGTTTTAAAATTCGCTTTCTTCAGCAGGGATTCATATTGCTGGGACATCATGTAGTTCTGTACCTGTGCCATGAAATCCATGGTGACAACCACAATAATCAGCAACGAGGTTCCACCGAAATAAAACGGCACGTTGTACTTCAAAATCAGAAATTCCGGCAGCAAACACACAAAAGTGATGTAAATGGCGCCAGCCAGAGTCAAGCGCACAAGAATCTTGTCAATGTAACGCGCCGTCTGGTCACCAGGACGAATACCAGGGATGAAAGCGCCACTCTTTTTCAGGTTATCAGCCGTTTCGCGGCTGTTGAAAACCAGGGCCGTGTAAAAGAAGCAGAAAAAGATGATCGCACTGGCATACAGCAACACATAGATCGGCTGGCCCGGCGTCAATGTACCGGCGATATCCTTGAGCCAGCGCGTGCCTTCGCCCGTACTGAACCAGCCAACCACGGTCGCCGGCAACAGAATGATCGACGATGCAAAAATCGGAGGGATCACACCGGCCATGTTCAGCTTCAAGGGCAGATGGGAGGATTGACCGCCATAGACCTTGTTGCCCACCTGCCGCCTGGCGTAATTCACCAGAATCTTTCGCTGCCCACGCTCGACAAACACAACAAAATAAGTCACCAGCACGACAACCGCAACAATCACGATGGCCACCAGAATACTCATGGCACCGGTGCGAACAAGTTCAAGCAAACCGCCAAGTGCACTGGGCAGACCTGCTGCGATGCCGGCAAAAATCAGAATCGAAATGCCGTTACCCAGTCCACGCTCGGTAATCTGCTCGCCGAGCCACATCAGAAACATCGTGCCTGCAGTCAAGCTGACCACCGCCGTCATGCGAAAACCAAAGCCTGGAGCCAGCACCAGACCTGGGGAGCTCTCCAGCGCAATCGCGATCCCCATGGACTGAAACAGCGCCAGACCCAAGGTTCCGTAACGAGTGTACTGCGTGATCTTCCTGCGACCAGCTTCACCTTCTTTTTTCATCTGCTCGAATGTCGGAACGACATAGGTGAGCAGCTGCATGATGATGGAAGCCGAGATATAAGGCATGATGCCCAGCGCAAACACCGTGAACCGCGACAGGGCGCCGCCGGAAAACATATTGAACAAACTCAATATGCCGCCTTGCTGCCCCTTGAACAGCTGCTGCAACTGTCCGGGGTCAATTCCGGGAACCGGAATGTGCGCCCCAACCCGATACACCACCAGCGCAAGCAGCAAAAACACAAGCCTGTTGCGCAGGTCACCGAACTTGCCGGTTTTTGCAATTTGTGCAGAGCTGGTTGCCACTGGTCGTTATCCGTGTATGAGTATTAAGCGATCACGCCGCCAGCGGCTTCGATCACGGCTTTGGCACCCGCAGTCGCACCGATACCATTGAGCTTGACAGCCTTGGTCAGCGCACCCGACTTGATGACCTTGACGTTCTTTGCCAGCTGACCCACGAGGCCAGCTGTTTTGAGCGCCAGCAGATCCACTTCGGCCAAGCCGAGCTGCTCAAGAGCAGTCAAGGTCACTTCCGCATTGAACTTGAGGTTGTGCGACTTGAAGCCGCGCTTGGGCAAGCGGCGCTGCAAAGGCATCTGACCACCTTCAAAGCCCACCTTGTGATAACCACCGGCGCGGGATTTCTGGCCTTTATGACCACGACCGGCTGTTTTGCCGATGCCCGAACCGATACCGCGACCAACGCGACGTTTGGCATGTTTTGCGCCTGCGGCAGGCTTGATTCCGTTTAATTCCATCATAAGCTCCGCTTACAGCACCTTGACCAGGTAGCTGATCTTGTTGATCATGCCGCGCACAGCGGGCGTGTCCTGCAGTTCGCTCTTGCTGTTGATACCGCGCAGGCCCAGACCGCGCACCGTGGCGCGATGGGATTCCTTGGTGCCAATCGGGCTGCGAACCAGCGTCACCGTGAGTTTTTTCTCTGTCGTCATTGCGTATCGCCTTAACCGAAGATTTCTTCGACGGATTTACCACGCTTGGCTGCGATGTCCGAAGCCGTCGTGGAGTTGTTCAGGGCGTCCATCGTTGCACGCACCATGTTGTACGGATTGCTGGAACCATGGCTTTTCGCGACGATATCGGTGATACCCATCACTTCAAACACCGCACGCATCGGGCCGCCGGCAATGATGCCAGTACCTTTGGCGGCTGGCATCATCATGACGCTGGCAGCACCCCAATGGCCGAACACATTGTGGTGAAGCGTGCCGTTTTTCAGGGACACTTTCGTCATGTTGCGACGCGCTTCTTCCATGGCCTTTTGCACGGCCGCAGGCACTTCTTTCGACTTGCCCTTGCCCATACCGACACGACCGTCGCCATCGCCAACCACGGTCAGGGCGGCAAAACC
This sequence comes from Polaromonas sp. AER18D-145, assembly GCF_002379095.1. Lineage (GTDB taxonomy): Bacteria > Pseudomonadota > Gammaproteobacteria > Burkholderiales > Burkholderiaceae_C > Polaromonas. The sequence continues at coordinate 11,649 of NZ_NBZV01000026.1, forward strand.
CAAAATCCGGCCGCCTTTGACAACTTTGGTCACGCGGTTCACCGCGATCATTTTTTCCTTCAGACCATCGTCTGGAGCGTCGTTTTGTTGTTTTGCTTGAAACTTAGCCATACTTAATTCCAGTCTGCTTAGAACTGCAAGCCAGCTTCGCGAGCTGCCTCGGCCAGCGCTTTAACGCGGCCGTGGTACGCAAAACCAGCGCGGTCAAACGCTACTTTTTCCACACCTGCTGCTTTTGCCTTTTCGGCAATACGCTTGCCAATGGCCTGCGCAGCAGCAACGTTGGCACCCTTGCCCGAAGCGCCGAGGTCCTTGCGAACTTCGACTTCTGCAGTCGAGGCAGATGCCAGGATCTTGGTGCCGTCGCCAGAGATGACGCTGGCGTAAATATGCAAATTAGTGCGGTTCACCGTCAGACGGGCAACACCTTGCGTGGCAATGCGGATGCGGGTCTGGCGTGAACGACGAAGGCGCTGCTCTTTTTTGGTCAACATGGTGCAGCTCCTTATTTCTTCTTGGTTTCTTTGATCGTGATCTTCTCATCCGAATAACGGATGCCCTTGCCCTTGTAAGGCTCGGGAGGGCGGACGGCACGAACTTCGGCAGCAATCTGGCCGACGCGCTGACGATCCGCACCCTTGATCACCACTTCGGTGGGCGTAGGTGTTGCAACCTGAATACCAGCCGGCATATCCATCACCACAGGGTGCGAATAACCTACCGTCAAATTCAGCTTGGTGCCCTGCGCCTGGGCCTTGTAACCCACACCAACCAGGTTCAGCTTTTTCTCGAAGCCCTTGGTGACGCCCGTCACCATGTTGTTGACCAGCTGACGCATGGTTCCACTCATGGCATTGGCTTCACGCGACTCGTTGGCCGGCGCAAAAGTCAGCTGGCCAGCATCATTCTTGATGGTCACCAGGGCATTTTGCGTCAACGCCAAGGCGCCGAGGGCACCCTTGACATTGATCTGGTCGTCTTTCATCGCCACGTCCACACCCTGGGGCAAGACGACTGGCATTTTTCCTACACGAGACATTTCAGTTACTCCTCAATGCCCGTTAGGCCACATAGCAAAGCACTTCACCACCGATACCGGTAGCGCGCGCCTTACGATCAGTCATGACACCCTGGGGAGTCGTGACAATGGCGACGCCCAGGCCGTTCATGACTTGGGGGATGGCGCCGTGGCCTTTGTAGACGCGGAGGCCGGGGCGGCTGACGCGCTCAATGCGCTCAATCACCGGGCGTCCTGCGTAATACTTCAGGGCGATTTCCAGTTGGGGCTTGCCATCGTTGGCGCTGACGGAAAAGCCATCAATATAGCCCTCATCCTTCAACACCTGCGCAATGGCGACTTTGACTTTTGAAGACGGCACCAGCACAACAGCTTTTTCAACCATTTGTGCATTGCGGATGCGTGTCAGCATGTCGGCAATAGGATCACTCATACTCATTTGCGGTTCTCCTATTGCTTACCAGCTTGCCTTGGTGATACCAGGGATATCACCAGCAAAAGCCAACTCGCGGATCTTGGCGCGAGCCAAGCCAAATTGACGGAATGTGCCACGCGGACGACCCGTGATCGCACAGCGATTGCGCTGGCGTGTCGGATTCGCATTGCGGGGCAACTTTTGCAACTCCAGACGGGCCAGTGCGCGCTCTTCATCGGAGCGTTTGGCGTCGTTGGACGTTGCCTTGAGTTCAGCGTGTTTCTTGGCGAACTTGGCCACGAGTTTGTCGCGCTTCAGTTCACGTTGCAATAAAGCCTGTTTTGCCATGCCCGCCTCAGTTCTTGAACGGAAAACGGAAGCCGGTGAGGAGCGCCTTGCACTCTTCGTCGGTCTTAGCCGTGGTGGTGATGCTGATGTTGAGACCACGCAAGGCGTCAACCTTGTCGTACTCAATCTCAGGGAAAATGATCTGCTCTTTCACGCCGATGTTGTAGTTGCCGCGACCATCAAAGGCCCGACCAGAGATACCACGGAAGTCGCGAACACGGGGCAGGGCCACCGTGACAAAACGATCCAGGAACTCATACATCTGGACGCCACGCAGCGTGACCATGCAGCCAATCGGCAGATCTTCGCGGATCTTGAAACCGGCGATAGCCTTCTTGGCCTTGGTCACCACCGGCTTCTGGCCGGCAATCTTGGTCATGTCGCTGACGGCATGCTCCATGACCTTTTTATCGGCCACAGCCTCACTCACACCCATGTTGAGGGTGATCTTGGTGATGCGGGGAACCTGCATCGGCGATTTGTAGCCGAATTTCTCCATCAGCGCAGGCGCGATTTTTTCGCGGAACTGGGCCTGCAGGCGAGCCTGGGCAGGTGCAGCTTGGGTAGGTGCGGTCTTTGCCATATTTATGCAGCCTTGATTTCTTCGCCGCTGGATTTGAAGACGCGCACTTTTTTGCCGTCAGCCAACAACTTGATGCCCACCCGATCCGCCTTGCCCGTCGCGGCATTGAAAATGGCGACATTGGACTGGTGAATCGGCATGCTTTTTTCGACGATGCCGCCAGTGGCCCCCTTGAGAGGGTTGGGCTTGGTGTGTTTTTTCACCAGGTTGATCCCGTCCACCAGCACATAGCTGTCGTCCTTGCGCAGCGAAATCGTGCCGCGCTTACCCTTGTCACGACCTGCGATCACAATGATCTCGTCGCCTTTGCGAATCTTGTTCATGGCGCGTCCTTACAGAACTTCAGGAGCCAGGGACACGATCTTCATGAACTTCTCGGTACGCAACTCGCGCGTGACCGGTCCGAAGATGCGGGTGCCGATAGGCTCCAGCTTGGCGTTAAGCAACACAGCTGCGTTGCCATCGAATTTGACGAGTGAACCATCGCCACGACGGATGCCCTTGGCAGTACGAACCACCACAGCACTGTAAACCTCGCCTTTTTTGACGCGGCCACGTGGAGCGGCTTCTTTGATACTCACCTTGATGACATCACCGACGCTGGCATAGCGGCGCTTGGACCCGCCCAGCACCTTGATGCACATCACAGATTTGGCACCCGTGTTGTCAGCAACATCGAGTTTGGATTGCGTTTGAATCATTTAAATTAGTCCCAACTTGCACCAGCGCCTTTTCCCAGAGGGAAGACTTGCCAGTCAGTCTTGGGCCCGTCGTCCACACCACAAACCACTTGCGATGCTTCCGTTAGGCAGAATTCTCAGCTTTTTACAGCGAAGCCCACGATTATTAACAAATTTCCCCCGGCTGTCAACACCTGATGCTGTAAATTGTTCGCCAAGTACGCCTCCCCATCAGAGGCATATGCAAAAACAGCGTCAACCCCTTGATGGTCGGGCGCAAGCAGCTATCAAAAATGAAGCGCAGGCAGCCAGCTCTCCGGCGCTGGGCGCAGCGACGGGATGGACTCAGGCCGGCAAAGTCAGGTACTGATCGGCCAAGGCCAGGAAATCGGCGAGCCGGGGATCCACCCCGGTTTCCTGCGCCAGCAACTCAGCCACCGCCGCCGCGAGGGTCCTGGCGAGCGCGGCGTCCAGAAACAGGAGCCGGGAGCGGCGCGCCAGTACATCCTCCACTGTGCGGGCGTACTCGTGCCGGGCCGCAAAACGCACCATCGCCTCCGTCAGGCCGCCGCCCAGCATCCTCTCCGCCCCCGGCAGGGCCTGGACGACAGCCGCTTCGCCCCCGTACAAATGCAGCCCCGGTGCATCGCTGATCTTGTGGACGGATGGCTGGGCGCCCACCAGCGGGAGGCTGGCTGTGACGCCACCCGGGCGTTTTTCCAGCAATTGCGCACCGAAACAGCTGTCCAGCACGTCTTCCGCCATGGCGCGGTAGGTCGTCCACTTGCCGCCGGTCACGGTGACCAGACCGCTCTTGCTGACCAGGACCGTGTGTTCACGCGACAGCGCTTGTGTGCTGTCGCCCTCGTCTTGCGGTGGTTTGACCAGCGGGCGCAACCCCACCCAGATGCTCTTGATATCAGCCGGACCGGGTGCCCGGCTCAGGTAACGCGCCGACTCACCGAGGATGAAGTCGACCTCTTCGCGAAAGGCCAGGGGTTCGCGCGCCAGATCGTTGCGCGGCGTGTCGGTGGTCCCCAGGATGGTCTTGCCCAGCCACGGCACGGCAAACAGGACCCGCCCGTCGGCGGTTTTGGGAACCAGCAGCGCGTGGTCGGTGGGCAAAAACGAGCGATCCACGACGATGTGAACACCCTGGCTGGGCACGACCATGGGTTTGGCCTCGCGGCCTATGGCCTGGCCGTCGAGCAGTCGCAGCTGATCGACCCAGACCCCCGCCGCATTCACAATACATTTGGCTCGCAGCGTAAGTGCTTGCCCACTTTCACGGTCAGCCACATGCAAGCCCACCAGCTTGCCACCCTCATGAACAAGACCGGTCGCAGCACAATAATTGACCAGCAAGGCGCTGGCGCGCGCGGCGCTGCGCGCCAGCGCCAGTGCCAGCCGCGCATCGTCGAACTGGCCGTCCCAGTACTTGACCCCGCCCCGGAGTCCGGCCTGGCGGGCCGTCGGCTGGAGCTGCAATGTTTCAGCGCGATTGAGGAATTCGGTGGGACCCAGGCCGGCCTTGCCGGCCAGCGCGTCATACATCTTGAGTCCGACGCCGTAAAACGGAGCCTCCCAGAACTTGTAGGAAGGCATCACAAAAGGCAGGGGCTGCGCCAGATGCGGCGCATTGGCCAGCAGGCGCGTCCGTTCGTGCAGGGCCTCGCGCACCAGGGAAATGTTGCCCTGCGCCAGATAACGGACCCCGCCATGGACCAGCTTGGTCGCACGGGAAGAAGTTCCCTTGGCAAAGTCGTGCGATTCGACCACCACGACGGAGAATCCGCGTGCCGCGGCATCCAGCGCAACACCGAGGCCGGTGGCCCCGCCGCCGATGATCGCAATGTCGTAGGTATGGGGCGCCTTCAGGCGTTCTATCAGGTCTGCGCGTCGCGTCGGCAACGGGGGAGAATCAAAAATCATGAACTCCATTGTCCATCGCCATTGATTTGCAAGAAACCCCTGAGTAGTTTCGCCTGACCGGCTCTTTCTTGCAGGCAAACGCAGGTGATCCAAGTGAGCCAGGGAATGGCGCGCAGACCAGATGGGGCCGTCGGACCACCTCTGTTTTCCCGGTTTGCCGCTATCTCCTCTGGCCGGCAAGCCCGCCAGCGCCCCCGTACTTCCCCGTAGCGGCTGGCCGCGATCAAGGTAAGCTGCAGGGCCAACTCCCTCCTGAAACCTCCCACCCGCCTCCTGCGATCATCGCCATGACCCACCTGCTTGCCCTGGACCAGGGCACCTCCAGCTCCCGCAGCATCGTGTTTGACGCGCAAGGTCACATCGTGGCGCTCGCGCAGCAGGAGCTGCCGCAGATCTACCCCCAGCCGGGCTGGGTCGAACACGACCCGATGGAGATCTGGCGCACCCAGCTCGGCACGGCGCGCGAGGCTCTGACCAAAGCCGGACTCAAGGCCGCCGACATCCGCGCGCTGGGCATCACCAACCAGCGCGAAACCACCGTGGTCTGGAACCGCAGGACGGGCCGGCCGATCCACCACGCCATCGTCTGGCAGGACAGGCGCGCCGAAGCCACCTGCGCCAGGCTGCGCGAGGATGGCAAGGCCGACCTCATTCAGGCAAAAACCGGGCTGCTGGTTGATGCCTATTTTTCCGGCACCAAACTCAAGTGGCTGCTCGACAACGTGCCGCAGGCGCGGCAGCAGGCAGCGCGCGGCGAACTCGCTTTTGGCACCATCGACAGCTGGCTGATGTGGCAACTCACCGGCGGCGCCCTGCATGCCACAGACGTGACCAATGCCTCGCGCACCATGCTGTTCAATGTGCATGCCAACACATGGGATGCCGACCTGCTGGCGCTGCTGGACATTCCCGAGAGCCTGATGCCACGGGTGTTGCCGTCAAGCACGCACTATGGCGATGTGCTGCCGGACCTGCTGGGCGGGGCCATCCCGATTGGCGGCGTGGCGGGCGACCAGCAGAGCGCCTTGTTCGGCCAGGCCTGCTTCCGGGAAGGTATGGCCAAGAACACCTACGGCACGGGCTGCTTCATGCTGGTGCACACCGGCCACAAATTCCAGACCTCGCACAACGGCCTGCTCACCACCAGCGCGGCGCAGGTCACGCCGCAAACCGAATACGCGCTGGAAGGCAGCGTGTTTGTCGGCGGTGCCGTGGTGCAGTGGCTGCGCGACGGCCTGCACGCGATCCAGGGCAGCGGCGAGGTGCAGGCGCTGGCGCAAAGCGTTCCCGATTCCGGCGGCGTCATGATGGTGCCGGCCTTCACTGGCCTGGGCGCCCCCTACTGGAAACCCGACGCCCGCGGCACCATCACCGGCCTGACCCGCGGCACCACCGTGGCCCACATTGCGCGGGCCGCGCTGGAAAGCATTGCCTACCAGAGCGCGGCCCTGCTGCAGGCCATGAGCCGCGATGCGGTGGCGGCCGGGGCCGCGCCGGTGGCCGAACTCCGGGTGGACGGCGGCGCCTGCATCAACGACCTCCTGATGCAGTTCCAGGCCGACCTGCTGGGCATTCCGGTGGTCCGGCCGGCCGTGACCGAAACCACGGCGCTGGGCGCGGCCTACCTGGCCGGGCTGTCCAGCGGCGTCTATGCCAGCACCGCTGAACTCTCGGCCATGTGGCGCGCAGAACGCACCTTTTTGCCCACCTTGAGCACCGACCGCGCGGCCGGCCTGATGGCGCAGTGGGAGCATGCGGTGCGGCAGACCGTGGCCTTGTAACCCAGAGCCGGCAGACGTCCCCGTTCTGTCACAACGCGTACAGATGGGAAGGCTAGACTCGCTTGATGCTCTGCCCACCTCCGCCCGCCACAGCAACGTTTGCACTGACACGGCGCCGGGCGCTCGGTTACGGCGCTGCCGCTGCGCTGGCCCTGGCGGGCTTGACGCGCCCCAGGCCGACTCTGGCATCGCCGGCGTCATCCCGCCTGCGACTGATCGGCGAAGCCCGTCTGCCGCACCGGCTCCAGTTTCAGGGCACCACCGTCGGCGGCTTGTCGGGTGTGGATTACGACGCGGCCAGCGGCCTGTACTACCTGCTCAGTGATGATGGCTCGAACATCAGCCCGGCGCGGTTTTACACGGCACGCCTTCCTCTGGAAACAGACCGGCTGGGTGAGCCCGTCCTGACGGGCGTGACCAGCCTGCGCCAAGCCGATGGCAGCACCTACCCAGCAGCATTGCGAGGCATCCAGGTTCCCGACCCGGAGGCGATCCGCTGGCGCCCGGCCAGCCAGACCCTGCTGTGGACCAGCGAGGGGCACGCCCTGACAGGCGCTGCACCCGCGCTGCGCGAAAGCCGCACCGATGGCACGCTGGTGCGCGAATTGGCGCTGCCGGCCATGTTCGACTTTCAGCTGACCCGGGGGCCGCGTATCAATCGGGCGCTGGAGGGCCTCGCCCTGAGCCCGGATGGCCGCCAGGCCTGGATCGCCATGGAAGGCGCGCTGCGCCAGGATGGCCCCCTGCCCACCGTGCAGGCGCCGGGCGGGTCCTGCCGCTTCACCCACCTGGACCTGGCCAGCGGGCAGGTCGTGCGGCAAATCGCCTACATCCCCGACGCGATTCCACGCGCACCGGTCCCGCCGGCCACCCAGGCCGACAACGGCGTCACTGAAATCCTGATGCTGGACGCCGACCGCATGCTGGTGCTGGAGCGGGCCTACATGGCCGGGCATGACGCCCTCTCGGGCATTTCGCTGCGCCTTTACCTGATCGACCTGCGCGAGGGAACGGACACGCTGAATCTGACCACACTGCAGCCTGGCGCTTACCAGCCGGTTGCCAAGACGCTGCTCGCCGATTTTTCTGCCTTCACCGGCGCAGGTCCCGGCCACAGGCTGGCCCGCCTCGATAACACCGAAGGCATGTGCTGGGGTCCGCGGCTTCCCAATGGCAACCGCAGCCTGCACTTCATTAGCGACGACAATTTCAATTCGCGGCAAATCACCCAATGGCTGGCTTTTGAATTTTTTGACTGAACCTTCATGACTTCACCCCTTTCCCTAGACAGCAGCGCCATTGCCTTCATAGGCGGCGGCAACATGGCCAGCGCCATCATTGGCGGCCTGCTCCAACAAGGCACACCCGCGGCCCGGATCCAGATCGTCGAGCCCTGGGCCGAGCAGCGCGCCAAGCTCCAGGCACAGTTCGGCATCGCCGCCGAGGCGGCGCCCGGCGCGGCGCTGGCCTCCGCCGGGCTGGTGGTCTGGGCCGTCAAGCCCCAGACCTTCCGGGAAGCCGCCCTGCAAGCCGGCCCGTACACCGGCCAGGCCCTGCACCTGAGCGTGGCGGCCGGCATCCGCTCGGACAGCATGGCCTCCTGGCTGGCGACCGAACGCATCGTGCGCGCCATGCCCAACACGCCGGCCCTCGTCGGCCAGGGCATGACCGCCCTCTTCGCCCGTCCCGCCGTCACCGCCGCCGAGCGCCAGGCGGTCGAGCGCGTGATCCGGACCACCGGCGACCACCTGTGGCTGGCGCAGGAAGAGCAGCTGGACGCCGTGACCGCCCTGTCCGGTTCCGGCCCGGCCTATGTGTTTTATTTCATCGAAGCCATGGTGCAGGCCGGCGCCGAAATGGGGCTGAGCCGCGAACAGGCGCAGCAGTTGGCGGTGCAGACTTTTGTCGGCGCCTCCGCCCTGGCCAAAGCGTCCAGCGAGCCACCGGAGACCCTGCGCGAACGCGTGACCTCCAAAGGGGGAACCACCTACGCGGCGCTCACGTCCCTGGAGCAGGCCGGCGTCAAGCAGCAGTTCATGCGCGCCATGCACGCCGCCCGCCAGCGCGCTGCGGAACTCGGTGACGAGTTTGGTGCGGCCTGATATTTTTAACAAAAAAGGCCCGTAGCCCTTGCTCTACAGTCGCCAACAGCTCCTGTTTTAATAGCAGATCAGCGACCTGTGTGATCACCAGCCGGCCAAGGCGTAGGACAACGCGATGCCGGCGAACACCGTGAACCCCAGCCAGTGGTTCAGGCGAAAAGCCCTGAAGCAGTCGTCGCGCTCGCGCCGGCGGATCAGCCAGCCATGCCACAACGCCTGCCCCAGCGCCACCACAATCGCTATGAAATAAATAGCTGGTTGCGAAATATCCATCAGGGCCCAGGCCCAAATAGACAGGTAAATCAGGTAACTCGCCATGACCGCCGCCACGTCGAAGCGACCCAGCGTGATCGCCGAGGTTTTCATGCCGATCTTGAGGTCATCATCGCGGTCCACCATGGCGTATTCGGTGTCGTAGGCAATCACCCAAAAGAGATTGCCCAGCAACAGCAGCCAGGCCAGCGCCGGCACGCGCGACTGCACCGCGGCAAACGCCATGGGAATGCCGAAGCTGAAGGCCACGCCCAACACCGCCTGCGGCATGGACACAAAACGCTTGGCATAGGGGTAGACCACGGCCACCGCCAGCGCGGCAAACGACCAGGCGATGGTGGCGGTGTTGGTGGTCAGCACCAGGCCAAAAGCCAGCAGCGCCAGCACCGCCCCCAGGATCAAGGCTTCCCGGACGGACACCGCGCCACGCGTCACCGGGCGCTGCGCCGTGCGTTTGACATGCCGGTCAAACTCGCGGTCGGCGACGTCGTTGAGGCAGCAGCCGGCACTGCGCATCAGGATGGTGCCCAAGGTGAACACCGTCAGCAGGTGCCAGCCGGGGAAACCGTGCGACGCGACCCACAGCGCCGACAGCGTGGGCCAGAGCAGCAACAACCAGCCGGCGGGTCGGTCCCAACGGATCAGTTGCAGGTAGAGGGCGAGTTTGTTTTTCAAGCCCTCAATTCTGGCACCACTCCCCCGCCCCGAATGCCAGCCCTTATTCCTCCAGTAGGGAGCGCAGCATCCAGGCGGTCTGCTCGTGCACGGTCAGGCGCTGGGTCAGCAGGTCGGCGGTCGGCTGGTCGTCGGCCTTGTCGGCCACCGGGAACAACTCCCTGGCCGTGCGCGCCACCGCCTCATGGCCCGTCACCAGGATGCGCACCATCTCCAGCGCCTTGGGCGGGGTGGTGGGCGCGTCGGGCACCGAGGCCAGCTTGCTGAACTGCGCATACGAACCGGGCGCCGGATGGCCCAGCGAACGGATGCGTTCGGCCACCGGGTCCACCGCCGCCCACAGCTCGGTGTATTGCGTCATGAACATGGCATGCAGGGTGTTGAACATCGGCCCGGTCACGTTCCAGTGGAAGTTGTGCGTGGTCAGGTACAGCGTGTAGGTGTCCGCCAGCAAGCGGCTCAGGCCCTGGGCGATCGCGGCGCGGTCTTTTTCGCCGATGCCGATGTTGATGGGCGGCGCGCCAGTGCGGCCGGCGGAAACCTTGGGAGACGTTTTGGCCATGGTGTGTCCTTGATTGAAAGAGTCTGGACTTCACTCTAAGCAATCGGCAAGCGCAAGGCAACAGTCAAACTGCATCGCCCTGATAGGCATCATGAAATGCCTGCGGGCGCCGCTCAGGACAGGCGTGTCACGCCCGGCAGTTCGCAGGCGTATATCGCGTTGCGCAAGGCGGCGATCGCTTCGTAACGGGTGAAACTGCGGCGCCAGGCCAGCACCACACGCCGCGTCGGCACATGGCCCTCAAACGGCAGGTAACGGATGTAAGAGGGCAACTCCGGCACTTCCCGGCTTTTGGCTTTTGAAACGGCTTTGGCAGGCGCCGGCGGCAGCAGGGCCTCCTTGGGCACGCTCAGCCGCGGCACCAGCGTCACCCCCATGCCGGCCGCCACCATGTGTTTGATGGTCTCCAGCGACGAGCCTTCAAAACTCTTGCGTATGCCCTCGGCATTGCTCGAAAACCGGGCGAACTCGGGGCAGACCTCAAGCACGTGGTCGCGAAAGCAGTGGCCGGTGCCGAGCAGCAGCATGGTTTCTTTCTTCAGTTCTTCGGCGGTGATGTTGCTGCGTGCGGCCAAGGGGTGGTTGCTCGGCACGGCCGCCATGAAGGGTTCGTCATACAACGGCGCAATCGCCAGGTTGGTGTCGGGAAAAGGTTCGGCCAGGATGGCGCAGTCGATCTCGCCGGTGCGCAGCTCTTCGAGCAGCTTGACGGTGAAGTTTTCCTGCAGCATCAAGGGCATCTGCGGCGTGAGCGCAATCGCCTGACGCACCAGGTCGGGCAGCAGGTAGGGGCCGATGGTGTAGATCACCCCCAGGCGCAAGGCACCGGCCAGCGGGTCCTTGCCGCGCTTGGCAATCTCGCGGATGCTGTCGGCCTGCTCCAGCACACTTTGCGCCTGGCGCACGATCTCTTCACCCAGCGGCGTCACCGTGATCTCGTTGGCGTTGCGCTCGAACAGCTTGACCTGCAGCTCTTCTTCGAGCTTCTTGATCGCCACGCTCAGGGTCGGCTGCGACACATGGCAGGCCTCGGCGCCCCTGCCAAAATGTTTCTCGCGGGCGACGGCCACGATGTATTTGAGCTCTGTGAGAGTCATCCTGGTTCACCATTTCTGCAAGCGCCTGCGGCCGTCGCCAACGATCTTGTCCGGGGGTCGATCCCCACAAGCGGGGCCCCTCGCCCTGTCCCTCCCAAGATCCCAGCCACGATGTATTTGAGTTCGGTGAGCGTCATGGGCTTATTGTGCGGCTTTTCCCCCGCAATGGCGCCAGTACCGCCCGTCCTGGTGGGAGGCAACAGTACACACCGCTCAACAGCTACTCCAGTTTTTGATCCTCGCTCTTGGCTTCGGCCATGGCCTCCGGCTCCAGATGCTCGGCAAAGGTGTTCAGCCGGATAAAAACACCCCAGCCTGCCAGCAAGACGCCAACGGCGACCAGGAAGGCCGCCACGCTGGCGAGCTCTGCCGGGTCATCATGAATCACCTTGAAGCTTGCAACCAGCCCTTCCACGGCAAGCGCAATGACGATGACCACCAGAAAACGCGACAGGTAGCGGCGCACCCGTGTTGGCGCGCTGACCTGCACTTCGCGGATCACCTCTTCCTCGAGAATGGTCTGTGCAATTTGCAGCGCAACAACGGCCACCGCGATCAGGCCAATCGCTTCGATAATCCCCTGTGCGGCCGATGCATTGAGACCGCCGGCCAGCGCCGTCCAGCCGGTACGTGCAGCAATGCCCACGATCACCAGGGAAGCGATGGCAAAAAGAACCGCGATCAGGACGTGGATGGAGGCAAACAGGCGCAAGAATATTTTCATCAGAAGATGGTAGCAGCGCCGCATGGGCTCCGCCCATTTGAAATGCCCCCATCAAGCCTTCAAGAACTCCGCCTTCCCCCCCAGCCACCGCAAGATATGCCGGTGCGCCAGCTCAGGGTACCTGTCCAGCATCACCGGCGCCAGGGCCCGCGCCCAAGCCAGCAGCGCGGTATCCGTCGCCAGGTCGGCAAAGCGCAACAGCGGCGCGCCAGACTGCCGCGCGCCCAGAAACTCTCCCGGCCCGCGGATCTCCAGATCGCGCCGGGCGATCTCGAAGCCGTCCTGTGTCTCCACCATGGCCTTGAGCCGGGCGCGTGCGGTCTCGCCCAGGCGTGGCGCGTCCCCGGTGGCATACAGCAGCACACAGGCCGAGGCCGCAGCGCCGCGCCCGACCCGGCCGCGCAGCTGGTGCAACTGGCTCAGGCCGAAACGTTCGGCGTGCTCAATCACCATCAGCGAGGCATTGGGCACGTCCACGCCGACCTCGATCACGGTGGTGCTGACCAGCACGCCGAGCTGGCCGCTGGTGAACAGCGCCATCACCGCCTTTTTCTCGGCCGGCGGCATGCGTGAATGCAGCAGGCCGACGGGGGTGCCGGGCAAGGCGGCGCTCAGGGCCTCGTGCGTCTGCGTGGCGTTGATCAGGTCCACCGACTCGCTTTCCTCGATCAGCGGGCAGACCCAGTAGACCTGCCGTCCCTCGGCGAGCTGGCTGCGTATGCGCTCGACCACCTCATCGCGCCGTGCCTCGCTGACGACCCTGGTGACGATGGGCGTGCGGCCCGGTGGCAGTTCGTCAATCGTCGACACATCGAGGTCGGCGTAATAACTCATGGCCAAGGTGCGCGGGATCGGCGTGGCGGTCATCATCAAAAGATGCGGCTCTTCGCCTCGCGCCCCCTCTCCCGTTCGCCCTGAGCTTGGCCTGTCCTGAGCTTGTCGAAGGGTCGAAGGGGAGCCCGAGGCTTCGACGAGCTCAGCCCGAACGGCATGCTGGGTCATCTTGCTGCGCAGGGCCAGCCGCTGGGCCACGCCAAAGCGGTGCTGCTCGTCGATGATGGCCAGCGCCAGGTTTTTGAAAATCACCTTGTCCTGGATCACCGCATGGGTGCCGACCACCAGGCCGGCCGCGCCGCTTTCGATCATGGCCAGGGCTTCGCGCCGCTCTTTCGCCTTCTGGCTGCCGGTGAGCCAGGCGGTCTGGATGCCCAGCGGTTCGAGCCAGCCGATCAGCTTGCGAAAGTGCTGCTCGGCCAGGATTTCCGTTGGCGCCATCAGCGCACACTGCCAGCCGGCGTCCATGCAGCGCGCCGCGGCCAGCGCCGCCACCACGGTTTTGCCGGAACCCACGTCACCCTGCAGCAGGCGGTGCATGGGCACATGCCTGGTCAGGTCGGCGGCGATCTCGGTGCCGACGCGCTGCTGCGCGGCCGTCAGGCGAAAGGGCAGGCGCTCCAACAGTTGCTCCTGCAGCGTGCACTGGGGGCCGCGCATCGCGGGCGGCGCCAGCGCCGGCGCGCGCATGGCCGCACGCACACGGCGCGCCTGCAGCTGCGACAGTTGCTGGGCCAGCAGCTCCTCGGCCTTCAGGCGCTGCCAGGCCGGGTGGCTGCGGTCCTCCAGCGTGGCCAGCATCACGTCCGGCGTCGGGTGGTGCAAAAACTGTAGCGCCTCACGCAGGCTGGACAAGGGCTGAGGCAGATTTTTGCTTAAAAATTCGGCCGGCAGGGTTTCCGCCAGGTCGGCCCGCGCGAGCCCGCCGAGCACGGCCTTGCGCAGATAGGCCTGCGGCAAACCGGCCACCGTGGGATACACCGGCGTCAGGGCAGTCGCGAGTTCACCGCCGGCGGCGCGAAAACTCGGGTGCACCATTTCGCGGCCCACAAACCCGCCGCGGATCTCGCCGCGCACCCGCACGCGCGCCCCCACGCTCAGGGTCTTCTGGTGCGCCGGGTAAAAATTGATGAAACGCAGCACGCAGGTGTCGCTGCCGTCGTCCACCGTCACGCGCAGCTGCCGGCGCGGGCGGAACGCAATTTCGCTATGGGTGACCTGGGCCTCGATCTGCACCATGTCACCGTCGCGTGCATCGGCCAGCCGGGTGATGCGGGTTTCGTCCTCGTAGCGCAGCGGCAAGTGCAGTGCCAGGTCGATGTCACGGCGCAGACCCAGCTTTTCCAGGGCTTTCTGCGGCTGGGACTTGGGCGCAACCGCGCTGCCCGTGCCAGCCACGGCCGGCGGCGCCTTGGGTGGAGAAGCAGCGGGGACAGACCGGGTGGGCATGGGACAATTGTGCCTTCATGAACACGCCTTTCAAGCTCAGTGATTTTGATTTCACACTCCCCGACGAACTGATCGCCCAGCACCCGGCCGCCGAACGCAGCGCCTCGCGCCTGCTGGACGGCCGGGGCGACACCCCTGTGGACCGGCGTTTTACCGATCTGCCGGACCTGCTGCAGCCCGGCGACCTGCTGGTGCTCAACGACACCCAGGTCGTCAAGGCGCGGCTGTTCGGGCAGAAAAGCAGCGGCGGCCGGCTGGAACTACTGATCGAGCGGGTGCTCTCGCCCACGCCGCAGGCCGGCCATGAAGTCGCCGCCCACATGAAGGTCAGCAAGAAGCCGCTGCCGGGCGCGGTGCTGCAGATGGACGGTGGCTTCACCGCCACGCTGCTGGGCCGCTGGCCCCACGAGGACGGGCCGCTGTACCGCTTCGCCCTGAGCAGCGATCCGTATGCGCTGATGGCCAGCCACGGCCATGTGCCGCTGCCGCCCTACATCACCCACACCGACTCGGCCGTGGACGAGCAGCGTTACCAGACGGTGTTTGCCAAAAATCCGGGCGCGGTCGCCGCACCAACCGCCGCGCTGCATTTCGATGACGCGGTGCTGGCCCGGCTGGAAGCCCGCGGCATCCAGCGCGCCAGCGTGACCCTGCACGTCGGTGCCGGCACCTTCCAACCCGTCAAGACCGAGAACATCGCCGATCACCAGATGCATTTCGAGCGCTTCGAAGTGCTGCCAGCGACGCTGCAGGCCATCCGGGAGTGCAAGGCGCGCGGCGGCCGCGTGGTCGCGGTCGGCACCACCAGCGTGCGCGCCCTCGAGTCGGCGGCCAGATTCGGACCCGACTGCAAGGACACCAACATCTTCATCACCCCGGGCTTCGAGTTCCAGGTGGTGGACCTGCTGCTGACCAATTTCCACCTGCCCAAAAGCACGCTGATGATGCTGGTCAGCGCCTTTGCCGGCTACGAACACATCATGGCGCTGTACCGCCACGCCATCGCCCAGCGTTACCGCTTTTTCAGTTATGGCGACGCCATGCTGCTGCAACGACGCCCCTGAGACAATCACCCCATGCTGAAATTTGAAGTCCTGACCACCGACACGGCCACCACCGGCCCCGAGGGCCCCTACCTCGGCTCCTTTGCCCGCCGCGGCACCCTCACCCTGAACCACGGCGTGGTGCAGACCCCCATCTTCATGCCGGTCGGCACCTACGGCACGGTCAAGGGCGTGATGCCGCAGTCGCTGCACGAGATGGGCGCGCAGATCATTCTGGGCAACACATTTCACCTGTGGATGCGCCCGGGGCTGGACGTGTTGCGCCAGTTCGGCGGCCTGCACAAATTCGAGAACTGGCACAAGCCCATCCTCACCGACAGCGGTGGCTTCCAGGTCTGGTCGCTCGGTGAGATGCGCAAGATCTCCGAGGAAGGCGTGAAGTTCGCCTCGCCCGTCAACGGCGACAAGCTGTTCCTGACGCCCGAGATCTCGATGCAGATCCAGACCGTGCTCAACAGCGACATCGTCATGCAGTTCGACGAATGCACGCCTTACGACACCAAGGGCCACATCACGACCGAGGACGAGGCGCGTTTTTCGATGGAGCTGAGCCGGCGCTGGGCCCAGCGCTGCGAGGATGAGTTTGCCCGGCTGGAGAACCCCAACGCGCTGTTCGGCATCGTGCAGGGCGGCATGTTTGAAAACCTGCGCCAGGAGTCGCTCGATGCGCTGGTCGAAATGGACTTTCCCGGCTATGCCGTCGGCGGCGTCAGCGTCGGCGAGCCCAAGGAGGAAATGCAGCGCATCATGGCGCACACGCCGCACCGCCTGCCCGCCAACAAGCCGCGTTACCTGATGGGTGTCGGCACGCCGGAAGACCTGGTCGAAGGCGTGGGCGCTGGCGTCGACATGTTCGACTGCGTGATGCCGACGCGCAATGCGCGCAACGGCCACATGTTCACGCGTTTCGGCGACCTGAAGATACGCAACGCGCGCTACAAGACCGACGAGCAGCCGGTGGACAGCACCTGCAGCTGCTACACCTGCAAAAATTTCAGCCGTGCCTACATGCACCACCTGGACCGCTGCGGCGAGATGCTGGGCCCCATGCTCAGCAGCATCCACAACCTGCACTACTACCTGAACCTGATGCAGGAAGTGCGCGACGCGCTCGACGCCGGCCGCTTCGGCGCCTTTGTGCTGCAATTCAAACAGGACCGGCAACGCGGCGTCTAGCCCGCTGTCCATCAAAGACAAGGAACTCCCATGAAATACCGCCGCCTTGGAAACAGCAACCTGAAGGTGTCCGTCCTGTGCCTGGGCACCATGATGTTCGGCGAGCAGACACCGGACGGCGAGGCGGCGCGCATCGTCGCTTCGGCGAAGGAGCACGGCATCAATTTCATCGACACGGCCGACGTTTACAACGAAGGCAAGTCCGAAACCCTGCTGGGCAAACTGCTGGCCGGACAGCGCCCGCACTGGGTGTTGGCCAGCAAGCTGGGCAACCAGGCCGGCCAAGGCGTGAACCAGGGACACTATTCGCGCAGCTGGATCATGCAGCAGACCGATGCCATCCTGGCGCGGCTGGGCACCGACTACCTCGACATCCTGTACCTGCACCGCGACTTCCACGGCGAAAACCTCGACGAGGCGGTGCGCGCGCTGGGCGACCTGATACGCGCCGGGAAAATTCGCAGCTTTGGCCTGTCCAACTTCCGCGGCTGGCGCATTGCCGAGATCATGCGCATCTGCGAGAAAACCGGCGTGCCGCAGCCGGTGGTCTGCCAGCCCTATTACAACCTGCTCAACCGTGGCCCCGAAGTCGAAATCCTGCCGGCCTGCGGCCACTACGGCCTGGGCGTCGTGCCCTACAGTCCGCTGGCGCGCGGCGTGCTCACCGGCAAGTACCCGCCGGGCCAGCCGCCGGCCCAGGGCACACGCGCCGGCAGCGGCGACAAACGCATCCTGGAAACCGAGTTTCGCGAAGAGTCACTGGTGATCGCCCAGAAGATCAAGGCGCGCTGCGAAGCCAAAGGCTGGGTGCCGGGGCAGTTTGCCGCCGCCTGGGTGCTGGCCAATCCGCTGGTCAGTTCGGTGATTGCCGGGCCACGCCTGCTCTCGCACCTGGAAGATGTCTATGGCGCGACCGACTTGGTGCTGGACAGCGACGACGAGGCCTTCATCGATGAGCTGGTGATTCCGGGCCACGCCTCCAGCCACGGCTACAACGACCCGAGCTACCCCTTTTACGGTCGCCCGGTCTGAGCCGGAAGACCGCTATTGAATCAGTAGCTGCCTGCGCCCATTGCATAAGGGCTGCAGGCAGTTTTTACTGAGAATTTCCGGCTTAACCCTGCTTCTGGAACAGCACCAGCTTGGTCTGGGTGGCGACCATGCCGTCCTTGCCGGCCGTCATCGACACCTCGTAACGCGTGCCGGGCAGCGGAAACTGCGGCGAGAAGCTGAACGAGAAGTTGCCGTTGCCATCGGCCTGAACCCGCTGCGTCAGCAAATCCTGGTTCATGCCAAACAGGCCGGCGAGCGTTCCGACGGCGCTGACCTTGACATCCACCACCGCGCCTGGGGCGGTGCGGCCGCGCACCACCACCGGGCTGCCTTCCACCGAAGCGTTGTTGGCGTGGCTGGTCACCTGCAACAGCACGGTGGCAGGCGCGGCGCTCACGGCGGCAGCCACGTCGAAGGTCCAGGTCTGGCGCACGGCATTGCCAACCATGTCCTTGGCCGTCACGTCCACCGCGTAGCGGCCAGCGGGCAGGTCTGCGCGGTAGGTGAAGAACTGCGGCGTGATCTGGGTGGCGGCGGTGACATCGCGCCCCGCCAACATGAGGCGCACGCTTTTCGGGTCCACGCCCACGCCGCCTGCATCGTCAAAGGTGCCGGACACCGAGGTGTTGGCGCTGCGCGTGATCGACTCACCGTCGCGTGGCGACAGGTTGCGGATCACCGGCGGCTTCGCATCGGCCATCAGCGGCTGGGTCAGGGTCGAGGTGACCGCGCGGTCGCCGACACGCAGGGTGGCGACGACAGGCCGTGACGGCGCCAGGTTGTCCAGGCGACGGATGGTGTAGGCGCCCTCATAAACACCGGGTCGCACTTCGCGCATCGCGACATTGTTGATGACACCGGGAATGTCGAACTCCGCCGTACCGCCCGGCGCGCCGTTCAGCGTGAAGCGCAGTTCAGCGCCAGGCTCGAGCTTGTCGACCGGCGCCACCGAGAAGCGGTCGATTTTCAGGCCGGGGGGCGGGGCTACAGCAACCGGCGGAGCCACGGGAGCGTTCGAGCCTGCAATGCCGGCCGGGAAACTGTAGTTGGCCACGACGCTGCGGTTGCGCACGCGCAGCGTGGCGCGGATGGGACTGTTTTCGGCAATCCGGTCCTGGCGCCGGATGGTGTAGCTTCCCGTATAAACGCCGCGGGAGGTTTCCTTCAGCACAATTGTGCGCGGAACGCCGCGCACGCTGACACTGACTTTCCCACGCGGCGTTGCTTCCACAGTGAACTCCAGATCGGCCCCGGCAGTGAGGCCACCATCAGAGTCCACCTCCAGCGACCGCAACTCGGGCGCGGCTGGTTGCGCCATGGCGGTGCCCGGCAGGGCGAGCAGGGCCGTGGCGGCGGGAAGCAGCAGGAAAAAGGCTGCCACCTGGTTGCGTATCTGTTTTTTCATGATGTTCAAACCTTGTAAATGGGTTTGCCCACTGTGATGGCAGCGCAGCGCGAAACCTGTAGGCGCCGGGGATCGCCGGCCGTAGGCGGCCAGCGGGAAGCACCAAGGACAAGACGCCGTCAGCCCATGGGTATCGGGCCTGCCTGCGCGGCAGCGCCGGGGGCAGGCTCGGGAAGCGGCCTCGGCCGCTTGCCATCGGCACCGCAAGCGTGGCAGAACTTGGCAAACGCACTCTTGCGCGCGGTGCACTGCGGGCAATGGTCGAACAGGCCGATGCCGCAGTGCGGGCAGAAGTCGATCTCCGGGTTTTTCAGGTCCACCGCCCGCTCGCAGCCGGGGCACACCCCCTTGGACAGGCGGGTGAGCGCCGTGTCATAGCTCAACTCCTCACGGCGCTGCGCATCGGGCAGCTGCTCGGCGAGTTTCTGCTTTTCCAGGTAGCGGTTCAGCGAAACAATCGCCTGCCGCCCGACCAGCACCGTGATGAGGATGCCGACGATGTAGCGCACATAACCGCCGTAACTGGGCAGGTAGGGCACGAGCTCCACAAAAAAAGCGAACAGTGCAAAAAAGATGAAGCCCCAGACAAAGGGCCAGTAGGTGCTTTTGCGCTTTTTGGCAAACAGCCAGCCGGCCGCCACCAGCAGCGGCAGGGTCAGGGCCAGCCGGTACAAAAACACGCGCAGCTCCTGGGCGCGCCGCGCGCTCTGCCACTTGTCCTGCGCCGCGCGCTCCAGCTCAGCGATGCGTTCACGCGTGCGCGTGGCGCCCTGGCTGGCGTCCAGTGCCTTCTGCTGCTCGGCCTCCATCGCGGCCAGCGCCTGCCGCTCGGCCGCCTTCAGGCCATCCAGCGCGCGTGTCCGTTCGATCAGCTCCGGGTCCTGTTCGGCCCGTTCGGTCGCCCGCCGCGTCGCCAGCCAGTTGCTGAAGGTCTCGCTGGCCGAGCGCGAATTGGCCTGCGCCACGCGCAGCTTGAGCCTGGCCTGATCCAGCGCTTCCTGCGCCTGGCGACCCTGGCGTTCCGCCGTCTTGAGGTTCTCGCGCGCCTGGGTAGCGGCGGGCTGCTCGATGAAATCGTCCAGAGACAGGGTTTTCTCGACCTGCGGCAGGTCGCCCACGATCGTGCTGCCCAGCCCGATGAGGAAGGCGGCAAAGACAAAGGCAACCAGCCAGAGGCCGCGCTGAAACCATTTTTCGGACAGGCGTAATGCTTTGCTCACGGAGGCTCCATTTCCTGGAAAAAAATAAGTAACGGGGGTGGTGGCAATCGGACGAGGGCAGGCCGGCCGCTTCAGGCCTTCTGCAGCGCCATCACGCGGGCGCGCAGGCTGTCGGGCTGCACCTGGGCGGCCGCCATGGCAGGCCCGGCGTTCAGGCCCACCCGGCTCAGCAGGCCGCGCCGGAACGGCCGCACCATGGCGCCGCCCTGCTCGATGCGGCTGAAAAAGGAACCCCAGAGATTCGTCAACGCCATCGGAACCACCGGCACGTTCAGGCCATCACGTTTGGCGTTCTCCAGGATCTTCATGATGCCGCCCTTGAAGGGCTGGAGCTCGCCATCCCGGGTGATGCCGCCCTCCGGAAAGATCGCCAGCAGGTCGCCGTTGCGCAGCACCCTGGCGGCCGCCTCGAAAGCCCCTTCATAAGCCACCGGGTCTTCGGCGCGCGGCGCGATCGGGATCGCCCTGGCGAGGCGGAACAGCCAGCCGAGCACCGGCATTTTGAAAATGCGGTGGTCCATCAGGAAATAAATCGGCCGCGGACTGGCCGCCATCAGCAGGAGGGGGTCGATAAAACTCACGTGGTTGCAGGCCAGCACGGCCGCCCCCTGCGCCGGGATGTTGTCGTCGCCCTGGACCCTGAAGCGGTAAATGCAGCGCGAGGCGATCAGCGCGATAAAACGCAGCAGGTACTCCGGCACCAGCATGAAGATGTAAAACGCCACCACCGCATTGGCCAGACCGACGAACAGAAAGACCTGCGGAATGCTGAAGTCGGCCTTGAGCAGGGCGCCCGCAAGGATGGCGCTGACGATCATGAACAGCGCATTGAGAATGTTGTTGGAAGCGATGATGCGGGCGCGGTGGGTAGGCTGGCTGCGCAGCTGGATCAGGGCATACATGGGCACGCTGTACAGGCCGGCAAACAGGCTCAGCAGCGCCAGGTCGGCCATCACACGCCAATGGGCGGGCTGCGCCAAAAAACTGGCCAGGCTCATGACGGGCGCCGGCGGCAGTCCGCGCGAGGAGAAATACAGGTCGATCGCAAACACGCTCATGCCGATGGCGCCCAGCGGCACCAGGCCGATCTCGACATGGCGCCGGCTCAACACCTCGCACAGCAGCGAACCGGTGGCAATGCCGATCGAAAAAACCACCAGCAGCAGGGAGGCCACCTGCTCGTTGCCGTGCATCACCTCCTTGGCAAAACTCGGAAACTGGCTCAGGAAGACCGCACCGAAAAACCACATCCAGCTGATGCCCAGCATGGAACGGAACACCACGATGTTGCCGTACGCGAGCCGCAGGTTGTGCCAGGTCTCCGTGACCGGGTTCCAGTTGATCTTCAGGCCAGGATCGGTGGCGGGCGCAGAAGGAATGAATTGCGCCACCACCCGCCCCGCCACGGCCAGCAACACGCAGGACAGCGCCACATAGAGCGGACCGACACCCGGCACGGCCACCATCAGCCCGCCGACGATGTTGCCCAGCAGGATCGCGACAAAAGTGCCCATCTCGACCATGCCATTACCACCGGTCAGTTCGCGCTCGTTCAGGGCCTGCGGCAGGTAGGCGAACTTGACCGGGCCGAAAAGCGTGGAATGCAGCCCCATCAAAAAGGTGCAGGCCAGCAGCAGCGGCACCTGCAGGTTCACGTCGCTGCTGAGAAAGCCGGCGGCCGCCACGGCCATGATCACGATTTCCAGGTTCTTCACGAAGCGGATCACGCGCGTCTTTTCGTATTTGTCGGTGAGCTGCCCGCTGGTCGCCGAAAACAGCAAAAAGGGCAGGATGAACAGCGCACCTATGACCAGCCCCGCCAAGGCGGGCGGCAACCAGCTCACGCTGAGCTGGTAGGTCACCATCACGGTAAAGGCGAACTTGAACAGGTTGTCGTTGGCAGCACCCGAGAACTGCGTCCAGAAAAAGGGGGCGAAGCGGCGCTGCCTCAGGAGGGCGAACTGGTTCGGATGCCCATGTACCGTCGGCGGGGGCAGCGGAACAACTGTTTCGGCACGCATGATGGACTCCTCTTGTTTTCAGCTGGTGATGCGACCCGCGCCCGGTTGCCCGTCTGCGCCCGCAAGGGTGATGCGGATTCTGCCTTGATTTTCATGACAGTCCCGCTGCAACGCTGGCCCGGGCCCCGGGCCGCCGGCAGGGAATGCGCGGACTGTGTCCGGCGCAGACTATTGAGACTTCAATAAATCATGACAGGCCAAACTCCGTTCGCCCTGAGCCTGTCGAAGGGCCCTTCGTCTGGCTCAGGGCAGGCTTCGACAGGCTCAGCCCGAACGGTGTGGTGTCATGAATGATGAAAACATCTCTAGCCGGCCGCTGCGGTAAACACCGTCAGCACGCCGGTGTAGCCATAGAGGTTGTGGCGCGCTATTTCGCCGCCGGCAAAAAACCCGACCAGCGGCACGTCGCCGAGGGCGCGCCGCACAATCTGCAGCTCCGCGCTGGGCGCGCCGAAGTGCGGGCCGCCGCGCCCGGCGCAGCTGATGTAGATCGCACCGGCGATGCGCCGGGCCGGGTGCGGCGCCGATTCGGCCTCGGACGCGCTCAGCGCACTGGCGACTTCCAGCGTCAACTCCTCCGGCTCCAGCTCCTCGCGGATTTCGGCGCAGACGCGCACCAGGTCGGCGCGCGCCGCTTCGGCATTGCGTTCGCAAAAAGCCAGCTTCATGCCCTGGCTGGGCACCTCGGCAATGGCCACGCCCTGGCGCACCGGGTCCAGGCCGATGATGTGTCGCACCAGCACATCGGCCCCGAACTGGCCCGGACGCCGGATCCGGCCGTCCTGCAGGGCGGCGTCGGCGCTGCGCAGGCCGACCAGCGTGGTCCGCACTTTTTCGAGCGCCTCACGGGGCGCATCGAGTGACACGCCGAGGTCGGCCAGCATCACGTCGAGCGCGCTCTGGCCGTCCAGTTCCGTCACCACATTGGCGTCGCAGGCGGTGATCTCGTGCTCCCGCGAAACTGGCTGGCAGCCTTGTGTCACACGCGACATCAGGCCGGCGCCCTGGGCAAAAGCCACCCCGCTCAGGCCGCCGCTGAACACCCCGCCGGCGGCGCCCTGCCCCTTCACATTGCCGCTGCCGCTGAGCGCGAACTGGACCGCCTTGCTGCGGCTCGACGCCAGCCCGCCAAACACATAGCCGCTGCTGGTGCGCTGGGCCATCTCGGCGATCAGCTCGGCCACGTCGGGGGTGCCGGCGTCGGCATGCACCAGCGCGGTGTGCGCCTGGAAATGGCTGGCGCCGGGCGGCGGCAGGGGCGACACGCCGGAAAACACGCGGTACTGGTCTGACGGCAACTCGCACAACATCACCGCCAGCGCGGGCTCGTCGAAATACTCGACGTTGTTCGACGCGATGCCGATGCCGACCGTGCCCGCCCAGTCGGTGATTTCAGGCAGCTCGGCACCCAGGAAATCCAGGATGTCCTGCGCCTGCGCGGTGTAGTGGTCGGTGATGTAAAGCAGGCCCAGGCCCGGCGAGCTGGCATAACCGTGCAGGGCCATCTGCGCGCGCAGCTGGGCCAGCACCAGGCCGGCCGCCATGCGCCATTGCGGGTGGGTGGCATGGCCGTAGGGGAAAAGTTTCATGGTGTTGTCAGGGTAGGTTGGCGCCGACACACTGCCTCACCACTTGGGCAGCAATCGCTCTCCGGGAAGCACATCGTACGGCGAGGCCCAGCCGGGCAACCCACGCAGGCGCGCAAGCCACGCCTCGATGTGGGGGTATCGCCCGGCGACCTCGTAGCCGCTTTCCTCCGACGGGTAAAACAGGTAACCGGACAGCGAGAAGTCGGCGATGGTGGCCGCCCCGCCGACCATCCACTCGCGCGCGGCCAGATGTTTGTCGACGATGGCAAACGCGGCGTCCATCCGCGCGCGCAGCCAGGCCATCACGGCCGGGTCGGGTGCGCTGGGGCCGAAGGCCTTCATGAAACGGTAGGTCGCGAAGTAGCTGGTGAACTTGTGGTTGTCGAAAAACAGCCAGCGCAGCACCTCCAGCCTGTCGTCTTCCGTGGCCCCTTCATACGCGCCATGTTTCTTCGCGAGGTAGCCCAGGATGACGCCCGACTGCGTGAGGCGGCGCGCGCCGTCTTCCAGCACCGGCGCCTCGCCCATCTCGTTGGTCTGCTCGCGCCAGGATTCGGTGCGCGTGACACCTTTCATGAAGTCCACGAAGACGGGCTCCCAGGGCTGGCCCAGGGCGCGCAGCAAAAAGGCCGCCTTGAAGGTGGGGCCCGACTGGCAGAAACCATGAAGACGGTACATGTTGACGCTTTCTTTCAGGTGACCGCCGGCCGGCCACCGGTGCGGCAGGGTTTCAACGCGCGGTCTTGCGCGCCGCCCGGCGCACCGGCGCCTTGGCTTTCGGCTTCGGTTTAGCCTGTGCCGCGGTTTTGGCCACCGCCGGGGTGGGCCAGGCCTGGCTGCTGCGCAAGGCGCTGTCTATTGCCGAGCGGGCGCCACGGGCCACGGTCTTGCCGGCGGAGTTGGCCATGCCCTTGGCGAGGTCCGTGGCCATGCCGGTGGCGGTTTTCATCGCATCCTTGGCCAGGCCGGTGGCCATGTTATTGGTCGTGCTCATGGCGGTTTTTTTGGCGGCGTCCTGCATGGCCGTGGTGGCGATGTTCTGGAACTGCTGCGTCAGCGCGCCCCACCACTGCATGGGGTCAACGACGCCGGGCGAAGCTTCGGCGGCTTTTTCAACCTTGGGCCGGGTGGTTTTGGCCTTCGCGGGCGTCTCGCTGTTCTCATTCTGGTAACTGGTGGGCGGTACCTCCAGCCCCGAGAAAGTCTTGGCCTTGTCGGTGACTTTCTGTACGCCGCCCGCCACCGTGTCGGCCACCTTGAGCTTGAAAGCGTTGGCGACGTCGCCCATGTTGAAGTTCATGCCTTTGAGCGTGGCCAGGGTCATCTTCTGGACTTCCAGCGCCTGAATGGTGGCCTTGAGCGCCATGGCGTTCTGGTCCAGCCAGAACTGGACGGCCTTGAGCTCCTCGATGCGTTTGTCGAGCTCCTCGACATTGAGCGTCGGTGCGACCCAGCTGCCCAGGTTGGGCAGTTGGGGAATGCTTTGCGACGCGCTGCCGGCAGCCTGCTTGGCAAGGTTCTGCAAAAAGTCAAAGCCCGGGACCAGTTTGCCGAACCCGGCAAAAGAGGGGTTGTCTGCGTCGCTCATGCTGTCTCCTGG
Organism: Polaromonas sp. AER18D-145; assembly: GCF_002379095.1. Taxonomy (GTDB): domain Bacteria; phylum Pseudomonadota; class Gammaproteobacteria; order Burkholderiales; family Burkholderiaceae_C; genus Polaromonas. The sequence continues at coordinate 37,250 of NZ_NBZV01000026.1, forward strand.
TGTTGTAGGAAGTGTCCGAAGCCCTGGTGCACTGCACTCATCTGCGGTTCACAGTGCTTTCATTGTGCAGGGTCGTGGCGGCGCGTCAACCCGTTTTTTTACGCAAGGCCGCTCACTAGCCGCTTCGCCCTCACCAGCGAATTTTCAAGGAAAATCAGCTGACAGCCCTTGACTGACAGGCGTCACCAGCTATTGATTCAATAGCAAATCAGGCTTTGGGAGCGTAAGAAGGCGGACGACGCTCGCGCAGGCTGGCCACACCTTCGCGCACGTCGGGGCCGGCAAACCCCATGAACTCCAGCGCCAGCGAGGCGTCGAAGGCCGGCCCGGCCTGACGCAGCCAGTTGTTGAGCGCGTATTTGGTCCAGCTGATGGCGGTTTTCGAGCCGGAGGCCAGGCGGTCGGCCACCTCATAGGCCTTGGGCAACAGCTGTTCGTCGTCCACCGCCAGCGAGACCAGGCCGATGCGCTCGGCTTCCTCGCCGCTGATCGGTTCGCACAGCATCAGGTAATACTTGGCCTTCGCCATGCCGCACAGCAGCGGCCAGACGATGGCCGCGTGGTCGCCGGCGGCCACGCCCAGGCGCGTGTGGCCGTCCACGATCTTGGCGCTTTTGGCGGCAATCGAGATATCGGCCAGCAAGCCCGCCACCAGCCCGGCGCCGACTGCCGGGCCATGCAGGGCGCTGACAATCGGCTTGTCGCAGTTGATCACGTTGTAGACCAGATCGCGCGCTTCCTTCCAGACGCGGGTGCGCGTTTCAAAATCCTCGGCCATGTCCTGCACCAGCGCCAAGTCGCCGCCGCCGGAAAAACCCAGGCCTTCGCCGCGCAACACGGCGCAGCGCACCGAGTCGTCGCTCCCCACGTCACGCCAGATCTGCGCGAGCTCGCGATGGCCAGCGTGCCCGGCTGTCGGCAACTTGCCGTTGAGGGCCTTCATCTGGATGTCCAGCACCGCCCCGCCGACACCGCGGCGCGTGATGTTCAAGGTCTGGTAGGCGCTGTAGTCCATCGTCTGGGCAGTCATGGTGTCTCCGTCAGCTGGCAAAGGAATGCCCGAATTGTGCCCTGCGCAGATCAGGGGCCGCCCGCTTGACCTTCATCAACCGGGGCCATGGCGCCATGGCGCATGATGAAAACGAACACAAGAAGGAATGACCCATGGACAAACAACACAGCGCGCCCTACCAACAGCAATTGCTGGCCATGCGCACCGCCCTGCTCGCACAGATCTCGGCGCAGCGTGGTGGAACCGTCAGCCGCGCTGACGCCGCCGCCGACCATTTCGGCCAGCCGGAGGACTCGCGCGCCCAGGTGGCCTCCGAACGTGAACTCGAGTTCGCCCTGGGCGAACGCGAGACAGCCGAACTCGCCGCGATCGACGCAGCACTGGCCCGCATCGAAGCCGGGACCTACGGGTTATGCACCGATTGCGGCGTCACCATTCCCGCCGCCAGGCTGCAGGCCAGCCCCGAAGCGTGGCGCTGCATCGCCTGCCAGGAAAAGGCCGAGCAAACACGTCCTGCCTGACCCCCTTTTCTTTCTTTTTCTCTCTTTTTCTACAAAGGATTTCATGAGCACTTTTCACGCCGTTGTCTGGATTGACCAGTCCGAAGCCCATGTGGTGATGTTTGACCGCGAACACGTGGAAGCGCAGCGCATCAAGTCGCGCACGCACCATAAACACCAGGGCAAGGTTGACGACAGCGCCGCCTTTTTTTCCGACGTCGCCCGGGCACTGAACGGCACGCATGAAGTGCTGCTCACCGGCCCCGGCCTGGTGCGCAACCAGTTCCGCGACTGGTGCAGCAGCCACCTGCCGGCCGTGGCCGACGCCGTGGTGGACTCGGTGGTCACCGACCACCCGAGCGACGCCCAGCTGGTCGCGCTGGCCCGCCAGTACTTCAAGAAGTTCGACAACATGGCGGCCGATCCTTCGACCGTCTGAGCTCCGGATTTTTTCGCCGGGGCAGCACCCGACGGCGCACAGGCTGCTATCCTTGACCGGATGCGCAGCCTGTTTCATTTCGCCTTCAACGTCACCGATCTCAACGAGGCCCGCCGTTTCTACGGCGGCGTGCTCGGCTGCGCCGAAGGCCGCAGCACCGAGACCTGGGTCGATTTCGACTTCATGGGCCACCAGCTTTCGCTGCACCTGGGTCCGCCCTTCAAAACCGAACGCACCGGCCATGTCGGCGACACGCTGGTGCCCATGCCGCATTTCGGGCTGGTCCTGGCGCTGCCTGACTGGCAGGCCATGGCGCAGCGCCTGCAGGCCGCCGGCACCGACTTCCTGTTTGCGCCGCAGGTGCGGTTTGAAGACCAGCCGGGCGAGCAGTGGACCATGTTTTTTTGCGACCCCTTTGGCAACCCGCTGGAGATCAAGGGCTTCCGCGAGCTGGACGCTGTTTACGCAGCCTGAGGCACATCCTTCACAGTGGCTGGCCAGATGACTTACACCTTTGCCTCTGCCACCATCCTGCTGCTGCTGATCACCGATCCGCTGGGCAACATCCCGATTTTTGCCAATGCGCTGCGCCATGTCGCGCCCGAGCGGCGCGCCTTCGTGATCCTGCGCGAGGTGCTGATCGCCTTTTTGCTGCTGCTGGCCTTCATGTTCGTCGGCGACCGTTTCCTGCGCGTGATGAACCTCAGCGAACTGTCGCTGCAAATCGCCGGCGCGCTCATCCTGTTTTTGATCGCCTTGCGCATGATTTTTCCGGGCGACCATCCGGTGGCGGAGCCGCTGCAGGGCGAGCCCCTGATCGTGCCGCTGGCCATTCCCGCGCTGGCCGGGCCTTCGGCGCTGGCCACGGTGCTGCTGCTGGTGTCGCAGGCACCGGCCCGGCGCATGGAGTGGGTGGCGGCGCTGTGCGTCACCATGGCCGTGTGCGCCGTGGTGCTGGTGCTGGCCGAACGCATCCAGCGGGTGCTGGGCGACCGTCTGGTGACGGCCTTCGAGCGCCTGATGGGCCTGATCCTGGTGGCGATTTCGGTCGAGATGCTGCTGCGCGGCATCCAGCTGTTCATCGTCCAGACGCGCGCTGCGGGCTGAGGGGCGCGCGGCCCCCGCCTCTTATTTGACCGGTGCGGCCGGCACGATCTTCTGGTCAATCGCGCCGAAAATCAGCTCGCCGTCCTTGCCCTTCATTTCGATGCGGATGGTGTCGCCGTATTTCATGAAGGCCGTCGAGGGCTTGCCGTCCTGAATGGTCTCGATCGCGCGCTTTTCGGCGATGCAGCTGTAGCCCTTGGGCCAGTCGGTCTTGCCCTTGACCTCGACACCCTTGTTGCTGACGGTGCCGGAGCCGATGATGGAGCCGGCGCGCACATTGCGAGTCTTGCAGATGTGGGCAATCAGCTGGCCGAAGTGGAAGGTCATCTCCGGCCCGGCGTCACACATGCCGACCTTGCGGCCGTTCCAGGTGCTTTGCACGGTCAGGTTCAGGCGGCCGTGGTCCCAAGCCTCGCCGAGTTCGTCCAGCGTGACAGCCACCGGGCTGAAAGCCGTGGCCGGCTTGCTCTGGAAAAACCCAAAACCCTTGGCCAGCTCGTTGGGGATCAGGTTGCGCAGGCTCACGTCGTTGGCCAGCATCACCAGGCGTATGCCTTCGAGCGCCTGCTCGGGCGTGCTGGTCATGGGCACGTCGCCGGTAATGACAGCGACTTCGGCTTCAAAGTCGATGCCGTAGTCCTCGCTGGGGCAGACCACGTCGTCGCAGGGGCCGATGAAGTCGTCGCTGCCGCCCTGGTACATCAGCGGGTCCTTGTAGAAACTGTCGGGCACCTCGGAGTCGCGCGCCTTGCGCACCAGCTCCACATGGTTGATGTAGGCCGAGCCGTCGGCCCACTGGTAGGCGCGCGGCAGCGGCGCCATGCAGCGCGCCGGTTCAAACGGAAACGCGTGGCGCGCCTTGCCGTTGTTCAGCGTCTCGTACAGGTCCTGCAATTGCGGGGCGAGGAAGTTCCAGTCGTCGAGCACCTGCTGCAATTTGGTGGCGATGCCCGTCGCATAATGGGCCGTCGACAGGTCGCGCGAGACAACCACGAGCTGGCCGTCGCGTGAGCCGTCTTTGTAGGTAGCAAGTTTCATCAGTTTCCTCTGTTCTGGGGGCGGCTGGGTCCGCCTGATTGCACACGGCGGACCCACGGCATTACAGTTACGATAAGTGAAATCAGTTTACCTAAATGTAATTTTTAATTTTAATCGAATTCCATGAAAGAGCGACAACACCTTCTGGCGGACGACCTGCCCGCACTGCCCGCGCAACGAGCGGGCATCCAGTCGGTGGAAGTGGGTTTCAGCCTGCTGCAGGTGCTCAGCGCCTCGCCGGGCGCGCTGATGCTGCGCGACCTGGCCTTTGCTGCCGGCATGAGTGCCGCCAAGGCGCACCGCTACCTCGTGAGTTTCCAGCGGCTGGAGCTAGTGACCCAGGACCCGGGCACCACGCGTTACGACCTCGGTCCGGCGGCGCTCAAGCTGGGCCTGGCCTCGCTGTCACGGCTGGACAGCGTCAAGCTCGCGCGCCAGCGCCTGGGGCCACTGATGGAGCAGATCGGCCAGACCCTGGCGCTGGCGGTGTGGGGCAACCAGGGGCCGACCATCGTGCACTGGGAAGAGTCGCCGCAGGCGGTGACCGTCAATTTGCGCCTCGGCGATGTGATGCCCCTGCTGTCCTCGGCCACCGGCCTGTGTTTCTCCGCCTTCATGGCGCAGCCCGCCGGCAGCCGCAGCGAAAAAAGCCCGACAACCCGGCCGCCCGCCCAAGATCGCCTGACGCCGCTGCTCAGGGACGAACTCGCGCGCATGCACAAACTCGCCCGCAAGGACGTGCCCAAGACCATGGCCGAGGTCACCGCGCTGCTGGAAGAGGTGCGCCGGCGTGGCCTGGCCCGCGTGGTGGACACCCTGCTGCCCGGCGTGGCCGGCTTCTGCGCGCCGGTGTTCGACGCCGACGGCCACCTGGTGCTGGGCATGGTGGCGATGGGCTCGCTGGCCAACTTCGACCCGGCCTGGGACGGCGCCGTGGCCCGGCCGCTGGCAACGGCGGCGCGGCAACTTTCCGCCGATCTGGGATTCACAGGGGCATGAACACCCCGACCGCCCGGCAGGCCCCAGCGCTGCCGGCGCGACCCCTGATCGCCCTGACCTCGCTGGTGGCACTGGCCCATGTGCTGCTGCTGCAGGCGGCGCCGCTGGCATGGGGGCCGGTGCCCGACCCGCAGGCGACGGCGCCACGCCCCTTCATCACGCGAACGCTGGAAATCAAGCCCGAACCGGTCGTGGTCAGTGCGCCCGCAGCCACGCCGGTGCGCCCGCGCCCGGTCCGGCGCCGCGCCCCGGTTTCACAAGAAAATCGGGCTCCAGCCCCCGATCTGAAAGCGCCACCAGCTATCGAATCCATAGCACCACCAGCCAGTGACAGCACGACCCCGCCGGCCGAAATTACCGCGACCACCACCGAACCGGTCGCGCCCGCACCCGTGGAAGCAGCGGCGCCTTCCTTGCCAGGCGCCAGCACGGCCCTGACCATCCCCGGCTCGGTGCGCCTGAAATACGCGATGACGGGGCGATCAAAAAACATGGACTACAGCGCCTTTGCCCAGCTCGACTGGCTGCAGGACGGCCAGACCTACGACGCCAAAATGGTGGTCAGCGCCCTGTTCCTGGGATCGCGCAGCATGACCAGCAGCGGGCGCATCACCGCCGACGGCCTGGCGCCGACGCGTTTCCTGGACAAGTCCCGCAGCGAACGCGCTGCCCATTTCCAGGCCGACAAGGGCAAGATCAGCTTCAGTGCCAACACGCCCGACGCCCCCTGGCTGCGCGGCGCGCAGGACCGCCTGAGCGTTTTTTTGCAACTGGGCAGCCTGCTGGCGGGTGCCCCGGCCAGCTACCCGGTCGGCAGCAGCGTGTCGCTGTACACCGCCGGCCCGCGCGAGGCCGACACCTGGACCTTCACGGTCGAGTCCGAGGAAACCCTCAGGCTGCCCGCCGGCGAAGCCGCCACGCTCAAGCTCACGCGCAAGCCGCAGCGCGACTACGACCAGACCGTTGAAATCTGGTTCGCGCCCGCCATGGACTACCTGCCGGTGCGCAGCCGCATCACCCAGCAGAACGGCGACTTCATCGACCAGCAACTGCGCGTGGTCGAGAAACCCTGACATCCGCAGGCGCCACCGCGTCTCTTTCCTTCACGCTGTGATTTTTTTGGCATTTCGGGGCATTTCAGGGATTAACCCTGTGGCTCTTGAACTCCGCCCGGCCGTTGATATATAGGTACAAGAAGGAAACCACACCATGCAAATGCTCTACGACTCCGAATCCTTTGCGGTGGTACAGATTCATGCCAATGCCCCGGAGGCGTCTGCGCCCGCCCCGGCCGTGCCCCAGTTGGCCCGCAACGGCTTTGAAATTGTCGACAAACGCTCCGGCAAGGAGGTCTACCTGGACGGCTCCTGGGCCGAACTGTTCCAGCAGCGCCTGAACGTCTGGCAGAAAAACACGCCGACGCAGGAAGAAGTCGAGGACATGCTCGAAAGTTATGCCGAACTGGCGCACACGCCGGTGGGCCTGCACTGAAGCGACCTGAGGGGCCATGCCCCGCTTGTCGTGGTGCGGCATGCCCGCACAACGCCGGCAAATGCCAGCCGTGAAGGCGCGGACTCAGTCCGCCGGATAAAGCCAGCGGTACAGCGGCGCCACCAGAATGAGCACGGCCACGAGCCGGCACACCTGAAACGCCGTAACCACCGGCACCCCGAGCTGCAGCACCTTGGCGGTGATGGCCATTTCGGCAATGCCGCCCGGTGAGGTCCCCAGAATCAGCGTGGCCAGCGGCAAGCCGGTGGTCCACGCCAGCAGCGCGGCGAAGCCGCTGCACAGCACCAGCATGCCCAGGGTGCCCAGCACCACCGACGCCATCCAGCGCGGCGCGGCGTGCAGGAAGGTCGGGGAAAACCGCACGCCCAGCCCCACGGCAATCAGCAGTTGCGCGGCGTTGGTCAGCCAGGGCGGAATACCCGACAGATGCAGGCTGGCCATGGTCAGGCCCATGGTCACCAGCAGCGGCCCCATGAACCACGGGTTGGCCCGGCCCAGGCGCAGCATCAGCCAGGCGCCGGCGGCGGTGGCCAGGCCCAGCGCGGCCAGGCCCGGCGCGTTCACCGCACGCAGCACCGGCGGGTTCAGGTCCAGGCCATGCAGCCCGCTGAATTGCATCGCAAACGGAATGGTCACCGTAACCAGCAACAGGCGCAGGCTGTGCGAGGCGGCCACCAGGTCGGTGCGTGCATGGGCACGTTCGGCCAGCAGGGTCATCTCGGAAGCGCCGCCTATGGCACCCGCGAAATAACTGGTGGCACGCATCGCCGGCGCCGGCACACCGGGCATGCGCGGTGCGTTGACACGGTGCAACCAGCCGCCAAAGGCCAGGCCCAGCCCCAGCGCCCAGACAATCGCCAGCGCGATGGCCCACCACAGGCTGCCCACCAGCGCGGTCACCTGCGGCGTGAAGTACAGGCCCAGCGCCGTGCCGATCACCCACTGGCCGGTGTTGTTCAGCGGCCGCCAGCTGGCGGTCGGCAGGCCAGCGATCGAGGTGCAGGCCGTGGCCAGCAGCGGGCCAATCATCCACGGCAGAGGGGTGCCGATCCAGACGCAGAGCCAGGCGCCGGCCAGCGCCAGCAGCAGGGTGAAAACAACATGAAACGGCTTGAGACGCATCCGGGGCAAAAAAAAGGGTGAGAGGCAAGAGGGGAGAGGGAAGAAGTGCGGGGCATCGGCCGGCAGACAGCCGCCGGTTTCCAGATGGGGCTAGTATCGCCCTGAGCATGGCCATCAACACCACCCCACCCTCCCTTCAGAACACACGCCGGCGCATTGCCGTCCTGGTCCCGCTGCTGCTCGTACTGCTGGCCGCCTGCGCCAGGGTGCCCGAGCCCCGGCTGTTTCCGCATGCGCCCAATGACATCACCGCACGCACCGAGGCCCTGCTGCCTGCCGACGTGATCCTGCTCGGCGAACAGCACGATGCGCCCGAACACCAGGACATTCAGCGTCAGGTCATCGAGTACCTGGCGGTGCGCGGCCGGCTGGCCGCCGTGGCGCTGGAGATGGCCGAAGCCGGCACCAGCACCGCGGCCCTGAAATCGAACAGCACCCAGCTGCAGGTGCAGGCCGCCCTGGGCTGGAACAACAAGAGCTGGCCCTGGGCCGCGTACGGTCCGGCGGTGATGGCTGCCGTCAAGGCCGGTGTGCCGGTGCTGGGGGCCAACCTGCCGGCGGCGCAGATGCGCGAAGCCATGGCCGACGGCCGGCTGGACCAACCCCTGCCCGGCCCGGCGCTCAAGGCCCAGCAGCAACTGATACGCATCGGCCACTGCGGGTTGTTGCCGGAGGACCGCATCTCCCCGATGACACGCATCCAGATCGCGCGCGACATCCGCATGGCGAACACGCTGCAGCAGGCAGCCTTGCCCGGAAAAACAGTGGTGTTGCTGGCCGGCAGCGGCCATGTCAACCGCATGCTGGGCGTGCCCCAGCACCTGCCGCCCGGCCTCCATGCCAAGGCCGTACAGCTACGCGCCGGTCCGGCCACAAGCGCGCCGGATGCGCGCCGGGAGGCCGAAAGCAGGCCGGCGTTTGATGCCGTCTGGCCGACACCGGCCATACCGGCGCAGGACTACTGCGAAACGCTGAAAGACAAATTCGGCGGGAAGTAGCCCCGGGGCCACGGTCAGGCGCTCAGGCGTTCTTCTTGATGGAGTCCGCCACCACACTGACGATGCGCTCGATGTGCTCTTTTTCCACGATGTAGGGCGGGCAGATCACGATGTTGTCGGCCGCCGGGCGCACCAGCACGCCGTGTTTGAAGCAGTCCATGAAGATGTCGTAAGCGCGTTTGCCCGGTGCACCGGCGATGGACGCCAGTTCCACCGCACCGGCCAGGCCGAGGCTGCGGATGCCGACCACATTGGGCAGGCCCTTGAAACCGCTGTGCATGGCATCGCCGAGCACGGTGCCCATCTGTCCGGCGCGTTCAAACAGCTTTTCTTCCTTGAACAGGCCCAGCGTGGCGATCGCCGCGGCGCAGGCCACCGGGTGGCCCGAGTAGGTATAGCCGTGGAAAAACTCCACCGCATGGGCCGGGCTGTCGGCATTGGCGTCCATCATGGTGTTGTAGATGCGGTCGGAGCAGATCACGCCGCCCAGCGGGATCACGCCGTTGGTCACGCATTTGGCGAAGTTCAGCATGTCGGGCACCACGCCGTAATAGTCGGCGCCGAAGTTGGTGCCCATGCGGCCGAAGCCGGTGATGACCTCGTCAAAAATCAGCAGGATGCCGTGTTTGTCGCAGATCTCGCGCAGGCGCTTGAGGTAACCCTTGGGCGGCAGGTACCAGCCGGCGCTGCCGGCCACCGGCTCGACGATCACGGCCGCGATGTTGCTGGCATCGTGCAGCGGCAAAATGCGCTGCTCGAGTTCCAGCAGAATATCCTCTTCCCACACCGGTTCGGCGCCGTGAATGTAAGCGTGTTTGACCGGATCGTGGATGAAACGCATGTGGTCCACGCGCGGCAGGAAGGCCGAGCCGTAGACCTTGCGGTTGGCCGGAATGCCGCCCACGCTCATGCCGCCGAAACCGACGCCGTGGTAGCCCTTTTCACGGCCGATGAAGACATTGCGGTGGCCCTCGCCGCGCGCGCGGTGGTAGGCCAGCGCCACCTTGAGCGAGGTGTCGGCCGCTTCCGAGCCGGAATTGCAGAACAGCACCTGGTTCAGGTCGCCGGGTGCCATGCCGGCAATCAGGTCGGCGGCCTTGAAGGCCTGGTCGTTGCTGGCCTGGAAGGCGGTCGCGTAGTCCAGCGTGTCGAGCTGCTTCTTGATGGCTTCGTTGATCGGCTTGCGGTTATGGCCGGCGCCCACGCACCACAGGCTGGAAATGCCGTCGAGCACCTGCTTGCCGTCGTGCGTCGTGAAAAACATGCCATCGGCTTTCACAAAAACCCGCGGGTCCTTCTTGAAGCTGCGGTTCGGTGTGAAGGGCAACCACTGGTGGTCCATGTTGAAGTCTTGATAGGCCATGGCGAAATCTCCTGCTAAAAAAAGGGGCAGCCGGGTTTTGGCGGTAGGTCATGCATTCTGGCACTCCCGGCGACAATGTGCTTCCGGCAAGCACCTGGCGGCCGGCCACCTGCGACAATTCATCCCCCATGAGTCCTACTTATATCCTCACCCTGTCCTGCCCCGACCGCCCGGGCATTGTTCATGCGGTTTCCGGTTTTTTGTTCGAACGCGGCGGCAACATCCTGGAAGCGGCGCAGTTCAGCGACGACAAGCGCGACGACCCGGCGGCCGACGCCACCGGCCTGTTTTTCATGCGTGTCAGTTTTGCCTGTGATCAACTCTCCTATGAAAATCTCAAGGAACAGGTCGGCACGCTGGGGGTGCTGTTCGACATGCGCTGGGGCCTGCACCAGACCGCCGAGCCCATGCGCACGGTGCTCATGGTCAGCAAGGAAGGGCATTGCCTGAACGACCTGCTGTTTCGCTGGAAGTCGGGGCTGCTGCCGCTGGACATCCGCGCCATCGTCTCCAACCACCGCGATTTTTACCAGCTGGCGGCCAGCTACAACGTGCCCTTCCACCACATTCCGGTCACGGCCGCGACCAAGGACAAGGCTGAAAAGAAGCAGTACGACATCATCGAGGCCGAAGGCGCCGAACTGGTGGTGCTGGCGCGTTACATGCAGATACTGAGCAACGACCTGTGCAAAAAGCTGGCCGGCCGGGCCATCAACATCCACCACTCGTTTCTGCCCAGCTTCAAGGGCGCCAAGCCTTATTACCAGGCCCACGCCCGCGGCGTGAAACTGATAGGCGCGACCGCGCACTACGTGACGGCCGACCTCGACGAAGGCCCGATCATCGAGCAGGATGTGGCCCGGGCCGACCACAGCAAGACCGTGGAAGCCCTGACCGCCATGGGCCGGGACACCGAAAGCCAGGTGCTGGCGCGTGCCGTGCTCTGGCACAGCGAACACCGCGTGCTGCTCAATGGCCACAAAACCGTGATCTTCAAGTGACTGCCTCCATAAATCCGATCGCCGGGCGCATGGCTGCGTTGCGCGGTGCTCGGAATCCTCATGCACCGAAGTGCATTCCGGTGTCCTGCGCTCCGTGCGCCTTGCCCTGCATCCCGGTGCTCGAATTTCTGGAAGCAGTCTAGGAATGGGGACAGCCAGCCGGATTCCTCCCATCCAATGCCTGCTCACCTTTGAGACGCTGGCGCGGCTGCGCAGCGTCACGCAGGCGGCCGAGGAACTCAACGTCACCCCCAGCGCGGTGAGCCACCGCGTCAAGCAGCTCGAACAGATCATCGGCACCAAGCTGTTCGGCCGGGCCGACTTTTCACTGACCACCGAAGGCAGCGAATACCTGGCGCATGTGCGCGAAGGCCTGGCGACGCTGCAGAAGTTCCCGGGCACGGCCGGCCAGAGCGGCAGCCCCGGCAAGCGCAAGCTGCGCCTGGCGGTCACCCCCACCTTTGCCCGCTCCATCCTGATCCCGCGCCTGCGCCAGTTCACCGATGCCTACCCCGAGATCGACCTGACGCTGCAGGTGTCCATCCCCCTGCTCGACGTGGTGGCCGAGGACGCCGACCTGATCGTGCGTTTCGGCACCGGCCGTTATGCCGACGTCGAACACGTCTGCCTGATGAAGGACGAAGTCACGCCGCTGGCGTCGCCGGCCTATGTGCGAGAGCACGGGCCTTTTGAAGCTCCCGAGGATCTGGACGGGGAAGCGCTGCTGCGCTCGCCGCTGGAGCCCTGGCGCACCTGGTTTGCGGCACACAGCCTGGACTGGGCCGAGCCGGTCGATGGCTCGCAGTTCAATGACATCGGCCTGATGTGCGACGCCGCCGCCGCCGGCATGGGTGTGGCACTGGTGCGCCTCAAGCTGGGCGCACCATGGCTGGAACACGGCTCCCTGGTGCGTTTGTACGAGCGCAATGTGCCCAGCCCGCACGCCCACTACCTGTGCTGGCGCACCGGCATGATGGACCGCTGGGAGTGTGCCGCCTTTGCCGACTGGCTGAAAAAATCGGTCGCGTAGCCGTCTCGCCCGCTTCTTGATGCATTTTATGGCTCCAGCCCTTGAAAGGTGGGCGCAAACAGCTGCAAAATTGATAGCATTTCGGTTTTCACACAAGACCGCCATTTTCTTCACGCCGGCCGCGCGCGCTTTGCATTAAAGTGCTTTCATCCCGGCGCCAAGCCGTGTTTCATCCTGAAGGCCGCCCATGAATGCTCCTCTTGACTCCCGGCAGCAGCAGCTGCTGAAACGCTCCGAACGCCAGGCCCAGGTCGTCGCGGCTCTGCAGGCCGTGCTTCCGGCCCATGCGCTGCTCTGGAACAGCGAAGACACCACGCCTTATGAATGCGACGGCCTGACCGCCTACCGCGAGCGGCCGCTGGTGGTCGCCCTGCCCGAAACCTATGACCAGGTGCAAGCCGTGCTGAAAACCTGCCACGCGCTGGAAGTACCCGTGGTGGCTCGCGGCGCCGGCACTGGCCTGTCCGGCGGCGCCATGCCGCACAAGCTGGGCGTGACCCTGTCGCTGGCCAAGTTCAACAAGATCCTGAAGATGGACGCGGCCAGCCGCACGGCCGTGGTCCAGGGCGGTGTGCGCAACCTCGCCATCAGCGAAGCCGCCGCCCCGCTGGGCCTGTATTACGCGCCCGACCCGTCCAGCCAGATCGCCTGCACCATAGGCGGCAACGTGGCTGAAAACTCGGGCGGTGTGCATTGCCTCAAGTACGGCCTGACCCTGCACAACGTGCTCAAGGTCAAGGGCTTCACGATTGAAGGCGAAGTGGTGGAGTTCGGCAGCGACGCGCTGGACTGCGCCGGCTACGACCTGCTGTCGGTGGTCATCGGCAGCGAAGGCATGCTGGCCGTCACCACCGAGGTCACCGTCAAGCTCGTGCCCAGGCCGGTGCTGGCGCGCTGCATCATGGCCAGCTTCGACGACCTGCGCAAGGCCGGTGACGCGGTGGCGGCCGTGATTGCTGCCGGCATCATTCCGGCCGGGCTGGAGATGATGGACAAACCCATGACTGCGGCGGTCGAGGACTTCGTGCACGCCGGTTACGATTTGACGGCCGAGGCGATTTTGCTGTGCGAAAGCGACGGCACGCCGGAAGAGGTCGAGGAAGAAATCGGCCGCATGAGCGCCGTGTTGCGCAACCACGGCGCCACGGCGATTGCGGTCAGCCAGAACGAGGCCGAACGCCTGCGCTTCTGGAGCGGGCGCAAGAACGCCTTTCCGGCCAGCGGCCGCATCAGCCCCGACTACATGTGCATGGACTCGACGATTCCGCGCAAGCGCCTGGCCGACATCCTGCTGGCCATCCAGCAGATGGAGATCAAGTACGGTCTGCGCTGTGCCAATGTGTTCCACGCCGGCGACGGCAACCTGCACCCGCTGATTTTGTTCGACGCCAACGACGCCGACCAGTTGCACCGCTGCGAGCTGTTCGGCGCCGACATCCTGGAAACCAGTGTGGCCATGGGCGGCACGGTGACCGGCGAACACGGCGTCGGCGTGGAAAAACTCAACTCCATGTGTGTGCAGTTCTCGGCCGCGGAAAACGAGCAGATGTTCGGCGTCAAGCGCGCGTTTGACCCGTTGGGCCTGCTCAACCCCGGCAAGGTGATCCCGACGCTGCAGCGCTGCGCCGAGTACGGAAAAATGCTGGTGCGCGGCGGCAAGATGTCGCATCCCGACCTCCCGCGGTTCTAGCCATGCAAGGTCTGCGCGGCCTGGCCTGGTTGCTGCTGCTGCAGTCCATCGGCGAGCTGCTCTCGCGCGGCCTGTCCCTGCCCTTTCCCGGCCCGGTCATCGGCATGCTGCTGCTGCTGCTCGCGCTGCGCTGGCCGGTGGTGCGCGAGCCGGTGGCGGCCTGCGCCGACTTTCTGCTGGCGCACCTGTCGCTGCTGTTTGTGCCGGTCGGTGTCGGTGTCATGACCCATCTGAGCCTGGTCAGCCAATACGGCGGCCGCATGTTGCTGGTGATTGTTCTGTCGACGCTGATCGGACTGGCCGTGACGGTGCTGACCCTGCATGTCCTGTGGCGCAAACATGCCGAAATTCGTTGAGCTCTGGGTCTACCTTTCCGCCACGCCGCTGTTCGGCCTGACGGCCACGCTGGTGGTGTACGTCGTGGCCCAGGCGGTCTACGCCCGCCTGCAGCAGGCACCCTGGGCCAACCCGGTGCTCTGGACCGTGCTGGTGATTGCCGCGGTGCTGCTGGCCACCGGCGTGTCCTACCCGACCTATTTCGCCGGCGCGCAGTTCGTCCACTTCCTGCTGGGTCCGGCCGTGGTGGCGCTGGCCTGGCCGCTGTGGCAGCGCCGCGCCGAGCTGCGGCTGCGCTGGGGCCACCTGTTGCTGGCCGCATTGGCCGGTGGTTTTGCCGCCAGCGGCTCGGCGCTGGCGCTGGGCTGGGCCGTCGGTTTGCCCCTGGAGGTGGTGCTGTCGCTGGCGCCCAAGTCCGTCACCGCGCCGGTGGCCATGGGCATTGCCGAAAAGATAGGCGGCATCCCGGCGCTGGCGGCCGTGTTTGCGGTCATCACCGGGCTGGTCGGCGCGCTGAGCGGCAAATACCTGTTTGATGCCTTCGGGATCCCGCTGGATGCGGCCGGCTGGACGGCGCGCGGCTTTGCGCTCGGCACCGCCTCGCATGGCATAGGCGCGGCCCGCGCGCTGCAGGTCAATGCCGACGCCGGGGCCTACGCCGGCCTGGCGCTGGGGCTGCAGGTGGTGCTGGCCTCGCTGCTGCTGCCCCTGTTGTTCCGCATTTTTTATTGATCTTTTCCAAATACACGACCGTGAATTGGACTGCTCTCACCCTCGCCCTCCGGGAGAGGGGCGGGGTGAGGGATTGAGCGTTCCGACTGTCTCGAGTTTTGAAACGCTCAATAAGCGTTCACCAGGTATCGATGGCCAGTGCGCCATCCGCGGGCCGGATGGGCGACGACTGCAGGCCGCGCACCAGCCAGTCGCGCGTCTGCGCCGGGTCGATCACCGCGTCGATTTCCAGCGTGGTCGCCATGTTGAGCGCACTGCCCTTGTCATACTGCTGCGCCACCAGGGTCTCGTACAAGGCCTCGCGCTGCGGACCCGCGGGCTGCGCCTCCAGCTCCTTGCGGTAGCCGAGTTTCACCGCCCCTTCCAGCCCCATGGCCCCGAACTCGCCGGTGGGCCAGGCCACGTTGAAGGCCGGCGCATGAAAACTGCCGGCCGTCATGGCCATGGCGCCCAGGCCGTAACCCTTGCGCAGCACCACGCTGAAAAACGGCACGCGCAGATGCGCGGCGGCAATGAACAGGCGACTCACGTGGCGCACCTGCGCCTGCGCTTCGGTCTCCGGGCCGACCATGAAACCCGGGGTGTCCACCAGGCTGACCAGCGGCAGGCCATGCGCGTTGCACAGCTGCATGAAACGCGCGGCCTTGTCGGCCGCATCGGCATCGATGGCGCCACCCAGGTGCAGCGGGTTGTTGGCCAGAATGCCCACGGGCCGCCCCTCGATACGCGCCAGCGCGGTGTGAATGCCTTGCCCAAAGCCGGCGCGCAGCGCCAGCACGCTGCCGGCGTCGGCGATGCCGCCGATCGCCGCGCGCGTGTCATAAACGCGCAAGCGGTTCTCGGGCACCACTGCGCGCAGGGCCAGGGCATCCGGCGCAGCGAAGTCTGTGGTGGCACCCTGAAAAAAAGACAGATAGTGCCGAGCCGCCACCACCGCCTGGACTTCGTCGTCCACCAGCACGTCGATGACGCCGTTGCCGTGCTGCACGCCGGCCGGCCCGATCTGTTCGGGTTTGAACACGCCGAGGCCACCGCCCTCCACCATCGCCGGGCCGCCCATGCCGATGTTGCTGCCCCGGGCGGCAATGATCACGTCGCAGCAGCCCAGCAGCGCCGCATTGCCGGCAAAACAGCGGCCCGCCACAACGCCGATCACCGGTACCCGGCCATTGAGGCGGGCAAAACTCGCAAAGGTGCCGACATGCAGGCCGGCAACGATGGGCATGTCGGTGTCCCCGGGCCGGCCGCCACCGCCTTCGGCAAACAGCACCACCGGCAGCTTGTTCTGCAGCGCGATGCCCAGCATGCGGTCGGTTTTCTGATGGTTGCGCATGCCCTGTGTGCCGGCCAGCACGGTGGCGTCGTAGGCCATCACCACGGCCCGGCTCGCTTGCGGGCCAAACTGGGCGCCGTTGATGCTGCCGATGCCGGTGACCATGCCGTCGGCCGGGGTGTTCCTGACCAGGTCTTCTTCGCTGCGGCGGCTGCGCTGCGCCGCGACGGCCAGCGCGCCGTACTCCATGAAGGAGCCCGCGTCGCACAAGTCGGTGATGTTCTCGCGCGCAGTGCGCAAGCCCAAGGCGTGGCGCCGGGCCACCGCTTCGGGGCGGCTGGCGTCGTGCGTGGGCGCATGGCGATCCAGCGTGCGCTGCAGGTCGGCGCGCAAGCTGCCGGACGCGGGGGCTGATGCTTCGGTCGGCGCAGTGGCAGCAGGCTGCGCCACCGTCGCCCCCAAGGGCTCGATGCGCGCGAGCAGCGCGCCCGACTCCACCAGTTCGCCCGCGGCAAAAAACACGTCGCCGAGACGGCCGCCGATGGCCGCACGCACCTCGTGCTCCATCTTCATGGCTTCGAGAATCACCAGCAGGTCGCCGGCCTGCACGGCAGCGCCGGGCTCAACCTGCCATTGAACAACCTGGGCCTGAAGGGGAGAATGAACCGCGGACATCGGCGCATTTTGCGCCCGCCCGGCGCACCCCTGTCGTCAACTCGGCGACAGCGTGCGCGTCTGTAAAACTCAGGCGACTTGCAGGCCCGGCTTTCCAGCCAGTGCGGGTTTCGAATTGCCCACGGCGCCGAACAGGATCTCGCCAGCGAGTTGGCCACCCTCTTCAATCACCAGCTTGCCATAACGGATCTTGCCGGTGACCTTGCCGGTCGCATAAATCACCAGCTTCTGGCGCACCGTCAGGTTGCCGTCAAACGCGCCGTGGATCTCGGCGATATCGATCTCGGCCGAGCCCTTGAACTCGCCATGCTCGGAGATCTGCATCACGCGCGAGTCCATCGTGGCCTCCACCAGCCCTTCCACCACCAGGGTGTCGCAGTCGGTGATCTCGACGCCTTTGAGCTTGATGTTGGGACCCACGGTCAGCTTGCTGCCGCCGCCCTCGCGCGGGGCGGCAGACGGCGCGCTGGGCGCGGCCGCAGCGGGCGCGCTGTTCGACACATTCGTTGCAGCAGGAGTGTTCGCGTAAGGATTGGGGTTGGGGCTGCCATGACGCAGGCTGGAAGGTTCGTTGTCGCGCTTGCCAAAGAACGGTGATTGCAGTGCCATCTGGATTTCCTTGAAAAAGAACCGATGGTACGGAGAGCGTTTTGAAAAGTCTCCACTGCTAATGCAAGATGAGTAACGAAATGACCGGGTGCGCAGCGCCCGTGCGCGCCGGCGCCGGGTGCGAGCTTGTAGACTTGTGCCATGCACTACATGGTCAGGATTTTTCACAGCGAGGATGTCTCGGACGCCGAACGCGCCGGCGCGGCGCAGCGGTTTCGGACCGCGCTCGAGGCCTCTCTGGGCGATGCCAGCCTGGTGGCACCCGTCTACCGCGCCTACCTCCGGCTGTTGCAGATCCACGGGGAGCAGACCCGCCCCTGGGATCTGGCGCCGGCGGAACAGTTGCTGGCCGAGCAGTGGGAAGCAGCCGAGCTGGCGGCCACGCAAGCGGCTTTTGGCGCCGAACGCTACATGGGCGATGCCCACTTCGAGCTGGAGATCCAGGACCGCTGAGCACGCCAGACCGAAGCGCGCTTTGTACGGATAATTACACCAGTTGCCAAATAAGGGGGGAGGTTCGTGGAGTTTGCTGTCTTGCTCATGGCGGTGATCGTGCTGGGGCTGCTCGGCTGGGGGGTGTACCGCGTCATGAAACGCCGGGCCGCAGCTTCGCCGGCAGCCGCGGGGCAGGTGGAGCCACACAGCCGCCCGCTGGACGACAGCACCTACCGGGTCAGCTACGCGCCGCCCGAATTTGAGTGGAGCGGTACCACCACCGGCGCCCTGCCGGTGAAAATACTGACCTACAAACAGTACGAGTGCCTGGAAGATGCCCGCTACGGCTTCAGGATCGTCGGTCTGCCGCCCACCGAGCGCAAGCAGCCGCAACCCCACAAAACCCGCGCCCACGGCCTGAAAACCGTCGCTTCCCTGAAAAAACACGGATTCCTGGAAGATGACGGCGAAGGCGGCTACCTCATCACCGACCGCGGACTCAATGCGCTGGAGGTCTGCAGCGTCCGGTACTGAACCGCCCCGACCCGCCGTTCAGGCACAGGTCAGACCGTGGCGTCCCGCGGCGCGCTGCTGACCGCCCAGGAGTACAGGGCGACAAACACCAGTGCATCAAAGACGGCGCCCATGCAGATGTACAGCACCGGCATGAACAGCACCGACAGGTGCTGCATGATGAAAGCCTGCGCCAGCACCTTGTGGGGAATCATGATGGCGAAAAAACCCAGGATCAGCGCGGTGTGGAACAGCTTGATCGACAGGCTCTGGTTCAGGATGTAATACCCCATCGCCAGCATCACCGGAGTGGCCAGCATGACCACATAACCGATGGTCATGAGTTCTTCGCTGTGGCGTGCAATGCTGTAGGGAAAAGCGTCTGGCGAGAGCCAGAAATAGACCAGCGTGACAAGCTGTATGACGCCGACGATGCGCAAGGGATACTTGAGTGGAAGTTGCGCGTTTTTCATACGCAGCGACAAGGCCAGCCCCGCCAGCGTCACCACCGCGGTCACCAGCAGGATGGTACGGCTCGGCAACGGCCTGTCGTCCGGCCCGCTAGACAGCAGCATTGCGTATTGCCCGGCATCGTTGAGCTGGTTGGTCAGTGTGAAAGGCATGTCCAGCCCCGCGGACCAGAACAGGATGCAATCGCGCCAGAAATCAAACAGCAGCGGTTTTCCCACATACACCAGCGCGCACAGGATCAGCGGCAGGACAATCGCCTGCGCCAGCAACCAGGGCGTGACCTTCAGCGGTGTGATGGAGCGGTGCGGACGCACCAGAACCCGTTGGGCGCGGGCTTCCCGGGCAGCTGAAAAAGAGGCGTTGAAAAGACGCTCCTGCTCACGCGCAGGTTCCGACAGGGATGGGGTTCTGGAGCTCATGAGGTGCGATCAAAATTCGTGGAAAACGCCGACATTCACGCCACTGCGGCGGTACAGCGGGTTGCTGTAGCGGTTGGCGCCCACCAGCACGCCGGTGCGTGCATTGAACCAGTGGCGCCAAGTCAGGCTGGCTTCGCGGCTGTCAAAGTTGACCAGTTGCCGGTTGGCGGCAACGGCGAGATACCCTTCGCTGCCCCACCCGTAGCGCGCGGTCACCAGGTCCTGCTTGTTGCGTCCCCAGGTCAGCGCCACAAATTGCTGCTGCGTGTCCACCGAGCCCGGGTTGCTGCGGTTCAGCCGCACGCCACCTTCCACGATCCACGGCGCCTCGAAATAGTAGGCCGCGCCCAGCGACAGGCTGCGGTCGGTGTGGCCATCGGGCGCGTTGTAATACCCTGCCCCCACCGTGCCCACCAGATTGCGGCCGGGCAGAAATTTCCGGGAAATCGTTCCGTCCACACGGTAACGCGGCAAATAGAAAGCACCGTCGCCCACTCCCAGCGCCACCGAACCGAACCAGTCTTCATTGAAGGTGTAGGTGTCGCTGAGACCCAGAAACGTACCGTTTTCGCCAAACCGCTTGTGCGCGGACAACTCACCCTGCAAGACATGTTTGTCCACGCCATAGGCGCCCTTCAGGGTCACGTCGCGCCAATTGCCGAAGCCATTGCTGAGGTTTTGCACACCCGTGCTGAGCTCCAGACTGCGCAACGCTTCGCTGCCCCCCGGCAAAGCCGGAGCCGCAGCAGTATCCATGGGCGCGGGGGCGTCGGTCTGAGCCGTGGCCGGCATCGCAGCGGCCAGCATCACTGGCAGCGCAAGAAAAACAGGTTTAAACATCAAAACTCACTCCAAAAAAATAATCTGACATGGTGCTCGCAGGCCCGGCGAGACATCGCCGCGCCCGCCCCCCCGTTCATTTGCAGTTCGCATCCTTCGCCGCAGCCGTCACGCCCCGGCTCACCAGGATCTGGTAAGACGCTTCGTCGCTCACCGCCCAGCGCGACGAGTGGCGCAGCGGCGTGGACTCGCGCAGCCAGCAGGCGGCCGTGGCCTTGTCGTTCTGGCGCATGGCGAGCACCGCCAGCAGCCCCCACGGGTAGTCGGCCTTGCCCTGGATCAGCCACTCCGCGCGGTGGGCCGCCATCCAGTCGCGGTAATACTGGCGCGCGTTGCCCGGCACCAGCGGAAAATCGAACAGCAGCGGAAAGATCTGCGCCACATGGTCGGGGTAAAACGCCGGCTTCTGGGAGCGCTGCTCCAGCTGGGTAGATACCAGAAACCGCTTGTTGACCGGGTCCCAGAAAGTGTCATGAATGGCGCGCGCCAGCTTGTCGGACGCAGCCCTTTGCTGCGGCTGCTTTAGGTGCACCTTGAGCGACCAGACTTCCAGGTTGTCCATGAACAGGCCGTGCAGCACCACCGGCGAAACCATGTAGATGCCGCGCGACGGCTGGTACAGGTGCTCCAGCGCCACCTTGCTGGCCTGGTGGCTCTTGCTCCAGACCGGGTTGCTGGCCAGCTTGGCCGGCATGGTTTCCAGCAGCTTCATCCAGATCGCCAGCAAGGAGTCGTCGGCATCGGCCGTCTTGCAGGACACCCATTTTTTATCGGCGCCCCGGCAGAACCGGTCAAACGTGCCGTCCGGCTTTTGCCGAGGCACCAGCCAGTTGGCAAACTTTTCAGCCGGTACCGAGATATCCATGCCGTTTTCGTGCGCCAGCAACAAGGCCTGCATCGCGAAATAGGGATCCGCCGAATCACCGCCGTGCAAGACGGTGATGGCGCCGCTGTCGTCCGTGTAGCCGCCCAGCTCCAGTGGTGCAGCCGCACCGGCACATCCCGCCTGGGTCAGCAGCAACGCGCCCATCGCACAGACCGTCAACAGTTGTTTGAGCTTCATGCCTGTTTCACCATGCCGATCTCGCGCGCCCAGACAGTGCCGTGCACCACCACCCCGTCTTCCACGATGATGTTGCGGGCGGTGACGGTGGTCGGCGCGTCAGGCAGGCCCACCAGCGCGCTGGCCCCGATCAGGATGTCGCTCTCGGACACCACCGGCCCCCAGGCCCGGGCATCCTTGTAAACGTACACGCGCTTTTCGCAGGTCACGGCGCCCTGCACACTGGCGCGGTGGCCGATGCTCACCCCTTCGCGCGCCTTGATGTCGCCGATGATGGTGGTCGCCGCCCCAATGGTCAGAAAGCCCGTCACGACCAGCGATCCGCGGTAAATGCGGGCGGGCGGCAACGCGCAGTCGCCCCGGATCAGGTAAAGCAGGGGCGTTTGCTGAACCGCGCCCGGCAAGTCGGCATAACTGGCCGGCGTCTGCTCGGCACCGGCGGGCGGCAGCACATCGCTGACGCGCGAGCCAAATCGCAGGGCAGGCGCATGCAGGCGCTCAAACCAGGTCTCGTTCCCGAGCTCGATGGCGCTGCCAGCGGACACACGCCTGAGCGCCACACTGCGCGGACCCATGCGCAGCACGCCGTCGGCATGGGCCCAGTCATCGACGGTGCTGTGCTCACCGAGGGCGATGTCACCGGTGGCATACAGCGCCGGAAAGGCCGATTCGGCGCCGCCTTGCAGGCTTCCCTGCACGTAGACTGGCTGGGCACTGCGCACGGGTGACGGGCTGGCAATGCTGCTGCGGGCGATCAACCGCTTGTCCGCCTTGCGCCAGTCCAGCTCGGTGCCGGCAGCCGATGACGAATCGCCGACCAACTCGAAATCCTCATACCCGGTGGGCTCGCCCAGCCCCAGCCTGGCCGATACGTCGGCGTGCAGGCGCCGGGCAAAGTGGTCAATGTCGGTGGTGTAGTTGGCCGAAATCGGCAGGGCCGCAAAGTCCGTGGGTCGCAGCCATTCGCGAAACGCGGGCACAAACGGCAGCGTCAGCAGCAGCAGGCAAATCAGCACGAATGTGGCATAGGTGGTGTAGTTTTCAGTCATTATTCAGCAGCCTTGGTGCGGTAGCGGATGGTTTTGTCCCAGACCATCTCGCGTTTGAAAATTCGGTCGAGCAGCAGGCTCCAGACGGCGCCCGAAATGGCGAACAGGCTGACCAGGAAACCCAGCATGTTGAAAGGCAGCAGCCTCAGCCGCCGCCGGTTGCCATCAATCAGCACCGCCACCACAATTTCAAAAAATGCGGCGAAGTTGCCCAGCGTTCCATAAATCATCAGCGCAAAAATGGGAATCAGCGACGACAGCAGGGAACCCGCATTGAGGAAATACAGTCCCAGCGCCAGGCACCAGCCGGCCAGCATGACCAGAGGAATGACAAATACAAACAGCAGCAGCAAACCGTCAAAGCGCTGGCCCGGTGTCAGATATGGGCTGGTGGCGAACTTCCACCAATACCGCGTCATCACCTGGTTGTGGCCCTTGGCCCAGCGCGTCACCTGCTTGATGCGCACGCTCCACTCTTCAGGCACTTCTTCATAACATTCCGAGCGGTTGGTGTACACCGTCTTCCAGCCATTGAGCATGAGCCGGAACGTGATATCGGTGTCCTCGGCCAGCGTGTCGTCATGCCAGCCGCCCACCGCCTCGACCGCCGACAGGCGCACGCCACCGACCGTGCCACCGTACTGCGGCAGCAGGTTCAGGTTCATGCGCGCCTGCTGGTCCACCTGGTAGCCGCCCGAGCGCTCCAGGTCCAGCATGCGGGTCAGCAGGTTGGCGCCGCTGTTGACGGGCACCACACGTCCCATCACAGCGCCGATTTCCGGGTCAAAAAACGGCGCCACCAGCTGCTTGAGCAGGCCGCGGCCGGGCACGTAGTCAGCGTCAAAAATAATGGCAATGTCGCCCTCGGCAAAATGCAGGGCGTCTTTCAGGGCCGCCGACTTGCCAGCCTTGCCGGTGCTGCGGTGAAACGGTGAAATGCGCGAGGGGAAGCGCGCCACATAACTGTCGATGATCTCGCCCGTGCCGTCCTTCGACCGGTCATTGACGGGAATGATCTTGAGCCGGTCCGCCGGATAGTCGGTATTGAGAAGCGCCTCGATGCAGCCGGCGATGACTTTTTCCTCGTTGTGCGCAGCAATGAAGACGGTGATCATGGGCCAGCGCGCCACGGCAATGTCGATGTAGGGATGGCGCTGCACGCCGGTCAGCCGGTTGATCGTGAACATGAAGTGGCGCACACCGTAAATCATCATGGCCACCACGATCAGGAAAAGCAGCGAGGCCATGACGGCGGCGACCGGGTAGTCCTTGAACGAAGGAATCAGCGCACCGGTCGCCTGGGCTTGCGCCAGGGCCGGCCCCGCCCCCATGAAGGCGGTGGCCACGAGGGCGAGCCCGACACGGCGCCGGTTCGGCCGCCAGGTGGCGTGAACAGGGCTTTCGGCGGAAAGGCCGCAAGAGGAAGGCAGCATGGGCATGGCTCCAGTCAGTCCAGTGAGAAGGGGTTCGGTCAGGCCAGTGCGGGGACGGTTGCGGTCGCCTCCACCAGGCTGCGCTTGAGCACAGCCACAATCTGCGCGGAGGCCGTGCCGTCGCCAAACGGATTGCCGGCCTGCGCCATCCGCGTGTAGGCCCGGGTATCCTGTGAAAGCCGGGTGACTTCGGCGACGATCGCGCTGCGTGTCGCGCCGATCAGCAAGGCGCAGCCCGCTTCAATCGCTTCGGGCCGCTCGGTTTCATCGCGCAGCACCAGCACGGGCACGCCAAAGGTCGGGGCTTCTTCCTGCAGGCCGCCGGAGTCGGTCAGCGCCATCCACGCATCGGCCAGCGCCTGCTGCATGCCGGTGTAGTCCAGCGGCGCCGTCAGGGTCACGTTGGCGATGTCGCCCAGCAAGGCGTTGACAGGGCCCTGGATCACGGGATTGAGGTGGACCGGAAACAGCACCTGCAGGTCAGGCTGCTGGCGCGCAATGTCCGCAATGGCGTGGCAGATTTCTTCCACGTCCTTGCCCCAGTTTTCACGCCGGTGCACGGTCACCAGCAAGTGGCCGCGGCCCGTGCTCGTGCGCTTGACGCCGCGGTGGGCACAGGTCCATTGCTGGGCATCAATCACGGTGTTGCCCGTGAGGTGAATGAACTCGTCGGCAATGCCCTCGGTCTGCAGGGCCACCATCGCGCGCTGTGTGGGCGCGAAGTGAAACCGCGTCAGGCGGCTGATCATCTGCCGCAAGCCCTCTTCGGGAAACGGCCGTGCCAGGTTGTAGGTGCGCAGCCCGGCCTCCACATGCGCCAGCGGTACGCGGTTGTAGAAGGCCGCCAGCGCGCCCTGAAAAGCGCTCTCGGTGTCGCCCTGGACGATCACCAGCGACCAGTCTTGACCGGTCACCACCGCGTCGAGCTGCTGCCGGCAGCCCATGCTGAAATCCAGCAGGCTGTTCCCGCCCCGCTCCAGCGAGATGTCGGGCGTCACATCGAAACATTCGAAAATCTGGCTCGCCATGTCGCCATGCTGGCCCGTATGCAACCACTGCACGCGTGCCCAGTTCGTCGCACGCAGCGCGTGGTAGACCGGCGCCAGCTTGATGATTTCAGGGCGCGTGCCCGAGACGATGAGAATGTTTTGCATGGAGGCTTTCCTGAAAAGGGGAGGAACGGCTGCGAGCCCGCACATACATGTGCAGGGGCCGAAGAAAGGAGTCGGGGTGCGCGGGCGTTTCGCCGCCGGATCAGGCCAGCCGCACGCTCGCGCCATGGCCCGTCATGACGCCGGGGGTCGACAAGTCAACAATCACGACCAGGTCGCCACCGAAACGTCCCACGCCGAGTTCGTGCATGAGTTGCTGCTCCTGCGCGGCCGAGCCCATGCGCAAAAAACACAGGGCCTGCCGCTTGCCGGCCTGACTGGCCGCCAGGATGTCCAGCCGGGCGACGGAGCCATAACGGGAGCACAGCGAGTGAAGGGCCGGCCGCAGCGTGCCGATGTCGGGAAAGTTCTTTAGCTGGTCGAATTCGTTATGCATGGTATTGAAATTGGGTGTTAGGGTTGAAATCAGGAATGAGGGGTCTTCTGTGTAATGAGTAATGACTTGAGTTCTTAGTCACTATAAAAAGCACTTAGAGCTGGGCGCCTGAGAGAAAGCCGTTCCTGGCTGTAGGACGCTGCCCCAGTTCCGCTGTTCGCTGTCGCACACAAGCCCCGCCAAAACAACCCCTGCTTTCGCCAGCGGCACCAGGGCGCCAAAGGAGCAGGGGCAAGCGCACGCTGGCTGCGCCGTCCTACAAGCCCGCGCGCTGGCGGACGATTTTTTTTTCAACGCACCGGCGCCTCATGGAAGAAGCCGCTTCGTTCACCGCCTGGCAAGCGGTCCACCACCTACCGGACAACCGCCATGGCACTCATCACCTACCTCGCCGAAGACAACCAGATCATTCGGGACAACCTGATCGACACCCTGGAGGAGATCGCCCATGTCAAGGTCGTGGCGCACGCGGTCACCCAGGCCGAGGCCAGCCGCTGGCTGACGCTGCATGACGGCACCTGGCACCTGGCCATCGTGGACCTTTTCCTCAAGGAGGGCAGCGGGCTGGGTGTGCTGGCCGGCTGCCGCCACCGCGAGCCCTACCAGAAGGTGGTGGTGCTGACCAACTACGCCACGCCCGAAATCCGCCGGCGTGCGGCCGAACTCGGCGCCGACGCGGTGTTTGACAAGACAACCGAGCTGGACGCGCTGTTTGCCTACTGCGCGGAACAAACGGCCCACATCCTCACGGACGATGTGCAGGAGGCGCAGCGGGACGCCGTCGCGCAGCACGACCAGGCCACGCCCACCTGAGGAAAACGGCGTTCGCTCCGCCGGGCAGGCCGTTCATCGGTTTGTACGATAGCGTACATACAACGCGGGTTGAACGGCCTAAACTGGAGAGCTGTCTCGAGACCTCTGCCAGAGGCGACCCTCGAAGCCAGATACCGCTTCGGAGCTTTGTTGATGGCCGTTTCCCCCGATCCCCGAAAAAACGAGTTGCTCGCGGCCTTGCCAGACGCCGATTTCCAGCGCTGGTTGCCGCAACTCGAATGGGTCGACATGCCGCTGGGCCAGGTGGTTTATGAATCGGGCAGCACCCTGAGCCATGTCTACTTTCCCACCACGGCCATCGTCTCGCTGCTGTACGTGATGGAAAACGGCGCCTCGGCGGAAATCGCCGTGGTCGGCAACGAGGGCGTGGTCGGCATCTCGCTGTTCATGGGCGGCGAATCGACGCCCAGCCGCGGCGTGGTGCAAAGCGCCGGCCAGGGCTTCCGGCTTGCGGCGCAGGTCATCAAGGAAGAATTCAAGCGTGCGCCGGTGTTGCACCTGCTGCTGCGCTACACCCAGGCGCTGATCACGCAGATGGCGCAAACGGCGGTGTGCAACCGCCACCACTCGCTGGACCAGCAGCTGTGCCGCTGGTTGCTGCTGAGCCTGGACCGGCTGCAGGGCAACGAGCTGGTGATGACACAGGAGCTGATCGCCAACATGCTGGGCGTGCGCCGCGAAGGCGTGACCGAAGGTGCACTCAAGCTGCAAAACCTCGGCCTGATCCGTTATTCGCGCGGCCGCATCACGGTGCTGGACCGGCCCGGTCTGGAAAAACGCACCTGCGAGTGTTATGCCGTGGTCAAGAAGGAATACGACCGCCTGCTGCCCGACACGCCGACGGCCTGACCCGGCTCCCTTCTCCGTGCGCTGACCCCGCGCAGGGGTTAGATAGATTAGATAGCGCATACTGGGACACCGACTGGAACTGCATCTGACAGTGGCGCGGCCTTGTACTTGCCCCCGTGAAGGGGCCGCAACCCACCGGAGAGCCGCTTGTCCACTGTCGAAAACCACCTCCTTGAACGTCTTCCGCGCCGGGACCGCGAGCGCCTGCTGGCCGTTTGCGAGCCCGTCGAGCTGGCGCTGTCCGAGGTCCTGTGCGAGCCCGGCCAGCCAGTCCGCCACGTGTACTTTCCCACCCAGGGCTTTATCTCGCTGGTCACACCGGTGGACGGCAGCCCGGGCGTGGAGGTGGGCATGATAGGGCGCGAAGGCATGCTGGGGGCGCAACTGGCGCTGGGTGTCGCCACTGCGCCCTGGCGCGCGCTGGTGCAGGGCGCCGGTGGCGCGTGGCGCATCGGCACGGTCGCCTTCAAGCGCGAGCTGGCGCGCAGCCCGGCGCTGCAGCGCGGCCTGAACCGCTACCTGTACGTGCTGATGGCACAGCACGCCGCGTCTGCCGGCTGCCTGCGTTTTCACCTGACCGGCCAGCGCCTGGCGCGCTGGCTGCTGATGAGCCAGGACCGCGCCCATTCCGACAGCTTTCATGTCACACACGAGTTTCTCGCCTACATGCTGGGCATGCGCCGCGTCGGCATCACCGCCGCCGCCAGCGCCCTGCAAAAGGGCGGCCTGATCGAGTACCGCCGCGGCGAACTCACCGTGCTGGACCGCCAGGGGCTGGAAGCCGCCGCCTGCAGCTGTTACGCCGCCGACCGCCGGACCTACGCCGACTTGCTGGGGTAGACACCCCCCGCCGAACGCCTGCCGTTCGAGCTGAGCCTGTCGAAGCTCGAGGCAACGGAACTCACTGAACAGCTTGTGGCCAGGACCGCCGCGCAGCCGGACCACCGCACGGCCAGCCCGTGCGTGCGCTAGCGAACCGACGCTAGAAAAAAAATCATTTACAACCAGCAGCATCGGTACACAAACTGCCTGCCATGGCCGCTACGCTCCAACTCCGTTCCCAAGAGGTCGCCCAATGACGTCTCCCTCTTTTTCCCGCGCGCCAGGGCAGCCCGCCGGCGCGCACGGCATGGACCCTGCACCCCCGCACGCTGCGGCACCGCGCCAGAACGGGCTAGCCACCCACGCTGAGCCAGCCTCCCTCCATGCGCCGTACGACGCGCACCTGTCCATCGAGGTCGAGGACTGGGATGCCCTGTTTGAGGCGGTAAAAACCACGCTGCGGCGCATTGTGGGCGATCGGCTCGGAGAACTGCCCGAGGTGCCCGTCCATTCGGCCGCGCTGTCGGCCAGCCTGGTGCAGGCCGTCGTGCTCGACTGTGTCAATTCGCTGGACCGTCTGCACGCCGCGCTGAAGCAGGACCGCAGCCAACGTCCGACACCCTGACGGGCGCTTTGCGAAGCCCGGGCCGGCCCTGCTTCTGTTAGCGTGGTCACCATGCCCCCGAACCTGCCCCCCGGCCCCACGCCGGACC
>NZ_NBZV01000027.1 GCF_002379095.1 Polaromonas sp. AER18D-145
GGCCGCAGGGGTCTGTGGCGACAGGAAGACGTGGGGCGTCCGCATTGCGCTCAGAGGGCCAGTTTTTCCTTGAGGAAAGTGAAGGCGTCGGCAACGTCGATCTTGCTCGATGCGGCGTCGCGGCGGTGCTGGTATTCCAGCTGGCCGTCTTTCAGGCCGCGGTCGCCGATGGTGACGCGGTGCGGCACCCCGATGAGCTCCCAGTCGGCAAACATGGCACCGGGCCGCTCGCCCCGGTCGTCCAGGATCACGTCCACGCCGGCCGCGACCAGCTCGTCATGAAGCTTTTCCGCCGCCGCTTTCACCTCGGGAAAGCGGTCCGGGCTGATGGGGCAGAGCACCACGGTAAAGGGTGCAATCGCGTCCGGCCAGATGATGCCGCGCTCGTCATGGTTCTGCTCGATGGCGGCGGCCGGGAGGCGTGTGATGCCGATGCCGTAGCAGCCCATTTCGAGGAATTGCGGCTTGCCGTTTTCGTCGAGAAAGGTTGCGTTCATCGCCTGGCTGTATTTGGTGCCGAGGTAGAACACATGGCCGACTTCGATGCCGCGTTCAATCGCCAGCACGCCTTGGCCGTCGGGCGAGGCGTCACCGGCCACCACATTGCGGATGTCGGCGATCAGGTCGGGCTCGGGCAGGTCCCGGCCCCAGTTCACGCCGGTGATGTGGACGTCTGCTTCGTTGGCGCCGCAGATCCAGTCGCTCATCACCGCCACCTCCCGGTCGGCCACGATGTGGAGCGGCTTCTTCAAGCCAACCGGTCCGAGGTAACCCGGCTTGCAGCCAAAGTGCGCGTCAATCTCTTCCCCGGTGGCAAAACGGAAGCCTGCACTGAGTCCCGGCAACTTGCCAAGCTTGACCTCGTTCATGTCGTGGTCGCCGCGCAGCAGCAGCAGCCAGACCTGGGTCTTGACCACTTCATCGTAGTCGTTGAGTTCATCGGTGGCCAGCACCAGCGACTTGACGGTACGTGCCAGCGGCAGCCCCAGCAACTCGGCCACGTCGGCGCAGGTGGCCTTGCCCGGCGTGGGTGTCCGGGTCATGTCCTGCGCCGGATCGGGGCGCGCCGCCTGGGGTGCCAGCGCCTCGGCTTTTTCCATGTTGGCGGCGTACTCGCTCTCCGGGCAGTAGACGATGGCGTCTTCGCCGGTCGCGGCAATCACCTGGAACTCTTCACTGAGGTCGCCGCCAATCGCGCCGCTGTCGGCCGCGACGGCACGGTAGGTCAGGCCGAAGCGGTCAAAAATCCGGCGGTAGGCCTGCGCCATCACCTGGTAGCTGGCTTTGGCGGCAGTCTGGTCGCGGTCGAAGCTGTAGGCGTCCTTCATGATGAACTCACGCCCGCGCATCAGGCCAAAGCGCGGCCGGCGTTCGTCGCGGAATTTGGTCTGGATCTGGTACAGGTTTTTCGGCAGCTGCTTGTAGCTCTTGATGTCCTGGCGCATCACGTCGGTCACGACTTCCTCGCTGGTCGGCTGCACCACAAAGTCGCGGCCATGGCGGTCCTTGATGCGCAGCAGTTCCGGCCCCATGGAGGCAAACCGGCCGGTTTCCTGCCAAAGCTCGGCCGGCTGGATCACTGGCATGCTCATTTCAACGGCGCCGGCGCGGTTCATCTCCTCGCGCACGATGGCTTCCACCTTGCGGATGACGCGCAGGCCCATGGGCATGTAGTTGTAGATGCCGGCGCCCAGTTTCTTGATCATGCCGGCGCGCATCATCAGCTGGTGGCTCACCACCTCGGCGTCGGCGGGCGCTTCCTTGAGGGTGGAAATGAAGAACTGGGAGGCTTTCATGGACGGTTTTTCCGGGCTTCGTGAGGTTTTTGGGACTGCCGCCCCGGCGTGCGCTTGGCTCTGAGCATTCTGCTGTGCATAATGGACTCAGTTTAAAAAATTGAGGTTTGATTATGCTTGACCGGGACGGCTTTCGGCCCAACGTCGGCATCATCTTGCTCAACCAGAGAAGTCAGGTATTTTGGGGCAAGCGTATCCGTACCCACTCGTGGCAGTTTCCGCAGGGTGGCATTGATCGGGGCGAAAATCCCGAGCAGGCCATGTTCCGCGAACTGCACGAAGAAGTGGGGCTGATGCCGCAACATGTGCAGTTGCTTGCCCGGACCCGGGACTGGTTGCGCTATGAGGTGCCTGACCGGTTTATCCGCCGCGATGCGCGCGGACATTACAAAGGCCAGAAACAGATCTGGTTTCTCCTGCAACTGGTCGGTTACGACTGGGACCTGAACCTGCGCGCGACCGACCATCCGGAGTTCGACGCCTGGCGCTGGAACGACTACTGGGTCCCGCTGGACGTCGTCGTGGAATTCAAGCGAGGCGTCTATGAAATGGCGCTGACCGAACTGTCGCGTTTTGTACCGCGTTTTGACAACCGCTTCGAGCCGCGGCCCGACCACCGGAACCGCTATTTGCGTGGCGGCATGCGTCACCGCGATCCAGCCGATGCCGGTCCGGGCGATCCAGGGCTGCAGGGGCTACGCGGTGCCGGCTTGCCCGGCGCATCGTTCGAATTGCCTCCCGGCGCAACGTTCGAGCCCGATCCCCAAACCAGCTTCACGGCCGCTTCCAGAAAAGACAAGCATGACATTTAAATCCTGGGGGGCTGCATGTTTGCTGGGCCTTTCCCTAACGGCCTGGGCGCAGCCCCATGTCAATACCGATCCCCTCGATTGGAAAGAAGGCGAGGTGCCAGCGCCACCAGCTTTCGACACGCGAAAACTTCTGACTTTTGAAGTGGCGGGTTCCTCGCTGGTTTTTGGCGTGGATCCGGCCACCTTGCGCATATCGGACGACGGGATTGTCCGCTACGTGATGGTTGCCAGCAGTGCCAGTGGCGCGCGCAATGTGTTTTATGAAGGCCTGCGCTGCGTCAGCGGGGAGCTCAAGACCTATGCCCGCTACACCCCGGAAGGCGCCTGGGTCAAGGTGGAGCAGCCGCAGTGGCGCTCGCTTTTCGGCAGCCCATCGACGCGGCACGCGCTGCAACTGGCCAGGGCAGGGGCCTGCAACAACTCGGCGCCCCCGGCCTCGGTCGAGGAAATGGTCCGCCTGCTCAAAACCCAGGGGCTCAGGCCGTAAGCACCAGGTTGGTCCGGTGAATCATTTCGGCTTCACCGGTGTAACCAAGCAGCTTTTCAAATTCTGAAGAGGGTTTGCGGCATATCAGCCGGGCCTCCGCGCTGGAGTAGTTGGCCAGCCCCCGGGCGACTTCGGTGCCGTCGCCGTCGCGGATGGCAATCACATCCCCCCGGGAAAACTCGCCCTGCACGGTGGTCATGCCGATGGGCAGCAGGCTTTTGCCCTCGTCGCGCACCTTGACGGCCGCGCCAGCGTCTACTGTCACAGCACCACGCAGTTGCAGATGGTCGGCGATCCATTGCTTGCGGGCCTGGTTCTTCCCCGTCTGGGCAACAAGCAGCGTGCCGATGGCCTCGCCTTGCGTCAGGCGGATCAGGGCATTCGGTTCACGGCCCCAGGCAATCACGGTGGAGGCGCCGGAGCCAGCTGCACGTTTGGCCGCCAGGATTTTCGTGATCATGCCGCCCTTGCCGATGCTGGAGCCGGCGCCGCCCGCCATGGCTTCCAGCGCCGGGTCACCGGCATGGGCCTCATGGACAAACCGCGCCGAAGCATCCTTGCGCGGGTCGGCGGTGTACAGGCCCTTCTGGTCCGTCAGAATGACCAGCACGTCCGCATCCACCAGGTTGGCCACCAGCGCGCCCAGGGTATCGTTGTCGCCGAACTTGATCTCGTCGTTGACCACGGTGTCGTTTTCATTGATCACCGGCACCACACCGAGCTGCAGCAAGGTCAGCAGGGTGGAGCGGGCATTGAGATACCGCTCGCGATCGGCCAGGTCGGCATGGGTGAGCAGCACCTGCGCACTGCCGACGCCGTTTTCGCGCAGCTGGCTTTCGTAGACCTGCACCAGACCCATCTGGCCGACCGCGGCAGCGGCCTGCAGTTCATGGATGGCCTTGGGGCGCGTCGCCCAGCCCAGCCGTTTCATGCCCTCGGCGATGGCGCCGCTGCTGACCATGATGACTTCACGGCCGCTTTTGACCAGCACGGCGAGCTGCTGGCACCACTGCCCGATGGCCTGCGCATCCAGCCCCCGGCCTTCGTCGGTGACCAGGCTGGAGCCGACCTTGACGACGATGCGTCTGGCGTTGAGAAGGACGGTGGACGCTGTTTTTTCCTGCATGTTCAGGGTATTTTAGTGCTCCAGCCCAAGGTGGCTGGACGCGAGTAGCTACTGTTTATGTAGCACGGCAAAGGACGGCTGCGGGCGTTTCAGCCAGCCGCCGGTGGCTCTGCCGGCAACTCCGCAAAACGCGGGTCGACCTCTTCCGGCTCCTGCTCGCTTTTCTGCACCGACTTGACATGCTGGTAAATCGTCTTGACCAGCTGCTCGCAGCCTTCGCGCGTCAGGGCCGAGATCTCGAAGACCGGGCCCTTGAACTTGAAGCGCTTGACAAAGTCCTTGACCAGCGCGGCACGCTTGTCCGCATCCACCATGTCGAGCTTGTTGAGCACGAGCCAGCGCGGCTTGTCATACAGCGCCGCATCGTACTTTTTGAGCTCGCCGACAATCGCCTTGGCCTGAGCAACCGGGTCGACGCTGTCGTCAAACGGCGCCATGTCCACAATGTGCAGCAGCAGACGGGTGCGTTGCAGGTGGCGCAAAAACAGGTGGCCCAGGCCGGCGCCTTCGGACGCGCCCTCGATCAGGCCGGGCAGGTCGGCGACCACAAAACTCTGCTCCGGCCCCACACGTACCACGCCCAGGTTGGGGTGCAGGGTGGTAAAGGGGTAGTCGGCAATACGCGGTCTGGCGTTGGAGATGGCCGAAATGAAGGTGGACTTGCCGGCATTGGGCATGCCCAGTAGGCCGACGTCGGCCAGGACTTTCAATTCGAGCTTGAGGCTTTTGTGTTCACCGGGCCAGCCTGGCGTCTTGCTGCGTGGCGCGCGGTTGGTCGAACTCTTGAAGCGCAGGTTGCCGAAGCCGCCGTCGCCGCCCTTGGCGATCAGCACTTCCTCGCCGGGGACCAGCAGTTCATACAGAACCTCGCCGGTTTCGGCGTCGGTCAGGATGGTGCCCACCGGCATCTTGAGGATGATGTCGTCGCCCTTGGCGCCAAACATGTCCGAGCCCATGCCATGCTCGCCGTTGCGCGCATGGTGGCGGCGCGAAAACCGGAAATCCACCAAGGTGTTCAGGTTCACGTCCGCCAGGGCATACACATGCCCGCCGCGGCCGCCGTCACCCCCGTTGGGGCCACCGAACTCCTTGTACTTTTCATGGCGGAAGGAGACGCAGCCACTCCCGCCATCGCCAGCGGCGATGTCAATATAGGCTTCGTCGACAAATTTCATGATTTTGAAGGGGGGCCGGCAGCAGGGGCTGCCTGTATCCTGAAGATAGTTTACAAAGATTGGAAAACAAGAGGAGCCAAAACAAAAAAGCCCCGACCAAGCGGGGCTTCGATGCCATCGAAGTGATCAGCTTACGCTGGAGTCACGTTGACGGTGTGCTTGTTCAGCGAGCCCTTGACAGCAAACGATACTGAACCGTCCACCAGTGCAAACAGGGTGTGGTCCTTGCCGATGCCGACATTGACGCCCGGATGGAACTTGGTGCCACGCTGGCGCACGATGATGCTGCCTGCGTTGATCACTTCGCCGCCAAACTTCTTGACGCCCAACATCTTGGGCTTGGAATCGCGCCCGTTTCGCGTAGAGCCGCCGCCTTTTTTCTGTGCCATTTTTCAATACTCCTTGGTGCGTCGCTGCTTAACCGGCGATGGCGCCGATTTGCAGTTCCGTGAAGTTCTGACGGTGACCTTGACGTTTTTGGTAGTGCTTGCGACGACGCATTTTGAAAATGCGCACTTTGTCGCCCCTGCCGTGAGACAGGACAGTTACCGTAACAGTAGCGCCGGACACCAAGGGCGTACCAACCGTGATTGTGCTGCCGCTTCCGACAGCCAATACCTGGTCAATAACGATCTCTTGGCCTACGTCCGCAGCAATCTGTTCTACTTTAATTTTTTCACCAGTGGCAACTTTGTATTGTTTGCCGCCGGTTTTTATGACCGCGTACATGTGAGACCTCGTATGTGAGTTCTGCGGACGGATTTCCACAGAGCCCTAGATTCTAGCACGGCGCCATTATTTGTCGCAGGACCTTCGATTCGGCGCCGCTGGATGTGCCGGCTGGGGTGCTTGCTTTCTATAATTCCTGAAATCTCATGTCTGGACCGTTTTGTCTGTAAATTCTTCTAGCACCGCCGCCGCACTGGCCCTGATTGCCGACGACATGCAGGCCATGGACGCCGTGATTGCACGCCGCCTGAGCACCGAGGTGCCCTTGGTCAGCCAGGTATCGCAGTACATCATCGCCGCCGGTGGCAAGCGCCTGCGCCCTGCGCTGCTGCTGCTGATGTGCGGCGCTTTGGGTTATCGGGGCGAGCAGCGTTTCAATCTGGCCGCTGTGGTGGAATTCATACATACGGCGACCTTGCTCCATGATGATGTGGTGGACGAGTCCGCCCTGCGCCGGGGCCGGGCCACCGCCAATGCTGCATTTGGTAACCCGGCCAGTGTTCTGGTGGGGGATTTTCTGTATTCCAGGGCCTTCCAGATGATGGTCGATGCTGGCGACATGCGCATCATGCAAACCCTGGCCGAGGCGACCAACATCATTGCCGAAGGCGAAGTGCTGCAATTGATGAACATGCACGATGCCGGCCTGTCCGAAGAGGGCTATCTGCGCGTGATCCGCTCCAAAACCGCCAAGCTGTTCGAGGCGAGCGCCCGGCTGGCTGCATTGCTGGCGCAGGCACCGGCTGACATAGAGCTTGCCTGCGCCGATTACGGGCAGGCACTGGGAACCGCCTTCCAGGTGATTGACGATGTGCTGGACTATGACGGTGATGCCGAGGAAATGGGGAAAAACCTCGGGGACGACCTGCGCGAGGGCAAGGCGACCCTGCCGCTGATCATCGCCATGCAGCGCGGCACCGCGGATGAGCGGGCCACCATCCGGCGGGCCATCGAGACCGGCGGGACGGGGCAGCTGGCCGAGATCGTGGCCATTGTCCGAAAGACCGGTGCCCTGCAGGCGACCCGGGATGCCGCCGCGGTGGAGGCTCAACGCGCTGTCCAGGCACTCACGGCGCTTGGGGACAACCCCTACAGCGGGGCCTTGCTACAATTGGCTTCTCAGCTGCTGCAGCGTCGTTCCTGACGCCTGGTTCGGCACTTTTCGGGGTGTAGCTTAGCCTGGTAGAGCGCTACGTTCGGGACGTAGAGGCCGGAGGTTCGAATCCTCTCACCCCGACCATTCATGGTCCGCTCCCGCTCCTCCCCTATTCCGTCCGCGAATGTCTGATCTTTGCTTTGTTCCAACACAGGGTCAGAGGCAGAACGCTTTTAGATTTACACCACCAGATCTATCGGCGATGATGTCAATTTTGTCAATTCTGGCTGGATTCTAAAAACCATGGCAGCTGTCGATTCTGTAAGCAATGCACCCGCCGCGCTGGCATTGCCCGGCTTGGGCAGGGCGTTGGTCATTGCTGGCAAGCTGGGGCAGAAGGCCGCGGAGGACATCTTTCGCAAGGCCCAAAGCGGGCGTACCAGCTTTATTGCTGAATTGACGGGTTCCGGCGCGGTATCCCCGTCGGACCTCGCGCACACCATGTCCACCGCGTTTGCGGCCCCCCTTCTTGACCTGAACGCGATAGACACACAGCGCCTGCCCAAGGGTTTGCTGGACGCCAAAATCTGTCAGGCATACCGGATTGTGGTTCTCAGCAAGCGCAGCAACCGCCTGATCGTCGCGACGGCGGACCCGTCCGATCAGGAAGCTGCAGAAAAGATCAAGTTTTCCACCCAAATGGGGGTGGACTGGGTCATCGCCGAATACGACAAGCTGTCCAAGATGGTGGAGGCGTCTGCCACCACCGCGTCCGAAGCCATGGACAGCATCATTGGCGATGATTTTGAATTTGATGAATCCACCGCCGAGGCGGCCAGCGCGGACAGCAACGACACCGGAGTTTCGGAGGTTGAGGACGCGCCGGTCGTCAAGTTCCTGCACAAAATGCTGCTCGATGCATTCAGCATGCGGGCCTCGGATCTGCATTTCGAACCTTACGAGCACACCTACCGGGTGCGCTTCCGCATCGACGGCGAGTTGCGCGAGATTGCCTCGCCGCCTGTGGCCATCAAGGAGAAGCTGGCCTCGCGGATCAAGGTCATCTCGAAAATGGACATTTCGGAAAAGCGGGTTCCTCAAGACGGGAAGATGAAGCTGAAAATCGGCCCCGACCGCGTGATCGATTTCCGGGTCAGCACCCTGCCCACCATGTTCGGTGAAAAGATCGTGATCCGTATCCTGGATCCGAGCAGCGCCAAACTCGGCATTGATGCGCTGGGTTACGAGCCCATTGAAAAGGAGCGCCTGCTCAAGGCTGTGCAGCGTCCCTACGGCATGGTGCTGGTGACCGGTCCGACCGGCTCCGGCAAAACCGTGTCCTTGTACACCTGCCTGAATATCCTGAACAAGCCGGGCGTGAACATCGCCACGGCCGAGGACCCGGCCGAGATCAACCTGCCTGGCGTCAACCAGGTCAGCATGAACGACAAGGCTGGCCTGACATTTTCCGTGGCCCTGAAAGCCTTTTTGCGGCAGGATCCGGACATCATCATGGTCGGCGAGATCCGTGATCTGGAAACCGCCGAAATTTCCATCAAGGCGGCCCAGACCGGCCACCTGGTGCTGTCCACCCTGCATACCAACGATGCGCCGGCCACGTTGACGCGCCTGCGCAACATGGGCATTGCTCCCTTCAACATTGCCTCGAGCGTCATCCTGATCACGGCCCAGCGTCTGGCGCGGCGTCTTTGCCCGAACTGCAAGGCACCCGCCGATATTCCGCGCGAGACCTTGCTGGATGCGGGCTTCAAGGAAGAGGATGTGGATGGCACATGGACGCCTTACCGACCGGTCGGCTGCTCCTTGTGCAACAACGGTTACAAGGGCCGGGTCGGGGTTTACCAGGTCATGCCCATCACCGAGGAACTCCAGCGCATCATCCTGCGCGATGGCAGCGCGCTCGAAATCGCTGCGCAGGCAGAGAGCGAAGGTGTCAAAAGTCTGCGCGGAGCGGGTCTGCATAAAGTCAAACTCGGCATGACCTCGCTCGAGGAAGTCCTGGCCTGCACCAATGTGTAGGCACTTGCTGTTCAACAGGCTGGTCGGTCGCGTCGCTGGACATTTCGAGTCCCCATCATCACTTCCTTACTGAAGAAGGCACCATGGCAACTGCAGCATCCAGAGACATCAAGGAATTTGTCTTCGAGTGGGAAGGCAAGGATCGCAATGGCAAGCAGGTGCGGGGTGAAACCCGGGCTGTGGGGGAAAACCAGGTCAAGGCCTCCTTGCGCCGGCAGGGCGTACTGGCGACCAAGATCAAGAAGCGCAGCATGCGTTCGGGCAAGTCCATCAAGCCCCGGGATATCGCCATTTTCACGCGTCAGCTGGCCACCATGATGAAGGCCGGCGTTCCGCTGCTGCAGGCTTTCGACATTGTCGGGCGCGGCAACCCCAATGCCAGCGTGACCAAACTGCTCAATGATGTGCGCACCGATGTGGAAACCGGTACGTCCCTGAGTGCCGCCTTCCGCAAGTACCCGCTGTACTTCAATGCGCTGTATTGCAATCTGGTGGAAGCCGGCGAGGCGGCGGGTATTCTGGAGGCCTTGTTGGACCGCCTCGCGGTTTACATGGAAAAAACCGAGGCCATCAAGTCGAAAATCAAGTCGGCACTGATGTACCCGACCTCGGTGGTGGTGGTGGCGTTTGTGGTGGTCGCGGTGATCATGATTTTCGTGATCCCCGCGTTCAAGGAGGTGTTCTCCTCTTTCGGTGCGGATTTGCCGGCCCCGACGCTGTTTGTGATGGCGATCAGCGAGTTTTTTGTGGCTTACTGGTGGCTTATTTTTGGCAGCGTAGGCGGGGGAGTCTACTTTTTCATGCAGGCCTGGAAACGCAACGAAAAAGTGCAGCGATTCATGGACCGGCTCTTGCTGAAAGTGCCGGTGTTTGGCGCCCTGATTGAAAAGTCCTGCATCGCCCGCTGGACGCGCACGCTGTCGACCATGTTCGCCGCCGGCGTGCCGTTGGTGGAGGCACTGGACTCGGTCGGTGGCGCCTCCGGCAACTCCCTTTACGAGGACGCCACCCGGAAGATCCAGCAGGAAGTCTCGACGGGCACCAGCCTGACGGCGGCCATGGGCAACGTCAACCTGTTTCCGACCATGGTGCTGCAGATGTGCGCCATCGGCGAGGAGTCGGGTTCCGTGGATCACATGCTCGGAAAGGCGGCAGACTTTTATGAGGCCGAGGTGGATGAGATGGTGGCGGGCCTGTCCAGCCTGATGGAACCCATCATCATCGTGTTCCTTGGGGGCCTGATCGGCGGGATTGTGGTGTCCATGTACCTGCCGATCTTCAAACTGGGTCAAGTGGTCTGATGCCCGGGCTCGCGCTCGGTTTGCCGGCCGAATTCAATGCCGCGCTGGCCGGTATCCTGGGGCTGCTGGTCGGCAGTTTCCTCAATGTGGTCATTTACCGCTTGCCGAAAATGATGGAGCGGCAGTGGGCGGCGGAATGCGCCGAACTTGCCGGCAAGGTCGCAGACAGCGCCGAAAAATTCAATTTGATGGTGCCCCGTTCCCGCTGCTCAAGCTGCGGCCATGTGATTGCCTGGTACGAAAATATTCCCGTCCTGAGTTACCTTTTTCTGCGGGGGAAATGTTCTGTCTGTGGCACGAAATTCGGATGGCGCTATCCGCTGGTGGAGGCCGTCACGGGCGCCTTGTTCTTTTTTTGCGCCTGGCGCTGGGGCTTGACAGCCACCGGCTTGGCCTGGAGCGGTTTTGCCGCCACCTTGCTGGCACTGGCGCTGATTGACTGGGACACCACGCTGTTGCCGGACGACGTGACCCTGCCGCTGCTCTGGGCGGGGTTGATCGTCGCCGCGCTGGGCTGGAACCCGGCGGTGCAACTCATGGATGCCCTGTGGGGGACGGTGGCCGGATATCTGTCCTTGTGGCTGGTGTACTGGGCTTTCAAGCTGGTGACCGGCAAGGAAGGCATGGGTTACGGAGACTTCAAGCTTTTTGCGGCCCTGGGGGCCTGGTTCGGCTGGAGCGCGCTGGTGCCGATGATCTTGATGGCGTCGGTGATCGGTGCCCTGGTCGGCATCGCGTTGAAGTTCTCCAGCGGCTTGCGCGAAGGAGGGTATGTGCCCTTTGGTCCTTTCCTGGCAGGTGCGGGGCTGACGGCCATGGTGTTTGGTCCCCAGTCCATCCTGCGCTTCATCGGGTTGTAGCCTCGTGCGGGCGTTACGCGTGGGCTTGACGGGCGGCATTGGCAGCGGAAAAAGCACGGTTGCCGGAATGCTGGCCGACTGCGGTGCGGCGGTGATTGATTCCGACGCCATCGCGCGCCAGGTCACGGCGCCGGGGGGTGTTGCCATGGACAGGCTTGCCAGGCAATTTGGTGCCCGCTTCATCACGCCGGAAGGGGGCTTGAACCGCGACGCGATGCGCGAGCTGGTTTTTGCGGATGCCGGGGCAAAAAAACAGCTGGAAGCCATTGTGCATCCGCTGGTCGGCGAAGAAACCGCCCGCCAGGCAGCGCGAGCCGCCAGCGCCTGCATCGTGTTTGATGTTCCCCTGCTGGTCGAGTCAGGACGCTGGCGCCAGCGTGTGGACCAGGTGCTGGTGGTGGACTGCAGCGAGGCAACCCAGGTCAGCCGGGTGATGGCGCGCAACGGATGGACGCGTGAAGCGGTAGAACGTGTCATGGCCGGACAGGCCAGCCGCGACCAGCGGCTCGCCGCCGCCGACATCTGCATTTACAACGATGCGCCCCTGTCACTGGCCGCGCTGGCGGTGATGGTGCAGCAACTGTCGCAGCGCTTCGGGCTATGATGGACGGACAACCAACCCGCTGAAAAAGATATATCGCAGTGATCCTTTACGAGTATCCCTTCAACGAACGCATTCGTACCTATTTGCGACTTGAGCATCTGTTTCACCGCTTGGGTGAGCTGGCCGCGCGTGAACATCCGACCGACCACCATTACGCCATCACGACCATTTTCGAAATCATGGACGTGGCGGCCCGTGCCGACCTGAAGACCGATGTACTCAAGGACCTGGACCGGCAGAAACACACGCTCAACGGCTACCGCGGCAACCCGGCGATTTCCGAGGCGGTGCTGGATGAGGTCACCGGTCGGCTGGATGGGTGTTTTTCGGCCTTGAACAGCCTGCCCGGAAAAGCGGGGCAGTCCCTGACCGAAAACGACTGGCTGATGAGCATTCGCAGCCGCATCGGCATCCCCGGCGGAACCTGTGAATTCGATCTTCCCGCCTATTTCGCCTGGCAACACTTTGACGCACACCAGCGGCAGCGGGACTTGCAGCGCTGGATCGCCACGCTGGTGCCGCTGGCCGAGTCGGTCCGAATGTTGCTCAAGTTGCTGCGCGACTCCGGTCTGCCGCAAAAAGTCGTGGCGGCGGGCGGGCAGTACCAGCAAACCCTGCCGCAGGGACGTACCTTCCAGCTTCTGCGCCTGCTGATCGATCCGAGCCTGGGGCTGATTCCGGAGATCAGCGGCAACCGCCTGATGGTTTCCGTGCGCCTCATGCGCCATGAAAGTGACGACCGGCTGCACGCCTGCACCGACGACGCCGCGTTTGAACTGACGCTTTGTTCCTGAGACCGGCCTGTGGACGCAAGTCCTGACCCCTGATTTTCAGCTTGAATTCCCGATGATGAACCCAGACCAGCCCCCAACCAAAACAGTGGTCTGCCCCACCTGTGGCGGCCCCAGCATTTATGCGCAGGAAAACCGCTTCAGGCCTTTTTGCAGTGAGCGCTGCAAAAATATCGATCTGGGCGCCTGGGCCAGCGAGGGTTTTCGCATGCCGGCCGACGCACCGCCGGATGACCAGGTCTACGGCGACGCCCGATTGCAATAGGGCCTGTCATCGTGTAAAAACGGCAAGACGGCAAAACGGAAAAATGGCAGGCCGCCGGTCAACAGGGAGGAGCGGGACATGATTCAAACATCCTTGGCACGCCGCATGGCGGCCGTGTTGGCAGCGACCCTGCTGATTGGCTTTGCGGCTGGCCCCAGCCTGGCGGCCAGCAAGAAGGCCCAGAAAAAGGCCAGCGCCCCGCCGGGCAAAAGCGTCAAGTTCATGCCCGGCTCGCAGGAAACCGCCAGGGAGCGCTCTGCCAGGCTCAAGCGCGAATGCAAGGGCCGTGTCAACGCCGGGGCGTGTGAAGGTTATACCCAGTAAAGGCCGGCAGGCCTGAGGGTTCCACGACCTGCCGGTGACGGGCAGGCCTGCGGGAACGTCCTTACTCGGCGGGCGTGCCCAGCACCTGCTGCAACTCGCCGCTCTCGTACATCTCCATCATGATGTCCGAGCCGCCGACAAATTCGCCTTTCACATAAAGCTGGGGAATGGTCGGCCAGTTGCTGTATTCCTTGATGCCGTGGCGAATCTCTTCGTCCTCGAGCACATTCACGGTGGCGGGCTTGGTCACGCCGCAGGCTTTGAGCACCTGGATCGCGCGTCCGGAAAAACCGCACATGGGGAACTGGGCCGTGCCTTTCATGAAAAGCACAACCTCACTGGACTTGACGATCTGGTCAATGCGTTGCTGGGTATCGTTCATGAGGGGTCCTTTGGATGGGAGTGTTTGGCGGCCGAAGGAAAGCCGGCCTTTGCTTTACTCAAATAAATGGATGTCAGACGCGGTAAATCAATGGGTGATTATCCCGCCGTTTGGCTGTTGGTGGGCAGAACGGGGGCGGGCCGGCGCCCCCCCGAGCAGCGGGGTATGCCCGCCAGGTCGGCCCGGCTCTGCACGTCGGCAAAGCCCCGCTGCTGGAGCAGTTCGCACACCGCCCGGGCCTGGTCGTAGCCGTGCTCGAGCAGCAGCCAGCCTTGCGGCTGCAGGTGGGCCGGCGCCTGCTCGATGATGCGCCGAAGATCGTCCAGGCCGTCTTTCCCGGCCGTCAGTGCCTCCACGGGTTCATGGCGCAAGGCGGGCAAATGCGGATCGGCATCGGCCACATAGGGCGGATTGCTGACAATCAGGTGAAAGAGGCCGTTTACATTTTTGAACCAGTTGCTCTGCAGAAAATGGACCGGCAACTGGTGTTGTTGTGCGTTGGCAGCCGCGACCGCCAGCGCATCGCTGCTGGCATCGACCGCTGTGACGTCGAGCGCGGGCCGGGTTTTCTTCAGCGCCAGGGCAATCGCGCCGCTGCCGGTGCCCAGGTCGAGCACCCGGGCGGACGCCGGTATGCCCGCTTCTGCCAGTTGTTGCAGGGCCCATTCCACCAGGGTTTCCGTGTCCGGACGCGGCACCAGCACGCGGCCATCCACCTGCAGATCCAGGCCGAAGAACTCCTTGCTGCCGACCAGATAGGCCAGCGGCTCACCGGCGGCGCGGCGCAGGCTGAGTGTGTGGAAATACTGTGCTGCCTCTCCCGGCAAGGGAGTCGTGTCATGCGTGAGCAGCCAGGCGCGGTCCGCGCCGGGTTTGCCGAGTGCGTGCAGCAGCAGCAGCTGGGCGTCCAGCCGCTCCAGCCCGAGTGTCCGGGCGGCTGTCAATGCTTGCGCACAGGTGAGGGTGGTCACGGGGAGGGCGTCAGTCACGGTGAATTGCTATGAAAACAGGAGCTGATGGCGCTTGCCAATCAAAGGCTGGAGGCCAATTTGGCATTAAACACGCAGCCCTCAGCCGTTGGACGAGGTTTCCAGGTCCGCCAGCAGTTCGGCACCGCGGGCGACCTGCAGGGCGGTGACGACATCGTCCATGTCGCCTTCCATGATGGACAGCAGCTTGTACAGCGTCAGGTTGATGCGGTGGTCGGTCAGCCGCCCCTGCGGAAAGTTGTAGGTCCGTATCCGGTCGCTTCGATCACCACTTCCGATCAGGCCCTTGCGCATGGCCGCATCCTTGGCGGCGCGTTCGGAGCGGTCTTTTTCATGGATGCGGGCGGTCAGCACCTTCAGTGCCTGGGCCTTGTTGCCGTGCTGGCTGCGGCCCTCCTGGCACTCGGCCACGATGCCGGTCGGCAGGTGGGTGATGCGCACCGCCGAGTCAGTCTTGTTGATGTGCTGGCCGCCAGCACCACTGGCGCGGTAGGTGTCGATGCGCAGGTCGGCCGGGTTGATCTGGATGGCCACCGCCTCGTCGGGCTCGGGCAGCACCGCGACCGTGCAGGCGCTGGTGTGGATGCGCCCCTGGGTTTCGGTGGCCGGCACGCGCTGCACGCGGTGGCCGCCCGACTCGAAGCGCAGCTTGCCGTAAACGCCGACGCCCAGGGCATCGGGCGGGCCATCCAGGCGCAGCACCACTTCCTTGTAGCCGCCGAGCTCGCTGACCGACTCGCTGATGATCTCGACGGCCCAGCGCTTGCGCTCGGCGTAACGCGTGTACATGCGAAACAGGTCGGCCGCGAACAGTGCGGATTCATCGCCGCCGGCGCCGGCGCGGATTTCGATGAACGCCGGGCGCGCATCGTCCGGGTCCTTGGGGATCAGCATCAGCTGCAGGGCTTCGTCCAGGCGGGCGATGTCGGCCTGCGCGGCAGTGATCTCTTCTTCGGCCATGGCGGCCATCTCGGGGTCGTCCCTGGCTTCCGAGAGCATGGTCTGCGCGCTGGCCAGATCAGCCTCGCGCGCCGTCAGCTGCTGGTACTGCGTGACCACGATGCTGGCCTCGGCATGTTCGCGTGTCAGGTTGCGAAAACGCTCCATATTGCTGACCACGTCGGCGGCCGACAGCAGGGCGTCGAGCTCGTGCAGGCGGAAAATCTGGCGGTCAAGTGTCTGGCGGAGAAAGGGTTTCATTGAAAGGCCGGGAGCAAAAACGTTCAGGAGACAGGCGGCCGGTGACTCGGCCCCGCGTGCAGCCCGATGTACGGGCTGTGGTTCGCGCGATAGTGGCGCTAACGCTCTTTCTGTTCCCGGGGCAGGTTGCCGCGCAAAAACAGCCGGGAGACGGTTTGTGCCGTTGCTTCGCGGTTGTCC
Organism: Polaromonas sp. AER18D-145; assembly: GCF_002379095.1. Lineage (GTDB taxonomy): Bacteria > Pseudomonadota > Gammaproteobacteria > Burkholderiales > Burkholderiaceae_C > Polaromonas. The sequence goes on from NZ_NBZV01000027.1 coordinate 16,158, forward strand.
GCACTGCCGGCATGCAGCTCGGCAAGTGCGCCGTGCAGCATTTTCTGTGTCAGCCCGCGCGACAGCGCCTCGAGGACCGCATCCACGGGTTCACCTTTGGCCAGCAGTTTTTTGGCGCGGGCGATTTCCAGCGCACGCCATTCGTCGGTCTGGGCGTTGAGCTGCTGGATCAGCGGCACGGTGCGCCGCTGATCCAGCCAGTGCATGAAGTTCTGCACACCGGCGTCGATGATGACTTCGGCCTCGGCCACCGCTGCCTGCCGGCTGTCCTTGCCGGTCTGCACCACATGCGCCAGATCGTCGACGGTGTAGAGGTAGATGTCCGGCAGTTCCTTGACCTCCGGCTCGATGTCGCGCGGCACGGCCAGGTCCACCATGAACATCGGGCGGTGCTTGCGCAGCTTGACGGCGCGCTCGACCGCGCCAAGGCCGATGATGGGCAGGGTGCTGGCGGTGCAGCTGATCACCGCGTCGAACTCGTGCAGGCGGCTCGGCAGGTCGGCCAGGCGCATGACCTCGGCACCGAAGCGCCCGGCGAGTTTTTCGCCGCGCTCCAGGGTGCGGTTGGCCACGGTCATGGCCTTCGGGTTTTTGGCGGCAAAGTGGGTGGCGGCCAGGTCGATCATCTCGCCCGCGCCGACAAACAGCACCTTGATGTCGCTCAGATCCTCGAACAGCTGGCCGGCCAGGCGCACCGAGGCGGCCGCCAGGCTGATGCTGTGCGCGCCGATTTCAGTGCTGGTGCGGACTTCCTTGGCAACCGCGAACGAGCGCTGGAACAGCTGGTGCAGCGTCGTGCCCATGGCGCCGGCGTCTTCGGCGGCGCGCACCGCGTCCTTCATCTGGCCCAGGATTTGCGGTTCGCCCAAAACCATCGAATCGAGCCCGCTGGCGACGCGAAAGGCGTGGCGCGCGGCATGGTCGTTTTCCAGGGTGTAGGCGTGGGAGCGCAACAGGGCCGGCGAGACGCCGCCGTGGTGTGCCAGCCATTCGAGCGTGTGCTCGAGGTCGGACTTGTCACCGGCGCAATAGATCTCGGTGCGGTTGCAGGTGGACAGCAGCGTGGCTTCGGGCTGGCGCGCCAGCGACTCGCGCAAGCCCCTCAAGGTGGGCTCGATCTGGTCGATGGCGAACGCAAACCGGCCGCGCAAATCGAGCGGTGCGGTGGTATGGTTGATGCCCAAGGTCCAGACTGACATGGCCTGATTATAAAATTGAAGAGATGGCCAGACGCGGACATTCTTTCAATGCCCTTGATACAGGGCAAGCCCGGGTGCCGATGGCCCGCCTGCCTTTTCGAATGACTTCTTTCAATCCGCCACCGGCATGACTGCACTCAACCTGACCAACCAGCTGCTCAATTTCATGGCCCCGGCCGCTTTTGTGGCGCTGTTCGTGGTGCTGGTGGCCCGTGTCTTTGCCCGGTTTTTCAGATCAAAAAGGCCGCTACCTCTTTCTCCTGTTGTGCAGCTAGCTATTGTTTTTGTAGCATCTCTGGCCCTGCTGGTGGCCGGGCTGGTTATTTTTGGCCGCGACGGCAAGATGGCCAGTTATGCCTTGCTGGCCGTGGGCGCGGCGACCTGCCAGTGGGTGTTGCTGCGCGGCTGGAAGGCCTGAACGTCCGGCTCAGGCGTCGGGGGCGAACAGGTCGACCCGGTCGGTGATGATGCCGTCAGTGCCCAGGTCAAGCAGGCGCTGGGCCGCCCACTCGTCGTTGACGGTGTAACTCAGGCAGCGAAACCCGGCGCTTTTGGCCTGCAGCACGGTGGAGCTGTCCCACAGGGCCTGGTTGCAGACCAGCGCCGCGCAGTCCAGCGTCAGCGCTGTTTCCAGCCAGCCCTTCCACAAACTGTCGAGCAGCAGGCCACGCGGCAACTGCGGTTGCGCGGCTTTGGCGGCTTGCAGCGCCTCGGGCTGAAAAGAAGTCAGCAGCGGCGGGACGGCGGTGCCTTCCCAAAGGCGGGCCGCGGCGTTGGCCACCACCGTGCCCGTCCGGGCCTCGAGGCCGGGGGTGGGCTTGATCTCGATATTCAGGAAATACCCGTTGCGCAGGCAATAACGTGCCACGTTGTCCAGGCTGGCCAGCGGCTCGCCGGCATGGGCGCGCGAGTGCCAGCTGCCTGCGTCGAGCCGCGACAGCGCGCCCCAGGGCTGCTCGCCGCCGGTGCCCTGGCCGTTGGTCGTGCGTTCCAGCGTGGCGTCATGCATCAGGAAGGGTACGTCGTCGGCACTGAGCTTCACATCACATTCGAACATGCGGTAGCCGTGGCTGGCACCGAGCCGGAAGGCGGCCAGCGTGTTTTCCGGCGCCAGCTTGCCCGCACCGCGGTGGGCGATCCAGCGCGGATAGGGCCAGGGTGTCAAAGCCGTTTGCCCGTTTCGGCGTCAAACCAGTGCAGGCGGTCCACGCGGGGGGCCACATGGATGGTGGCGCCGATCTCGGGCGTGGCCTGGCTTTCATCGGTGCGGACAATCAGGAATTCGTCGCCGAAACGACAGTAAACCAGCCGCTCGGCACCCAGCATCTCCATCGTGTCGACCTGCACGGCCCAGCCGGCGGCACCGACCTGCAGGTGCTCAGGCCGGATGCCGAGGATGGTGCCGGGCCGGCCGCCGAAGTCGGCGTTGGGCGCGTGTTTGAGCAGGTTCATCGGTGGTGAGCCCATGAAGCTGGCGACAAAGGTGGTGGCCGGGCGGTTGTAAACCTCTTCGGGCGTACCGAACTGCTCCATGCGGCCGGCGTTCATGACGATCATGCGCTGCGCCAGCGTCATGGCCTCGACCTGGTCGTGGGTGACGAACAGCGAGGTGATGCCGAGTTCGCGGTGCAGCTTCTGGATCTCCAGCCGGGTTTGCACGCGCAGCTTGGCGTCCAGGTTGGACAGCGGCTCGTCGAACAAAAACACCTGCGGCTGGCGCACGATGGCGCGGCCCATGGCCACGCGCTGGCGCTGGCCGCCCGAAAGCTGGCGCGGCTTGCGGTCGAGCAGGTGGCCCAGCTCCAGGATGCCGGCGGCCTTGTCGACGCGCTGCTTGATCTCGGCAATCGGCATTTTCTTGATCTTCAGGCCGTAGGCCATGTTGTCGAACACGCTCATGTGCGGGTACAGCGCATAGTTCTGGAACACCATGGCGATGTCGCGTTCGGCCGGCTCCAGCTCGTTGACCACGCGCCCGCCGATGGAGATCTCGCCGCCGGAAATTTCTTCCAGGCCGGCCACCATGCGCAGCAGGGTGGACTTGCCGCAGCCCGACGGCCCGACGATGACGATGAACTCGTGGTCGGCTATTGTCGCGTTGACGCCGTGGATGACCTGCAGTTCCTGCTTGCCCTTGCCGTACTTCTTGACGACGTCCTTGAGTTGAATTGAAGCCATTATTTTTCCGTATCCACAAGACCCTTGACGAACCACTTCTGCATCAGCATCACGACGATGGCCGGCGGCAGCATGGCCAGGATGGCCGTCGCCATCACCACGTTCCATTCGATGTACACCTCGCCGAAGATCAGGCGCTTGATGCCCATCACGATGGGGTACATCCTTTCATCGGTGGTGACCAGCAGCGGCCACAGGTACTGGTTCCAGCCGTAGATGAACTGGATCACGAACAGCGCGGCGATCGAGGTTTTCGACAGCGGCAGCAACACGTCCTTGAAAAAGCGCATCGGGCCGGCGCCGTCCATGCGCGCGGCCTCCACCAGCTCATCGGGCACGGTCAGGAAAAACTGCCGGAACAGGAACGTGGCCGTGGCCGAGGCGATCAGTGGCACCGTCAGGCCCGCCATGCTGTTGAGCATGCCCAGGTTGGACACCACCTCGTAGGTCGGGCCGATGCGCACCTCGACCGGCAGCATCAGCGTGACGAAGACCATCCAGAACACCAGGTTCTTGAAGGGAAAGCGGAAGTACACGATGGCAAAGGCCGACAGCAGTGAAATCGCGATCTTGCCGATGGCGATGATCAGCGCGCTGGACAGGCTGATCAGCATCATCGGCCCGGCCGCACCGATGCTGGCGCCAGCTTCGGTCTTGCCACCGAACAGGGCCAGCCTGTAGCTTTCGATGAAGTTGTCGCCCGGCAGCAGCGAGATCGGGTTGCTGGTCATGATCTGCGCGGCGGTTTGCGTGGAACCGATGAATGTCACGTAGATCGGGAAAAACACGATCAGCACCCCGAGGATCAGGATCAGGTGCGAGAAGAAGTCGAGGATGGGGTTTTTCTGGATCATCGGTCAAGCCTCCGCAGGAGGGCCGCCCCAGGACAGGCTTGAGTCCCCTCGGGGGGCAGAAAACTGCACGAAGTGAGGAGTGTGGGGGCCATCAGTAATTCACCTTCTTCTCGACAAACTTGAACTGGATCACCGTCAGTGCAACAACGATCACCATCAGCACCACCGATTGCGCGGCAGAACCATTGATGTCGAGCGCCTTGAAGCCGTCGTAATAGACCTTGTAGACCAGGATGGAGGTGTCCTTGCCGGGCCCGCCGTGCGTGGCTGCATCAACGATGGCGAAGGTGTCGAAGAAGGCGTAGACGATGTTGATGACCAGCAGGAAGAAGGTGGTCGGTGACAGCAGCGGGAACACGATGCTCCAGAAACGTTTCCACGGGGATGCGCCGTCGATGGTTGCGGCCTCGATCAGCGAATGCGGAATCGACTGCAGGCCCGCCAGGAAGAACAGGAAGTTGTAGGAAATCTGCTTCCAGACGGCGGCCATGACAATCAGTGCCATCGCGTGGTTGCCGTTGAGCACATGGTCCCACTCGAAGCCGACTTCGCGCAGGGCATAGGCCAGCACGCCGTAGGGCGAGGCGAACATCATCAGCCAGAGCACGCCGGCCACGACGGGCGCGGTGGCATACGGCCAGATCAGCAGGGTCTTGTAGATGCCGGCGCCGCGCACGACGCGGTTGGCCATGACCGCCAGCAGCAGGGCGATGGTCAGTCCCGAGACCGCCACCAGGCCGGAGAAGATGGCGGTGGTGTAGAAGGACTCGAGGTAGGACGGATCGGCGAACAGGCGGCGGAAGTTTTCCAAGCCGACAAATTCGCTGGAGGAGCCGAAGGCATCTTCGAGCAGCAGGCTCTGGTAGAGCGCCTGACCGGCCGGCCAGAAAAAGAAAACCAGGATCACCGCCATCTGCGGTGCAATCAGCGCCCAGGGCAGCCAGACCGATTTGAAAAGAACCCGTTTTTCCATGAGATGCTATAAAAATAATAGCTGCCGAATCCCGTGATGCGGGGGGTCGGCAGCTATATTGGCTTGCAAAGGGCGGTGCGGACACCGCCCCGCCTGATCAGGACTTGTTGGCTTTCTGGAAGCGCTCGAGCTGCTCGTTGCCGCGCTTGACGGCCATGTCGAGCGCATCTTTCGGGGTTTTGCTGCCTTTCCAGACGCCTTCGAGTTCCTCGTCAATGATAGTGCGAATCTGCACGAAGTTGCCCAGACGCACGCCGCGCGACTTGTCCGTGGTTTTGCGGATCATCTGGGTGACCGACACATCGGTGCCCGGGTTTTTCTTGTAGAAGCCGGACTTGTCGGTCATCTCGAACGAAGCCTTGGTGACCGGCAGGTAGCCGGTACGCTGGTGGCTGGCCGCAGCCACTTCAGGCTTGGACAGGTAGTTGAAGAAGGAGGCGATGGCCTTGTATTCCTCGGGCTTCTTGCCGGACATGGCCCACAGGCTGGCGCCGCCGATCACGGTGTTCTGCGGTGCGCCCTGGACATCGGGGTAGTAGGGCAGGGTGCCGATGCCGTAACCGAACTTGCCGTTGCGCACCACGCTGCCGTAGAGCGCCGACGAGCCGGTCGCCATGGCGCATTCGCCCGAGACAAAGGTCGCGTCAGCCGCGTTGTTGCGGCCCTTGTAGACGAACAGGCCGGTTTTGGCCATGTTGGCCAGGTTCTCGATGTGGCGCACATGCAGCGGGGTGTTGAAGGCCAGACGTGTGTCCAGGCCGCCGAAACCGTTGTTCTTGGTTGCGTACAACACGTTGTGCCAGGCCGAGAAACTTTCCAGCTGCGTCCAGCTGATCCAGCTGGTGGTGAACGGACACTTGTGGCCGGAAGCCTTGAGCTTGGCGGCGGCCAGCGCCACTTCGGGCCAGGTGGTCGGTGGTTTCTCGGGGTCCAGGCCGGCGGCCTTGAACGCGTCCTTGTTGTAGTGGAAGACCGGGGTCGAGCTGTTGAAGGGGAAGCTCAGCATCTGGCCGTTGGGCGCCGTGTAGTAGCCGGCGACCGCCGGCACGTAGGCGCCCGGATCGAAAGGCAGGCCGGACTGCTTCATGACTTCGCCGACCGGCTTGATCGCGCCCTTGGAGGCCATCATGGTGGCGGTGCCGACCTCAAAGACCTGCAGGATGTGCGGTGCGTTGCCGGCACGGTAGGCGGCGATGGCGGCGGTCATGGACTCGTCGTAGCTGCCCTTGAAGGTCGGCGTGATCTTGTAGTCCTTCTGGCTGGCATTGAAGTCCTTGGCCAGGTCGTTGACCCACTCGCCGAGGGCGCCGCCCATGGAGTGCCACCACTGGACTTCGGTTTGTGCCTGGCTGGCAAGTGGAAGGCAAAAAGCGCAGGCAGCAAGGGCCGCCGCCGAAAAACGGTTCTTCATGAAAACTCCTGAGTTGGGGTAACGTTCAGTGTACGAACTGATTGTGACAAGTCATTTAAACGGCTCCATGGTGCCTTTAACAAGCGGGATTTCCATGAGGCCGGCGACGGTGTCAGGGTCTTGTTGCACTGCGGTAACATAGGCCCACAGCACGCAAGGCCGCTGAGCGCGGCGGAATTTCCCCCACGATGAACGCCCCCGACACCCTCCAAGACCTGAACGTTTTCGCTTCCGACGCGACACCCGACGCGGAGCATGGGCAAGCCCGCATCCGCGAGATTCCCTACAACTACACCTCGTTTTCCGACCGCGAAGTCGTGATCCGCCTGCTCGGCGAACGGGCCTGGGACCTGCTGAACCTGCTGCGCGACGAGCGCCGCACTGGCCGCTCGGCGCGCATGTTGTACGAGGTGCTGGGTGATGTCTGGGTGGTGCAGCGCAACCCCTATCTGCAGGATGACCTGCTGGACAATCCCAAGCGCCGCCGGATGCTGGTCGAGGCCCTGCAGCACCGTCTCTCCGAGGTCGAAAAACGTCGCACGCCCGAGGCGGACAGCCAGCGCGACGCCATCGTGGGCGAGTTGCTCGAAACCGCGCGCGCCGCAGTCAACCGTTTTTCCACCTCGTTCGAGGACATGGCCGAGCTGCGCCGTAAGACCGCGCGCCGGCTGGGCAAGTTCACGCTCAAGGACAACATCAAGTTCGACGGCCTGTCGCGTGTCTCGCATGTGACCGATGCCACCGACTGGCGCGTTGAATACCCGTTTGTGGTGTTGACGCCGGACACCGAAGTCGAGATGGCCGGCCTGGTCAAGGGCTGTATCGAACTCGGGCTGACCATCATTCCGCGCGGCGGCGGCACCGGCTACACCGGCGGCGCGATTCCGCTGAGCTGGAAGTCGGCCGTCATCAACACCGAAAAACTCGAGGCCATGACCGAGGTCGAGCAGGTGGCGCTGCCCGGGCTGGACCAGCCCGTGGCCACCGTCTGGACCGAAGCCGGTGTGGTCACGCAGCGCGTGGCCGATGCGGCCGAACGCGGTGGTTATGTCTTTGCGGTGGACCCGACCTCGGCCGAAGCCTCCTGCATAGGCGGCAACATCGCCATGAATGCGGGTGGCAAGAAGGCCGTGCTCTGGGGCACAGCGCTGGACAACCTCGCCTCCTGGCGCATGGTCACGCCCGAGGCGCAGTGGCTGGAAGTCACCCGCCTGAACCACAACCTCGGCAAGATCCACGACGCCGAGATGGCCAGCTTCGAGCTGAAATATTTCGAGGCCGACGGCAAGACGCCGGTGCGCACCGAGCGACTCGACATCCCCGGCAATACCTTCCGCAAGGAAGGCCTGGGCAAGGACGTGACCGACAAGTTCCTCAGCGGCCTGCCCGGCATCCAGAAAGAAGGCTGCGACGGCCTGATCACCAGCGCGCGCTGGATCGTGCACCGCATGCCGGCGCACACACGCACCGTCTGCCTGGAATTTTTCGGCAATGCCAGGGACGCGGTTCCCAGCATCGTCGAGATCAAGGACTTCATGTTCGCCGAGCAAAAGCGCGGCGGCGCCATCCTGGCCGGTTTGGAGCACCTGGACGACCGCTACCTGAAGGCGGTCGGTTATGCGACCAAGTCCAAGACCCATGGCGGCCTGCCCAAGATGGTGTTGTTCGGCGACATTGCCGGCGCCGACGCCGACGTGGTGGCGCGCGCGACCTCGGAAGTCGTGCGCATCGCCAATTCGCGCCGTGGCGAGGGTTTCATCGCCATCAGCCCGGACGCGCGCAAGAAATTCTGGCTGGACCGCAAGCGCACCGCCGCCATTTCGCGCCACACCAACGCCTTCAAGATCAACGAAGACGTGGTGATTCCGCTGCCGCGCATGGCCGAATACACCGATGGCATCGAACGCATCAACATCGAGCTGAGCCTGGCCAGCAAGGTCCGGCTGTGTGATGCGCTGGAGGCCTTTTTCCTCAAGGGCAAGCTCCCCCTGGGCAAGTCGGACGACGCCGGCGAGATCCCCTCGGCCGAGCTGCTGGAAGACCGCGTTGGCCAGGCCGTGGCGCTGATTGCCGATGTGCGCTCCTTGTGGTCGGGTTGGCTGCGTGATGTGGATGCGCTGTTTCCGCAACTGCAGGACCATTCGCTGCGTGCCAGCTGGAAAACCCAGCTGCGCGCGCCGCTGCAGGCGATTTTTTCGGGCGCGGCTTTTGCGCCCATCCTGGCGGAGTGCAGCGCCATCCACAAGCAGGTGCTCAAGGGCCGCGTCTGGGCCGCCCTGCACATGCATGCCGGCGACGGCAATGTGCACACCAACCTGCCGGTCAACAGCGACGACTACGAGATGCTGCAGACCGCGCATGAGGCGGTGGCCCGCATCATGGTGCTGGCGCGTTCGCTCGACGGCGTGATCTCCGGTGAACACGGCATTGGCATCACCAAGCTGGAGTTCCTGACCGACGCCGAGCTCCAGCCTTTTGCCGACTACAAGACCCGGGTCGATCCCGAAGGGCGCTTCAACAAGGGCAAGTTGCTACGAAATCAGGAGCAGATTGCGCCCGTGAATATTGGGCAAAAGGCCAAAAAGACTGATGACTCCGCGCCGGAGAGCCTGTTGGCAGACCTGACCAACGCCTACACGCCCAGCTTCGGCCTGATGGGCCACGAGTCGCTGATCATGCAGCAGTCCGACATCGGCGGGATCGCCGACAGTGTCAAGGACTGCCTGCGCTGCGGCAAATGCAAGCCGGTGTGCGCCACCCACGTGCCACGCGCCAACCTGCTGTACAGCCCGCGCAACAAGATCCTGGCGACCTCGCTGCTGGTCGAGGCCTTCCTCTACGAAGAGCAGACGCGGCGCGGCATCAGCATCAAGCACTGGGAGGAGTTCGAGGACGTGGCCGACCACTGCACCGTCTGCCACAAGTGCCTGAGCCCTTGCCCGGTGGACATCGACTTCGGCGAGGTGTCCATGAACATGCGCAACCTGCTGCGCAAGATGGGGCAGAAGTCCTTCCGTCCCGGCAATGCCGCCGCCATGTTCTTCCTCAACGCCACCAGCCCGCAGACCATCAAGTTCATGCGCAGCGCGATGGTGGACGTCGGCTTCAAGGCCCAGCGCGTGGCCAACGAGCTGCTCAAGCGCCTGGCGCGCAAACAGACGGCCAGGCCGCGGGCGACGGTCGGTGCGGCGCCGGTCAAGGAACAGGTGATCCACTTCATCAACAAGAAGATGCCGGGCGGCCTGCCCAAGAAAACCGCGCGCGCGTTGCTGGACATCGAGGACAAGGACTACGTCCCCATCATCCGCAATCCGGCCCGCACGACGGCTGAAACCGAGGCGGTGTTTTATTTCCCCGGTTGCGGCTCGGAGCGCCTGTTTTCGCAGGTCGGCCTCGCGACCCAGGCCATGCTCTGGCATGCCGGCGTGCAGACCGTGCTGCCGCCCGGTTACCTGTGCTGCGGTTACCCGCAGCGTGGCAGCGGCCAGTTCGACAAGGTCGAGAAAATCATCACCGACAACCGGGTGCTGTTCCACCGCGTGGCCAACACGCTGAACTACCTCGACATCAAGACCGTGGTGGTCAGTTGCGGCACCTGCTACGACCAGCTGCAGGGTTATGAGTTCGACAAGATTTTCCCGGGTTGCCGCATCATCGACATCCACGAGTACCTGCTGGAAAAGGGCATTACCCTGCGCACCGACCAGCCGGGCCAAGGCTACCTGTACCACGACCCCTGCCACAGCCCGATGAAGCTGCAGGAGCCGATGAAAACCGTCAAGGCGCTGCTCGGCGACCAGGTGCTCAAGTCCGAACGCTGCTGCGGCGAGTCCGGCACGCTGGGCGTGTCACGCCCCGATATCTCTACCCAGATCCGCTTTCGCAAGGAAGAAGAGCTGCGCAAGGACGAAGCCAAACTGCGCGCCAGCGGCGCCGTGGCCGACACCGGCAACGTCAAGATCCTGACCAGCTGCCCGAGCTGCCTGCAGGGGCTGACCCGGTACGGCGACGACCTGCAAAACGGCTTGCTCGAGGCCGACTACATCGTGGTGGAAATGGCCAACCAGATCCTCGGCAAGGAATGGCTGCCCGGCTATGTCGAGGCGGCCAACAACGGCGGCATCGAACGCGTGCTGGTCTGATTCACCGAAGGAAAAGTTCATGGCAGGCCTGACCCCCGACACCCCCACCCCCACCGCGCTGACCGTGCACGCCCAGTCGCGGGTGCTCGAGATTGCATTTTCGGACGGCACCGAGTTCAAGATTCCGTTCGAACTGATGCGTGTTTATTCGCCCTCGGCCGAAGTCCAGGGCCACGGCCCTGGCCAGGAAGTGCTGCAGACCGGCAAACGCGAGGTCACGGTGGTCGAACTCGAACCCATCGGCAACTATGCGGTCAAGCCGGTGTTTTCCGACGGCCATGAGAGCGGCATTTTTTCCTGGAACTACCTTTATTTCCTGGGCTCGGAGCAGGCGCGTTTGTGGACCGATTACCTGCAGCGCCTGGAGGCGGCCGGCATGCAGCGCGATGCGCCCATGGTCGCAGCGGGCGGCCATGCCTGCGGCAGCCATTGATGGTTGATGCGGGCAAACCCTCGTTCGCTATATTTTTCATAGCTGATGGCGCCCGGCGTTTGGGCGCAGCTGTTGTTTTTCAACATAAATCCGCGGCAATGCCCCAATCGGGGGCAGGGTTGTCGCTTGAATTGCTGGCATTCACCCCTAGCATTGACGTATGAGCAGTACCCATTTCGGATTTGAGTCGGTTGACGAAAAGGACAAGGCACGCCGAGTGCGTGGCGTGTTCGATTCCGTGGCGCCGAAATACGATGTGATGAACGACCTGATGTCCATGGGGCTGCACCGGGTCTGGAAGGCCTACACTGTGATGGTGGCCGATGTCCGGGAGGGCCAGTATGTGCTGGACATTGCCGGCGGCACCGGCGACCTGGCCCTGGCGTTCGCCCCCAAGGTCGGCAGCACCGGCTGCGTGGTGCACACCGATATCAATGAAGCCATGCTGCGCGAAGGCCGCAACCGCATGCTGGACGCTGGCAAGGTGTTGCCGACCACCGTCTGTGATGCCGAGCACCTGCCTTTTGCCGATGCCCGTTTCGACTTGGTGACGGTGGCCTTCGGTTTGCGCAACATGACGCACAAGGACGAGGCGCTCAAGGAGATGAACCGCGTGCTCAAGCCGGGCGGCAAGCTGCTGGTGCTGGAGTTCTCCAAAATTGCCAAGCCGCTGGAAAAGGCCTACGACTGGTATTCCTTCAAGGTCTTGCCCCGTTTGGGCAAGCTGGTGGCCAACGACGACTCGAGTTACCGCTACCTGGCGGAGTCCATCCGCATGCATCCGAGCCAGGAAGAGCTAAAGGCCCTGATGCACAAAGGTGGTTTCGGCCATGTGGACTATCACAACCTCACCGGCGGGGTAGTGGCATTGCATGTTGGAATCAAGTGTTGAAATATTTAATCAGAGGAGACGGTATGAAACTTTGGTCTGCGATTCTGGCGGCTGTCCTGGCCACCACCATGCTCCTGGCGTATGCGCCTGCGGAAGCCAAACGCATGGGCGGCGGCGGCTCCGTCGGACGGCAATCGTCCAACGTGACGCAGCGCCAGGCGACACCGCCGGCCGCGCCGGCCAACACCGGGGCCGCTGCAGCAGCGCCCAAGAAGCCCTGGGGCGCGATGCTGGGCGGGCTGGCCGCGGGTCTGGGTCTGGCCTGGCTGGCTTCCTCGCTCGGTCTGGGCGGCGCTTTTGGGCAGATCATCATGTTTGCCTTGCTCGCCATGCTGGTGATGGTGGCCGTCGGCTTCATCATGCGCAGGCTCAAGGCCAACAGCGGCCAGGGCGCGACGCCTTATGCCATGCAGGGAGCAGGTAATGCGGCCACGCCGCGCAACTACAGTCCCGAAAATGTCGGCAACGACGCGTCGGCCCGGCCTTGGGAGCGCGGCAGCATGGCGTTTGAGGCCAACAAGGCCGGCGCGGGCGCCGCTGCCGGCGGCTCGATGATCGGTTCCTCCCTCGGCGGGTCGCAGTCCTGGGGTGTCCCCGCCGGCTTTGATGCCGAAGGTTTCCTCAAGGCCTGCAAGGCCAACTTCGTGACCCTGCAGGACGCCTGGGACCGTTCCGATGTCAACAGCCTGCGCGCCATGATGACCGACGAGATGCTTGAGCAGATCAAGGCGCAGCTGGCCGACCGGGAATCGCACACCGGTGGCGTGGTCAACAAGACCGACGTGGTCATGCTCGATGCCCAGCTGCTGGGCATTGAAGAGCTCAGCGATGTCTACATGGCCAGCGTGGAGTTCTCCGGCATGATCCGGGAAGACGCTTCGGCGGGCCCCAGCCCTTTCCGCGAAGTCTGGAACATGACCAAGCCGCGCAACGGTGGTGGCTGGCTTGTCGCCGGCGTCCAAGCCTTGCAATAAGCTGCGAGCGCAAAGGACTGTCTTTACAAGCAGGGGCCGCGGAACCGGCTTCGCCGGGCCGCAGGCGCAGCGGCCCCCTCGGGGGGCAGGGAGCTACACGAAGTGAGCGACCGTGGGGGCCATATTTATGCTGCAAAATCGGGGACGTATGAATAACACGTCCCCTTTTTCTTTTTTGCAGTCCCTGGCCACCCGTTTTCAGCCCCCCGCCTGGGCGGTTGATGAAGGGCAGCAGAAGCTGGTGCTGTTGCTCAACCATGTCCTGATGCAGGAAAAGGAGGCGCAGAACCGTCTTTTGCGCAAAAAAGGCAGTGTGGTCCATGTCCGCTGGGGTGTGTTTGCGCTGGATTTGCTGATCACGCCCGCCGGGCTGGTGGACCGCGCGCCGGCCGCGACCAGGCCGGATCTGTTGCTGGCGGTGGCGGCAGAATCACCGGGCGTGGTGCTGCAGTCCGTGCTGGCAGGCAAAGCGCCGCCGGTCAAGATTGAGGGCGATGTGCAGCTGGCCGCCGAACTCGGCTGGCTGGCGGACAACCTGCGCTGGGATGTGGAGGAAGACCTTTCGCGCCTGATCGGTGACGTGCCGGCCCATACGCTGGCCAGCGCGGCGCGCCAGGGCGTGGCGGGCTTGCGGCAGTTTCTGGCCCAGGCACCGCGACCGTCTTCGTCCGCCTCACCGGTGCAGCCCGGTGTTTCGCCGGTGACGGAGCCTCCGAAAGCTCCCGCATGAGCCGCCTGTTCAGGGGCGTTTTCATTGTCTGGACGGTGCTGCGCTTCGGCCTCGACGAGCTGGTGCTTTCCAGTTTCAGCAGGCCCTGGGTAAGGAGGCTGACGCGTATTGTGTCGCTGGGCCGGAACCTGAAAGCGCCCCGCGGCGAGCGCCTGCGCGAAGCCCTTGAAAGCCTGGGACCGATTTTTGTCAAGTTCGGCCAGGTCATGTCGACCCGCCGCGACCTGCTGCCGCTGGACATCGCCAACGAACTGGCCCGGCTGCAGGACCGGGTCCCGCCGTTCGACTCGGATGTGGCCATTGCCATCATTGAAAAGGCCTTCGGCCGGCCCATCAACCAGATTTTTGCGACCTTCGAGCGCCAGCCTGTCGCCAGCGCCTCGATTGCGCAGGTTCACTTCGCCACGCTGCCCGGTGGCCGTGAGGTGGCGGTCAAGGTGCTGCGTCCCAACATGCTGCCCGCCATCGAAAAAGACCTGGCGCTGATGCACATGATGGCCGGCTGGGTCGAAGGCCTGTCGGCCGACGGCAAGCGCCTGAAGCCGCGTGAAGTGGTGGGCGAGTTCGACAAATACCTGCATGACGAGCTCGACCTGCTGCGCGAAGCCGCCAATGCGGCCCAGCTGCGCCGCAACATGCAGGACCTGAACCTGGTGCTGATTCCGGAAATGGTCTGGGATTTCTGCATGCCCGACGTGATGGTGATGCAGCGCATGGACGGCGTGCCCATCAGCCAGGTGCAGCGCCTGCGGGACGCCGGCGTGGACATGAAAAAGCTGGCGCGCGACGGCGTCACCATCTTTTTCACCCAGGTCTTCCGGGACGGTTTTTTTCATGCCGACATGCACCCCGGCAACATCCAGGTCAGCCTGGATCCCGCGACCTTCGGTCGCTACATCTCGCTGGACTTCGGCATCGTCGGCACGCTCACCGAGGTCGACAAGGAATACCTGGCACAGAATTTCAGCGCCTTTTTCCAGCGTGACTACAAACGGGTGGCCGAGCTGCACATCGAATCGGGCTGGGTGCCGCCGCAGACACGGGTCGATGAACTGGAGTCGGCCATACGCGCCTGCTGCGAACCCTATTTCGACCGGCCGCTCAAGGAAATCTCGCTCGGCACGGTGCTCATGCGCCTGTTCCAGACCTCGCGCCGTTTCCATGTGGAGATCCAGCCGCAACTGGTGCTGCTGCAAAAGACCTTGCTCAACATCGAAGGCCTGGGCCGGGAGCTGGACCCCGAGCTGGACCTGTGGAGCACGGCCAAGCCCTTTCTGGAGACCTGGATGCTGGAGCAGGTCGGGCCGGAAAAATTGCTGGAGCAACTCAAGGCCGAGGCGCCGACCTACGCCAAGCTGCTGCCCGGCCTGCCGCGCCTGTTGCAGCAATACCTCAAGGGCCAGAGCGGCGGAAACCGCCAGGAGCTTCAGGCGCTGCTGCAGGAGCAGCGGCGCACCAACAAGCTACTGCAAAGCCTGATTTATGGTGGTCTGGGTTTTGCTTTGGGCCTGCTGGCCATGCAAATTCTGCTGAGAATCCGGTTTTTTTGAGCCGGAAAATCTGGTGATAATCACGCATTCCTGAGGAGATCGCCATGCTCTTGACCCTGGTCTTTGTCTATCTTCTGATCACCATCATCATCGGCCTGTACGCCGCCCGGCGCGTTAAAAACACCGCCGACTACGCGATCGCGGGGCGCAACCTGCCGCTGATCATGATCGTGACCACCACGTTTGCGACCTGGTTCGGCTCGGAAACCGTGCTGGGCATTCCGGCGAAGTTCGTCAGCAGCGGCCTGAACGGCGTGGTGGAAGACCCCTTTGGCGCCGGCACCTGCCTGATCCTGGTGGGCCTGTTTTTTGCAGGCAAGCTCTACAAGATGTCCCTGCTGACCATCAGCGACTACTACCGCGAGCGCTACGGCCGCACCATCGAAGTGGTGTGCTCCATCATCATCATGATCAGCTACCTCGGCTGGGTGGCGGCCCAGATCACGGCGCTCGGGCTGGTGTTCAACCTCCTGTCGGGCGGCGCCATCAGCATGACGGCCGGCATGATCATTGGCACGGCCTCGGTGCTGGCCTACACCCTGTTCGGCGGCATGTGGTCGGTCGCGGTGACCGACTTCATCCAGATGATTGTGCTGGTCGCCGGCCTGGCCGTGCTGGCCATTTTTGCCGGCAACCTGGCCGGGGGCGCGGACAAGGTCGTGGCCCTGGCCACCAGCCAGGACCTGTTCAGGTTCTGGCCGGAACCAAACTTCAGGGACATGGTGTTTTTCTTTGCCGCGGCCATCACGATGATGTTTGGCTCGATTCCGCAGCAGGACGTGTTCCAGCGCGTGATGTCGGCGAACAGCCAGAGCGCGGCGACCAAGGGGCCGGTCATAGGCGGCATTTTCTACATCCTGTTTGCCTTCGTCCCAATGTTTCTCGTGGCCAGCGCGCTGCTCATCATGCCCGAGCAGACGGCCCTGCTGCTCAAGGAAGACCCGCAAAAAATCCTGCCGACACTGGTGCTCGAAAAAATGCCTTTCATCATGCAGGTGCTGTTTTTTGGCGCCTTGCTGTCGGCCATCAAGTCCACCGCGTCGGCGACCCTGCTGGCGCCCAGCGTGACCTTTGTGGAGAACATCTGGCGCCAGTTCAAACCGCGCATGAGCGACAAACATGAACTCAAACTGATGCGGACCACCGTGCTGGTCTTCAGCGCCCTGGTACTGAGCTACGCCATCTTCATGCAGGGAACCTCGATTTACGACATGGTGTCGGGCGCCTACCAGGTGCCCCTGGTCGGCGCTTTTGTCCCGCTGGTGTTTGGGCTGTACTGGAAAAAGGCCAGCACCCAGGGTGCCATTTTCTCGGTGGTCTGCGGCATCGCGGCCTGGCTGCTGTTTACCTTCAGTACCCTGGGGGAGCAATTCCCCGCCCAGTTGGCGGGTGTCCTGGCCGCCACGCTGGGCATGCTCGTGGGCTCCCTGACGCCGCAGACGATTGAGAACAGTCGCGGCAGCCATCACCGGCTGTCCACCGAAGGCTGACCGGCGCCACCAGGCGTGCCAGGCGCTTGCCCCGCGCGGTGTGGGGCGCCTGGGGCAACCGGAACCGCGCCGCAGCTGTGGCGCGGGCTCCGCACTTGGCCAATCCGGGGCCGGCTCCAGAAATCAGCAGCGCCTATAATTGAAGGTTTTGCATCCTGAGGGTCACTTCGGGACAGCACTCCCTCTGACAAAACCTCTGAAACCATGCCAATCTACGCTTACAAATGCGAGTCCTGCGGGCATACCAAGGACGTTTTGCAAAAAATGTCCGATGCCCCGCTGACCGACTGCCCCCAGTGCGGCGCGCCCGCGTTCAAGAAGCAGCTCACCGCGGCCGGCTTCCAGCTCAAGGGCTCGGGCTGGTACGTGACTGATTTTCGCGGCGGTGGCGGCGCCACCGCGGTTCCGCCCGCCAGCGGCGGCGAAGCCCCTGCTGCTGTTGCAGACAGCAAGCCTGCCGAGCCGGCAGGAAAAACTGCTCCTGCCCCTGCTGCCGCCCCCGCTCCCGCGCCGGCCCCTTCCGGCCCTGCCAAGGCGAGCTGATGGGCCCGATACGCCGATGGTTGCTGGCCGGGTTGCTGGTCCTGGTGCCGCTGGCGGTCACGGTCTGGCTGCTCAACTGGATCATCGGCACGCTGGACCAGACGCTGCAAATCCTTCCGGGAGACTGGCATCCGGACAAGTTGCTGGGTGTTCACATCCCGGGCTTCGGCGTCTTGCTGGCACTGGCCATCGTGCTGTCGATTGGCGCCATCGCCAGCAACTTCTTCGGAAGAATTTTAGTCAGCTGGTGGGATGCCCTGCTCAGCCGCATTCCCATCGTCCGGTCGATTTATTCCAGCGTCAAGCAGGTTTCCGACACCCTGTTCTCGGAAAACGGCAATGCATTTCGCAAGGCCTTGCTGGTGCAGTGGCCGCGCGAAGGCGTCTGGACCATCGCGTTCCAGACCGGCATACCGGGCGGCGATGTGGCCAACCACCTGCAGGGTGACTACCTGAGCGTGTATGTTCCGACGACCCCCAACCCCACTGGCGGCTATTTCATCATGCTGCCCAAGGCCGACTGCATTGAACTCAAAATGAGTGTGGACGAAGCCTTGACCTATGTGATTTCCATGGGTGTGGTGGTGCCCGGCAGCGCCGCCAGCTACAAGCCCAAGTAAACAAGTACCAGCCCCTCGGCGCGCAAGCGCTCTCAAGCAAAGCGATTTATCTATGACTTCCCAAATGCGTTCCCACTATTGCGGTCTGGTGACCGAGGCCCTGATGGGCCAAACTGTGAGCCTGTGCGGCTGGGTCAATCGCCGGCGCGACCACGGCGGCGTGATTTTCATCGACCTGCGCGACCGCGAGGGGTATGTGCAGGTGGTGTGTGATCCGGACCGCGCCGACATGTTCAAGACGGCCGAAGGTGTGCGCAATGAGTTTTGCGTGCAGATCAAGGGCCTGGTGCGCGCCCGCCCGGACGGCACGGTCAACGACGCGCTGAAAAGCGGCAAGATTGAAGTGTTGTGCCACGAGCTGACCGTGCTCAACCCCAGCGTGACGCCGCCGTTCCAGCTCGATGACGACAACCTGTCAGAGACAACGCGCCTCACGCACCGCGTGCTGGACCTGCGCCGCCCCTACATGCAGAACAACCTGATGCTGCGTTACCGCGTGGCCATGGAAACGCGCAAGTTCCTCGACGCCAACGGCTTCATCGACATCGAAACGCCAATGCTGACCAAGAGCACGCCGGAAGGCGCGCGCGACTACCTGGTGCCCAGCCGTGTCAACGAAGGCATGTTTTTTGCACTGCCGCAAAGCCCGCAGCTCTTCAAGCAGCTGCTGATGGTGGCCGGCTTCGACCGCTACTACCAGATCACCAAGTGCTTCCGCGACGAAGACCTGCGTGCCGACCGCCAGCCCGAATTCACGCAGATCGATATCGAGACGTCCTTCATGGGCGAGCAGGACATCCGCGACATGTTCCAGGGCATGATCAGCAATATCTTCAAGACCGTGCTGGCCACCGACCTCGGCGAGTTTCCGGTCATGGCCTATGCCGACGCCATGCACCGCTTCGGCTCCGACAAGCCCGACCTGCGCATCAACCTGGAGTTCACCGAGCTGACCGATGTGATGGCCGATGTGGACTTCAAGGTCTTTAGCGCGCCGGCCACGACACCGGGCGGCCGCGTGGTGGCCCTGCGCGTGCCGGGCGGCTCCGAGATGAGCCGCGGCGAGATCGACGGCTACACCGAGTTTGTCAAGATTTACGGCGCCAAGGGCCTGGCGTGGATCAAGGTCAACGACGTCACCAAGGGCCGCGACGGCCTGCAAAGCCCCATCGTCAAGAACATCCATGACGCCGCGGTGGCCGAGATCCTCAAGCGCACCGGTGCGCAAAACGGTGACATCCTTTTCTTCGGCGCCGACAAGGCCAAGGTGGTCAACGACAGCATAGGCGCCTTGCGCCTGAAGGTCGGCCTGAGCGCCTTCGGCAAGAAGACCGGCATCTTCACGGCCGGCTGGAAGCCGCTGTGGGTGGTGGACTTTCCGATGTTCGAATTCGACGAGGAAGGCCAGCGCTGGAGCGCTGTGCACCACCCCTTCACGGCGCCCAAGGACGGCCATGAAGACTGGATGGACACCGATCCCGGCAAATGTATCGCCAAGGCCTACGACATGGTGCTCAATGGTTGGGAGCTCGGCGGCGGCTCGGTGCGTATTCACCGCGCCGAGGTGCAGAGCAAGGTCTTCAATGCGCTGAAAATCGGGCCCGAGGAAGCGCAGGAGAAGTTCGGCTTCCTGCTCGACGCGCTGCAGTACGGCGCGCCGCCGCACGGTGGCCTGGCGTTTGGCCTGGACCGCATTGTGACCATGATGACGGGCGCCGAGTCCATCCGCGACGTGATTGCCTTCCCCAAGACCCAGCGCGCGCAGTGCCTGCTCACGCACGCACCCAGCCCGGTCGACGAGAAGCAGCTGCGCGAGCTGCACATCCGCCTGCGCAATCCGCAACCGGCCTGAACGGACAGGCCTGCATGACAGGCTTTATCAAGAGCGGCCGGCGGCTGGAAAAGATCGGGGGATAGCGTGCAAAGCTTCAAGATTCCCGAGTCGGTGCTGGTGGTCATTCATACGCCGCAGCTGGAGGTGTTGCTGATCGAGCGTGCCGACCAGCCCGGGTTCTGGCAAAGTGTCACCGGCTCCATGGACCGCCTGGATGAGCCCCTGGCGCTGACCGCCGCGCGCGAAGTGATGGAGGAAACCGGCATTTCAGCGCGGCCGGAAGATTTTCGTGACTGGGCGCTGGCCAATGTCTATGAGATCTACCCGGTCTGGCGACATCGCTACGCGCCTGGCGTCACGCACAACACCGAACATGTCTTCAGCCTGTGTGTGCCGCCGGGCACAGCCGTCACGCTCAGCCCCCGCGAACACAGCGCCTGGCAGTGGCTGCCCTACCGGGAAGCGGCGGACCGGTGCTTTTCCCCCTCGAATGCCGAGGCCGTGCTGATGCTGCCAAAATTTGCCGCTTGACCCGGACCATGGCCGGCCTGAACCCGACGCCGGCCCGACAATCCCCACCCGAGATCATGGCCCCGCTTTCTTCCCCATCCCTATCCCCCGCGCCCGCGCTGCAATTGCTGCAGGGCGGGCAGGCGCTGTTCCCGGCGCTGGTGCAGGCGATCGACGCGGCCACGGCCTGGGTGCAGCTGGAAACCTATATTTTCGACGTCCACGGGCAGGGTGCGGACGTCGCCGAGGCGCTGGTGCGCGCGGCGCGGCGCGGTGTGCTGGTTCAGGTGCTGGTCGACGGCGTCGGCACCGACCGCCTCTCCCCTGAATGGCAGGAGAAGTTCGACCAGGCCGGGGTGCAATGGCGTTTTTACGCGCCGCTGGGTCACGGCCGGTTTGCTGCGCTGGGGCTGCTGGTTCCCGAACGGTGGCGCCGCCTGCACCGCAAGCTGTGTGTGGTCGATGAGCACATCGTGTTTTGCGGCGGCATCAATATTCTGGACGATTTTTACGACCCCAACCACGGGCCGCTGACGGAGCCGCGTTTCGACTTTGCCGTGGCGGTCACCGGGCCGCTGGCGGTGGAAGCCTCCGACGCCATGGCGCTGCTCTGGTGGCGTGTGGAGGCCGGCTACAGCGCACGGCAGCGCCACCTGCTCGCCGCCTGGGAGGCTGTCAAGGCGGCCGGTTACGGTGGTCGGTCCAATGGGCTGGGTCACGGCGCGCCCCTTCGTACGGCGCGTGGGCGCAGCGACACCGCCGGCCTGCTGCTGCGTGACAACCTGCTCAATCGCAGCACCATCGAACGCGCATACCGCAAGGCCATTGGCCAGGCGCGGGACGAGATCATCATTGCCAATGCCTATTTCGTGCCGGGCGGGAAGTTGCGCCGGGCCCTGATCCGGGCTTCCAGGCGCGGCGTCAGGGTCAGCCTTCTGCTGCAGGGCCGGTACGAATACTTCATGCAATACCATGCGGCGCGGCCGGTGTACGGCGCGCTGCTGGCGGCGGGTGCGGAGATCCATGAATACGACGCCGGCTTCCTGCACGCCAAGGTGGCGGTGATCGACGGGCGCTGGGCCACCGTCGGCTCGTCCAACCTCGATCCCCTGAGCCTGCTGCTGGCGCACGAGGCCAACGTGGTGGTGCAGGACCCCGGTTTTGCGCAGGCCTTGCGTGAGCGCCTCGTTCTGGCCATGACGGCCGGCGGCGTGCGGCTGGATCCGGACATTTACAGCCGCCGACCCTGGCGTCAGCGGGTGCTGGACTACATCGCCTACGCCCTGATGCGCCTGGCCCTGCTGATTGCCGGCCAGCGTTATTGAGCCCGTGCCGATTCCCTGCAGACGGGGTTCATCCCCGGCAGGCACTGAAAATGCTCCTTAATTCATAGCTGTCGGAGCACGTGTACAAAGGGCTGGAGGCCTAAAACCCTTGCAAAAAAGGGGCATGGCTGTTTTGAGGCAGACTGGTAACATCTGACCATGCTTATGAAATCCAATACGCCTGATTCCCCCGCCCTTCTTGACGAAGGCACGCCGGTCTCCGTCAAGATCCGCGAACGCCTCGCCCTGGCGAAAAAACGCTTCTATGCCAACGACAACATTGCCGCCTTCATCGAGCCGGGCGAACTGGAGAAGCTGTTGGACGAGGTGGAAGGCAAGATGCAGGGCGTGCTGGACAGCCTGGTGATCGACACCGAGCGCGACCACAACACCAACAACACCGCGCGCCGCGTGGCCAAGATGTACCTCAACGAGGTGTTCAAGGGCCGTTATGTGGCCGGTCCCACCGTCACCGAATTTCCCAATGCCGAGCACCTCAACGAGCTGATCATTGTCGGTCCGATCACGGTGCGCAGCGCCTGCTCGCACCACTTCTGCCCGGTGATCGGCCAGCTCTGGATAGGCGTGATGCCCAACGAACACACCAATGTCATCGGCCTGTCCAAATACGCGCGCCTGGCGGAGTGGATCATGGGCCGCCCGCAGATCCAGGAAGAAGCGGTGGTCCAGCTGGCCGACCTGATCCAGGAAAAAACCCGGCCTGACGGCCTGGCTATCGTCATGGAGGCCAGCCACTACTGCATGGGCTGGCGCGGTGTGAAGGACCTGGACAGCAAGATGATCAATTCCGTCATGCGCGGGGTGTTCCTCAAGGACCCGAACCTGCGCCGCGAATTTTTGTCGCTCATCCCGAAAAAGAGCAGCTAGGGCCTGCCCGCACTATGTATGCAAGATGCGTTGCGAGTCAAAAAGGTCATGCGCGAGGCGCAAAATGCAGCCGGGCTGGAGCCCGGCAAGGCTTTGCAACGCTGCGCATGGCCTTTTTGACTCGCAACCCGGAGGGAACGTGGTTAAAACAGCGCCACTCGTTGTTGCACTCCTAGCCCAGCCGCCCAGGCTGAGCGTCGTCGCGCGCCTAGATTGGCGCTGTTTTAATCACGTTCGCACTTGCATACATAGTGCGGACAGGCCCTAAGGACCCACGATGTTGGTACGCCTTCTTTACGCCAGCCGCTCGGTCAACCCCGGCTCCAGCGATCTCACCGAATCCATCCTTGCGCAGTCGCGCAGCCACAACCCGGCCATGGGCATCACCGGCATCCTCTGCTACGGCGGCGGCATTTTCCTGCAGGCCCTCGAAGGCGGGCGCATGCAGGTCAGCGATCTGTATGGCCACATCCAGAGGGACCCGCGCCATAAAGACGTGGTGCTGCTGCATTACGAGGAAATCTCCGAGCGGCGTTTTGGCGGCTGGACCATGGGCCAGGTCAATGTCGAGCGCATCAACGCCTCCATCCTGCTCAAATACTCCGAGAAGGCCGAGCTCGACCCTTACTCGGTGTCGGGCAAGGTGTCGCTGGCCTTGCTGGAAGACCTGATGGCCACCGCCTCCATCTGCGGCAAGGTCTGAGTCCTGCTGGCCAGGCAGATGCGCGGGCGCACGGCGTTCGGGTGCGCTGCCCGCCGCTTGCGCCATGCCGCTGTCCGCTTTTGCCCTGGTCCTGCTTGCCGGCCTGATTCACGCCAGCTGGAACATTGCGGCCAAAAAAGCCGGCGGCGACGCCCGTTTCGCCTTTTTCACCAGCGTGACATTGATGCTGGTCTGGGCACCGGTCGGCGCGTGGGCCGCCTGGGGGGTGATTCCTGGCTGGGGCTGGCGCGAATGGGCCTTCATCGCCGTCAGCGGTGTGTTGCACGTGCTGTATTACATGATCCTGCTGCGCGGCTACCGCAAGGCCGACCTGACGGTGGTCTACCCGCTGGCGCGCGGCTCCGGGCCGCTGCTGTCCTCGCTGGTGGCCATCACGCTGCTGGGCGAGCAGATCTCGGCGATGGGGCTGGCGGGCATTGCCGGCGTGGTGGCCGGCGTGTTCCTGATTGCCGGCGGCCCCGGCCTGCTGCGCGCCGCGCACGACCCGGCCCAGCGTCGCCGCGTGCACAAGGGCATGCTGTACGGCCTGCTCACCGGGGCTTTCATCGCCAGCTACACCGTGGTGGACGGTTATGCGGTCAAGTTCATGCTGATGTCGCCCATCCTGCTCGACTACCTGGGCAACTTCGTGCGGCTGGCGCTGCTGGCGCCGGTGGTGTTGCGCGACAGGCCGGCGGCGGCGCGGCTGTGGCGCCAGCAATGGAAGTACGCGCTGCTGGTCGGCGCCATCAGCCCTGTCTCCTACGTGCTGGTCCTGTATGCGATGCAGGTGGCGCCGCTGTCGCATGTGGCGCCGGCGCGCGAAGTCTCCATGCTGTTCGCCGCGCTGATCGGCGGGCATTTGCTCGGCGAGGGCGACCGCCTGCAACGCCTGCTGGGCGCCGGCCTGATTGCTGCGGGCG
This sequence comes from Polaromonas sp. AER18D-145, assembly GCF_002379095.1. Classification (GTDB taxonomy): domain Bacteria; phylum Pseudomonadota; class Gammaproteobacteria; order Burkholderiales; family Burkholderiaceae_C; genus Polaromonas. Next base: position 40,330 of record NZ_NBZV01000027.1, read on the forward strand.
TGACCGCGCTGGCCCTGGGCTGAACGGAAGCGGCCCATGACCCCAACCCTGCCCCTGCTGATCGGCTGCGATTTTTCCAGCAGCCCGACGCGCCGCAAACCCATCGTCCTGGCCAGTGGATCATTGTCCAGCGGGCGCGTATTGCTGGGGGGCCTGGAACGCATCGCGTCGCTGGAAGCCTTCGGGGACTGGCTGAGCCAGCCGCGTGCGTGGCTGGGCGCTTTTGACTTCCCGTTCGGCCTGCCGCGCGAGCTGGTCGAGCACCTCGGCTGGCCAGGCCTCTGGACGGCGCTGATGGCCCACTACGCCAGCCTCAGCCGGGAAGAGATCCGGCAGACGTTTGCGGCTTTCTGCGCGGCGCGCCCGGTGGGCGGCAAGTTTGCGCACCGCGCCACCGACATTCCGGCCGGCTCCAGCCCGTCCATGAAATGGATCAATCCACCGGTGGCGTTCATGCTGCACGCGGGTGTGCCGCGGCTGCTGGCAGCCGGCGTTCACCTGCCGGGCCTGCACGAGGGCGACCTGTCGCGCGTCGCGCTCGAAGCCTACCCGGGGCTGCTCGCGCGCGAGGTGCTGGGGCGGCGCTCCTACAAAAGCGACGACCGGCTCAAGCAGACGCCGGACCGGCTGATTGCGCGCAAGGACCTGATCACCGCGCTGGAGATGGGCCAGACCCGGCTGGGCCTGCGCCTGAAGCTCAGCCATGCGCAGCGTGACACCCTGGTCGACGACGCCAGCGGCGACGCCCTGGATGCAGCGCTCTGCCTGGTGCAGGCCGCATGGGCACAGGCACAACATGCGCAGGGCGCAGCGAATTACGGCCTGCCCAGCGATGTCGATCCGCTTGAGGGCTGGATCGTTACTGCATGACCATGACCATGACCGCGTTCAAAATCGCTATATTTTTGATAGCTGTCAGCGTCCATTCCGCCTGGGCAGAAGGCATGAAAGTCACACATATCACCGACGGAGACACGTTGTGGGTCCGGCCCGCCGGAGGCGGCAGGCCGGTCAAGCTGCGCCTGGCCGGCATCGATGCGCCCGAGATCTGCCAGGCCGGCGGCCGTGCCGCGCGTGTCGCCCTGGCCAGCCGCGTGGCGCGCCGCACGGTGGTCGTGACGACGCACCATCATGACGACTATGGCCGCGCCGTGGCAACCGTGCATCTGGACGGAGAAGACATGGCCGGCTGGATGGTCGCGCAAGGCCATGCCTGGTCGTACCGGTATGGGCGTGAGGACGGGCCCTACCTGGGGTTGCAGAGGCAGGCCCGGTCGGCGCGGCGTGGCCTGTTTGCCGATCCGCAGGCGCTGCCGCCCCGCCTTTTCCGCAAGCGGCACGGCTCCTGCCACCCTTGAGGCGCCGGTGCGCGGGGACTGCCTGCCGTCCTACAAAAAATTCCGCAGGCGCTGACGATCTGCCCAAACCAGCTTGCCTACAGTGGGGGTGTGCTCGCCATTCAGGCGGGCCGCATCCCATTTTCAAAGGAAGAAACACCATGAACAAGCATCAAGTCGAAGGCCGTGTGGACCAGGCTGCGGGCAAAGCCAAGGAAGTGGCTGGTCGCGTGGTTGGCAATGAAAAGCTGGAGGCTGAAGGACTGGCGGACCAGGCCAAGGGCAAAACCCAGGCGGGTTACGGTGACGCCAAGGAAAACGTCAAGGACAAGCCCAAAAACTGATCGACAAGATCTGAGCGTTGCGAATTTCATCTCAACAAAGGAGAGCACCATGAACCCAACCCCTCTTCAAGCGCGGCGACCACTTCTGGCGCTGGCGTGTTCCGTCGCCGTCCTGCTGGCACTGACGGCCTGCAACAAAGCGGATGACGGCAAGACCGTTGGCCAGTCGATCGATTCCGGCATCGCCAAAACCGAGAAGGCTGCCAAGGACGCCGGCAACACCGTGAAAGAAGCGTCCAAGGACGCGCAAGCCACCGGTAGCCAGGCCAGCACCACCATGGGTGAAAAAATAGACGACGTCACCATCACGGCGACAGTCTCCACCGGGCTGGCCAAGGACCCGGATCTGAGCGCCATCAAGATCAATGTCGACACCAAGGATGGCGTGGTCACGCTGAACGGTCCGGCGCCCAGCGCGGCAGCCAAAGACAAGGCCACCGACATCGCCAAGCAGGTCAAGGGCGTGACCTCGGTCAACAACCAGCTGGTGGTCAAACCCGGTTAATTCACTTTTACGTTCAAGCCGGTCACTGGCACGCGCCTTCGGGTGGCGTACCAGTGACTTTTTTTATGGGCATGGGCCGAGGGCGCAGGGCCATGGTTCTTTCGGACTCAGACAGAGTCCAGGTGGTAGCGGTGGTAGCGCATCGTGCATCGACCGGCAAAAAGCAAAGCGGGGTCCGGTTGCAGACAACCGGACCCCGCTTGACAGGCTGGCAGGGCCAGCCCGTGTCACCCCATCGGGGCTAGTTCAAGGACGAACGACGATGTCGTTGCGCACAGCGCGGACGTTCTTGGTGTTGCGTGCAATGGTTTCAGCCTGGGCTTTTTCGGCAGCCGATTTGGCAAAGCCAGACAGCTGCACCGTGCCGTTCAGCGTTTCGACGCTGATGGAGGTGGCGGCAACCGTCTTGTCTGCTGCGAACTTGGCCTTCACGGCTGTGGTGATGGCTGCGTCGTCGACGTAAGAGCCGGCAGTTTCCTGACCGCGGGTCACGGCGCAACCAGCGCTGATGATGGTGATGCCAGCCAGGGCGGCGAATGCAATTGCGCGAGCGTATTTCATGGGTTTTCCTTGAAGTTTATAAATATGTTTTGGTGCGGAGAGTTGAGAAGCTGGCCGACTGACGGCACCACGCCAGTCGGTTTGCGAATGGAATTCATCGAAAGCGGTCGTTCCGGGTGCCGGAAGCCAGCAGGGAACTGGCCAGGCCGGCAACCTCGGATGACTTCAGCGCCGCGAAAACGAGGCCGGTCAACGATATCAGGCGCCAGGGCCGGAGAAACATGGCCGCCGCGCCTAGGCCCGCAGAAATGGCCAGCAGCTTCACAGGCTGCTCTTGGGCAAAACGCTGCATCCTCGGTTGGGCAAAATCCAGAGCCAGGCTGGCCGGGTGGGTTTGCCACCAGGACATGGCCGTCTGTTTGACGAGTGACCAGGTGCTGGCCGACGCGTCAATCTCGTCCGGGCTGCCGCCGTGCTCAACCGCCGTGGCAGTGTCATGCCCCATCTGGCGAACAATCGCCTGCCGGCTGTTGTCCAGGCGTTGGCGGGGAGAAAGCGCGGTGTTGTCGTTCATCATCGGGGTCAGGCTGCTGCGCGCAGTGCCTGCGCATCGCGGTCCAGCTGGGCCTTGAGTTCTTCAAAAGGGGTAGCGGCCAGGGGCTGCCGCGCCTTGCCGTAGGCGACGAGCAACAGCAGCAGCATGGCCGCCGGAATGGCAACCAGCACCCAGTGAAACTGGTTCAGCAAAATACCGAGCATCAGGGCCACACCCGCCAGTGTCAAAAACACGCCGGCACACAGCATGACCAGGCCCCACGCCAGTCCGCGCTGAAGCAGCTCCGACCCAGCTTCCGAAGCTTCCTCGTGGACCAGGGCGCCATAGGCCGACAGGTGATCGACCACCAGGTCGGGGCGTCTGACAAGAATGGAAAACAGCGGGTGCAGCATGGGCGCTCAGTAACTGGGCAAAGGAAGCGAAACGGCGGAAATCAGCGCTTGTCGCGATGCACGGTCGAGGCCACCAGCAAGGCCACGGCTGCGCCGACTGCGGCGGCGATCAGGATGGACTTCACGGGCTCATTGGACACATAACGCGTCGTCGCGTCTGCATAGCGGTGCATGGAGCGCTGTGCGCGGTCGCTGGCCTCCGAGGCCATGTCCAGGCTCTGGCGCGCCAGCTTCTGCGCCTGGGTGGCCAGCTTGTCGACCAACGGGTCGATGCTGCCGCGCAAATGGCGCACCTTGTCCTCGGCGCGGTCCAGTGTGTCGTTGGCCAGGCTGCGGGTGCTGTCCATGGCTCTCTCGGCTCCGGTCAGCATCTGCTCGGACAGATGACGCGTGCCCGACAGGGTGTCTTGGTCAGGAGAATGGCTGGAGAGTGGGTTTTTCATGGGGTCCTTGGGAAATGGAAGGAAAAGGCAGGCACCAGCCCGATGTGCGCTGGAGCCGGAGGATGGCGGGGAGTCACTTTCTTTTCATCAGGCCGACCACGAAGCTGATCACAGCCATGATGGCAAAGATGAAAAAGAGGATCTTGGCAATCTCGACGGCGCCAGCGGCAATGCCCCCGAAACCGAACACGGCTGCGATCAGGGCGATCACGAGGAAAACAACGGAATAGTGCAGCATGTCGATCTCCTTGCAGGGGCGCGCCCCTTGATGTGCGTGGCGCTCGCAGTTGAAACACCTGTAGCAAGGTTAAACGTCGAAGTACCGCGTGTTCATCGGTGAGTGCCGGCTGCCCTTGTCGGTTGGCATGAACACGCCGTGTAGGACGCAGCCGATAGGCGCTTGCTGCGCAGGCGGCCAGGGCCAGGGGCCGGCGCTGCGGTGGTGGTCGCCCTGGCCCAGCTGGCGGGTGCGCCTGCGCTTAAAGCGTTTTGGGCAACACGGCGGAGATGCGGGTGCCTTGACCGGGACTGGAGACCACGGTCAGGCGTCCGCCTGCCGCTTCGACCCGGTGGCGCATGCCGGCCAGTCCGTGGCTCGATCCCTTGATCTGCGCGGTGTCGAAGCCGGTGCCGTCGTCCCGGACCTCGACCGTGATGTAGCCGTCAAAATCATGCAGGCTGATTTCTGCCTGTTTCGCTTCGGCGTATTTGCTTATGTTGGTCAGCGACTCCTGCACCAGCCGGTAGACCGTGAGCTGTGCCGAGCCGCCGAGCTCCACCGTCTCCAGGTCGGTGATGATGCTCAGGCCGGACCGGTCTTCGAATTCGCGCGCCAAAATTTCGAGGGATGCGACCAGCCCCAGGTGTGACAGCGACGAGGGCCGCAAGTCCTCCACAATGCGGCGCTTGAGCGCAATGCCGCTGTTGAGTGTCTCGATTAGGTGCTGCATGCGTTCTGCGGCTTCCGGTGAAATGACACCGAGCCGCGATTTGATGCGCGCCACATCAAGCTTGGCCGCCGTCAGCAGGGCGCCCAGTTCGTCGTGCAACTCACGTGCCAGGTGGCCGCGTTCGTCTTCCCGCACCTGTTGCAGGTGGGTGGCCAGTTCGGCCAGGGTGGCCGTGCGGTCGCGCACTTCCTTGTCCAGTTGGTCGCGTTCGCGCTGCAGGGCTTCCTGTTCGCGCCTGCCGGCATCCAGCAGGGCCCGGGTCTGCCGCAGATACATGTAAAACGCCAGCAGCCCGGCCAGCGCGATCAAGGCAATGCCGATGCGCGACAACTGCAGCGACCGGGTGATCTGGGCCTGGGCCGTGCGCATCTTGCTGTTGTTGGCGTGGACCAGCTTGATGATCTGGCTGCGGATGGCATTCATCTGGTCCATGCCCACGTCGGTGGTCAGCACAAACTTCCAGGCTTCTTCATTGCCCTGCTTGCGCATGCGTACGCTCAGGTCCATCTCCGCCAGCTTGCGCGATACGCTGCGCGACAGCAGTGCGAACTCCGCCAGCTCCGCCGGGTAGGCGGTGTAGTGCCGGCGCAGGGTGTCCAGGGTCTGGTTGAGGTCGGCGGTTGCCGCGTCGTAAGGTTCCAGGTATTTGGGGTCCCCGGTCAGCAGATAGCCGCGCTGTCCGGTCTCGGCATCGAGCATCTGCTGCAGCAGCAGGTTGACGGCTCCGCGTGTGGCCTGCGACTCCTCAATGCGGGTAGCGGCCTCGGTGGACAGGCGAAAACCGGCCTCGTTGATGAAAATCAGAACGACCGCTGCCAGCACCGCCAGCGGCAGGCTGATTGCCATTTTGGGGATTGCAAACCATCTCATCCTGATCTCCGTTCGGCATGGATCAATAATTCGTGAATAATCGCTACTGAAGACAGAAGCCCGCAATTGCGCGAGGCTGTGTTGCTGCATTGTGCCGTTTGGCGATGCCAGCCTAACCAAGAGGACATGAAATGATCAAAATTGGAATTGTGGATGACCATGCCATCGTGCGCTCCGGGCTCAAGCAGTTCTTCTCGGATCAGGTCGATTTCAGGGTCGTGGGTGAAGCCGCCAGTGGCCGCGAGGCCATTGACCTGGTTCGAAATGTCGAGCTGGACATTCTGGTCATGGACCTGTCCATGCCCGGCCAGAGCGGCATTGACGCCCTGGCCATGATCCGCGCCAAGGCGCCCGATGTCGGCATCCTGATTCTCAGCGGGTACCCCGAAGAGCACTACGCGGTCAACCTGATTCGCCAGGGCGCCAGCGGCTACCTGAACAAGGAGTGTGATCCGATGGAGATCGTCAATGCGATCCGCGTCATCTCGCTCGGAAAACGCTACATCACCCCGGCAGTGGCCGAGTTGCTCGCGCAGCAGCTGAACCGGAAAAACGACGCCACGCCTCACGAGCAGCTCTCCGAGCGCGAGTTCCAGGTGTTCCTCAAGCTCGCCAAGGGCGAAACCGCGGGCGACATTGCCAAGGCGCTGTCCTTGAGTGTCAAAACGGTCAGCACCTACCGGACCCGCGTGATGGAAAAAATGAGCCTGGCGTCCAACAGCGACCTGACGTATTACGCGCTCAAGAACAAGCTGATTGACTGAGACCCTGCCGACTGCCGCCCGCCCTATTTCTGGGGCTGGCTGGCATTGATGGACCGACACTGCTCGATGCAGTAGTCGACCAGCGCGTCTATCTCGTTGGATTTGTCGAAGACCGCGTCCACGCCGAGCTGGGCGCAGCGCTTGCGGATGTCGGCCGTCGCGTAATTGCTCAGCACGATTACTTTTTGATGCACCTGGCGGTTGCGGCAGGCTTCGAGAACGCCCAGTCCGCTCCCCTGTTTGAGAAACAGGTCCACGATCGCCAAGTCCCATTGCTGACCGTTCGCCAGCAGCCAGGCCTTGCCTTCATTTTCTGTCTCCGCCGTGCCGACTGCGTCAATACCGGCCAGCTCTTCCAGCGTAGCCATGAGATTGTCACGGATGGTGGCGTTATCTTCGACGATATAAGTTTTTAGTCCCACTGAGCTTCAATCCCGGTCTGCCATCCCTGACCGCAGCATTTTTTCAAACGGTTACAGCGACCCTTGGCCGGGTACACATTTACCTGTTAACTAATGTATCTATATTTTTTAAGCCATTTTGACAGGGTGGGAGTGGTTGGCTTGTAGGATGTTTCCTACTCATGGGTTGTAGGCAGGCACTGACAGTCATCGATGGCTGTTACCCACGGTGCACCAGCGGTTACCGGCAGATACTTCACTGTCAGTTGATTTCCCCTTCGCTTTCAACAGCGCGGTGCCAACCACTTGCAGGTGTCGGGCCTCTCCCGGTCTTCCAATTCAAGAATCGCAGGCCGCCCCCATGACCCGTGTCGCCACCTTCCTCTCCCGCCTTCGCGTCCTCCCTATGTGGGGTCGGCTTGTGGCGGGGGCGGCGCTGGTGCTGGCGGTCCTGATTCTGGTGATCGTGTTTTTTCCGTGGGATTGGTTGCGCGGGCCGGTGAACCGCTACGTCAGTGACCAGACCGGGCGCCGGTTCGAAATCACCCGGCGGCTGGACGTGCAGCTGGGACGCCGCATCACGGTCAAAGCCGATGGCATCACCTTCGCCAACCCCGACTGGGCACGCGACCCTTACCTGGTCAAGGCCGATTCCGCCGAGTTCGATATCCTGTTCTGGCCCCTGCTGCGCGGCCAGGTCGAGCTCCCGCGCGTCAGCCTGAGCCAGCCGGTGCTGGGGTTGCAGATCCAGCCGGATGGCCGGCGCACCTGGGCGTTGGGAAAGGACACTTCCGATGCCGGTACCGTGCCACTTGTGGGCCAGTTGCTGGTGGACAAGGGCGTGCTCAACTACCTGGCCGAAGCGCAGGGGGCCGACATCAAGACCGAGTTCGGCATGACCGCAGCGAGTGAGGCTGAAGCCGGAGCAGCGGCGGCGGCCCGGGACATGCCGCTGAGCTACAAGGCGCGCGGCACCTGGAAAAAAGAGGCCTTCTCGGCCCAGGGGCGCACCGGCAGTGTGCTCCAGCTCAGCGACACCCAGGTCAATCCGTTTCCGATCGAAATCAATGCCAGCGCAGGCCGAACCACGCTGCAGGCCAGCGGCAGCATCGGCAATCTGGCGTCGCTCGACGGCCTGGACGCCAATTTCGACCTCAAGGGCCGCACGCTGGCCGACCTCTACAACCTGCTCGGCGTCGTTTTGCCGGATACCCCCACCTACGCCCTGCGCGGCCACCTTGGCAAGCAGGGGGCCGTCTGGAAGGTGGCAGCCATCCAGGGGCGTCTGGGTAAATCGGACCTGTCGGGCGATCTCGCCTATGACCGCTCGGGCCCGCTGGCCCTGCTGTCGGGCAAGGTGCAGTCCAGGTCGCTCGATTTCGAGGACCTTGGCCCGCTGATTGGTGTGCCGACAGGTGCTTCAGGCACAACGACCAAAACCGTTGCCAAAGACAAACCTTCCTCGGCCGCCAAGCAGGTGCAGGCGGCCGGCAAAGTGTTGCCGACGGCGACACTGGACTTCGAGCGGCTCAAAACCATGAATGCCGACGTCAGCTACAAGGTGGTGGATGTCAAGAACGCCGGCGCCTTTCCGCTGGACCGCTTTGACGCGCGCATTCTCCTGAAGGACGGTGTGCTGCAGCTCGATCCGCTGGACATGGGGGTGGCCGGTGGCCGGCTTGCCGGCCTGATCCGCATCGACGCCAACAGCAAGCCCGCCTTGGTGCAGGCCAGACTTGAAGCCCGCACGCTGCAGCTGAACCAGCTGTTTCCGCGCATCGAACGCACCGAAGGCAGCCTGGGCAAGCTCAACGGCCGGATCGACCTGGCCGGCCGGGGCCGCTCCGGCGCCCAGGTTCTCGGCTCGTCGTCCGGAAGCGTGGCCCTGCTGATGGGCCGGGGCCAGGTCAGCAACATCCTGCTCGAGTTCATGGGGCTGGACGGCGGCGAGATCATCAAGTTTCTGGCCAGCGGCGACCGCAACGTCACCCTGCGCTGTGCTGCCGCGGCGTTTGATGTCAAGCAGGGCCTGATGACCAGCCGGGCCATTCTGCTGGACACAACCGACACGCTGGTCAACGGCACGGGCCAGATCAGCCTGGCCAATGAAACGCTGGACCTGGTGCTGTACCCGCAGCCCAAGGACCAGAGCATCCTGAGCCTGCGCTCACCCTTGAGAATCACCGGCACATTTGCCAGACCGGCGGTCGGCCCCGACAAGGCGGCGCTGGCGGGCCGGGCCGGCATTGCGCTGCTGCTCGGCGCGATCAATCCATTGCTTGCGCTGGCCGCGACGGTGGAAACCGGGCCGGGTAAAGATGCCGATTGCGAGCGGGTGCTGGCGGTGGCCAGCCCGGTGAAGCCGCCGGACAAGCCCGCCGCCGCCAGCCCGACGGCCAAATAAGCCGCGGTGCCTCAGGGGCGCGTGGCGTGCCCGGTGTTCAGGCCGGCAGGCTGCCGCACACCGGACAGGAGGGATGGCGTGCGACCCGCACGTGATGCCAGTCCATGTTGCGTGCGTCGAGCATCAACAGGCGCCCCGTGAGCGCCTCGCCGATGCCGCACAGCAGCTTGAGCGCTTCGGCCGCCTGGACGGTCCCGACAATGCCCACCAGCGGGGCAAACACGCCCATGGTGGCGCACTGGGCCTCCTGCACCGTCTCCGTCGGCGGAAAGATACAGGCATAACAGGGTGAGGTGCTCTGGCGCGGATCGTAGACCGTCACCTGGCCGTCGAAGCGGATGGCCGCACCGGATACCAGCGGTTTGCGGTGTTTCACGCAGGCTCGGTTGATCATCTGGCGCGTGGCAAAGTTGTCGGTGCAGTCCAGCACCACGTCGGCCTGCTGGACCTGTTCGTCGAGCACGGCAGCGTCGGCGCGCGTGGTGACGGCAAGGACCTCGACGTCCGGATTGATGGCGGCGACGGCCTGTTGCACGGAGTGCGCCTTGTACTGGCCGACACGTGCCAGCGTGTGGGCGATTTGTCGCTGCAGGTTGGTGGCGTCGACCCGGTCGTCATCCACCACGGTGATGCGCCCGACCCCGGCGCTGCCCAGGTAAAGCGCGACGGGCGAGCCCAGGCCGCCTGCGCCCACGATGAGCGCACGCGACGACAGCAGGGTGTTCTGGCCTTCCACGCCCAGTTCGTCGAGCAGGATGTGGCGGGAATAACGCAGCAGCTGGGTGTCGTTCATGGGCGGACGTGACCCGGGCAGTGCGGGGCAACCAGGCGGCCGGCCCATCCGGACCAGCATCCTGGCGGGCAGACGCGGTCAGTTTTCCTTTTTCTCTTCCTTGCGCTCGACCATGGTCTTGCTGATCATCACTGGCCGGCCCTTGAGCTGGTTGATGGCCTGCGCGAGCTGGAAGTCCTTGTCGCTGCCGAACTCGGGCGGGCGGCGCTGCTCGGGGCTTTTCCTGGATTCTTCTTCCAGACGCTTGAGGGCTTCCTCGCGGGCTTTTTCACGGCCCGGGTCTTTCACTTCGGCACCCTGGCCGCTGGCCAGGTGTTTTTCCAGGTCGGCTTCGCGCGTGCGCAGGGCCGCAAACGGGCTGCCTTCCAGCGTTTCGTCCACCATCACGTCGGGCACGATGCCCTTGGCCTGGATCGACTTGCCGCTGGGCGTGAAATACCGCGCGGTGGTCAGCTTCAGGCCGGTGTCGGGACCCAGGGGCCGGACGGTCTGCACCGAACCCTTGCCGAAGGTCTGGTTGCCCATGATGGTGGCGCGTTTGTAGTCCTGCAGCGCGCCGGCAACGATTTCGCTGGCCGATGCCGAGCCTTCGTTGACCAGCACCACCAGCGGCACGTTCTTCACGGCTGCGGGCAGGCGCTTGAGCGGATCGGCGGCATTGCGGCGCTGGTAAAACTCGGGCGAGGCCTTGTAGGTGAATTTGCTTTCAGCCAGTTGCCCGTTGGTCGACACCACGGTGACGTTCTCCGGCAGGAAGGCGGCGGACACCGCGACGGCCGCGTCCAGCAGGCCGCCCGGGTCGTTGCGCAGGTCCAGCACCAGCCCCTTGAGGTTGGGTTCCTGTTTGTAGATCTGTTCGAGCTTGGCGACAAAATCATCGACCGTGCGTTCCTGGAACTGGCTCAGGCGGATCCACGCGTAACCGGGCTCGATCACCTTGCTGCGCACCGACTGCGTGCGGATTTCCTCGCGCGTGATGGTCACCGGGAAAGTGCGGTTTTCATCCTTGCGGAAGATCATCAGTGTGACCTTGGTCCGGGGTTCGCCGCGCATCTTCTTGACGGCTTCGTTCAGGCTCAGGCCCTTGACCGCGGTGTCGTCGATTTTGGTGATCAGGTCATTGGTCTTGAGGCCGGCGCGGTCGGCGGGGGAACCTTCGATCGGCGAAACCACCTTGACCAGCCCGTCTTCCTGCGAGATCTCGATGCCGACGCCGACGAAGCGGCCGCTGGTGCCCTCCCGGAATTCCTTGAAGGACTTCTTGTCGAAATAAACCGAATGCGGGTCCAGGCTGGCAACCATGCCCGAGATCGCGTCGGTGATGAGTTTTTTCTCGTCAACAGGCTCCACATAGTCGGTTTTGACCATGCCGAAAACGGCGGCCAGCTGCTGCAGTTCTTCCAGTGGCAGAGGCGAGAGTCCGCCCCGCGCAACCGCCTGCAATTGCACGGTGGTCAGCGCACCGGCGACCGCGCCGATGGAAATCCAGCCTGCTATCTTGAGTTTCTGACCCATAAACACCTTCATTCGCCCCGGTTTAGGGGCAGTTGTCACAGAATTTGAAACAATATACACCTTGGAGAAAGGCCCTGGCCAACAGTTCCCGCAGCCGGGGCTGCCTCTGGCGCCAGCGTGCAGAAATGTTTCAAAAGCGGGCCACCTTTACCTCCCCTTGACACAGGAGCGCCGGCAGGGCGCCGTCAGCGGTCCGGGGCTCAGGCCTTGCCTTGGGCGGCGACCGCCGCCTCGGCTTTGGCAACGGCCTCGCTGTCGCCCAGGTAGTAGTGGCACAGCGGTTTGAGATTGGCGTCGAGCTCGTACACCAGCGGAATGCCGTTGGGAATGTTCAGCCCGACGATGTCCTTGTCGGCAATGTTGTCGAGGTATTTCACCAGCGCGCGTATCGAGTTGCCGTGTGCCGCGACCACAATGCGTTTGCCGGCCTGGATGGCGGGCGCCATGGATTCGTTCCAGAAGGGCAGCACCCGGGCCACCGTGTCTTTCAGGCATTCGGTCAGCGGCACCTCGCCGGGTTTCAATCTGGCGTAGCGCGGGTCATCGCGTTCGCAGCGCGGGTCGTTGGGCTCCAGTGGCGGCGGTGGCGTGTCGTAGCTGCGGCGCCAGATCAGAACCTGCTCGTCGCCATATTTTTTGGCGGTCTCCGACTTGTTCAGGCCCTGCAGGGCGCCGTAGTGGCGCTCGTTGAGGCGCCAGCTGTGAACCACCGGTAACCAGGTGCGGTCCATCTCGTCGAGCGTGTGCCACAGGGTGCGCGTGGCGCGTTTGAGCACGCTGGTGTAGGCCAGGTCAAAGTCGTAACCCTCCTTTTTGAGCAGCCGGCCGGCGTTGACGGCCTGCTGCACGCCGGTGGCGGTCAGGTCCACATCGGTCCAGCCGGTGAAGCGGTTGTCCAGGTTCCAGGTTGATTCGCCGTGGCGGATGAGCACAAGTTTGTACATGGTGTGAGGCAGCTTCGTGAGGTTGGAAAAGGGGAGGTCCCCGGCTGGGCGTCCGGGGCGAAAAAGGTGTCCAAAAGGGCGGGCAAAGACTGCGGCAGGTGTCGGGGAAAGCCGGCAGCGCTCCCTGCATTCTAAAATCACTCCTTAATTGCAAAACCCAAGAAGGACTTACAGTGAAATTTCTCATCGACAACTGGATGCTGATCGCCATTGCGCTGGCATCCGGCGGCATGCTGCTCTGGCCCCTGATCTCCAGCGGCATGGCGGCCGGTTCGCTCAGCGCCGCCGGCGCCGTGCAGCTGATCAATCGCGACAAGGCCGTGGTCATCGATGTCTGTGAGGCGACGGAATTTGCCGCGGGCCACGTGGTCGGCGCCAAGAACCTGCCGCTTGGACAATTCGAGGAAAAACTGCCGGCCACCGTGAAAAACAAGGCGCTCCCCCTGATCCTGGTGTGCGCCTCCGGCGCGCGCGCCAACCGGGCGCTGGCCATCGCCAAAAAGCTCGGCTACGAGCAGGCCCAATGCCTGTCGGGCGGGCTGAAATCGTGGAAAGAGGCTAACCTCCCCATCGAGAAGGCCTGACAACCTGCCGCTGCCCGTTGACCCGACCCGGAGATTTCGATGTCCCCTGTGAAGATATACCTGACCGCCTCCTGCCCCTATTGCATTCAGGCCAAGCAGTTGCTCAAGCAGCGCGGTGTGGCCGAGATCGAGGAAATCCGCGTCGACCTGCAGCCGGACGAGCGCCAGAAGATGATGGAAATCACCGGTCGCCGGACCGTGCCCCAGATCTTCATTGGCCAGACCCATGTGGGTGGCTGCGACGACCTGATGGCACTGGACAGCCGTGGCGGCCTGCTGCCCCTGCTGGCCAGCTGAGCGCACAGGCCGCTCGGGCAACGCTGACCGGGGCCGGCCGTCCGAACGGGGATAATGTCCCGTGCCTGCTGTCCAGCGGGCTTTCATTTTTCAAGCAATCCGAAAGACCACCATGGCCGAAGCCAACCTTGATCCCGTGTTCCAGATCCAGCGCGTTTACCTCAAGGACGTGTCCCTGGAGCAGCCCAATTCTCCCGAAATCCTGCTCAACCAGGAGCAGCCCGCGGTCGATATCCAGCTCGGCGTCGAGGCGACCCCGATCGCCGACGGCCTTTACGAAGTCAGCGTGACCGCCACGGTGCACACCAAGATCGAAGACAAGACCGTGTTCATGGTCGAAGCCAAGCAGGCCGGCATCTTTGAAATCCGCAACATGGCGGCCGAGCAGCTCAACGCGGTGCTGGGTATTGCCTGCCCGCAGATTGTGTACCCCTACCTGCGCGGCAATGTGGCCGACGTGATCCAGCGCGGCGGTTTTCCGCCCGTCAACCTGGCGGAAATCAACTTCCAGGCGATGTTCGAGCAGCAGCAGGCCGCGGCAGCCTCGGCGGCCCAGGAAGCCCCGCAAATCATCGTTTAAGGGCGCTGCGGTGCTGGCATTGCCCCTGGCCTTTTTATCAACATGAAAATTGCCGTCCTTGGTGCCGGTGCCTGGGGCTCGGCGCTGGCTGTCAGCGCCGCCGCCGGGGCTGGCCCAGCCTCGCTGCCGCGGCATCAGGTGACCCTGTGGGCGCGTGACCCCGTGCAGCTGGCGGCGATGCAGGCGCAGCGGCTCAACACGCGCTACCTGCCCGGCATCGCCTTGCCCGATGCCCTGCTGCTGGCGGGCGGCTCCGACGCCTCGCTGGACGCCGTGCTGGCACAACAGGACCTGATCGTGATCGCCACGCCGATCGCGGCCCTGCGCGGCATGCTGCAGCGCATGCAGCACGTTCGCGTGCCGGTGGCCTGGTTGTGCAAGGGGTTTGAAGCGCCACTTCCGGTCTTTCCGGCCACCCCCTCATCTCCCAAGCCTTTTGGGCTCCTGGCCCATGAAATACGGGCACAAGTAGCTATCAATTTGAGAGCGGGTGCACTGAGCGGTCCAAGCTTCGCGGAGGAAGTGGCGCGTGGCCAGCCGACCGCGCTGGTGGCGGCCAGCGAACACGCTGAAGTGCGCGACGCGCTGGTGGCCGCCTTCCACAGCCCGACCCTGCGCATCTACGCCAACGACGACATCGTCGGCGTGGAGGTCGGCGGCGCCGTCAAAAACGTGCTGGCGATCGCGACCGGCCTGTGCGACGGACTGAACCTGGGGCTCAATGCCCGCGCCGCGCTGATCACGCGCGGCCTGGCCGAAATGACGCGCCTGGGCTTGGCCCTGGGGGCGCGTGCCGAAACCTTCACCGGCCTGTCGGGCCTGGGCGACCTGGTGCTGACGGCGACCGGCGACCTCAGCCGCAACCGCAAGGTTGGCCTGCTGCTGGCCCAGGGCCAGACCCTGCAGCAGGCCGTCGCCTCGCTGGGCCATGTGGCCGAAGGGGTGTACTGCGCCCGCACGGTGGTGCAGCGCGCGCAGGGGCTCGGCGTCGAGATGCCGATTTCCGAAGGGGTGGTCGCGCTGCTGGACGGGCAGGTGAAGCCGGCTGAGGCGGTGGCGGCGTTGATGGGACGGGATCCGGCGGCTGAACTGCGTTAGGGGCTGCTGCGGCCTGGTTTGGGCCCGGTTGATGGTGTTTTGTGGCTCCAGCCCTTATGTGGCGGGCGCAGGCAGCTATTGAATTTATAGCGAATGTTTTCTGTGGCTTGTCATCCCGGACTTGATCCGGGATCCATGCTTGCTCACTACTCATTTTTTTGAAGTGCTGCAGCTTGCCAACAAGCCGGGTCTCGCCCCGGCGGGCGAGGCACTTTGTCTTTGCTTCGCCAAAGAAAAGTACCCAAAAGAAAGGCGACCCGATGGTCTGGGTCCCCTGCGCTTCGCTCCGGGGCAACCTCCGGTGCTCGGTAAAAGCGGGTCTCGCTCGAACTCGCCTGCGGCTCAGACAATCGCGAACCCTGATCCGCTTTTGCCTGCGCTCCTCGGCCCAGCCCGACGGGTGGGGGAAATGAATCGGGATCGGATGCGGATGCGGGGAGACATGACGCGCGTAGCGCGTCATGTCGGAGCCAAGCGGCCGTCATGTTTGCACGTGAGAGCGGCACACGCGGCCAAATGAAGTCCCCCTCCATCGCCCAGCGGGGCGAGGGCAGGGGATAGGGGAGGGAGTGGGGAGTCGCTCCTACTGTCCAGGGCAAACCGGGAACGCAGCGTGCCGCCGCAATGCAGAGGTCAGCCCTTTTGCTGCATCTTCTCAATCCGCTCGCCCATGCGCGACAGCAGGTACCACCACTCGCTGTCATCTTCGCGGTAGGTGCGCACCGCACCGGCGCGAACCAGGATCTTGCGCAGTTCGTCGTCGTCAAAACCGCCCAGGTGTTTTTTCAGCACCTCGAAGGAACGGTCGGTGAAACTTTTGTGGCTCAGGAAATGGCGCGCGGTTTCTTCGGCCATGAACTCGGTTCGGTACTGCTGCTGCAGTGCCTGGATCTGGTGCTTGAACTGCTGCCGGTTCACGGCAAAGGTCACCAGGCCGCCCACAAGCGTGCCCAGCAGGGTGAACAGGGGGGTCAGGAGGTTGGGGTCCATGGCGGGCTCGAGGGTTGGTTGATCAGGGGGCTGCCGGATTTTTGCAGTCCGCATTATTGCGGTGAATCAAGGCCCGCGCAGGTTTCAATTCGCCCGCGGCCTGCGGCTTTCGGATGGGACTAAACTGGTCCCGGGCTCACGCGATGCCTGATTCTTTACCACCGCACTTGGGAGCATGCCATGGACAACACCAGCAAAGACAAACTGATCACCGACATGAAGGTGGTCCTCACCGACGTGGAGGACCTGCTCAAGGCCGCCACGGCCGCCACCGGCGAGACGGCGGCCGCGCTGCGTGAAAAGGCTGCGGGCAAGCTCAAGCTCGCCACCGAAAAACTGACCGGCCTGCAGGAGGCGGCGCTGCTCAAGGGCAAGGAGGCGGCCAAGGTCACGGACGAGTATGTCCATGCCCATCCGTGGAAGGCTGTCGGGATTGCCGCAGCGGCTGGTTTCCTGATCGGCTTGCTGATCAACCGCAGGTCATGATTGCCATGACGGGAAGCACCGGCGAGCCGGTGTGCCTGTTGTTGCCATGAGCACCCCCTCTCACGACCACCCGGACGGCGGCCAGCCGCCGCGCCTGTTCGCATCGCTGCGCCAGCTGGGCCTGACGGCGCTGTCCATGGCGCACACGCGCGTGGCGCTGGCAGGCGTCGAGCTCGAGGAAGAGTTGCAGCGGCTGATCGGCCTGCTGCTGAGCCTGCTGGGCCTGCTCGTGTTCGGTCTGGTCGGCGTCCTGATGTTCACCTTGATGGTGGTGCTGGCCGTCGATCCTGCGCAGCGTGTCGCGGTGCTGGCTTTCTTTACGGCGGTGTACCTGGGGCTGGGCGGCTGGTTCTGGTGGCGCGTGCAGCGCACGCTGGCCACGCGGCCGCCTTTTCTGCAGGCCACCTTGGCCGAAATGGCGCACGACCGCGATGCCCTGCAGGCCGCCTCGGTCAGCGCCATGCCGCACGACGGGGACCGCCATGGATAACGCCACCAGCCAGAACCAGCGGGCGCTGAGAAAGCAGCTGTTGTTGATGCGCTCGGCGACGGAGCGCGCCGAACTGGTCCAGGCCCTCGGTGCGGCGCGGCAGTCGGTGACGATGCTTAGAAGCGGTGTCCCGGGACTGGCCCTAGTCAAAGGCTTGCCGTTCGCGCTGGGTCTGCTCAGGCGGGCGCCCCTGCTCACCCCGGTGTTATCGCTGGTGCTGGCCGGCGCGCGCCGGCCTCTGCTGCGTTACGCCTTGCTTGGTGCGGGTTCGGCCCTGCTGGTGTGGAAGGCTTACCAGTGGCTGGCGGACCAGCGCCAGCCGGCGACCGGGTTGGCTGACGAGGGCGACCCGCCACCTGCCCCCTGATCTTGCGGTTGCGCGGCAGCGTCCGCGTTCAACTGGCTTCTGATTGCTCCTGAATAGATAGCTGCTTGCGCCCGTATCTATTGGGCTGGAGGCATTTTTCTCTTAAAAGAAGCGAACTGGCCTCAACTCAGATTTCCAGGTTGTCAATCAGCCGCGTGGTGCCCAGCCTGGCCGCGCCCAGCACCACCAGCGCTTGCGCTGCCGCGCTGCCCACGGGGGGCGGCAGCAGGTCGGCGCGGCGGCGCACGGTCAGGTAGTCGGGTGCCCAGCCTCGGGCGGTCAGCGCCTGCATGGCCTGGGCTTCCAGGGCATCGAGCTTGTCCAGCCCCTGCGCCCTGGCGGCTTCGCCCAGCACCTTCAATGCCATGGACAGGTGCACGGCTTCGGCACGCTCCTGGACATTGAGGTAACCGTTGCGCGAGGACAGCGCCAGGCCGTCCGCAGCGCGCAGGGTCTCGCCGGGGACGATGGTTATCGGCAGGGCAAACTGCTGCACCATGCGCCGGATGATCATGACCTGCTGGTAGTCCTTCTTGCCGAACAGCGCGGTGCCCTCGGGCTTGCCGGCGAACACGCAGGAAAAAAGTTTCATCACCACGGTGCTGACGCCGATGAAAAAACCGGGGCGGAAATGCCCTTCGAGGATGTCGGCCAGTTCGGCCGGCGGGTGCACCTTGTAGGTCTGCGGCTCGGGGTAGAGATCGGTTTCCCGCGGCGCGAACAGCACATCGCAGCCGGCGGCCTGCAGCTTTTTGCAGTCGGCCTCCCAGGTGCGGGGATAGGTGTCGAAATCTTCGTTCGGCGCGAACTGCAGGCGGTTCACAAAAATGCTGGCCACCGTCACGTCGCCCAGCGGTTTGGCCCGGTTGACCAGCGCGATGTGGCCGTCGTGCAGGTTGCCCATGGTGGCCACGAAGGCGGGGTGCTGGAAGGGGCTCAGTTGGGCGCGCAGGTCGGGGATGGTGTGAACGATTTTCATGCGGTGCGAACAGGAGTCGGGGCGTAAAGGCCGGAGCCGGAGGGGCGGATATGCCGTGTCGGGTTCACCAGGCGTGCAGTGCATCAACCGGAAAGCGCTGCTGCTTGACCGCCTGCACATAGGCCTGCATGGCGCCCTGCACGCTGTGCGCTTCGGCCATGAAGTTGTGCACGAACTTCGGCATTTTTCCCAGGTTCATGCCCAGCATGTCGTGCAGTACCAGCACCTGGCCGGCGGTGCCCACGCCGGCGCCTATGCCTATGGTGGCGCAACGTGTGAGTTCTTTGGTCAGCGCCGCCGACAGCGCGGCCGGCACCATTTCGAGCACCAGCATGGACGCCCCCGCATCCTGCAACGCATGGGCCTGGCGGGTCAGGGTGGCGGCGGCTTCGTCGCCCCGGCCCTGTACGCGGTAGCCGCCCAGGGCATGCACGGTTTGCGGCGTCAGGCCCAGGTGGGCGCAGACCGGAATGCCGCGCTCGACCAGGAAATGCACAGTCTCGGTGGTCCAGCCGCCGCCCTCGAGCTTGACCATGTGGGCGCCCGCCTGCATCAGCACCACGGCGCTGCGCAGCGCCTGCTCTTTCGATTCGTGGTAGCTGCCAAAGGGCAGGTCGCCGATCAGCCAGGCAGTGGCCTGGGCGCGGCGCAGGCCGCGGGCTACCCCTTCGGTGTGGTGGCGCATGGTTTCCAGCGTTACACCCACGGTGCTGCTCAGGCCCTGGCAGACCATCCCCAGCGAATCGCCGACCAGGATGCACTCGACGCCGGCCGCGTCGGCCACGGCGGCAAAGGTGGCGTCGTAGGCGGTCAGCATGGTGATTTTTTCGCCCTGTGCATGCATCTCGCGCAGGCGCGGCAGGCTGATGGGCTTGCGCATCGCCGGAGGTGCTGCGGCGGGCAGCGTACCGTAGGGGCTGGCCGACGGTTGTGTCATGGCTGTGCTTCGGGGGCTGAACGCGTCATGCCGAGTCGCTCCAGCAAGGCCACATCGGCACCGGTGTCCGGGTTGCCGGTGGTCAGCAGCTTGTCGCCATAAAAGATGGAGTTGGCGCCGGCCAGGAAACACAGGGCCTGCACCGCGTCACCCATTTGCTGGCGGCCGGCTGACAGGCGCACGCGGGCCTTCGGCATGGTGATGCGTGCGACCGCGATAGTGCGCACGAATTCAAACGGGTCCAGATCGGCCTGATCCGCCAGCGGGGTGCCTTCCACCTTGACCAGGTTGTTGATGGGCACCGATTCGGGGTAGGGCGTCAGATTCGCCAGCTCGGCGACTAGGCCGGCGCGCTGGCGCCGGGTTTCGCCCATGCCGACGATGCCGCCGCAGCAGACCTTGACGCCCGCGCTGCGCACGCGCGCCAGGGTGTCGAGCCGGTCCTGGTAATCGCGCGTGGTGATGATGTCGCCATAGAAGTCGGGCGCGCTGTCGAGGTTGTGGTTGTAGTAATCGAGCCCGGCGCTTTGCAGCGTTTCGGCGTGGCCGTCTTCCAGCATGCCCAGCGTGGCGCAGGTTTCCAGTCCGAGGGCCTTGACCGTGCGCACCAGCTCGGCGACTTTTTCAATGTCGCGGTCTTTCGGCGCGCGCCAGGCCGCGCCCATGCAAAAGCGCGTGGCGCCGGCGTCCTTGGCGCGCTGCGCGGCCAGCCGCACTTCATCCGGCTCCATCAATTTGGTCGCTTCCACGCCGGTGTCAAAGCGGGCGGCTTGCGGGCAGTAGCCGCAGTCTTCCGCGCAGCCGCCGGTCTTGACCGACAGCAGCGTGGCAAATTCAACCCGCGTCGGGTCAAAGTGCGCGCGGTGCACGGTTTGCGCCTGGTGCATCAATTCCGGGAAGGGCAGGTTGAACAGGGCTTCAATGGCGTCGACCGACCAGCGCGCGGCGGGGCTGGCCGGCGCGGCTTGGCGCGGGCGGTGCAGGGTGACGGTTTGTTCTAAAACGCTGGACATTGGGTGGTTCCTTAAGCGATACAGGTCATGCATCTATTTTTTTCGGGATTTTGCGGCAGTTTCAATTTGATTTGAAGTCTAGCCGAAGGCGGTTGCCGGCCGGCATGCGGCGGCCAGTTCGCTCAGGGCATGGACCAACTGGTCGATATCGGCTTCGGTGTGGGCCGCCGACAGGGCGATGCGCAGGCGCGCCGTGCCCTCGGGCACAGTCGGTGGTCGGATCGCGGGTACCCACAGGCCGCGCTCGCGCAGGCCTTCCATCACCGCCAGCGCCTCGTCGTTGCGGCCAATCACCAGCGGCTGGATGGCTGTCTGCGACTCGCCGAGCTGCCAGTGGCTGCCGCGCAGGCCCGTGGCCAGGCCCTGGCGCAGACGTTTGATGAGTTGCTGCAGGTGGTCGCGCCGCCACTCGTCGTGTTCGATCAGCTGCAGGCTGGCACACAGGGCGCTGGCCAGCAGCGCGGGTGCGGCCGTGGCATAAATATAGCTGCGGGTTTTTTGCAGCAACCACTCCACAATGGCAGCGCTGCCGGCCACAAAAGCACCGGCGACGCCGGCCGCCTTGCCCAGGGTGGCCATGTAGAGCACGCGCGGCGACGCGCACGCGCCGGTCAGTGCAAAGTGGGCCAGGCAGCCGCGCCCCTGCGGCCCCAGCACACCAAAACCGTGCGCGTCGTCCAGCAGCAGCAGCGCATCATGGCGCTCGCACAGTGCCAGCAGGGCCGGTACGTCGGCCAGGTCGCCATCCATGCTGAACACCGTGTCGCTGATGACCAGTTTGCGCTGCGCCGGGCTTCGCGCCAGCGCCGCCTCGAGTGCACCCAGGTCGGCGTGGGCGTAGCGGTGAATCTGCGCGCGCGATAGCCGCGCACCGTCAATCAGGCAGGCATGGTTGAGCTTGTCTGAAAAGATCGCATCGCCGCTACCCACCAGCGCTGGAATGATGCCGATGTTGGCGGCGTAACCCGCGTAAAAATAAAGTGCACGCGGCAAGCCGGTGAAACCGGCTAGCGCCTGTTCCAGCGCGTCGTTCGCCGCGCTGTGGCCGCTGACCAGCGGTGAGGCTGTTGCACCCACGCCGAAGCTGCGTGCGCCCATGCAGGCCGCCTCGATCAGCGCCGGGTGATGGGCCAGGCCCAGGTAGTCGTTGCTGCAAAATGCCAGCATGCGCTGCCCGTCAACCTGCAGCCGGGCGCCGCTTTCGGGCAGCACCACACGCCGCTGGCGACGCAGGTGCGCACGGTCCAGCTCGGCAATGCGCGCCGGAAATTCATCCAGCCAGGAGCTGGTCAGCGAAGGGTTTGTTGCCATGTCGGGGGGAGTTTGATGGTCAAGGTTCGGGCATCCGGCGCGTTCTGGTGCGCCACATTCGCCAGCAGCGGCGCACCCAGCCGCCGCTGCAAAAAATCGATGTTGTCGTCTTGCGCCAGCATGGCCGGATCGACATGGTTGGCGACCCAGCCCGCCAGGCTCAGGCCGCGCGCGCGGATCGCCTCCAGCGTCAGCAGCGCGTGGTTCAGGCAGCCCAGGCGCAAACCCACCACCAGCACCACCGGCAGACCCAGTGCCTGCGCCAGGTCGGCGCCGGTCTCCAGCGGCGAGAGCGGCACCAGAAAGCCGCCGGCGCCTTCGACCACCACGGCGTCGGCCAGTTGCGCCAGCTGGCGATGGCAGGCGACGATGTGGGCGATGTCAATACGCAGGCCAGCGCGCGCAGCGGCGATATGCGGCGACACCGCGTCGGGCAGCAGCACCGGGTTGTCCAGTGCCGGGGGCACGCTGAAAGTGGAGGCGGCGCGCAGCGCAAGCACATCGTCGTTGGCTTCGATGCCCTGGACCAGCGTGGTGCCCGCCGCCACGGGTTTCATGCCGACAACGCGGGCGTGGTGCTGGGCCAGCGCATGCAGCAGTGCCGCGCTGACCAGGGTTTTACCGACCCCGGTGTCGGTACCGGTCACAAAACAGGAGATGGCGTGACGCTCAGCCATGGTGGCTTGCCTCTTCGGCCAGCGTAGCCTGCAGTGCGGCCAGCGCGCCGCGGGCCAGATGCGCGCTGCTTTCTTCGTCCATCACATAGGGCGGCATGGCGTAAATGGTGTTGCCGATGGGGCGCAGCAGCACGCCGTGCGCCATCGCGTGCTGGTGGTAGCGCTGCGCAAAATGCGGCAGCACGGTGTCCACGTCCCAGGCCCAGATCATGCCCAGCCGGCGCGCATGCCGGATGCGCGCATGGCCGGTCAAGGACGCGAAAGCCTGGTCCAGTGTCTGGGCCAGCACGACGTTGTGTGCCAGCACATCGTTCCGGGAAAACAGCGCCAGCGTTGCCAGCGCGGCCCGGCAGGCCAGCGGGTTGCCGGTGTACGAGTGGGAATGCAGAAAGCCGCGTGCCACCTCGTCGTCGTAAAAAGCCTCGTACACGGTGTCGGTGGTGAGGACCGCCGACAAGGGCAGGGTGCCGCCGGTCAACCCTTTCGACAGGCAAATAAAGTCGGGCCGGATGCCGGCTTGCTGGTGCGCGAACATCGTGCCGGTGCGGCCGAAGCCGGTGGCGATTTCGTCGACGACCAGATGCACCTCGTAGTGATCACACAGCGCGCGGACCCGGCGCAGGTAGCCGGCATCGTGCATGGCCATGCCGGCCGCGCATTGCACCAGGGGCTCGACGATCAGGGCAGCGGTTTCGTGGTGGTGCTCGGCCAGCCAGGCTTGCAGCGCGTTGGCGGCGCGTTGCGCCACATCGGCAGCGTTCTCACCGGGCAGCGCCGTTCGGGCATCGGGGCTGGGCACGGTCGCGGCCAGCCGCACCAGCGGCGCGTAGGCTTCCCGGAAAATGGCAATATCGGTCACGGCCAGCGCGCCCACGGTTTCGCCGTGGTAGCCGCCGGCCAGGCCCACAAAGCGGCACTTGCCGGGCCGCCCGGTGTTGCGCCAGTAGTGGGCGCTCATCTTCAGCGCAATCTCGGTGGCCGAGGCGCCGTCGCTGCCGTAAAAAGCATGACCCAGGCCCGTCAGCGCGGCCAGCTGTTCGGACAGCTCCACCACCGGCTGGTGGGTGAAACCGGCCAGCATCACGTGGTCAAGCCGGCCCAGCTGGTCCACCAGCGCTGCCCGGATCGCCGGATGGTTGTGGCCGAACAGGTTGACCCACCACGAACTGATGCCGTCGAGGTAGCGATTGCCTTCGAAGTCATACAGCCACACGCCCTCGGCGTGCGACACGGGCACCAGCGGCACGGCCTGCGACGCGTGTTGCTTCATCTGCGTGCACGGGTGCCACACATGCCGCAGGCTGCGCTCGCTCATCGACTGGTTGTTCATGGAAGCTCCGGAATGGTCGGTGGGCAGGTTCAGCGGACCTGCACCGCAATCGTCGAGCGTTCTTCCTTGATGCGGTTGGTGTCGTCGACAAACACCAGCCTGGGCTGGAAGCCGGCGACCTGGTCCGCCGGCAACTGGCCAAAGGCCGCAATGATGATGAGGTCGCCGACCGCCGCGTGGCGGGCCGCCGAACCATTGACCGAGATGGTGCCGCTGCCGCGCTGGGCGCGTATCGCATAGGTTACAAAACGCGCGCCGTTGTTGATGTTCCAGATGTGGATCTGCTCGAACTCGGCGATGCCGGAAGCTTCCAGCAGATCGTCGTCGATGGCGCAGGAACCTTCGTAGTGCAGTTCGCACTGGGTCACGGTGGCACGGTGGATTTTTCCGGCAAGAAGGGTACGTTGCATGGTGTCTCGGGCCGTCAGGGCGTGGGTGAAAGGGTGGGTTTGGGGAG
>NZ_NBZV01000028.1 GCF_002379095.1 Polaromonas sp. AER18D-145
CCCCAAGCCCCAGGGCCCACGACAAAAGATTGACTATGAAACTCATTGGATCCTACGGCAGCCCTTATGTGCGCAAAGTGCGCATCGTGATGGCCGAAAAAAAGCTCGACTACCAGTTCGTCATTGAAGACGTCTGGGCTGCGGGCACGACCATGTCCGAATCCAATCCGCTGGGCAAGGTGCCCTGTCTGGTCATGGAAGGCGCCAACGGGTCGGAAGAAGCTGTTTTCGACTCGCGTGTGATCGTGGAATACCTGGACACACTGTCGCCGGTCGGCAAGCTGATTCCGGTGCAGGGCCGCGAACGCGCCGAGGTGAAAACCTGGGAAGCACTGGCCGACGGCCTGCTCGACGCGGCCATCCTCGCGCGGCTGGAGGCCACCTGGGCCGGCCGTGACGACAAGCAGCGTTGCCAGGCCTGGATTGACCGCCAGATGGACAAGATCGACACGACCGTGCGGGCCATGAGCACCGGCCTGGGTGACAAGCCTTTTTGCAGCGGCATCCACCTGGGCCTGTCCGACATCGCGGTCGGCTGTGCGCTCGGTTACCTGGACTTCCGGTTTGCACACATCGACTGGCGCTCCCCCTACCCCAACCTGACCCGGCTGTATGACAAGCTGGCGCAGCGGCCAAGTTTTGTCGACACCCTGCCTTCCTGAGCCGGTTCAGGAATAAAAAGGCCTGCAACCCTTTACTGATGGTTGTAGGCAGCTATTAAAAAAGTAGCGACCGCGGAAGATCTTCAACCCAGCAGGGGCCGCGGATCCGGCCTTGGCCTGTCCTGAGCTTGTCGAAGGGCCAGTCCGCAGGCGCAGCGGCCCCCTCGGGGGACATCCTTCGACAGGCTCAGGACGAACGGAAAATCACGGAACGACCGTGGGGGCTACGTTCCAGCGCGCCTTTTCAGCCAGCGCATCAGGCTGCCCAGCAGCGGCAGCTTTTCATACAGCTCCTCGGCCGCGTCCCAGTAGTCGCGGTGGCGCGTCACCAGGCCGGCCTCGTTGAAGCTGATGTGCGAGGCGCCGCGAATGGTCTGCAACGGCTGTGGCCCGCGCCGCCTGAAATAAAACTCGAAGTTCCAGGTCAGGAAACATTGCCGGCCGTCGACCACCTGGGCCGTTACCTCAAAACGCGGGCGCTCCAGTGCCACGTACATGTGGCTGAAGATGTGCTGCACCTGCGCCAGGCCCTGCACCTCGTTGAACGGGTCCTTGAACCAGGTGTCGGCCGCATAGAACTCGCCCATGCGCGCGATGCCGGCCGGGCTCAGGGTTTCAAAAAAATGCACCAGTGGCGCGACCTTGGCATTTGGGGTTTGGTTCATGGGGTGCTCACAGACCGGTGAATTTCCGGATCGCCGGAAAATACAGCGCGTAGGGCAGGACGCGCAAGGTTTTCATCCAGAGCGTAAACCGTTTCGGAAAGTGGATCTCGAACTCGCCCCGCGCCCAGCCAGCCAGGATATCCGTCGCCGCCTGGGCCGGGCTGATCAGGGCCGGCATGCTGAACCGGTTGCCGGCAGTCAGCGGTGTTTCGACAAAGCCTGGGTTGACCAGGCTCACCCCCACGCCGCTGGCCTGCAGGTCCAGGTACAGGGTTTCGGTCAGGTTGATCAGCGCCGCCTTGGTCGGGCCGTAGGCCAGGCTTTGCGGCAGGCCGCGGTAGCCGGCCACGCTGCCAACCAGGCTGAGGTGACCACGGCCGCGTTGCAGCATCGCCGGCAAGACCGCATCGAGCACATACAGGGCCCCCACGTAGTTGACCTGCTGGTGCCTGAGCATGTCCGCCAAGTCGAAGCCAGTGGCGCGTTGTTCCCTGTAGTAACCCGCGCAATACATCATCAGGTCCAGCGGCCCCTGGGCCAGCAGGGATTGCGCCGCGGCTTGCACGGCAGCCGCATCCGACGCGTCGAGCGTCAGGGCCTGCGCGCCGGGATGGGCGGCCACAAAGGCTTCCAGCGCCGCGCCATTGCGGGCGGACACCACGACCCGGGCGCCGGCCTCATGCAGCGCATGCGCCGTGGCCTGGCCAATGCCGCTGGAGGCGCCGACCAGCCACACGGTTTTGCCGTGCCAGTCACGAAGGGGAGGGTTGTACGGCATGGTGCTGTTTTGTTATAAAAATGATAGCTATTGGCGCAGATAGGTAAAGGGCTACAGGCCAATTTGGCTTGAAGCGGGACGGCGTGGTCAGCGCTTCACGAACGACAGCGTGACCTCGCCGAGCCGGACGCCGAACTTGCTCATCACCGCCTTGTTCAGCAACACCTTGTCGTTCATCAGGTACATCCAGTCGTCGAATTGCACTTCAATCACGCGGCCGTCCACCGGCAGCTTCAGCGTGTAGCCCCAGCGGAAGGCATTGCCCTTTTCCTCGCCGGCGGCTTCCCCCAGCACGTCGGCGGCGGTGCCGGTGTAGCGGCCGTCCGGTGAGCGCTTGAGCGTCCAGACCCGGCGGTCCGTGCTGCCGTCGGAGTAGGTGAAGGCTTCGTCGAGCACGCCGGTCTCCGCGCCCGGCGGGCCTTGCCAGCTGCAGGTCATGACCACGGTGAAACGTTTGACCACCTTGCCCGAGCGGTCGGTGAAGACGCCGTACGCATCGACCGTGCCGTTGAAATACTGGCGCATGTCGAGCACCGGTTTTTCGGCGGCGTAGTCGCTGATCTGCGGGCCGGCACAGCCCGCCAGACCGACCAGCAGGGGAAGGGACAGGGCCAGAGCGGCTGCGCCCCTGTGGAGAACGTGCTTCATGGTTGGACCCCTTGCGGGTGTTTGATGACAAGAAAATACAGGCAGGCCGCAGCCGCCAGCTTGAGCAGGCAGGGCAGCACGCAATACGCCACCAGCAGTGCGCCCAGCGCCTGCGCGTCGCGCGCGCCCGGGGCGTAGCCGAACAGGCCGAGCAGCGGCAGCGCCAGTCCGGCGGCCAGCGCCAGGTTGAGCTTGATGGCGAAATTCCACCAGCCGAAGTAAGCCCCTTCGGCCCGGCCCGACTGGCCGTTGGCCTGGATCACGCCGGCCAGCAGCGCGCCGGGCAGCGCCAGGTCGGTGCCCAGCGCGATGCCGGACAGGGCGCAGACGATCACAAACCCGGCGGTGTCCCCGGCCACTGTCTGTGTGGCCCAGCCGAAGGTGGCAATCGCCAGGAGCATGCCCAGCAGCCAGGTGGGCGCCAGCCCGATACGTTTGACCAGCGCCAGCCACAGCGGGATGGACAGGGCCGCGCTCACGAAATAACTGCCCAGAAACAGCGGCTCCTGGCTGGCCGGCGCCTGCAGCCGGTCCTGGATGAAAAACAGCACCAGGGTCGCCGGCACCGCGCTGGCCGTGCCATTGAGCAGAAAGACCGCGAGCAGGCGGCGAAAGCCCGGCTGGCGAAACGGTAGCCAGATCGACGTCGCCACATGGGGGCCCGCGGATGCCTGCCGCGGCACCGGCCGGTCGGCGCGCGCCCAGGCCAGCCAGCCCATCGTCAGGGCCACAAAAAACAGCACGGTGCTGGCCGGCAGCCCGAAGACGACCGGCGTGATCGACGCGAGCACCACGCCGACCAGGCCCAGGCCCTCGCGCCAGGCGACGATGCGGCTGCGCTGGCGTTCGTCGCCGCCCAGCATCGCGCCCCAGGACTGGTGCGAGACGCTGAGCGCGCTGTAGCCGGCATAAGTCAGCATCAGCATCAGGCTGGCCCAGACCACCAGCGCCGACGGCGCGCTCACCAGCGGAAAAAACAGCAGCGCGAACCCGAGCGCCAACACCAGCGCGGCGATGGCGCCCAGTCCCAGCACCGCCCTGGCCGAGTGTGCAAACAGGCGGTCGCTCAGGCGGCCCAGCAGGGGATCGATCAGGGCATCAAACAGGCGCGCACCGAGCAGCACCGCGCCCAGTGTGGCCAGCGGCACGCCGAATTCACGGGCGTAGTGGTTGGGCAGGATCACGTACAGCGGCAGGGCCACAAAAGCCAGCGGCAGGCCCAGCAGGCCGTAGGCCAGGCCGTTGCGGGTGCCAAAAGCGCCCGGGGCGGCGGCAGGGGTCACGGGCCTGCTCCGGCCACCAGCGCATTGCGCAGGCCGGGCTCCGAGGTGCCGGGCGCCAGCCAGATGCCGAAGAAGCGTTGGGCGAACGCCGCGTCGCGGATCTCGCCCAGCGGCTTGCCATTCAACCAGAAGGCCGCACCCACCCCGGGCCGGTGCACACCCATGATGCGGTCGCCTTTTTTGACATCGGGCAGCACCCTGCGCAGCGCGGCCAGCCACTGCTCCGCCAGGTCGTCGCTGACCGGCGCGGCGCGCCGCATTTCCGTGATCGAGCGTTCGGCGATCGCCTGGCCCTCGAAAGCGCGCAGGTAGCTGAGCTCCAGCGCCAGCGCCTGGCTGGCAAAGCTGTCCACGCGGAAGCCGGGCCCCGCCCACAGCCGGGCGTCGTAGACCTGAAAACCGAAAACACGCAGGCGGCCGCCGCCCAGCAACCTTCCTTGGGGCAGGGCCTCCAGCAATTCCGGTGGCCTGGCGCTGCCCGCGGCGGTTTCGGTGCCTGTCTGCGCGGCAGCCGGCGCGGCGGCTCCGGCGCCGATGCCCAGCGCCAGCGCCAGTAGCAGCGCGCTCGTCAGATCTTGCGCAGCGTGTACTGCACCACGTCGGTGTTGGCCTGGGCGAAGGCTGCTTCGCAGTAGGCCAGATAGAACTCCCATATGCGGATAAACCTCTTGTCAAACCCGAGCTGGAGCACCCGTGACTCTTGCGCCATGAACTGTTCGCGCCACAGCCTGAGCGTGTGCGCATAGTCCTGGCCAAACGAAAACTCGTCGATCACCTCGAGCCCGGCGGCGCGCGCCTGGGCGCGGAACTCGGTCGGGCAGGGCAGGCAACCGCCCGGAAAGATGTATTGCTGGATGAAGTCGGTGGACGAGACGTAGCGTTCAAACAGCGCGTCGGCAATCACGATGCTCTGCACGCAGGCCTGTCCGCCGGGCTTGAGCAGGCGCGCCACCGTCTGGAAGTAGGTGGGCCAGTATTCCCGTCCGACGGCTTCGACCATCTCGATCGAGCAGATCGCATCAAATGGCGCATCGCCGCTGGTTTTTCCGATGTCGCGGTAGTCCTGCAGACGCAGATCGGCCTTGTTGGCCGCGCCCACGCGGGTCATGCGTTGTTGCGCCCAGGCGAGCTGCTCGGTGCTCAGCGTCACGCCGACGACGGAGGCGTCAAATTCGGTGGCGGCCATTTCGGCCAGGGCGCCCCAGCCGCAGCCAATTTCCAGCACGCGGTCGCCAGGCTGCACACCGGCCATGCGCAGCGCGCGCCTGACCTTGGCATGCTGCGCGTCCTTCATCGAAGTCTGCGGTGTCTCGAAAATCGCCGCCGAATAATTCATCGTGCCGTCCAGCCACAACTCGTAAAAGGCATTGCCGAGGTCGTAGTGCGCGTGGATGTTTTTCTGGCTGTTGGCCTTGGTGTTGCGGTTGAGCAGGTGCTTGACGCGGTAGGCCAGGCGGCCCAGCCAGGTGCCGTAGATCACGTCCTCGACTTCCTTGCGGTTGACGATCAGCACGCGCAGCAGCTCGGTCAGGTGCGGTGTGGTCCAGTCGCCGGCGATGAAACTTTCGGCAAAACCGATATCGCCCGAACGCAGCGCGGCGCTGCAGACCTTCCAGTTCACCAGCCGCAGGCTGGCCGTGGGCCCCTCGCCCGAGCCGAAGCGCTGCATGCTGCCGTCGGGCAGCTGCAGGGTCAACGTGCCATGCTTGAGGCGTGACAGCAGCTTGAAGGCCGTGCGTGCGGCGGCCGGTGCGCCGCTGGGCAGCGCGAATGAAGCGCCGTTGGCAGAAGAAGTCGAGGAGTTGCTGGCAGTGTTCATCGCGTCACGAATACTTCAGGAGTTTGGGGTTTGCTGACAAAGGGCACACGTTTGCGCCAGAGCTTGAAGGCTTGCCAGTGAATGCGGGCGACCACACCCAGCGTCATCGCCGGATAACGCCACAGGGCCTGGCGCAGCGTTGCCGCGCTCAGGACCTGCAGCGTGCCGGCGACGCTGGTTTGCAGCAGCGGCCCCGATGCGTCGTCGTAATCGATGCGGGCCAGCGTTTTCTCGACACCTTCGTTGCTGACACGCATGAATCGAAAGCGGTAAAAACCATCCAGCGTGCAGAACGGCGACACATGAAACACCTTGACGGCCTGCAGTTCCTGGCCATACCGTGGGTGGTCGAGCAGGTAGCAGTGGCGCTCGCCAAAGGTGTTGTTGACTTCGACGACGATGGCGCGCAACGCGCCGGCGGCATTGTGGCAATACCAGAAGCTGACCGGCTTGAAGGTGTGGCCGAACACACGCGGGTAGGTGTGCAGCCAGACTTCGCCGGCGGCGTCGGTGATGCCTTCGCGCGCCAGCAGCGCATCGACCCAGGCCAGGCAGTCGTCGCCGCCCTCGCCATGGTCGCGGTCAAAAAAGCTCAGGGCCGCGCGGCGGTTGCGCGCCAGCGCGCCGTTGCCGTGCTGGCGCAGGCTGCGCAGCGGCAGCATCAGGAAGTAAGTGGGGTAATTAAAGGCGTTGACAGCGGGTTTGAGGCGGGTGTGCCGCACCTCGCCAAAACCTATTAATGGAGCCCCCACGCTTGTCGCTTCGCGAGCCTTCGGCGGTGCGCTGCCCCTTAACCAAGACAAGGGGGCGCTGCGCCTGCGGCCCGGCCCTTCGACAAGCTCAGGACAGGCCAAGGCCGGTTCCGCGGCCCTGGCCTGGGCAGACGCAGCCCCGACGCTCCGCACGCCGTCCATGCTTGGCGGCGCGTTCATGGCGCAGCTCCGGCCAGATCCTGCAACAGCTGCCTGGCCACGCCCAGCCCCGACTTCAGGCCGTCTTCGTGAAAACCATAACCGGTCCAGGCGCCGCAGAAATAGCTGTGCTGCCGGCCCTGCAGTTCGGGCAGTTCTTTCTGCGCGCGGATGGCTGCAGCGTCAAAAACCGGATGGGCATAGTCGAATTCACCCATGATGTGCGCCGGTGCGATCGGGGCCGCCGGATTCAGCGACACCACCACCGGCTGGGCAAACGGCAGCGGCTGCAGCATGTTCAGCAGGTAATGCAGGCAGACCCGGGTCGACTCGCGCTGCGGGTCCTGCGCACGTTCGTAGTTCCACGCGGCCCAGGCCAGCTTGTTGGCGGGCAGCACCGAGGTGTCGGTGTGCAGCACGGCGCGGTTGGGCTGGTAGCTGATGGCGCCCAGCACCGTGCGCTCGGCACTGCTCGGGCTTTGCAGCAGGGCCAGCGACTGGTCGGAGTGGGTCGCCAGCACGACCTTGTCAAAGCGTTCGTCGGCGCCGTTGGTGAGCACGCGCACGCCGCCATGGGCCGAGAACGCATCGCGGACGATGCCGCGCACCGGCGTGTTCAGGCGTTTGTCGGCGATGCCGGCAACGATTTTTTCAACGTAATGCCGGGCGCCGCCGGTTACCGTCCACCACTGCGGCCGGTCGGCCACCTGGATCAGGCCGTGGTTGTGGCAGAAGCGGATCATGGTGGCCACCGGGAACTGCAGCATCTGGTCGGTCGGGCAGGACCAGATGCAGCCCAGCATGGGCAGGAAATACCAGTCGCGAAACTCGGCCGAGAATCGACCCTCGCGCAGGAACTCGCCGAGCGGCTGCATCATGGCGGCTTCTGCGCCGCTTTCGGCCAGCGCGGTGGCCGTGCGGTTGAAACGCATGATGTCGCGCAACATGCGCCAGAACTTCCAGTTCAGGAGGTTGCCGCGCTGGGCAAACACCGTGTTCAGGCTGGAGCCGCTCCATTCCAGGGCGCCGCGCTTGCCGCTGCCGGGGATCTTGACCGAAAACGACATGTCCGACCGCGCGGTGGCCACGCCCAGATCCGCAAACAGCTGGATCAGGTGGGGGTAGGTGCGTTCGTTGAAGACCAGAAAGCCGGTGTCCACGCCGTGGGTGACCGGGCCCTGCGGCGTTGGCAGGGTGATGTCGACCGTGTGGGTGTGGCCGCCAAAATAGCTGCCGGCCTCGAACAAGGTGAGTTCGGCCTGGCCCTGCAGGGCGTGGGCGACCGCCAGTCCGGAAATGCCGGAGCCGACGATGGCGACCTTGGGGCGGGCTGGAGAACTCATCTCACAGCCCGGAAGATAAAAATGTTGCGAAGCGCCCCGATGCGAACAAGGGAGGGAGGGAGGAGGAGGAGAACCGCCCCGGGATTGCAACCGGACCGCGAGCGGCCGGAAGTCTTCGCAACAAAAAACAGTGACTGTCGGCGTTACGCTTGCGTGCCAGTGCCGACAAAGGTGTGAGTCCGCGGCCCCGCCCACAGTTCCCTTGTTGGGCAAGCTGGTGGGTGTAAAAATTCGTTAACGTCGCGGAAGTCATCGATAAATGGGGGCGTAATGGCGTGCGTGAAAAAGCAGGTTTTGTCCGATAAGTTCTAAAATAGACTATTTGGTTAGATTATTACTGATTGGTATTTATTTGCCTAGAAGTTTCTCTTCGATGTCCTTCAGAAATTCAGGGTCTTTGGGGTCGGTGGCGGTGTTGAAGCTGGTGACGCGCTGGCCATCGCGGGCCACGACATACTTGTGAAAGTTCCAGCGCGGACGCTGGCCGGTCTGGTTGGCCAATTGCCGAAACAGCGGGTTGGCTGTTTTGCCGGTCACGCCGGATTTGACGAACATCGGAAACTTCACACCAAAGGTGTTTTCGCAGAAATCGGCGATCTCCTTGTTGCTGCCGCTTTCCTGGGAGAAGTCGTTGGACGGAAAGCCCAGCACCACCAGGCCTTGGTCGCGGTAGCGCGCATACAGCGCCTCAAGGCCCGCGTATTGGCGGGTGAAACCGCAGAAGCTGGCGGTATTGACCACCACCAGCACCTTGCCGCTGTACTGGCAGAGGGACTGGGGCTTTTCGTCCTGCAGACGCAAGAAGCTGTGTTGCAGCAAGGGCGCGCAGACCGGCGCCCCGGGGGCCGCAACAGCGCCGGGGGTGGCCGCGCGGACGGGCGTGAGGGCCGCCATGCCGGCCAGCAGCGCCAGCAGCAGCCAGGGTTTGAGAAACGGGTGCTTCATGATCTTGCTCGCTGTTGAATAATGGAAGGCCTTGTGGCGCGGTCTGTGCGCCACAGGATCAAACTACCGGAAAACTGCGCCTGACTGCCAAAAATACGCAGTGGGGGCCCGACCAGATTCAAGCATGCCGTCCCCCGATCCCTCCCTGCCCGGTCCGGTCATTTCCCGCCAGGCCGACGCCTGTGCCCCCGGCTTCACGATTGCCGCGGTCGAGCGTGACACCGGCCTGTCCAAGGACACCTTGCGGGTCTGGGAGCGTCGTTACCTGTTTCCCGTGCCTCGCCGCGACGTCCACGGTGAGCGCCTGTATTCACGCGAGCAGCTCGAGCAGCTGCGGCTGATCAAGCGCCTGCTGGACACCGGGCACCGGCCCGGGCAGGTGGTGGGTTTGCCGCATGCCGAGCTGCAGGCCCTGGGCCGCCAGACCGGCGGCAACAAGCAGCGGTCCCAGGTGCAGCGCGGCAAGACCGCCAAGACCGCCACAGCGGCGGCCGACGTTCTCGCGCCGCAGATCCAGGCCTGTTTTGAGCTGGTCAAGCGCCACGACGCGCTGGGCCTGCGCCGCACCCTGGCTGCTGCCGTGCAGGAGCTGGGCCTGGCGGCATTCGTCAGCACGCTGGTGGCGCCACTCAACACCTTGATCGGCGACGCCTGGATGGATGGCCGGCTGGAAGTTTTCGAGGAGCATTTCTACACCGAGTCGGTGACGGCCGTGCTGCGCCACGGCATCAGCAGCCTGGGCGTGGCCGGCGTCGCGTCGCCCCGGGTGTTGCTGACCACGTTTCCGCAGGAGTCGCACGGGCTGGGCCTGCTGATGGCCGAAACCTTTCTGGCCCTGCAGGGCTGCAACTGCCTGTCGCTGGGCGTGCAGACGCCGGTGCCCGACATCGCCCGCGCGGTGTCGGCGCACGGCGCGCAGATCGTGGTGCTCAGCTTCAGCGCCAGCCTCAACCCCAAGGACGTGACGCAGGGGCTGGGCGACCTGCGCGGTTTGTTGCCGCCGGCGGTCGAGATCTGGACCGGGGGCGCCTGTCCCGTCCTGCAGCGCCGCGGCCTGCCGGGCGTGCGGGTGCTGGACAGTTTTGCCGCCATCGAGCCGGAACTCCAGCGCTGGCGCCGGACGCAGCCCTGATCCGGCGTGGCTGCTTTCTGGCGGCTTTGGCCGCTACCCAGGGCCGGCGCAACGGTGTAGAAGAGTTGAAGAGGCGTGCAAATCACGCCATGCCCTGAGCCCTGCATGGAAGAGGGCTGAAAAGCCTGCTTGAAAAAGCTTGTCACATTCAGCCCCTAAAATCAGAGTGAATCTACTGCGGTGTGTGCCGCGTAAGGAGTGTCTATGCTTTATCCAGAACTTTTCAAACAGCTCGAATCCGTCCGATGGGACATGGACAAGGACATTCCCTGGGCGAGTTTCGACGCGTCCAAGCTGACCGACGAGCAGGCGCAGACCATCAAGATGAATGCCATCACCGAGTGGGCTGCGCTGCCGGCCACCGAGATGTTTCTGCGCGACAACAAGGACGACAGCGACTTTTCCGCCTTCATGTCGATCTGGTTTTTTGAAGAGCAGAAACATTCGCTGGTGCTGATGGAGTACCTGCGGCGCTTCCGCCCCGAGCTGGCCCCCACCGAAAAAGAGCTGCACGAGGTGCGCTTCGAGTTCGAGCCGGCCCCGCCGCTGGAGACGCTGATGCTGCATTTCTGCGGCGAAATCCGGCTCAACCACTGGTACCGGCGTGCCAGCGAGTGGCACACCGAACCCGTGATCAAGCAGATCTACACCCAGCTCAGCCAGGACGAGGCGCGCCACGGCGGGGCCTACCTGCGCTACATGAAACGCGCCATCAACAACTTCGGCAACGACGCCAAGGCCGCCTTCACCAAGGTCGGCGTGTTGATGGCCAGCGCCCGGCGCACCGCGCAGGCCCTGCACCCGACCAACCTGCACGTCAACAAGGCCCTGTTTCCGCGCGACACCATCCAGTCGCGCCTGCCCAACCCCGAGTGGCTGGAGCACTGGCTGGACAAGCAGATCGATTTCGACGCCGCCTGGGAAGGCAAGGTGGTCGAGCGCATCCTGCACAACATGAGCCTGCTGATGAACCAGAGTTTCAAGACCGTGCAGGAGCTCAACCGCTACCGCAAGGAACTGAGCAAGGAAATCGCGACATCGGTCGCGCCACCACCGGTGGTCACCGGCGCCTGATGGCGGGCGGCGGCCCGCTGGTGGAGAGGATGCGACGGCCTTTCCGTTAAAGTGGCGTGATGCAAGGCGCATCACCTCCCCCTTCTTCTCCCTCGTTCACGCAAAAAATCGTTTCCCGCGACCAGGCGGCGCAGCGTGCCGCTGCATTGCCGCGGCCGGTGGTGTTCACCAACGGTGTGTTTGACGTGCTGCACCGCGGCCATGCGACCTACCTGGCCCGCGCACGTGCATTGGGCGCCAGCCTGGTGGTGGCGCTCAACACCGATGCGTCGGCCCGGCGCCTCGGCAAGGGTCCGGACCGCCCGCTCAACAACGAGGAAGACCGCGCCGTGCTGATGGCGGCGCTCGAATCGGTGAGCCTGGTCACCTGGTTTGACGAGGACACCCCGTTGGCGCTCATTACCGAGCTCAGGCCCGACATCCTGGTCAAGGGCGGCGACTACGACATGGACAAGCTCGCCGAGACCGCGGTGGTCCGGAGTTACGGCGGCCAGGCGCTGGCGGTTCCGTTTGTCGACGGCTACTCGACCAGCGCGCTGGTACGCAAGATCCGCCAGGTCCCCTGAGCCTGTTTCTGCCCCCGAAGTGCTATTGATTCAATAGCTGGTGGCGCCCGTGAAATAAGGGCTGGAGGCTATTTTCGTTCACATGTCAGCGTGGGCCGGGGGCTGCCTCCTGCTCAGGGCGCCGGCAATTGCGCCGGCTTCACATCGGCCGCCAGCGTCGCCTGCCCCGTCTCGGGCGATTCTTTGCGGCCGCGCAACCGGTTTGCCAGGCGCTTGAAGCCGCGCTCGATGTCGTCGATGTAGGTGAACACCGCCGGCACCACCAGCAGGCTCAGCACCGTGGAGGTGATCAGTCCGCCGATCACGGCAATCGACATGGGCGAGCGAAAGCTCGGGTCGGCCGCACCGAAGCCAAAGGCGATCGGCATCATGCCGGCGCCCATGGCCAGCGTGGTCATGATGATGGGCCGGGCCCGCTTGTGGCAGGCGTCCAGCAGCGCGTCGCGGCGCGACATCGGCGCCACCACCGGGTGGCCGTTGCTGCCGTCGTTGCCGCGGCGCG
The DNA here is from genome assembly GCF_002379095.1 of Polaromonas sp. AER18D-145. Classification (GTDB taxonomy): domain Bacteria; phylum Pseudomonadota; class Gammaproteobacteria; order Burkholderiales; family Burkholderiaceae_C; genus Polaromonas. The sequence goes on from NZ_NBZV01000028.1 coordinate 12,329, forward strand.
CCACGATGGCGTACTCGACCAGCAGGATGGAGTTTTTGGTCGCGATGCCCATCAGCATGATCAGGCCGATCAGCGAGGGCATGGAGAAACTCTTCTGCGCAATCAGCAAGCCAACAAAGGCGCCACCCAGGGACAGCGGCAAGGCGGCCAGAATCGTCACCGGGTGCAGGAAGTCCTTGAACAGCAGCACCAGCACGATGTAGATGCACAGCACGCCGGTCAGCATGGCCAGGCCGAAACTGGCAAACAGCTCGCCCATGACTTCGGCGTCGCCGATTTCCACCACCTTGACACCGGCCGGCAGGTTTTTCACCGCGGGCAGCTCCTGCACCGCCTTGGTCACGTCGCCCAGCGGCAGGCCGGACAGCTCGATCTCGAAGTTGACATTGCGCGAGCGGTCGTAACGGTCGATGATGGCCGGCCCGCCGGCGATCTCCAGCGTTGCGACCTGGCCCAGCATCACCGGGCCTTTGGCGCCCGGCACCGAGAGGCGCTCGAGCACGCTGAGGTCCTGCCGCGCCGCGTCGGCCAACTTCACCACAATCGGTACCTGGCGTTCGGGCAGGTTCAGTTTGGGCAAGGACACGTCGTAGTCGCCCAGGGTCGCAATACGCAGCGTTTCGCCGATGGCCGCGCTCGTCACGCCAAAGTCGGCCGCGCGTGCGAAGTCGGGCCGCACGGCGATCTCGGGCCGGATCAGGCTGGCGGTGGACGCCACGCTGCCGAGGCCAGGCACGGTGCGCAGGTCTTTTTCCACCGCCAGCGCCGCCGCCTGCAAGGCCACCGGGTCTTCACCGGTCAGCACCAGCACGTATTTCTCACCGGAACCACCCAGGCCAACCTTGGTGCGTACACCGGGCAGGGCTTCCAGGGCTGCGCGCATCTTGTTCTCAATGCCCTGCTTGCGCGGCCTTTCAGTCCGCTCGGTCAGTAGGACCGTCAAGGTGGCCTTGCGCGTTTCGGCCGCACCGGACATGGCGAAGGGGTCGCTGCCGGCGCTGCCGCCGCCTATGGTGGTGTAGACGCTGCGCACATGCTCGACCTTGCTGACCAGTTGCCGGGCCTGCTCGGCCGACGCCTTGGTCTGCGCCAGGCTGGAACCGGGGGGCAGCTCGATATACACCTGTGTTTGCGAGTTGTCGTCGGGTGGAATGAAGCCGGTGGGCAGCAGCGGAATCAGCAGGATGGAACCGATGAAAAAAACCGTGGCTGCGACCATGGTGGTCACGCGGTGCTTCAGGCACCAGGTGGCCATGCGCATGTACGCGCGCATCCAGCCCGGGTCCTTGTGGTCGCCGACGATGGGCTTGAGGAGGTAGGCCGCCATCATGGGCGTGAGGACACGCGCCACCACCAGCGAGGCAAACACCGCCAGCGAGGCGGTCCAGCCGAACTGCTTGAAAAACTTGCCGGCCACGCCGCTCATGAAAGCGGTCGGCAGGAACACGGCGATCAGTGTGAAGGTGGTGGCCACCACCGCCAGGCCAATCTCGTCGGCCGCTTCCATGGCCGCCTGGTAGGGTGTCTTGCCCATGCGCAGATGCCGCACGATGTTTTCCACCTCGACAATCGCATCATCGACCAGGATGCCGATCACCAGCGACAGTGCCAGCAGCGTCACGACGTTGATCGAAAACCCCAGCAGGTACATGCCGATGAAGGCCGGAATCACCGACAGCGGCAGCGCCACGGCCGACACGAAGGTGGCGCGCCAGTCGCGCAGAAACAGCCAGACCACCAGCACGGCCAGCAGTGCGCCCTCGTAGAGCAGGGCCATGGAGCCGTCGTATTCTTCCTCGACCGGTTTGACGAAATTGAAGGCTTCGGTCAGCACCAGGTCGGGATGCTGCACCTTCAGTTCGGCCAGTGCCACCTGCACCGCGGCACCCACCGTGACTTCGCTTTCGCCGCGGCTGCGCGCTACTTCAAAGCCGACGACGGGCTTACCGTCGAGCAGCGCGGCCGAACGCGGGTCGGCGACGGTGTCGCTGACCGTGGCCACCTGGTCGAGCCGGATGCGCCGGCCGTCGCTGAGCGCCAGCTCCAGCCGGCCCAGCTCCTGCGCCGACTTGACGGTGGCCAGCGTGCGCACGGGCTGCTCGCTGCCGCCCAGGTCGGTGCGGCCGCCCGCGCTTTCGGTCTGCACCTGCTTGAGCTGGCGCGAGATGTCGGCGGCACTGGCGCCCAGCGCCTGCAGCTTCGAGGGATCAAGCGCCACGCGCACCTCGCGTGTCACGCCGCCCACGCGGTTGACCGCTCCCACGCCGCGCACGGCCAGCAGCTTGCGCGAGACCGTGTTGTCGACAAACCAGGACAACGCCTCGGCATCCATGTGCGGCGAGCTGATGGTGAAGGCCAGCACCGGCTGGCCGGCCAGCTCCACCTTGCTGACAATCGGGTCACGCACATCGCCGGGCAGGTCGGAGCGCACGCGCGCGACCGCCGAACGCACGTCGTCGACGGCTTCCTGCACCGGTTTTTCGAGGCGGAACTCGGCCGTGATGGTGACGCCGCCATCCTGCACCTTGGTGTAGATGTGTTTGAGGCCCTGCACCGTGGCAATCGAGTTCTCGAGCTTGCGCGCGACCTCGGTTTCGAGTTGCGCCGGCGCGGCGCCCGGCAGCGAGGCCGAGATGCTGACGGTCGGCAGGTCGATGTCGGGAAAGTTTTGCACCTTGATCGCCTTGAACGACAACATGCCGGCAAAACTCAGCAGCACAAACAGCATGATCGCGGGAATCGGATTCTTGATCGACCAGGAGGAAACGTTCATGGTCGCTCCTTATTTCGTAGCGGCTGAGGCAGGGTTGGCGGGGGATGGTGCCTGTTTTGACTCGATCATTTCAGACACACGGACGAGGTCGCCATCGTTGAGGAAGCCGGCGCCATCGACCACGATGCGTGTTTCGGGCGCCAGGCCGGAGAGGACCTCGACCCGGTCGCCGGCGAGCCGGCCGGTCACCACCTTGACCTGGCTGACGCGGTTGTCGGGTGCCAGGCGGAACACGAAGTTGAAGCCGTCGCGCACGACGATGGCGCGTTGCGGCACCGTCAGCGCGTCCGAACTGCCGAGGTTGAACTCGCCACGCGCGAACATGCCTGCCTTGGCGGGCGAATTTTTGGCGGGCAGGACGGGCAGATCGACATACACCAGCGCCGAGCGCGTCTGCGGATCGACCGTGGGCGCAATCATGCGCACGCGGCCCTGGATCTCGCCACCGCTGGCGGGGCGCACGACTGCCGTGGTGCCGGCCGTGATGCGGCCGAGTTCGGCCGAGGTCACTTCGGCGCGCCACTCGAGCCGGCCTTTACGGATGAGACGAAACAGCTCGGTGCCGGCGCTGACGACAGCACCCACGGTGGCGGTGCGCGCAGAAATCACGCCGCTGTCGGGTGCCAGCACCCGGGTTTGCCGGCCGCGCAGCTGCTGCGCGCCCAGCACGGCCTGCGCCGCCTCGGCACGCGCCCGGGCGGTTTTTTCGGTCGTCAGGTACTGGTTGATCTGCTGGGTGCTCAGCGCCCCCGAGTCCTGCAGCGTGCGCGCGCGTTCGGCATTGGCCGCGGCGTCGGCCGCGCTGGCCTGCGCTTCCAGCAGGCTGGCGCGCGCCTGTGCCACATCGGCCTGCACGCTTTCGGTTGAAAAGGTCGCCAGCACCTGGCCGGCCTGGACCACGTCGCCGACATTGACCCGCACCTCGGTCAGGCGCAGGCCGTTCGATTCGGAGCCGATGATGGCTTCCTGCCAGGCCACGATGTTGCCGTTGGCGGCCAGCGTGAGGGGCAGGCGAGCCGGCTGCGGCTGCGCGGCGGTCACGGTCAGGGCCGGCTTGGGCGCGGCCTTGGCGTCTGCCGCAGCGTCCCCGGACTTTCCGGAAGAAAGGAAAAAGAAGGCGCCTGCTGCCACCACGGCCACAACGATGGCGATCACGGCAACGGGTTTGAGTTTGAATTTTTTCATGGTGTTCTTGGAATCAAACAGGGACAGTCAAGAGGAGAGAAGAAAAGCTCAGGGCCTGGCGGCTTCGGAGCCGGCCATGGCCGGCGTCCAGCCGCCGCCCATGGCGCGGTACAGCGCCACCCAGGCCGACCAGCGTTCGCGCTGCAGCGTGGCCAGGGCGGTGTCGGCACCGAGTTGCGCGCGCCGCGCGTCTTCCAGTTCAACGAGGCTGGCCAGGCCATGGCGGTAACGCGCGTCGGTGCCGGTAAAGGACGTGCGGTAACCGGTCACCGCGGTCTGGGCATCGCCTTCGCGTTCGGCGGTGCTTTGCAGCGTGACCAGGGCTTCCTCGACCTCGCGCACGGCCTGCCGCACCCGCGCGCGGTACAGCGCGGCCGCTTCCTCGTAACGCGCCTGCGCCGCATCGACGTCGGCCGCGCGGCGGCCGCCATCGAACAGCGGCAAGGTCAAGGCCAGCGGGCCGATGGACCAGGTGTCCAGTGTGGTGGTCACGCCGCTGGCGCGAAAACGCGAGCTGCCGATGGCGCCGCTCAGGCTCAGGCGCGGGTAACGCTCGGCCTGGGCGCTGCCGACCTCGGCGCTGGCAGCCGCGACATCGCGCTCTGCGTTGAACACATCCGGACGCTGCGCGAGGGCGCTGGCCGGCACGCTAGCTATTGAAATCATAGCTGCTGACGCAGACAGATTGGGCGCTGTAGCCACTTTTTGCCTTATGTCCGGTTCGGCCAGGCCGGTCAGGGCCACCAGCGCCTTCAGGTCGAGCTCACACTGGGCGCGCTGTTGCGTGGCCCGGCTGCTGGCTTCGGCCGCACTGGCGCGTGCCAGCGCGTCGGTGGCCGGTGCGGTGAAACCGGCGCCGGTGCTCAGTCCCGACAGGCGCGCCGTCTCGCCACGCGAGGTCGCATCGGCCCGTGTCACGGCCTCGAGCTGGCGGCAGGTGCGCAGGCTGTAGTACTGGTTGGCCACCTCCGCCGCCACCGAGACGCGTGCGTCATGCCACTGCGCCCGGGCGCCGGCCAGGCGTTCGCCGGCGGCATCGCGGCCGGCCAGCCGGCCGCCGAACACGTCGATTTCCCAGCTCGCCTGCAGGCCGGTCTGCGTGGTGGTGGTGACCGGTGCCGGGCCGGGCCCGGACGGCGGCTGCGACCGGCCCCGGCTGGCGCTGGCCGTGGCATCGAGCGAAGGCAGCAGGGCCGCACCGGCGGCCACCCGCGTGGCGCGGGCCTGCTCGATGCGGGACCGCGCCGTGGCCACGGTCGGGCTCACCGCCTGGGCGGCGGCGATCAGTTCGACCAGCAAGGGGTCGCCCTGCTGCCACCACCACTGGGTCAGGTCGGTCAGGGCGCCGTTGTGCGGCAGGCCGGCGTTGCCGGCTTGTGCCGGCAAGGGGGCAAACCATTGCGAGGGGCTGTTGGCAGACACCGCTGCCGGCGGGCTTTGCAGGGCGCAGGCGCCCAGCAGCAGCGGCACTAGGGCGCAGGCGGTGTAACGGATTTTTCTCATGGCTTGTTCTTTTTCACGGGAAGGGCGGGCTGGCGCCGGGCGCGTTCCACCGCGACCATGGCCTCGGCAAAATCCACCAGGCGCGCGGCCCACAGGTCGATGGCTGGGGGCGTGGCAATCAGTTGCGGCCGGACCGTCACGATCAGGTCGCGGCTGATGAAGGTCTGCATGGCCAGCCCGGTGATGGAAAACGCCAGCCTGTGCACATCGTCGTCGGGTGTTGTGACGCCCAGATGGCGGCTCAGCACTTCCACCAGTGCGGCGTGCGCCGGCAGGATGTTGTTGTCGAGCTGCTCGGCCCACAGCCCAGTCGGTTCCAGCATTTCGCGAAAGTGCAGGCGGGTCAGCTGTTGCACCAGGTCGCCCAGCTTCAGGGGCTCCAGAAAGCCCGAAATAAAACCTTCCAGGGCCTGCCGCAGGGTCAGGTGCGCCGGCAGGAAGCGCGTAACGTCGTCGCAGGGCTTGCCCAGCGGTTCGGTGAAGACCGCGCGGTACAGCCCGGCCTTGTCGCCAAAGTAGTAGCTGATGGCGGCAAGGTTGGCACCGGCCGCCTGCGCAATTTCGCGCGTCGATGTTTTGGCAAAGCCCTTTTCGGCGAACAGTTTCAGGGCGCTGAGCAGCAGGTGGGCCCGCGCTTCGGCACCGTCGGCGCGTTGCTTGCGGGCTTCGGGTCCGCTGGCGGGGGGGCGGGCAGGCAGGGAGGGTTTCATGGGCCCGATTGGACCACATAAATCAAACGATTGATCTAATTAAAACAATTGTTTCAATTTCATGCGCGGCGGGCGGGGGCGGACGCCCGGGGCCCCGCACCGAGTCCATGGCCCCGAAGCGTCCGTTTCCAGAAGAGTTCAGGCGCCGGCGTGGGGCTCGCCGGCTTCGAACACCGTGCGCCACACCGCCAGAATGGCCTCGCGTTCGGCCTGCAGCGCCGACGGCACCACCTGGGTCGGCTCTTCATTGAGGCGCGCCTGGTGCTGCACCCGGCGCAGCGCGCGGTAGGCGCGGGCCGCCGCCTGGCCCTGGCCGGCAGGCAGCAGGCCGGCGGCTTCGGCGCGCTGCAGCAAGGCGATGTTGCCGACGTTGTCGGCCAGCTCCGGGTGGCTGCGCGACTGAGACAACACCAGAAACTGCACGACGAACTCGGCGTCCACCATGCCGCCGGGGCTGTGCTTGACGTCGAATTTCTCCCCGGTTTTTTCACCCTTGAGCGCCGACGGGCCGCCCCTAGGCGCGGGAGCCCCCTCGGGGGGCAGCGTAGCGTGGGGGCGTTTAACCGGATGGGCGGCACGCACTTTCTCGCGCATCGCGACAATCTCGCGGCTCAGGGCCGGGATGTCGCGCGCGGCGCTGATCACGGCCAGCCGCACGGCGTCAAAACGCTGGCGCAGGGAGTCGCTGCCCTGGACAAAACGCGCGCGGGTGATGGCCTGATGTTCCCAGGTCCAGGCTGTGTTGCTGCCGCGCTGCTGCTGGTAATTGGCGTAGGCCTCGAAACGCGTGACCAGCAGCCCCGAGTTGCCGTTGGGCCGCAAGGCGGTGTCGATTTCGAACAGGTCGCCCTCGCCGGTCTTGATGGTCAGCCAGTTGATCAGCTTGCGCACAAAAGCGGCATACACCTCCGAGGCGCGCTCGTCCTCGTCGTCGTAGACGAACACGATGTCCAGGTCGCTGCCGTAGCCGAGCTCCTTGCCGCCCAGCTTGCCGTAGGCAATGATGGCGAACTGCGGTGTCTCGCGGTGGCGGTTTTTCAGCCGCTGCCAGCACCAGTCGGTCGTGACCTTGAGCACGGCTTCGGCCAGCGCGCTGAGGTCGTCGGCGACCTGTTCAACCGTGAGTTGACCTTCGACGTCCCGCGCCAGCGTGCGAAACAGCTCGGCATGGTGCGCACGGCGCAACAGGTTCAGGCAGCTTTCCTCGTCGTCCTCGCCGGTGCGGCGCAGGGCGGCCAGCCGCTGCTGCAGTTCCTGCATGAAGGCGGCGGCGTCAAAACGTTCATGCAGCATGGCGTCGCTGGCCAGCTCATCGATCACCCCCGGGTGCTGCAGCAGGTAACGCGCCGGCCACTTGGCCGCGCCCAGCAGGCGTAGCAGGCGCTCATGCACGGCGGGACGTTCCACCAGCAGCGCCAGATAACTCTCCCGACGCAGCAGCGGCTCGATCCAGTCGATGATGCGCACCGCCGCTTCCTCGCCGACCTTGCCTTCGAGCAGCCACTGGGCGGTGCGCTGCACCAGCCGCGTCAGGCGCGTTCTGGCGTCGTCGCGCAGCCCCAGCACGCGCGGGTGTTCGCGCCACAATTCCAGCCGGGCGCGAAATTTGTCGGGCCACTGGTCCGCGAGTTTTTCCAGCAGCTCGTCGAGGTTTTGCGGTGCGGCCGGGGCCGACTTGCCGCAGCCCTTGCACTCGCTTTTCTGGCCCAGCAGCGTGTCGAACTCCTGGGCGACCAGCTCCCGGTGCGTGTCGAGCTCGCTCAGAAACGGGCAGCAGCTGCTGTAACCCAGGGTCTGGGCGATCCAGGCCAGGTCGTCATCGCGCGTCGGCAACACATGGGTCTGCTGGTCGTCGAGGTACTGGATGCGGTGCTCGACGCGGCGCAGAAAATCGTAGGCTCGCATCAGTGCTTCGGCCGTGGCCTGCGCCATCAGCCCGGCGCTCGCCACGCGCTGCAGCGCATCGACCGTCGGGCGGGTGCGCAGCTCGGGGAACTGCCCGCCGCGCACGACCTGCAGCAGCTGGACGGTAAATTCAATCTCGCGGATGCCGCCGCGCGACATCTTCACGTCGTTGGCGCGCTCGGGGTGGCCGGCGGCCCGTTTGGCGGCATGTTCGCGGATCTGCCGGTGCAAAATGCGCAGCGCGTCGAACACGTTGTAGTCGAGGTAGCGCCGGAAGACGAAAGGCAGGACCGACCCGCGCATGGCCTGGGCCGAGCCATTCTGGATACATTCGAGCGGCGCCACCACCCGGCTCTTGAGCCAGGCAAAACGCTCCCATTCGCGCCCCTGGACCTGGAAGTATTCTTCGAGCGCCCCCAGTGAGACGGCGGCCGGGCCCGAGTTGCCGTTGGGCCGCAGGGCCAGGTCCACCCGGAACACAAAACCGTGTTCGGTGGCCTCGCCAATCAGGTTGTAGATGGCCTTGACCTGTTGCGCAAAATATTCATGGTTGGAAATGACGCCGCGGCCATCCTCGCGGCCGGTGGTCTCGCCGTCGTGGTCATAGACGTAGATCAGGTCGATGTCGCTGGAGACATTGAGCTCCCTGGCCCCCAGCTTGCCCATGCCGATCACCCACAGCTGGGCGCGCTGCCCGGCCGGGACGCCCGGCATGTCGAGCGCCTGCGGGGCGCCATGCAGCGCATCCAGCGGCTTGCGCGACTCGCAGATGGCGATGTCCAGCGCCAGCTCGGCCAGCTCCGTCATGGCTTTGGTGATGACCTGCAGCGGCGCCTGGCCACCGTCACAGTCGAGAACCACCAGGCGCTCCATGACGAGCTGGCGCAGCACCCGCAGGGCCGCGCCGGTGTCCAGTCCGCGCGTCTGCAAGGCGTCGTAGGTGATCTGCATGCCGGCCCGCTCGGGTGCGCCGGGGGGCAACAAGGCCAGCTCGTCAGCGTAACGCCGCCGTATGCGCTGGACAAACCGCGAGTAGCCCGATGCCGCCAGGGGCGGGGCCGAAAGGTCGATCGATGCCATGGACATTACAGGACTTCCCTGGGTTGCATTGAACGGACGGAAGCGCTGAAGGTCATAATTCTCATGTCCATGGATCAAACGACACCCTCCCAGCCGGCGCTTGCCTCTCGACGTCTCAAAATTGCCGCGCTGGTTGCCCGCCTGGCCTTGGGACTGGTGCTGGCTTTCTGGGTGCTTTTCGGCGCGGCCTGGGCCGTGCTGCACGGCTGGATTGTGCCGCGAATCGGTGAATTCCGCCCGCGCCTGGAAACAGCAGCCAGCCAGGCCCTGGGTGTACCAGTGCGCATCGGCCAGATCACGGCCCGGCCGGGTGGGCTGATTCCGTCCTTTGAGTTGCGCGATGTCGCGCTGCTGGACGCCCAGGGGCGCGAAGCCCTGCGCCTGCCGCGTGTGCTGGCGGCCGTTTCGCCGTCCTCCCTGTGGGGGCTGGGTTTTGAGCAGCTTTACATCGACCGGCCCGAGCTCGATATCCGGCGTACGCCCGACGGCAAGATTTATGTGGCCGGCCTGGATGTGTCGCGCGACCCCAACGACGACAGCAGCGCCATTGCCGACTGGGTTTTTTCACAAACCGAGTTTGTCGTTCGCGGCGGTACGGTGCGCTGGACCGACGACCTGCGGCAGGTCCCGCTGCTGGCCCTGACCGAGGTGGACTGGACCTTGCGCAACCCGGGCCGGCGCCACCTGATGCGCCTGGATGCGACCCCGCCGCCCGCCTGGGGTGAGCGTTTCAGCCTGCGCGGTGTGTTTCGCGAGCCGTTGTGGTCGGGCGGCGCCGGACAGTGGCGCCGCTGGGCCGGGCAGATGTATGCCGAGTTCGGGCGGGTCGATGTGTCCGAGGTCAAGCGTTACGCCGACCTGGCCAGCCTGGGCATCGACCTGCGGGCCGGCAACGGCGCATTGCGGGCCTGGGCGGATGTCAGCGACGGGCAGATCACCGGCGGCACGGCCGATGTGGCCCTGCTGGAGGTGGATGCGCAGTTGGGCAAGGCCCTGCAGCCGCTGGCGCTGCAGGCCGTGAGCGGCCGTTTTGGCGGCCGGCAGTTTGCCAACGGCTTCGAGTTCGCCACCGAGGGGCTGCAGTTTCGCACCCGCGATGGTTTGCAGTGGCCGGGCGGCAATGTGTCGCTGGTCTACACCGGTGCCGAAGGCAAGGCAGCCGCGCGTGGCGAGTTCCGGGCGGACAAGCTCGATCTGGCCGCGCTGGCGCTGATTGCCAGCCGGCTGCCGCTGGGCGATGCGGCACATGCCATGCTGACCTCGCTGATGCCCAAGGGCCTGGTGGACGTGGTTGAAGCGCGTTGGCAGGGCGCGCTCGATGCGCCTCTTGCCTATGCCGCCAAGGGCCGGGTGACGCAGCTTGAAATTGCACCCCAGGCAGCGGCCCAGGGGACAAGCGCCCGGCCCGGGGTGCGGGGCGCGGCGGTGGAGTTCGACCTGACCCAGCAGGGTGGACAGGCCAAAGTCAGGATCACCAAGGGCGAGCTGCATTTGCCTGGCATTTTCGAAGACCCGCGCCTGCCGTTCGACCAGTTGTCGACCGACGCCCAATGGAAGCTGGCCGGCCCAAAAATTGAATTGCAGCTGCGCAACCTGGTGTTTGCCAACGCTGATGCCCAGGGCAGCGCGCAGGCCAGCTGGCACACCGCAGACGCACCGGCGGCGACTGCCGGCGGCGCTGCCCATGACGCCCGCTTTCCCGGTGTGCTGGATTTGCAGGGCAGCCTGAGCCGCGGCGACGGCGGCCGGGTGCATCGCTACCTGCCCCTGATCCTGCCGGACACGGTGCGCCACTATGTGCGTGATGCGGTGACCCAGGGCGCGCTCAGCGACGTGAAATTCCGGCTCAAGGGTAATTTGAATGACATGCCGTTTGCCAACCCCAAGCTCGGCGAGTTCCGGGTGTCGGCCAGGGTGGCCAAGGCCACCCTGGCCTATGTGCCCCGGTCGATACAGCCGCGTGACGCCAGCGCCTGGCCGGCCCTGAGCGAGCTCGATGGCGAACTGGTGTTCGACCGTGCCTCCATGCAGGTCAATGGCGCGACGGGACGGATCGCCGGTTTTCCCGGCCTGCAGGTGGTCAAGGCCGACGCCCGGATTCCTGACCTCATGCACGCGGCCACGGTGCAGGTGGTGGGTGAGATCAAAGGGCCGCTGGCCGAGGCCGTGGCGGTCGTCAATACCTCGCCGCTGGCCGACATCACCGACAGGGCCTTGGCCAAAACCGTGGCGACCGGGGTGGCCGGCTACAAGCTTGAACTCAGCCTGCCGCTGGCCAACCTCGACAAGTCCAAGGTGAAAGGCAGCGTCAGCCTGGCGGGCAATGATGTGCAGTTCACACCGGACACGCCGCAGCTCACGCGCGCGAAGGCGCTGGTGAGCTTCACCGAAAGCGGTTTTGCCATCAGTGGCGGGCAGGCGCGCCTGCTGGGCGGCGACGTCCGCCTGGAGGGGGGCACGCGCACAGCGCAGGCCGGCGTGGCCCGGCCCGCGGAGTTTCCGGATGCGACCGTGCTCATTCGGGCCCAGGGCACCCTGAGCGCTGAAGGGTTGCGTCAGGCCAAAGAACTGGACCTGGCGTCGCGCCTGGGCAGCCGCGCCAGCGGCAGCGCCGCCTACACCGCCAGCCTCGGGTTCCGGCGCGGCGCCACCGAGATCAGTGTGTCCAGCAACCTGCAGGGCATGGCATTGAGCCTGCCGGCGCCCTTGAACAAGAGCGCCGAGGCCGCCCTGCCCGTGCGTTTTGACAACACGGTCGTGCGCGGCGCGACCACAGGGCAGGCCCTGCAGGACCAGTTGTCCCTGACCGTGGGGCGGTTGGCCTCGGTGCAGTACCTGCGCGACATCAGTGGGCCGGAGCCGCGTGTGTTGCGCGGTGGCATTGCCATCGGCCTGGAGCCCGGTGAAAGTGCGCCGGTGCCGGAGGCCGGGGTGGCCGCCAACATCAATCTCGCGAGTGTTGACATCGATGCCTGGGAAAAAGTGCTGGCCGCCAGCCCGGGGCCGGCGGCGCCGGGCGAGCGACTGACTCCCGCCAGCGCCGTGCTGGGCTATCTGCCGACCACCATGGCGATACGTGCCAGGGAGCTGGTGTTCGACGGGCGAAAACTCAACAACGTCGTGCTCGGTGGCTCGCGGGACGGACTGACCTGGCGTGCCAACATCGACGCGACCGAACTCAACGGGTATGTCGAGTTCCGCCAGCCCGGCGGCGCGGGTGACGGTCGGCTGTATGCGCGTCTGTCGCGCCTGAGCCTGGGCCAGAGCACGGCCAGCGAGGTCGAGGCCATCCTCAACGAGCAGCCTGCCAACGTCCCGGCGCTCGACATCGTGGTGGAGGACCTGGAGCTGCGCGGCAAGAAACTGGGCCGGGTTGAAATTGAAGCCATCAACCGCGGCGCCGGGACGGTGGCCCGCGAAGGGGGCGTGCGGGAGTGGCGGCTCAACAAGCTCAATGTCATCGTGCCGGAGGCCACACTGACAGCCACCGGCAACTGGGTGGCGGTCAATGCGCAGCAGCCGGTGGCTGCGGGCGGGTCGCGGCTGCAACCCGAGCGGCGCCGCAGCGTGATGAATTTCAGGCTGGACATTGCCGATTCGGGTGAGTTGCTCAAGCGTTTTGGCATGAGCGATGTGATCCGTCGCGGCAAGGGCAAGCTCGAAGGCCAGATCGCCTGGGTCGGCTCGCCGCTGAGCCTGGATTACCCGAGCCTGAGCGGGCAGTTCAATGTGAACGTGGCCTCGGGCCAGTTTCTCAAGGCTGAACCGGGCATTGCCAAGCTGCTCGGGGTGCTCAGCCTGCAGGCCCTGCCGCGGCGCCTGACGCTGGATTTCCGCGACGTGTTTTCGGACGGTTTTTCCTTTGACTTCGTGCGCGGCGACGTCACCATCAACCAGGGCCTGGCGTTTACCAACAACCTGCAGATGAAGGGCGTCAATGCCGCCGTGCTGATGGAAGGCAAAGCCGACATCGCCAGGGAAACCCAGGACCTGACGGTGGTGGTGGTGCCGGAGATCAACGCCGGCACCGCGTCACTGATTGCCACCGTCATCAATCCGGCGATTGGCCTGGGGTCTTTTCTCGCCCAGTATTTCCTGCGGCGCCCGCTGACCGAGGCGGCGACCCAGGAATTCCACATTGACGGCACCTGGGCCAACCCGAAAATCACCAAGGTGGATCGCAAGGCCGCGGCCGAGGTCAAGCCCGGCGAGAAGCCCGACGAGGATACCGGAGCAAGGAAGTAGCCATGCACGTCGCCGCCCTTCAAATGGTCTCGAGGACCAGCGTCCCCGCCAACCTGGCCATGGCCAGGCAGTTGCTGGAGCGCGCTGCCGCGCAGGGCGCCGAGCTGGCGGTGCTGCCCGAGTATTTTTGCGTGATGGGCCTGAAGGACACCGACAAGCTCGCTGTGCAGGAGGCCGCCGGCGAGGGCCCGATCCAGGATTTTCTGGCGCGGTCTGCGCGCGAGCTGGGACTCTGGATTGTGGGCGGCACCGTGCCGCTGGGCGCCAGCGACCGCCAGCATGTGCGCAACAGCTCGCTGGTGTATGCGCCCACGGGTCAGTGCGTCGCGCGTTACGACAAGATTCACCTGTTCCGGTTTGACAATGGGCTGGAGCAGTACGACGAGTCGCGTGTGATTGAAAGCGGCGCAGCGCCGGTGACCTTCGAGCTGCCCTCGGCCGATGGCCACCGTTACCGGGTCGGCCTGAGCGTCTGTTACGACCTGCGTTTTCCCGAGCTGTACCGGGCCATGAAGGCGGACCTGCTGCTGGTGCCCAGCGCGTTCACGCGGACCACCGGCCAGGCCCACTGGGAAGTCCTGCTGCGGGCGCGGGCGATTGAAAACCTGGCCTATGTGGTGGCTGCGGCCCAGGGGGGTGCACATGACAACGGGCGCCGCACCTGGGGCCAGAGCCTGGTGGTCGATCCCTGGGGCGAAGTGCTGGGCGAGCAGGCCCAGGGCCCCGCCGTGGTCTTGGCCGAGGTGAGCGCGGCCAGGTTGCGCGCGGTTCGGCTGCAGCTGCCCGCGCTGGACCACGGGGTGTTGTGAGCGAGCACTACGAAGCGGTCAACCGCGGCGAACCGTCTTCGGACCGGCGGCGCTGGAGCCGGCGCTGGGGTTTGTGGGCCCTGCTGGTGGCCCTGCTGCTCGGGCTGTTGTCCACCCTGGTCTGGCTCGCCGGGCGTTACGAGTCCAGCCAGGTGCAAAGCCGGCTGGAACAGGACGCGGTGCAGACGACCACCGACATTCGTGCCGCACTGACGCGCAACGTCCAGGGCATCCAGGCCCTGCAGGCCAGCAGCCCGGACCCGGCCGCCTGGCGTGTGCCCGCGTCCGCGCTGCTGCACGAGCACCGGGAGATGTTGCGGCTGGAGTGGCGCGATGCGGCGCTGGCGCCGGTTTCCTATGCGGAAACGCCTTACCGGCCCTCGGTGTTTGAGCGGCTCGGGCGTGCCAGCGCGCAGACCGACGTCAGTTTTGCCTGCGCGGCGGCGCGCCGTTTCAGCGGCCCGGCCTATTCGAGCAGCTACTTCCTGCCGCAGGCCGACGGGCTGGGGCTGGAGGTGCTGGACATGTGCCTGCCGGTGCTGGCCGGCGGGCAACTGGCGGGCTACCTGCTGGCGACCTATTCGTTGCAGGAGATGTTGTCCGAGCTGGTGGGCCGGCAGCTGGCGCGTGGCCACGGCCTGGCGTTCACCGAGGCCGACGGCACGCGCCTGGCCATGTACGGCAACCCGGCCCGCGGCAACCGCGTCTATGTCGCGCAGCAGCTGCTCGATTTGCCGGGCAACACCATGGTTCTCCGGCTGGAGCGCCAGCTCGGAACGCCGGCCCTGTTTCCCAACCTGCTGACCGCGCTGGTGGCGGCCATGTCGCTGGCGCTGGTTGCCGTGCTGGCGCTGCTCGGGCGCGACATGCGCCGGCGCCTGAAGGTCGAGCACGACCTGGCCGACGCGCTGGCCTTTCGCAAGGCCATGGAGGATTCGCTGGTCACCGGCATGCGGGCCAGGGACCTGCAGGGTCGCGTGACCTATGTGAACCCGGCCTTTTGCCAGATGGTGGGGCTGGAGGCCGGCGAGTTGCTCAAGCACGGCACGCCGCCGCCTTACTGGCCGCCCGAGCAGGTCGAGGAGTACGAGCAGCGGCAGGCGCGGCGACTGGCCGTCGGCGCGACCCTGCCGCGGGAAGGCTTCGAGTCCGTCTTCATGCGCCGGGATGGTTCGCGTTTTCCGGTGCTGATCATCGAGGCGCCGCTGATCAACGCCGTGGGCAAGCAGACCGGCTGGATGAGCGCCATCCTCGACGTCAGCGAACAGCGGCGCGTCGAGGAGTTGTCGCGGGCCAGCCAGGACCGGCTGCAGGCCACGGCCAGGCTGGCCACGGTCGGCGAGATGGCTTCGCTGCTGAGCCACGAGCTGAACCAGCCGCTGGCGGCCATTTCCAGCTACGCGACCGGCTCGCTGAATTTGCTGCAAAGCGCGGTGGCCGGCGAACCGCAACCGCCTGACAACCAGGACCTGCAGCTGGCGATGCGCCGCATCGCCGAGCAGGCCGAACGCGCCGGCAAGGTCATCAAGAGCGTGCATGACTTTGTGCGTCGCCGGGACCAGGTGCGCGAGCCCGTTGCGCCGCGCGCCCTGCTGGACGCGGTGCTGCCGCTGGTCAGCCTGCAGGCACGCAAGCTGGCAGTCCGGGTGCTGATCCAGGTGGACGAAAGCTGCGAGCCGGTGCTGTGCGACCGGACCATGGTCGAGCAGGTGCTGCTCAACCTGGCGCGCAACGGCATGCAGGCCATGCAGTCGCCGGACAAGAGCCGGCGCACTGACAAGCTGCTGATCCTGCGCGTGCGGCCGGCCGCCTCCAATGCGCACAGCCGCTGGGTGGAGTTTGCCGTGATCGACCATGGGGAAGGCATTTCGGAGGACGTGGCGCGCCAGCTGTTCACACCCTTCTTCACGACCAAGGCCGAAGGCATGGGCCTGGGGCTGAGCCTGTGCCGCACGGTGATCGAGCAGCACGGCGGGTTTCTGGGGTTTGAGGCGGCCCAGCCTCAGGGTACGATTTTCACCTTTACATTGCCGGCTTCTGTCACCGCCGTCGTGGCGGCCGAAGTGTCCGCCTGAAACCCCGCCTGCGGGAAGGAGTTGCCATGGAGCCCATCCAGAATGCCACGGTCTACATCGTGGATGACGATGCCAGCGTGCGCGAGGCGCTGGCCTGGCTGCTGCGTTCGCGGCGCCTGACCAGCGAGACGTTTGCCAGCGCCGAGGCGTTCGACGAGCGGATCTCGGGGCCGTTCTCCGTCAGTTCGCCCTCGTGTGCCCTGCTCGATGTGCGCATGGGCGGCATGAGCGGGCTGGCCATGTTCGAAAAACTGATCGGGTATGGCCTGCTGCCCACCCTGCCGGTGATTTTTCTGACCGGTCACGCCGACGTGCCGACCGCGGTCGATGCCGTCAAGCGTGGTGCTTTCGATTTTTGCGAGAAGCCCTTTTCCGACAATGCCCTGGTGGACCGCATCGAGCAGGCGCTGATGCAGTCCGCCAGGGCGCTGGCCGAGCTCAGCGAGCACACCGGCCTGCGTGCGCGCCTTGACGGCCTGACCGAGCGGGAGCGCGACGTGATGGCGCTGGTGGTGGAGGGTCTGCCGAACAAGCTGGTGGCCGACCAGCTCGACATCAGCGTGCGCACGGTGGAAGTGCACCGGGCCCGGGTTTTTGACAAAATGCAGGTAAAGTCGGCGGTGGAGCTGGCGAATCTGCTCCGCAATTTATAGCGGATCGCCGGGTTTTTCCGGTGGCGCATCGCGCTGGTCGTCACTCTTGAGTTCACCCTTGCTGCGGCCGGAGAACATCGTCCACCAGACAATGAAAACCAGAATGAGCAAGGCCCCCAGGGCTTCGAGTAAAAGTAAGGCCATGACTGTTTTTTCCCGGATAACACCGACATTTGTCATTATCGCCGCCGTGCTGGGCCTGGTGTCCTGCGCGACGGCGCCCGTGCCTGCACCCCTGCCTTCGGCGCCCGCCGCGGCCAGCGTGCCTGCGCGTCCCGGGTCAGGCGCAGAGGCGACCGCCATGGTGCGCGGCAAGAGCCGCTGGGTGCCGGTGGCCTGGAGCGAACTGCCGGGGTTTGAAAATGACGCGCTGTTTGAGGCCTGGAACGCCTGGCTCAAAAGCTGTGAGCGACCCGGGCCGGTGTTTGCCCCCCTGTGTGGCGAAGTGCGGCGCCTGAGCATTGCGACAGGGGCGGAGCAGCGCGCCTGGATGGTGGGCCGGCTGCAGCCCTACCGCGTCGAAACCCTGCAAGGCACGGCCGAAGGACTGCTCACCAGTTATTACGAACCCGTGCTCAGGGCCAGCCGGCAGCCCGGCGCCGCTTACCCGGTGCCGCTGTACCAGCCTCCGGCCGGCCTGGGCAGCCGCAAGTCTTGGTACACCCGGCAGGAAATCGAGACGCTGCCCGAGGCGCAGGCTGCGCTTCGCGGGCGGGAAATCGCCTGGCTGGCCGATCCGATTGATGCGATGTCGCTGCATATCCAGGGCTCGGGCCGGCTGGCCATCACCGACGCCGGTGGCGCGCAGCGCACCGTGCGGGTGGCGTTTGCCGGTTCCAACGACCAGCCTTTTCGCAGCATCACCCAGTGGCTGATGGAGCAGGGCCAGGGCCGGATGAACGCGCCCTGGACCGAATCCACCAAGGCCTGGGCCGCGCAGAATCCGCAGCGCGTGTCGCAACTGCTGTGGAGCAACCCGCGTTACATCTTTTTCCGCGAGGAGGCCCTGAGCGAGATGGACGCGGCCTACGGCCCGCGCGGCGCCCAGGGGGTGCCCCTGACGCCCGGCCGTTCGATCGCCGTGGACCGGGAAAGCATCCCCTACGGCACGCCGGTCTGGCTCGCCTCGCGCGGCGCGGCGGTGGACCTGCAAAAACTCGTGATCGCGCAGGACACGGGCAGCGCCATTGTGGGTGCCGTGCGGGCCGACTATTTTGCCGGGACAGGGCCGCAAGCCGGCGAGCTGGCCAGCCGGGTGAACCAGCCCCTGCGCCTGTGGGTGCTGTGGCCCAAATGAGCCTGCCGTCCCGCGCCCTGACCCGCTGCGGCCTGCTGCTCGCTGCGGTGGCCTTGCTCTCGGCTTGCGCCGCCACCGGCACCGGGTCAGTGGCCGCGCGTTACCGCTGTGAACATGGCATCGACTTCAGCGTGAGGTTTGTGGATGACAGCGCGCTGATCGAGAATTCGCGCGCCTCCGACGTGCTTTTCCGCGACGCAGGCGGACAAGGTGCCTCGCAGCCCGTGTACAGCAACCCGCGCATGCGCGCCGAGTTTGGCCTGGGTTTGGGCGGGCGTGAGGCGGTGCTGCGTTACCCGCTGCTGCCGCTGGTGGCGCGCTGCGTGCGCGATGGAAAAGAAGGTCCCTAACGAACCGAAATCCGCAGCTGCACCGTCAGCGTCGAGCGGGTCGCCGACTGTGTGTTATTGAACAAGCCGGAACTGCTGCCAGTGCCGTCTTCATCCGACTGGGCCACGGTCACCCATTCGTTGAGCGGCGCAACCAGCGTCGTCATCACGCGGGAATCCGTGGGTGGCGAAGTCGCGCTGCGCGGGCTTTGCACGGCAGCCAGTTCCAGCTCGGCGCTGTCGCCGCCGCGCCAGAGTGGCCTGGCAGCAAAGCCGCTGCCCGCGGTCACCAGCACCGTGCCGCTGCCATAACGCACGATGCCGTTTTGCACAAAGCTGTGCAGCAGCCGCAAAGGCACGCTGGTGCCCAGCATGATGTTGGTGCTGCGGCCGTTCAGTACCAGCAGGCGCTGGGCCACGTCGTCCGACCCGGTTCGCTGGCTGCTTTGCGCTTCGAGGTGGACCTGGCCTCCAGACTGGCCAGGCTGCAGCCGCACCGTGCCGGCGGCGCCCAGCGTGTTCCGGGAAACGCGGGTGTCGCGCACCTGGCGTACTTCGATCTGCAGGTTGCGCATCGGCAAGGGCGACTGAGTTGCTATCAAATCAGGAGCTGGTTGCGCCCATGAAATAAGGGCTGGAGCCATAAAAAGCACTGCAAGCAGGGCAGCCAAGGGTTTGGAGCGGCAAAGAGACGTTATGCGGGGTGTCATGGTGTTTTCTCTGACAAGTGGCCCAGAGGCAGCACGCTGCTGGACTTGATCTCGCCCAGGGAAAAGCTGGTGTGCATGTCCTTCACATTGGGCAGGTTCAGCAGGCTTTTCAGGGCGAAACGCGAAAAACTGTCCAGGTCCCGGGCCACCACCTGCAACTCGAAGGTTCCGGTGCCGCTGATGTAGTGGCAGGCGATGATCTCAGGCAATTTGCGGATCGCCTCTTCCATCGCGCTGGTTGCATCGCCCGTGTTGCGGTCAGCATCCAGGCGCACAAAGGCCAGCACGCCCAAGCCGATCTTGTGGCGGTCGATCTCCGCGCGGTAACCCTTGATGAAGCCGCCTTCCTCCAGTGCCCTGACGCGCCGCCAGCAGGGTGCGGCGCTCAGGCCGACGCGGGTGCTGAGTTCGGCGTTGCTCAAACGGCCGTCGGTCTGCAATTCATTCAGGATCGCGAGGTCGAACTTGTCAAGTGTTTCCATAGCAGGCAATTTTAAGCAAGAATCTTTCTTGAAACGCGTTAAACAAGGCATAAAAAGCAAAGACTTATCTGACCATCGAGCCTACACTTTATTCATAGATAGAGGCATCACCCTATTCGGGTGTAAGCCTTTTCGCTCTGCCCAAAAGGCGGTGTCAGCCCCACGACTGGAGACAAGATGAACGCCCCCCTTCCTGAACACATTCGCAAAGCGCTCGAGACGGTCACGCTCGACGACAAATACAGCCTCGATTACGGTCAGGCCTTCATGAGCGGGGTCCAGGCGCTGGTCAAGCTGCCCATGCTGCAGCGTCAGCGCGACGCCCTGCAGGGCAAAAACACCGCCGGTTTCATCAGCGGCTACCGCGGTTCGCCGCTGGGCGGCTACGACCAGGCCTTGTGGAAGGCATCGAGCTACCTGAAGGCGCAGAACATCGTGTTCCAGCCCGGCGTCAATGAAGAGCTCGCCGCCACGGCCTTGTGGGGCACGCAGCAGCTGGGCTTTTCGCCACCGGGCACCAACAAGTACGACGGCGTGTTCGGCATCTGGTACGGCAAGGGCCCGGGCGTGGACCGCTGCTCCGACGTGTTCAAACATGCCAACATGGCGGGCACCACACCCTGGGGCGGCGTGATTGCCGTGGCCGGCGATGACCATGTGGCCAAAAGCTCCACCGCCGCGCACCAGAGCGACCACATCTTCAAGGCCTGCGGCCTGCCGGTGTTTTTCCCGACCAACGTGCAGGAAATCCTGGACCTGGGTGTGCACGCGTTTGCCATGAGCCGCTTTTCCGGCGTCTGGGCCGGCATGAAAACCATCCAGGAAATTGTCGAATCCAGCGCCACCGCGACGATCGACCCCGAGCGTGTGCAGATCAAGATTCCGCTTGATTTCCAGATGCCGCCGGGCGGCGTGCACATCCGCTGGCCCGACGCGGCGCTGGATCAGGAAGCGCGCCTGTTCGACTACAAGTGGTATGCCGCGCTGGCCTACATCCGTGCCAACCGGCTCAACTACAACGTGATCGAAGGCCCGAACGACCGCTTTGGCATCATCGCCAGCGGCAAGGCCTACAACGACACGCGCCAGGCCCTGATCGACCTGGGCCTGGACGACAGCACCTGCCGCCAGCTCGGTATCCGCCTGCACAAGGTGGGTGTGGTCTGGCCGCTGGAGGCGCAGGGCACGCGCGAATTTGCCACCGGCCTGCAGGAAATCCTGGTGGTCGAGGAAAAGCGCCAGGTCATCGAGTACCAGCTCAAGGAAGAGCTCTACAACTGGCGCGCCGATGTGCGGCCCAACATCTACGGCAAGTTCAACGAGGTCGAGGGGGACTTCAGCGGCGGCGAATGGTCCATGCCGAACCCGACGGCCAACACCCTGTTGCGTGCCAATGCCGACCTGTCGCCTTCGCTGATTGCCAAGGCGATTGCGCAGCGCGTCAGGAAGCTGGGCCTGGACAGCGACATGACGGCGCGCATCGACGCGCAGCTGGCGATTCTGGAAGCCAAGGAACGCTCGCTGCAGGTGCTGGAAGTCAAGGCCGACCGCCAGCCCTGGTTTTGCTCGGGCTGTCCGCACAACACCTCGACCAAGGTGCCCGAGGGCTCGCGCGCCATGGCCGGCATCGGCTGCCACTTCATGGCACTGTGGATGGACCGCAGCACGTCGGGCTTCACCCAGATGGGCGGCGAGGGCGTGCCCTGGGTCGGCCAGCAGCCGTTCACGACCGACCAGCATATTTTTGCCAACCTCGGTGACGGCACCTACTTTCACAGCGGCTCGCTGGCGGTGCGCCAGTCGATTGCCTCGGGCGTGAACATCACCTACAAGATTCTCTACAACGACGCGGTGGCCATGACCGGCGGTCAGCAGATCGGCGAGCGGCCGGAAGGCCTCTCGGTGGTGCAGATTGCCCAGTCCATGCGGGCCGAAGGCGCGGCCAAAATCGTCGTGGTCACCGATGAGCCGGAAAAATACGACGGCGTGGCATTGGCCGAGGGCGTGACGGTGCACCACCGCGACGAGCTCGACACCATCCAGCGGCAGTTCCGCGAGATCAAGGGCACCACGGTCATCATTTACGACCAGACCTGTGCCACCGAAAA
Source organism: Polaromonas sp. AER18D-145 (assembly GCF_002379095.1). Taxonomy (GTDB): domain Bacteria; phylum Pseudomonadota; class Gammaproteobacteria; order Burkholderiales; family Burkholderiaceae_C; genus Polaromonas. The sequence goes on from NZ_NBZV01000028.1 coordinate 34,193, forward strand.
ACGCCGGCGCCGCAAGCGCGGCACCCTGGTCGATCCGGCGGTGCGCGTGGTGATCAACGAGCTGGTCTGTGAAGGCTGCGGTGACTGCAGCGTGCAGTCCAACTGTCTGAGCGTCGAACCGCTGGAAACCGAGTTCGGCCGCAAGCGCCAGATCAACCAGTCCACCTGCAACAAGGACATGTCCTGCCTCAAGGGCTTCTGCCCCAGTTTCGTGACCGTCGAGGGCGGCCAGCTCAAGAAGAAGGCCAAAGGCAAGGCGACTTCACCTTTTGAAATGAGTCCTTTGCCGCAGCCGCAGATTCCCGCGACACAAGGCGTCAACGGCGCTGTCTGGGGCATCGTGGTGGCCGGCGTTGGCGGCACAGGCGTCATCACCATCGGCCAGCTGCTGGGGATGGCCGGGCACATCGAAGGCAAAGGCATCGTCACGCAGGACGCCGGTGGCCTGGCGCAAAAAGGCGGCGCGACCTGGAGCCATGTGCTGATAGGCGCGAGCCAGGGCGATATCCGCACCACACGTGTCGGCATGGCCGGCGCCGACCTGATCATCGGCTGCGACCCCATTGTGGCGGCCGGCAAGGAAACGGTGCTGCGCATGCGCGAAGGCCGCACCCACGTGGCGCTCAATTCCCACAGCACGCCGACGGCGGCGTTTGTGCACAACGCGAACTGGCAGAACCCGGCCGAGGCCTGCGCCGCGGAGATCGCCAAGGCCGTGGGGGTGGCCGGTGTCGGTGCCTTCAATGCCGACGCAGCGGCCATCAAGCTGATGGGCGACAGCATTTACACCAACCCGATGATGCTGGGCTACGCCTGGCAAAAGGGCTGGATCCCGCTGGAATACGCGTCGCTGATGCGCGCCATTGAACTCAATGCGGTCGCGGTGGACAACAACAAGGCGGCTTTCGAGTGGGGCCGGCGCGCGGCCCACGACCTGCCCTCGGTGGAAAAGCTGTTTGCCTCCGCGCAGGTCATCAGCATGCCGGCCCCGCGCCAGGGCCTGCCGGAGTTGGTGGCGCGCCGCGTGGCCTTTCTGACGGATTACCAGAACGCGGCGTATGCAAAGCGCTACGAAAATCTGGTGAATCGCGTCCAGCAGGCGGAATCGGCGCTGGGAAAAACGCTGCTCACGCAAGCCGTTGCGAAGTACCTGTTCAAGCTGATGGCCTACAAGGACGAGTACGAAGTCGCGCGCCTGCACACCGACCGCAGTTTTCTCGAGAAGGTCGACGCGATGTTTGAGGGCGACTTCAAACTCAACTATCACCTCGCGCCGCCCATGATTGCGAAGCAAAACGACAGGGGCGAACTGCAGAAGCAGAAATTCGGCCCCTGGATGCTGACGGGCTTCAAGCTGCTGGCCAGGCTCAAGGGCTTGCGCGGCACGGTGCTGGACCCGTTCGGACGCACCGAAGAACGCCGGATGGAGCGTGCACTGATTGCCCGGTACGAGGCCAGCATCGAGGAAGTGCTGCGCACGCTGGATGCGGCCAACCATGCCGCGGCCCTTGACATCGCCCGTATCCCGGAGCTCATCAAGGGGTATGGCCACGTCAAGGCGCGCCATGTCGAGGCTGTCCAGCAACCATGGAGCGCGGCGATGGCGGCGTTCCGCCAGCCGGCCTCCAGCGAGCGCCAGCGGGCTGCCTGAGGACCCGCCGGGCGGGGCCGGGGGGCGCGTCCGACCTGAAAAAGCCCGGCTGGCCGCATTTGCCGGCCGGCAACGGCCGGCAAAGGGCGAAAACCGGTAGGGTTACAAGTCCTGACATCCACCCGGCCGCATACAATCGGCCTTCCGCGCCCCCGCTGTGACTAGTGGGAGCCTTACTTATTGTTGTGGAGTCTGCCGTGTTTATATCTTCCGCGTTTGCCCAAACCGCCCCAGCCGCCGCTGCCGAAGGCGGCATGCTGTCTTCACTCACCAGCATGCTGCCGCTGGTGCTGATGTTTGTGGTGCTGTATTTTGTGATGATCCGCCCGCAGATGAAAAAGCAGAAAGAGCATCGCGCGATGATTGACGCATTGGCCAAAGGCGACGAAGTGGTCACTGCCGGTGGCCTGCTCGGTACGGTCACCAAACTCGGCGAGGCCTACCTGAGCCTCGAGCTTGCCACCGGCGTCGAGGTCCAGCTGCAGCGCAGTGCCATCGTCCAGGTCCTGCCCAAAGGCAGCATCAAGTCCTAGTCGTTTCTCCCGGCCGGCCGGCATGGGCCGGCTTCTTCAGCCCCTCAGTTTCCCAGGAACAGCACGCTCATGAATCGTTATCCGGTCTGGAAGTACGCGGTCATCGTCGTCGCCCTGTTGATTGCCGCGCTTTACACGCTGCCCAATTTTTTTGGCGAGGCGCCTGCGGTGCAGGTTTCCGCCGCCAGGTCCAGCGTCAAGATCGACGGGGCAACCGTCGCTCGCGTTGAGAAGGCGCTCAAGGATGTCAATATCGTTGCGGAGGCGGTGACTTTCGACGTCACGTCGGTCAAGGCACGTTTCGGCGACACCGACACCCAGCTCAAGGCCAAGGACGCGATTGAAAAAGCGCTGCTGCCCGACCCGGCCACACCGTCTTACATCGTGGCTCTCAATCTGCTGTCACGCTCACCCGCCTGGCTGACTGCCCTGAACGCCCGGCCCATGTACCTCGGCCTGGACTTGCGCGGCGGCGTGCATTTCATGCTGCAGGTGGACATGCAGGCGGCACTGACCAAAAAAGCCGAGTCGCTGGCCGGAGACATCCGCCTGGTGTTGCGCGAAAAAAACATCCGCCACGGCGGCATCAACCGCAACGGCCAGGTCATTGAGGTCAGGGTCCGTGATACGGCCACGCTGGAAGCCGCCAAACGCCTGATCCAGGACCAGTTCGCGGACCTGCAGATGGTCGATGCGCCCGATGGAACCGAGTACAAGCTCAGTGCCAGCATCAAGCCCGAGGCGGCACGTCTGGTGCAGGAGCAGGCGCTCAAGCAGAACATGGTGACGCTGCACAACCGCATCAACGAACTCGGTGTTGCCGAGCCGGTGATCCAGCAGCAGGGACTGGACCGCATCGTGGTGCAGTTGCCCGGTGTGCAGGACACGGCCAAGGCCAAGGATATTCTGGGGCGCACGGCCACGCTGGAAATGCGGCTGGTCGATGAAAGCGCCGAGGGCCGCGCGGCCGAAAGCGGCGCCAGTGCCGTTCCTTTTGGTTCCGAGCGCTTCCTGGAACGCGACGGCCGGCCGGTGATCGTCAAGAAACAGGTGATCCTGACCGGCGAAAGCCTGACGGACGCCCAGCCGGGGTTTGACTCGCAGAGCCAGCAGCCCAAGGTGGACCTGACCGTTGATGCCAAGGGCGGGCGCATCATGCGCGATGTGAGCCGCGAAAACGTCAAGAAACGCATGGCGATTGTGCTGTTTGAAAAAGGCAAGGGCGAGGTGCTGACGGCGCCGGTGATCCAGAGTGAACTCGGCAACCGCTTCCAGATTTCCGGTTCCATGAGCGTGACGGAAGCTAACGACCTGGCGCTGCTGCTGCGCGCCGGCTCGCTCGCGGCGCCCATGGAAATCATTGAAGAACGCACCATCGGCCCCAGCCTGGGCGCGGAAAACATCGCCAAGGGCTTTCACAGCGTGGCCTGGGGCTTCCTCGTGATCGTCGCTTTCATGGCCGGTTACTACATGTTGTTCGGGCTGTTCTCCGGTCTGGCCCTGGCGGTGAACCTGCTCTTGCTGGTGGCGGTGCTGTCCATGCTGCAGGCGACCTTGACCCTGCCCGGCATGGCGGCCATGGCGCTGGCGCTCGGCATGGCGATTGACTCCAATGTCCTGATCAACGAGCGGGTGCGCGAGGAGTTGCGCAACGGCGTGGCGCCGCAGGCCGCCATCCACAGCGGCTATGAGCGCGCTTGGGCCACCATCCTGGACTCGAACATCACCACGCTGATTGCCGGTCTGGCCCTGCTGGCCTTCGGGTCCGGACCCGTGCGCGGATTTGCCGTGGTGCACGTCATCGGCATTTTGACCAGTATGTTCTCGGCGGTGTTTTTCTCGCGCGGTCTGGTCAACCTCTGGTACGGACGGCAGAAAAAACTCAAATCGGTGTCCATTGGTACCGTCTGGCGACCCGCCGGCAGTACCGCTGTGTCTTCCAAGCCCACAGCGTCGGCCAACTAGACCAAAGAACAACGGACAGAGAACGCCATGGAATTTTTCAAAATCCACAAAGACATCCCGTTCATGCGGCATGCCTTGATCTTCAATGTGATTTCATTCACGACCTTTGTGCTGGCCGTGTTCTTCCTGTTTTCGCGTGGCCTGCACCTGTCGGTGGAGTTCACTGGCGGCACGGTGATGGAGGTCAGCTATTCCCAGCCCGCCGATGTCGAAAAGGTCAGGGGTACGGTGGCGGGCTTGGGCTTTACCGATGTGCAGGTGCAGAATTTCGGCACGGCGCGCGAAGTGATGATCCGGTTGCCCGCGCAAAAAGGCGTGACCACCGCCCAGCAGAGCGAGAAAGTGATGGCGGCGCTGAAGGCCGACGACCCCCAGATCACCCTGCGGCGCACCGAGTTTGTCGGCCCCCAGGTGGGCGAGGAGCTGGCCCAGGACGGCCTGAAGGCGCTGGCCATGGTGGTGGTCGGCATCATGGTTTACCTGGCGTTTCGTTTCGAATGGAAGTATGCGGTGGCGGCCATCATTGCCAACCTGCATGACATTGTGATCATTCTTGGCTTCTTCGCATTTTTCCAGTGGGAGTTTTCGCTCTCGGTGCTGGCGGCCGTGCTGGCCGTGCTGGGCTACTCGGTCAATGAATCGGTGGTGATTTTCGACCGGATCCGTGAAAATTTCCGCCGTTACCGCAAGATGAACACCGTGCAGATCATCGACAACGCGATCACCTCGACCATCAGCCGCACCATCATCACGCACGGTTCCACCCAGATCATGGTGTTGTCGATGCTGCTCTTTGGTGGACCGACGCTGTTTTATTTCGCGCTGGCTCTCACGATTGGCATCCTGTTCGGCATCTATTCTTCGGTGTTTGTGGCCGCGGCGATTGCCATGTGGCTCGGCATCAAGCGCGAAGACCTCGTCAAGCCAACGGGGAAAAAGGAAGAGGATCCCAACGATCCGAATGCCGGCGCAACGGTTTAGGCAAACCGCACCAACACCAACACCAACACCAACACCGACACCGCACGGACGTGGCCGCAAACACCAAAAGAGACCTTCTTCTTGCCCGGCAGGCGCGCGAACGGTTTGTGAGCCATGCCGCGCGCATCCTGCCCGAGCTGGCTGGTGCCATCAGGCAAAAACTGTCGGCACTGACTGAGCAGAGCGGCAGTGCCCGCGACATGCAGGACCGCCGTGACACCTGGGTGTCCTTTCAGAACTCGGAAGCAATCTGGGTCAACGCCACCATCGCCGCGTGGAAAAATGCGCTGATCCCGACGGCCGCGCCGGTGGGCCTGGCGGTGGATACCGGCAAGTTCGAGTTGATGGGCAACGAGGTGATGGAGAACAGGATTTTGGCCTCCCGTCTGGCCTTGCGCCTGCTCGACAGCGCCAGCTGGGAGCTCAACGACCTGCGTCTGCGCGTCCAGAGCCTTGAAGGGGTGTCCGAGCTCGCCAAGGAAGACATCCTGCGCCCCGAAGTCCTTTCGCAAAAGATGGTGGAGCAATGGACCCTGGCGCCCCTGTCGCGCGAGGTGTGGCTGACGGCGCAGGACCTGATCCAGCAGCGGTTGACCGCGCACCTGCTGGAGGCCTACCGCGCCGCCAACGAGTTCCTGATCAAGGAAAACGTGATGGTGGACATCGATCTGCGGGCACTCGTCAAACGTACGCCCTCTGCAAACAACCCGTCGCCCCTGCGCGCCAAGGCCCAGCCGGCAGGCACCCGTGCGGCTGTGCCGGCCGGGCAGGCGCCAGGCGCGGGCTCGTCCGGCGGATACGGTATCGGAGGGGGTGACACAAATGCTGGTGCGGGTGGCGGCCGCCCCGGTCCTACCTCGGGTTCAGGTTCAGGGCGTGGCGGCGCTGGTTCCGGCGGCAGCTCGTCGGACGGCAAGGGGGGAGCCGCGAACTCTGCCGCAGCCAGAGAGGCGATCCTTGACGAGACCCGCATGCAGACCGGAACATCGCCACTGGCGCGGGCGCGCATGCGGGCGCAGGGGGTGATGGGGCATCTCCGGCGCTTGTTGTCCGACCACGCGGTTGATTTTGACCACACCCACGCCAACCAGCCTTCGCCCCAGTTGGCACAGGCTCTGGCCAGGGTGCAAACCCGCGCCGCCGCTGGCAACGCCTATGAAGGCACCCTGGTTGACGCACCCGATCAGATGCATGGTTCCGTCGATGTGGAGCAGGCGGCGGGCGCCTTGCGTCAGCGCACCAGCGACCTCAAGCAGGCGGCGAGCACGTCCAGTGAAAAGGCCACGATTGAAATCGTGGCGCTCATGTTCCAGAGCATTCTGGCGGAAGACCGCATTCCGCCTGCCGTGCGGGTGTGGTTTGCCCGGCTGCAGATGCCGGTGCTGCGGGTGGCGATTTCAGAACCCGAATTTTTTGGGTCCCTGCAGCATCCAGCGCGCCGGCTGATCGATCGCATGGGCTCCTGCGTGCTGGGTTTTGACGCGACGATCTCGGGCGGTGCGCTGGAAATTGAAATCAAGCGCATCGTGCAGGTCATCGAGCAATACCCGGAAACCGGCAGACGGGTGTTCCAGCTGGTCTACGACGAGTTCCAGAAATTCCTTTCGAAGTTCCTGTCCGGGCAAGGCAGCACTGCCCGCGTGGTGAGCGTGGCCCAGCAGATGGAGCAGAAGGAAACCATGGCCATCCAGTACACCATCGAGATGCGCAGCATGCTCAACGACATGCCGGTGCGCGAAGAGATCCGTGAATTCCTCTTCAAGATCTGGGCCGAGGTGCTGGCCATCGCGGCCATGAAAAATGGTCCGCAGCACAAGGAGACGATCACGCTCAAGCAGGCCGCCGCTGACCTGGTCTGGGCGGCCAGTGCCAAGCCCAACCGCAATGACCGCGCACGCGTCATTGCCGACCTGCCCAAGTTGCTGCATCTGCTTCGATCCGGCATGTCCATGCTGGGCATGAGCCCGCCGGTGCAGGACCAGCACCTGAAGATCATCAGCGACACGCTGGCGGACGCCTTCATGTCCAAGACCGATGCCATTTCCCTGGAGCGCATCGAGGAGATGTCCAAGCGGCTGGCCAATCTGGAAGATTACCTGTCGGACGAGGATGTCGGTGATCTGCCGCTGGACACCGAAAACCTGGTCATGATGATTGGCATCGACGCCTCGGAGATCGAGGTGATTGCCGACGGCGGCAGCCAGCCGAGCGAAGCCATGCGTTCCTGGTCACAGGAGTTGCAACTCGGGGCATGGTTCACGCTGGACCACAACGGCCAGGTCAACCATGTGCAGTTTGCCTGGCGCAGTGACCGCAAGCAGCTGAACCTGTTTGCGTCGACCGACGGCCGCAACTTCCTGATCCAGGCGCGCCGCCTGGCTGCCTATTTGCAGGCCGGCCTGCTCGTGCCGACCGAAGACGAGGCACTCACGGTGCGCGCCACCCGCGACGCGCTGGCCAAGCTCGACGCCAATCCGGAGCGTCTGCTCGGCTAGCCTTTACTTTTAGGCTGCCTCTTGACCCACGTGGTCGCGGGCGCATCGCCGCCGGATGCGGGATATGGGATTGGCAGAGTACAGGTGTTTCAAATACCAGCCGGGGCCGCGGGTCCGGCTTTGCCGGCCCGCAGGCGCAGCGCCCCCTCGGGGGCAGAGAGCTACACGCAGTGAGCGAACGTGGGGGCTTTAATCAATGCGCCACCCGGAAGTCCGCGTCGTCGCAGAGTTCGTCCAGGACCAGTGCATCGGGTTCTTCGCCAAAGCTCCAGTACACCATGAGCACAATGATCTTGAGGTCATCCAGCGCAAGGGGGTCTCCCGGCGCGGCCATCGCCCGGTCGATCACGATTTCCCGCATGTGTGATGGCAGAACGCCCGAGGACTCCAGGAAACTGACGAAGCCCAGGGCCTGGGCGCCGAGGTGGTCCTGTTCTGCCACCGAATAGACACGCAGGCTGCTGGCGGACTGGGCCTGGAAGCCGGGCGGTGCGCTGGCTGTCGCCGGCACAGGGGGCGCGCCCGCCTGTGATCCGGCGGGCATGCCAACCTGGGTGTTCTGCGCGGCGATGTTCAGGCCGTTGAGCCAGACCAGCGCGGCCTGGATCTCGTCCGCCTCAAAACCGACTGCCGTGAGTTTGCGGCTCAGCTGGTGCAGCTCGGGGCAGGCGTCGCCTTGCCAGTAATTTTCGTAAACGTACACCAGTACTTCAAACATGCATCCAATATAACGCAGTTGGGAACGGTGTGGCCGGTGTACGAGGCCGAAGGCCCTTGGCCCAACGTAGCCGCAGGCGTCAAACCCTTGCCATGCGCTGAAACAGCCCGCCCTGCAGCCGGGCGACCTCTCCGGCCATTTCAAGCGCCAGCAATTGGGCCTGCAATTCGGCGGTTGCCAGCCCGGTGCGCGCCTGCAGGGCGTCGAGGCTGACGGGCTCGAACCCCATCGCCGCAAACAGCGGGTCGTCTGTGGGCTGTCCATCCATATCCGCATGCGCTGCTGGCAAGGCGGCCGAAAGCTGGGGCAGGTTCAACTCTTCCAGCACGTCCTGGGCGGACTCCACCAGCTTGGCGCCCTGTTTGATGAGGGCGTGGCAGCCGCGCGACTGGGGGGAGTGGATGGAGCCGGGGATGGCGAACACCTCCTTGCCCTGCTCCGCGGCCAGGCGCGCTGTGATCAGCGAGCCTGACTTGAGCGCCGCTTCGATGACCAGCGTGCCTTGTGACAGGCCGGAGATCAGGCGGTTGCGCTTGGGGAAATTGGCGGTGAGGGGCGGTGTGCCCAGCGGGAACTCGCTGATGATCAGCCCGTGTTGGGCAATGCGGTGGGCGAGCGCGAGGTGCTGCTTCGGATACACCCGGTCCAGCCCGGTGCCGACCACGGCCATGGTGGTGCCGCCACCGAGCAGGGCGCCGTCGTGGGCGGCGCCGTCCACGCCCAGTGCCAGCCCCGACACCACACAGAGACCGGTTTCGCCGAACACCCTGGCAAATTGCCGGGCATTGCTTTCACCTTGCGGCGTGGGGTTGCGGCTGCCCACGATGGCGAGGCAGGACGCTACGTTATTGATAGCTGTCGACGACCATGAATCAAGGGATCCAAGCATATAAAGCATGCAGGGCGGGTCTTCGATGTCAAGCAGCGCGGGCGGGTAGCCGGCATCGCCCAGCGTCACCACGCGCCGATTGTCTGCGCCCCGCAACCAGGCCAGCGTGGTCTTCAGCTGGTCGGCCAGCGTGGCGGGCTCGGTCAGCAGCGCATCCGCCAGACGGTCGGAGCCGAGCTGCCGCAAGGTGCCTGCGTCTTGTTCAAAGATGGCCTGGGCTGACCCGAACGTGGCCAGCAGCTGGCGTGCTCCGGCGTTGCCGATGCCCGGGGTCAGCGACAGGCGCAACCACGCGCCAAGTTCAGCTACGTCCATGGAAGGGCTGCATTCCGGCGGAGGCGGCAACGGAATTCATGCAGACGGTCTGCACAAGTTGGTGCTGACGCTCAGTTGGGATTTTCGAAGCGGTCGCCCACTTTCACGCCTTCGCTGACCTCAAGGACCAGCGCATAGGAGAGTTTTTCAAAAGTGCGGAAAACAATCAACAAGCCATTGCGTTCGTTGGGCAGCTTGATCACTGTTCTGGCAGAGTCCGTGCGGTCAGTGATCCGTTCTCCGCTTCGCAAAATGGCCATCACATGGCCCCGCTCCAGCCCGTCGCGGATGCCGCGGTTGATCACAACGACCTGGTTGCCTGCCGCATAACGCACGGCGCTGCCGTAAATCGAGACAATCTGGCCTTCGGTGGGGAGCTGTGGCGCGCGCGGTACATAACTCAGCAGTTCGCGCGGCGGTTCCGGCACCAGCCGGTCACCAACGCGCATTTCTTCCTTCGCGACGAGGATGTCGATGGTGGCAGGGATGACCTCATCGACGAGCTTGCCGTCCTTGCCCTTCACGCTGGCGGTGGATTCGCCGCGCACCAGCTCGGCCTTGCCGAGAAACTGTGCCTCGTAGCCGAGGATTTCGCCGGTGGTGGGGTCTTTCAGCGGTGTGGCATTGCGGAAGACCCGGTAGTCCAGCGGCTCGCCTTTGGCGGTGCTCAGCGGCTTGCCCGTGTCCTTGCTGCTGTAGAGGCCACGGGCATAGGCGCGGTCGCCGCGACTGAGCAAAACCCGGCCTTCCTGGGCGGCCACGATGCGTGGGGCAGTCAAAAACGCAGCTTCGTCGACGATCAGGGCTTCCGACAGAAAGGGTTCAATGGCCTGTGGCGACAGCGTCGGGATGGCGGCATCAGCCAGCGATTCGTAACGCGTGCGCGGCGATACCCGCACGGTGCCGGGCTGGCCGTCACCGTCGCCCGGACGCCGGGCCCGCAAGGTGGCGCGTCCGCCGGATTTGTCCAGGTAGAGCTGCTGACCGGGATAAATCCGGTGCGGATTGCGGATGTCGTCCAGATTCATGCCCCACAACTCGGGCCAGCGCCACGGGGTTTTCAGGAACATGCCCGAAATGGCCCACAAGGTGTCACCGCGCTTGACGGTGTATTCGTCGGGGGCGTTGGGGGCCAGATCGCTCAGTGGTACGCTGGTTTGGGCCACCTGGCTGGCCGTGGCCTTCTGGCCGGCGGTGATCGGGAAATTCTGCGCATGCAGGCCTGCGCTGGATGCCAGCAGAGCGGCGGCTATTGAAATCTTACTGAACCGACCAAAAATATGTTGCATCTTGAGGCCCTTGGGGCTGGCGCGGCCTTGGGCATCAAGGCCGGACGCCACGTTTTTATCTTGATAAATCACTAGCGATTCTGTACTTAAGCCCTTGATTAGGCAACGAATATGCCATTTCGTGACAGCGCGGATGCTGAAAAATGGCGAAAATTAGCGAAAATAGCGACATCTGATTGCCTGCCACCATGACCCAACTGACCATTCTTCGTTTCCCTGACCCGCGTCTGCACACCGTTGCCAAGCCTGTGGCGGCGGTGGATGCGCGCATTCGCACTTTGGTGGGCGACATGCTGGAAACCATGTATGCCGCCGAGGGCATCGGTCTGGCCGCCAGCCAGGTCAACGTTCACGAACGAGTCGTTGTGATCGACGTCAGTGAGGGCAGGGACCAGCCGCTGGTGCTGATCAACCCCGAAATCATCTGGTCCAGCCCCGAAACCCAGGTCAATGACGAAGGCTGCCTGTCCGTGCCCGGCGTGTATGACGGGGTGGAGCGCGCCAGGGCCATCAAGGTGCGGGCGCTAAACCTGGAAGGCGAGCCTCAGACCCATAGCGCCGAGGGCCTGCTGGCGGTGTGTGTCCAGCACGAGATGGACCACCTGATGGGCAAGGTGTTTGTCGAGTACCTGTCACCGCTCAAGCGCAACCGCATCAAGACCAAGATGATCAAGCAGAAAAAAGACGAAGAACGCGAATTGGTCCGCTGACCCTGGCGCGCCTTGCGCATGGGCGAAAATGCGCGGATGCGCGTCATATTTGCCGGTACCCCCGAATTCGCCCGTGTGGCCCTCTCGCAGCTGCATGCTGCGGGTTTTGAAATTCCCCTTGTCCTGACCCAGCCGGACCGGCCCGCCGGGCGCGGCATGAAGCTGCAGGCCTCCAGCGTCAAGCAGTTTGCGCTTGAACAACAGATTCCGGTGCTGCAACCACGCAGCCTGCGGCTCAATGGCAAATACCCCGAAGACGCCGCGGCCGTGCGCGATGCGCTGGAGGCGGCCCGTGCCGACGTCATGGTGGTCGCCGCCTATGGCCTGATCCTGCCGCAGTGGGTGCTGGACATGATGAGCCGCGACGAATGCAGCGAAGGGCCGCCCCGAGCAAGTTCAGCCCCCTCGGGGGGCAGCGAACCACACGCAGTGGGGAGCGTGGGGGCGCATAAATGGGGCTGCCTGAATATTCACGCCTCCCTGCTGCCGCGCTGGCGCGGCGCGGCGCCGATTCACCGTGCCATTGAGGCGGGTGACAGCGAGACCGGCATCACGCTGATGCAGATGGATGCCGGGCTGGACACCGGTGACATGCTGCTGGTTGAAAAGCTTCCGATTGCACCCGGGGACAGCACCGGCACCCTGCACGACAAACTGGCTGCCCTGGGAGGCCGGCTCGTGGTCGAGGGGCTGGACCTCGCGGCCTGCGGCGGGCTCCGGCCCGTGCCGCAGCCCGGGGAAGGCATCACCTACGCGCACAAAATCGAAAAACACGAGGCCGCCATTGACTGGCGGCAAAGCGCCACCGTGATCGAGCGGCGGATACGCGCTTTCAACCCCTTTCCGGGCGCGGCGAGTGCCCTGGGCGGCGACACGGTCAAGTTCTGGCGGGCCGTGGTGGTGCCCGGTGTCCAGCGGCCGGAAGCGGCCGCGCCGGGCCAGATTCTCGCCGTCAGCCCGGACGGCGTGGACGTTGCGACGGGTGACGGCGTGGTGCGCGCCACCCGGCTGCAAAAGCCCGGTGGCAAGCCGCTGGATGCCGCCGAGTTCGTCCGTGGTTTTGCGTTGCAGCCCGGCATGGTTTTTCAGGCCAGTCCGGAGAAGCGCGCTTGACGGCCCCGCTGTTCCGGCATCCCGAGTTTCGCCAGGGCATGCGCGACATGGCGTCCGCCGCCGCCGGTACAGCCGCTTGGGGCCTGATGACCGGTGTGGCCATGGTCAAGTCGGGGATGAGCCTGTTTGAGGCGGTGCTGATGGGGGTGATCGTGTTTGCCGGCAGCTCGCAGCTTGCCGCCGTGCCGCTGATTCTTGCCGGCGCGCCCCTGTGGGTGATTCTGGCCACCGCGGCCTGCGTCAATTTGCGTTTTGTCGTGTTCAGCGCCCATCTGCGGCCTTACCTCATGCACCAGCCACTCTGGCGGCGCCTGGCCAGCGGCTATTTCACGGCCGATCTCAGTTATGTGATGTTCACCAACCGCCACCCGCATCCGGTGCCCTCTGATGACAAGGAGGCGTTGCGTGCCCAGGAGGCCTACCTGGCCGGAAACTGCGCCCTGACCTGGCTCAGCTGGGTGGTGCCCAGCCTGCTGGGCATTGCGCTGGCCAATGCGATTCCGCTGTCCTGGGGGCTGGGTTTCGCCGGCATCCTGGCCCTGCTCGGGGTCATGTGTTCGCTGGCGAGCAGCCGCCTGCGTGTGGTGTCCGCCGGGGTGGCCGGCGCAGCGGCGGTGGCGGCCTTTGCCCTGCCGCTCAAGCTCAACATCCTGGTCGCGATTGCCGCGGCGGTGGCGGTCTGCCTGATGCTGGAAAAACCGGCAGCGCCAGCGGCGCCGTTGCCCACGACGAAGGGGGCGGCATGACCGATGCCTGGACCGTGCTCACCATCGTTGGGCTGGCGCTGGTCACGGTGATCACGCGCTCGTTTTTCTTCATGTCCAGCAAGCCCTGGACCCTGCCGCCCTGGGTGCAGCGCGGCCTGCACTATGCGCCGATCGCGGCCCTGGCGGCCGTCATCATTCCCGAGATCGTGATGACGCAGGGGCAACTCATCGACACCTGGCGGGACGCCCGCCTGTTTGCCGCACTGGCCGGCGTGGCCTGGTTTGTCTGGCGCCGTGGCGTTCTGGGCACCATCATCGCCGGCATGGCGGTCTACCTGCCCCTGCACATCGGACTGGGCTGGTGAAACTGGCCCCCACGGTCGCTCACTGCGTGTAGCTCCCTGCCCCCCGAGGGGGCCGCTGCGCCTGCGGCCCGGCAAAGCCGGTTCCGCAGCCCTGGCTTGAAGGGAAAAGATTCTCACGGTCGCTCGCTATCCCGGGGGCCTTTTCCCTTGGGGCGGCCAAGCGGCAACCCCTGCCCAGGCACCGGGACGGCGCACCTACAATTTGGGGTCTTGGGCGCGTTGACCCAACCCTTCACTGCGAGCTTTCATGAACTTCATTCGTTTCTCCGATCTGTGCGCCCAGGGCCTTGTCAAGGGCCAGCGTGTCTTCATTCGCGCCGATCTCAATGTGCCGCAGGATGACAGCGGCCACATCACCGAGGACACCCGCATCCGCGCCTCGATTCCCTGCATTCAGATGGCCCTTAGCGCCGGCGCCGCGGTGATGGTGACCTCCCACTTGGGCCGGCCGACCGAAGGGCAGTTCAAGCCCGAGGACTCCCTCGCGCCGGTAGCGAAGCGCCTGGGCGAACTGATGCAGCGCGAGGTGCCGCTGAAGTCCGGCTGGGTTGACGGCGTGGACGTGGCGCCCGGCCAGCTCGTGCTGCTGGAGAACTGCCGCGTCAACCCCGGCGAGAAAAAGAACGACGAGGCGCTGGCCCGCAAGATGGCCGCGCTCTGCGATATTTTTGTGCACGACGCCTTCGGCACGGCGCATCGCGCCGAGGCCTCGACCTACGGCATTGCGCAGTTTGCCAAAGTGGCCAGCGCCGGCCCGCTGCTGGCGGCCGAAATGGATGCAATCTCCAAGGCCCTCGCCAACCCGAAGCGACCGCTGGTGGCCATCGTGGCCGGCAGCAAGGTGTCGACCAAGCTGACCATTCTCCAGGCGCTGGCCGGCAAGGTGGACCAGCTGATTGTGGGCGGCGGCATTGCCAACACCTTCATGCTGGCCAACGGCCTGCCCATCGGCAAGAGCCTGGCGGAGCGCGAACTGCTCGACGAGGCCCGGGCGGTGATGGCGGCCATGAAGGCGCGCGGCGCCGAGGTGCCTGTGCCGACCGATGTGGTGACCGCCAAGACCTTCAGTGCCGACGCGCCCGCCACCGTCAAGGCGGCCGCCGATGTGGCGGACGACGACCTGATCCTGGACATTGGCCCGCAAACCGCGAAAAAGCTGGCCGATCAGCTGATGGCCGCCGGCACCATTGTCTGGAACGGCCCGGTGGGCGTGTTCGAGTTTGCCGCCTTTGAAGGCGGCACCCAAACCATCGCCCGGGCGATTGCCGCCAGCCCCGCCTTCAGCATCGCCGGCGGCGGCGACACGCTGGCCGCCATTGCCAAATACGGGATCGAGAAAGACGTGGGCTACATCTCCACCGGCGGCGGCGCCTTTCTCGAAGTGCTGGAAGGCAAGACCCTGCCGGCTTTCGAGATCCTGCAGAAGCGGGCGGCGGGCTGAGCCGGCGCGGTGTTAGCTATTAAAAATATAGCAATACTCGCAATCAGGGCGGGCGATGGAGGCTGTTTTTCCTGAATTCCCCCCGATCCACGGATACCTGCCGGGAGTTTGCAGATGACGGATTTTCACGGTGTTTTTCCCTATCTGGTGTCGCCCATTGACGCCGACGGGGAGGTCAAGGCGCAGGTCCTGACGCGCCTTTGCCAGGACCTGATGGCTGCCGGCGTGCATGGCCTGACGCCGCTGGGATCGACCGGCGAATTTGCCTACCTCAACCCGGCGCAACGGCGCCGGGTGGTGGAGGTGGTGGTGCAGGCGGCCGGCCGGCAGGTGCCGGTGGTGGCCGGTGTGGCAGCCACCACCATCGTCGACGCCGTCGGCCAGGCCCGGGAGTACGAGCGCATGGGCTGCGACGGCATCCTGGCGGTGCTGGAAGCGTATTTTCCCGTGGACGACGAAGGGGTCTACCAGTACTTCAAGGCGATTGCCGATGCCGTGTTGTTGCCGGTGGTGATCTACACCAATCCGAATTTCCAGCGCTCCGATCTCAAGCTGCCGGTCATCGGGCGGCTCAGCCACATCCCCAACATCCGTTATATCAAGGACGCCTCCTTCAACACCGGGCGCCTGCTGTCGATCATGAATGTCGTTGAGGGCCGGATGGAGGTTTTTGCCGCGTCGTCGCATGTGCCTGCGACCGTGATGCTGATGGGGGGCGCGGGCTGGATGGCCGGGCCGGCCTGCCTGGTTCCCCGGCAGAGCATCGCGTTGTACGACCTGTGCCGGGCCGGTCAATGGAGCGAGGCCATGGCCTTGCAGCGCAGGCTCTGGAGCATCAACCAGGTGTTTGCCACGTTCAACCTGGCGGCCTGCATCAAGGCCGGCCTTGCCCTGCAGGGGTATGAGGTCGGCCATCCCCTGGCGCCGCAGGCACCGTTGTCGACGGATGGTGTGGAAACGGTGCGCCGGGTCCTGTGCGAGCTGGGCGCGCTGTAACCAGCCTGTTGCGCATCGGGCGGGGCCTGCTCGGCGCGCCCGGTGTACCCGGCCTGTAACCGGTTCCGTGTGAGAATCGTCACTAAATTACAGGAGACATCCATGCCACGCCGCGCCACCAAAATTGTTGCCACCTTGGGCCCCGCCTCGAGCGATCCGGCGCTGCTTGAAAAAATGATACGTGCGGGCGTCAACGTGGTGCGCCTCAATTTCAGCCATGGCACGGCGCAGGACCACATCGACCGGGCCGGGCTGGTGCGCGAGGCGGCCCAGCGGGCCGGCCGCGAGGTGGCCATCATGGCGGACCTGCAGGGACCGAAAATCCGCGTCGGCAAATTTGCCGAGGGCAAGGTTCTGCTGGTGCCCGGCGCCAAGTTCGTGCTCGATGCCTCGCGGACCGAGCCGGGCGACATCAAGGGTGTGGGGCTGGACTACAAGGAGTTGCCGCGTGACGTGAAAGCCGGCGACCTGCTGCTGCTCAACGACGGCCTGATTGTGTTGACCATCGACGCGGTGCGCGGCGAGGAGGTCCACACCACCGTCAAGCTTGGCGGTGAACTCTCCAACAACAAGGGCATCAACAAAAAGGGCGGCGGCCTGACCGCGCCCGCGCTGACCGCCAAGGACATGGAAGACATCCGGACCGCCATGAGTTTCCAGGCGGACTATGTAGCGGTGAGTTTTCCGAAAAACGCCACCGACATGGAAATGGCGCGCCAGCTCTGCAATGTAGCCGCCGCGCCGTACAAACACAAGCCCGGCCTGATTGCCAAGATCGAACGCGCCGAAGCCATTCCCAACCTCGAAGATATCCTGCGGGTCAGCGACGGCATCATGGTCGCGCGCGGCGACCTTGCGGTGGAAGTCGGCAACGCCGCCGTGCCGGCGCTGCAAAAACGCATGATCAAGATGGCGCGCGCCATGGACAAACTCGTCATCACCGCCACGCAGATGATGGAAAGCATGATCTTCAACCCGGTGCCGACGCGCGCCGAGGTCAGCGACGTGGCCAATGCCGTGCTCGACGGGACCGACGCCGTGATGCTGAGCGCAGAAACAGCCGCGGGCAATTACCCGCTCGAGACCATCGAGGAAATGGCCAACATCTGCCTGGAAGCGGAAAAAGCCGAATACGCGGCGCTGGACGCCGACTTCAGCGGCAAGACCTTCACGCGCATTGACCAGTCGATCGCCATGGGGGCGCTGTTCACGGCCCACCACCTGGGCGCCAAGGCCATCGTGGCGCTGACCGACAGCGGCTCCACGCCGCTGTGGATGAGCCGCCACGACATCCGCGTCCCGATCTACGCGCTCACACCGCGCCTGGCGACGCAGCGCAAGATGGCGCTGTACCGCAATGTGCGCCCGCTGCTGATGGACACCAGCGCCGACCGCGACACCGCGCTGGAACAGGCCGAAGGGCACCTGCTGCGCCGCGACATCGTGCAAAGCGGCGACGTGTATGCCATCACCTGCGGCGAACCCATGGGTGCCCCTGGCGGCACCAACATGCTCAAGATCTGCCGGGTGGCCTGAGAGGCTGAGAGTCTTTTGTTCCTACCCGCTTATCACGCCAAAACGCACCCACTCGTCGTTGCAAATGCGCGCCATAGCCCGAGCTATGGCTGTGCTTTGCGCCTCGATTGGGTACGTTTTGACGCGCTACTCGGACACGACCAAAAAACTCTCAGCCTCTGAGCGGGCGGGCCCCCGGGGCCGGCACGGGTGCGGGCGCCCAAGCCGGTGCCCGCTGAATCCACGGCAGCCGGGCGTGCGTATCCCCGGTTCAATGCACACCACGGATTTCCCTTTGCCAAGACGCTCGCTATTGGCCATGCTGTCCGCGCTGCTCACTGCCTGCTCGGCAGTGGACCTGCTCAACGCCACCGTTTCCACCGACACCTACCGGCGCACCCAGGGCCTGCCCTATGGCGACCACCCGCGCCAGCGGCTGGATGTCTATCAGCCTGTTGGCGGCACCGGCCAGGCGCCGATGGTGGTGTTTTTTTATGGTGGCAGCTGGTCCTCGGGTGAACGCGCTGACTACCGCTTTGTCGGGGAGGCGCTGGCTGCAAGCGGCATCGTGGCGGTAATCGCGGACTACCGCCTGAGCCCCGCCTTCCCCTACCCTGCTTTTGTTCAGGACAGTGCGCGTGCCGTGGGCTGGGCGGTGGCGCATGGGGCCGAACATGGCGCCGATCTTGCCCGGATTTTTGTGATGGGACACAGCGCCGGCGCCTACAACGCGGCCATGGTGGCGCTGGATCCGCGCTGGCTGGCCGCCGAGGGGCTGAAGCCCTCGCGCCTGGCGGGATGGATAGGCCTGGCCGGTCCCTACGATTTCCTGCCGATTGGCGATCGCCAGACCCAGGTGGCCTTTGACTGGCCGCGCACGCCGGTCGACAGCCAGCCGCTGTTCCATGCATCGCCGGCGTCGCCGCCGGCCTTGCTGCTGGCGCCCGCCGCCGACCGCGTGGTCAATTCCCGGCGCAGCACCGTGGCCCTGGCCCGGCGGCTCCAGAGCAGTGGTGTGTATGTGGAGTCTGCGCTGTTTGACAGCGTCAGCCACGTCACCCTGGTGGCTTCCCTGGCCTCGGTTCTCAGAGGCCGGGCGCCTGTGCTTGAGCGTGTCTCGGCTTTTGTGAAGTCAGTCGGGCAAGCCAGGTGAATCCGAGGTCCAGCCCGGCAGCGCTGGCCCAGCAGAACCAGGCGGTCCAGAAGGTGTGGCTCATGTAGTGGGCGCCGCGCACCTGCTGCGCCAGTCCCAGCAGCAGGCCGGCCAGCATGGAACCCAGCAACCAGCGGCGAGCCGTTGCGGGCAGGGCATGCCGGAACGCAAAAAAGCCGCCGACAAAGGCAAAACCCGCCGAGGCGTGACCGGCCGGAAAGCAGCCACCGTCCCCGCCGTCCCTGACGCCCCAGGCCCAGTGTGAGACATAGCTGGCCACGCCGCCGAATTCCTGCAGGCTCCAGGGGCAGCTGCTGTGGCTGTGCAGCTTGATGTTGGACACCACCAGCAAAGCCAACAACGTGGTCAGGGCCAACTGGGCGCGGCGCGGGGCGGGCAGCCGCCGCAGCGTGCCGGCAGGCCGGGCGATGCCAACCAGCAGCGCCCCTTCGAACAACCAGGGCAGCGGGCGCATGTCGTCGTGCAGCACGCCGCGCCAGAACCAGTGGTTTTCGAGGGCAAAGCCGCTGGCCGACCCAAACCAGCGCGCCAGGGTCAGGTCCAGTCCCGAAGCATCCCAGGCCAGCAAGACAAGAAAGCTGGCAAGGGACCAGAAAAGAAGACGCGACGGGCTGGAAGCGGCTGGGCTGCGGGAGGCGTTCATCTGGGGGTGGGTGGTGCAAGAAGGACCGACGATAGCCCTGTCCGCCTTAAATCAGGCTTAATCCCCGCGCGACTGGCGAGGGCGCGCGACGGTCCGCGTCGGGCTTGTCCTACGCCTTTGCCCCTTCCAGGCTGACGCAGGAAGGCCTTCGAGAGGCCGCCCAAGGGTTTCGCGGGACGACATGGCGGGTAAAATGAAGATAGTTACCGGTCAGTTACCGAATCCGTTCAACCTTCTGGGGATATCTCTTATGGCACTCGTTTCCATGCGCGAGCTGCTGGACCATGCGGCAGTCAACACCTACGGCATTCCAGCTTTCAACGTCAACAACCTCGAACAGGTCCAGGCCATCATGCAGGCGGCCGACGAGGTCAATGCGCCGGTGATCATGCAGGCCAGTGCCGGCGCCCGCAAATATGCCGGCGAAGGTTTCCTCAAACACCTGATCCAGGCGGCGGTCGAGAGCTACCCGCACATCCCGGTCGTGATGCATCAGGACCACGGCCAAAGCCCGGATGTCTGCCGCGGTGCGATCAACCTGGGGTTCAGCTCGGTGATGATGGATGGCTCGCTGATGGCCGACGGCAAGACCATTGCCGACTATGACTACAACATCGACGTGACCCGCAAGGTCGTGGAGATGGCGCATGCCACCGGCGTCTCGGTCGAGGGCGAACTCGGCTGCCTGGGCAGCCTGGAAACCATGCAGGGCGACAAGGAAGACGGCCATGGCACCGACGCGGTGATGACCCACGACCAGTTGCTGACCGACCCGGAGCAGGCCGCCGACTTTGTCAAACGCACCCAGCTCGATGCCCTCGCCATTGCGATCGGCACCAGCCACGGCGCCTACAAGTTCACGCGCAAGCCCACCGGCGACATCCTGGCGATCGAACGCATCAAGGAAATCAACCGCCGCATCCCCAACACCCACCTCGTCATGCACGGTTCGTCCAGCGTGCCGCAGGACCTGCTGGCCATCATCCGCCAGTACGGCGGCGACATGAAGGAAACCTACGGTGTGCCGGTCGAGGAGATCCAGAAGGCCATCCAATTCGGTGTGCGCAAGATCAACATCGACACCGACATCCGCTTGGCCATGACCGCTGCCGTGCGCAAGTTCATGGCCGAAAACCCGAGCAAATTCGATCCGCGCGAGTGGCTCAAACCGGCCACGGCGGCGGCCAGGGCCATCTGCAAGCAGCGTTACATCGAGTTCGGCTGCGAAGGCCAGGCCAGCAAGATCAAGGGCGAAGCCCTGAGCGTGGTGGCGGCCAAATACGCCAAGGGCGAGCTGGCCCAGGTGGTGCGTTAACCCGGAAAATCCTCGCCGTGCCGAACTGGCGATAATTCAAAGCTCGCCGCTACCGGCGGGCTTTTTTTACTTTTGGCAAGCATCCATGACCTCCGCTCTCCACACCTCGGCCCTGACCTCCCTGCCCCTGCTCGCGCGCGGCAAGGTTCGCGACAACTACGCTGTCGGCAAAGACCGGCTGCTGATGGTCGCCAGCGACCGGCTCAGCGCCTTCGACGTCATCATGGGCGAGCCGATTCCGGGCAAAGGCGTGTTGCTCACGCAAATGGCCCTGTTCTGGTTCGACAAGCTGGGCCATATCTGCCCGAACCACCTGACCGGCGAGGCGCCCGAAAGCGTGGTGACACCCGCCGAAGTGCCGCAGGTCACCGGCCGCTCCATGCTGGTCAAGCGCCTGAAGCCGATTCCGGTCGAGGCCGTGGTGCGCGGCTACCTGGCCGGCAGCGGCTGGAAGGAATACCAGGAGAGCCAGTCGGTGTGCGGTGTGCCGCTGCCGGCCGGCCTGAAAAACGCCAGCAAGCTGCCCGAACCGATTTTCACGCCGGCGGCCAAGGCGGCGGTGGGCGAGCATGACGAAAACATCAGCTACGAGCAGGTGGTCAAGGTCGTCGGCCCCGAACTGGCCGCGCAGATCCGCGACCTCAGCATCCGCATCTACCAGGAGGCAGCAGCGTTTGCGCTGACCAAGGGCATCATCATTGCCGACACCAAGTTCGAGTTCGGCCTCGACGACAATGGCACGCTGACCCTGATGGACGAGGTGCTGACGCCCGACTCCTCGCGCTACTGGCCGATCGAAGGTTACGAGCAGGCATTCGCCACGGGCGCGAACCCGCCCAGCTACGACAAGCAGTTCGTGCGCGACTGGCTGGAGCAAGCCCTGGTCAACGGCAAGCCCTGGGACAAGACGCCGCCGGCGCCGCGCGTGCCGCAGGACGTGGTCGAAAAAACCGCGGCCAAGTACCAGGAAGCGCTGACCCGGCTGACAGCCTGACCGGCCCTTGGTTTAAAATAGCTGCATCCCAAGGAGCGTTGCAGCGAAACCCCGTTTCGTCAGGCTTGGGTGACAGCAGGACCCCCGCGGCCTGCCTTTGCAACGGCGCTCACCTTCGATAGCCAAGGTGAGTGAATGTCCGAAATCCAAGTTCCCCCCATGAAACTGTCCGGCCTGGAGCCGGTCGCCATAGGCGCGGGCAGCCTGTTCGTCAACATCGGCGAGCGCACCAATGTCACGGGCTCCAAGGCCTTTGCGCGCATGATCCTCAATGGCGAGTACGAGCAGGCGCTGGTCGTGGCCCGCCAGCAGGTCGAAAACGGCGCGCAGATCATTGACATCAACATGGACGAGGCCATGCTGGACAGCCAGGCCGCCATGGTGCGTTTCCTGAACCTGATCGCCAGCGAACCTGACATCGCGCGTGTGCCCATCATGATCGACAGCTCCAAGTGGAGTGTGATTGAAGCCGGGCTGCGCTGCATCCAGGGCAAGGGCATCGTCAACTCGATCTCCATGAAGGAAGGGCTGGAGCCCTTCAAGCACCAGGCCAAGCTGCTCAAGCGTTACGGCGCGGCCGCCGTGGTCATGGCTTTCGACGAGCAGGGCCAAGCCGACACCTACGAGCGCAAGATCGAGATCTGCGAGCGCGCCTACCGCGTGCTGGTCGACGAGCTGGACTTTCCGCCCGAAGACATCATCTTCGACCCCAACATCTTTGCAATCGCCACCGGCATCGAGGAGCACAACAATTACGCGGTGGACTTCATCAACGCCACGCGCTGGATCAAGGCCAACCTGCCCGGCGCCAAGGTCTCCGGCGGTGTCTCCAACGTGAGTTTTTCCTTCCGCGGCAACGACCCGGTGCGTGAGGCGATCCACACGGTGTTTCTGTACCACGCGATCCAGGCCGGCATGGACATGGGCATCGTCAACGCTGGCATGGTCGGTGTCTACGACGATCTGGAGCCGACGCTGCGTGAACGCGTTGAAGACGTGGTTCTCAATCGCATGCCCGTCTACAAGCCGGGCGAGCCCGAACTGTCGCCGAGCGAGCGCCTGATCGAAGTGGCCGAAAGCGCGAAAAGCGGCGCCAAGGACGACAGCAAGAAAAACGAATGGCGCGCGCTGCCAGTGCGCCAGCGCCTGTCGCATGCGCTGGTGCACGGCATGAACGAACACATCGTGACCGATACCGAGGAGGTCTGGCAGGCGATCAAGGCCGAGGGCGGGCGTCCGCTGCATGTGATCGAAGGTCCGTTGATGGACGGCATGAACGTGGTCGGCGACCTGTTCGGCCAGGGCAAGATGTTCCTGCCGCAGGTGGTGAAAAGTGCACGCGTGATGAAACAGGCCGTCGCGCATCTGCTGCCTTACATCGAGGCGGAGAAGCTGCTGCTGGAAGCCGCCGGCGGCGACGTCAAGACCAAGGGCAAGATCATCATCGCCACCGTCAAGGGCGACGTGCACGACATCGGCAAAAACATCGTGACCGTGGTTTTGCAGTGCAACAACTTCGACGTGGTCAACATGGGCGTGATGGTGCCCTGCCACGAGATCCTGGCGCGCGCCAAGGTCGAGGGTGCGGACATCGTCGGCCTGTCCGGCCTGATCACGCCCAGCCTCGAAGAAATGCAGTACGTGGCCGGCGAGATGCAGAAGGACGACCACTTCCGCATCAAGAAGATCCCGCTGATGATTGGCGGCGCCACCACCTCCAGGGTCCACACGGCCGTCAAGATTTCGCCGCATTATGAAGGCCCGGTGGTTTATGTGCCCGACGCGTCGCGCAGTGTCAGCGTGGCGCAAAGCCTGCTTTCCGACCAGGCGGCCAAATACATCGATGAGCTCAATGCCGATTACGACAAGGTGCGCACCCAGCACGCCAACAAGAAGCAGACGCCGATGTGGCCGCTGGCCAAGGCCCGGGCAAATGCAACGCCGATTGACTGGGCCCACTACACGCCGCCCAAACCGAAATTCATCGGCCGTCGCGTGTTCAAGAATTTCGATCTGGCCGAACTGGCGAACTACATCGACTGGGGCCCCTTCTTCCAGACTTGGGACCTGGCCGGCCCTTTTCCGGCCATCCTGAAAGACGAGGTGGTGGGGACCGAGGCCGTGCGTGTGTATGCCGACGCGCAGCGCATGCTCAAGCGCCTGATCGAAGGCCGCTGGCTCACGGCCAGTGGTGTCATCGGTCTGTACCCGGCCAACAGCGTCGGTGACGACATCGAGATCTACACCGACGAGACGCGCAGCGAGGTGGCCATGACCTGGTACGGGCTGCGCCAGCAGGCCGAGAAAACCGCGCTCGACGGCGTGATGCGGCCCAGCCGCTGCCTGGCCGATTTTGTCGCGCCGAAAGTGCTGTCAGCCGAAACCAAGGCCGTGCGTGCCGGACATGCGGGCGCCGAGGGCCACAACACCTTCATGCTGCCTGACTACATCGGCCTGTTTGCAGTGACGGCTGGCCTGGGTGCCGAGAAGAAGGAAAAGTATTTCAATGACGACCACGACGACTACTCGTCCATCATGCTCAAGTCGCTGGCCGACCGGCTGGCCGAGGCTTTTGCCGAGGCCATGCACAAACGGGTGCGCGATGATTTGTGGGGTTATGCCGCCGGCGAAACGCTGAGCACCGAGGACATGATTGCCGAGAAGTACCAGGGCATACGCCCGGCGCCCGGCTACCCGGCCTGCCCGGACCACAGTGTCAAGAAGGACATGTTCGAGTTGCTTCAGGCGGGTGATATCGGCATGGCGCTGACTGAAAGCCTGGCCATGACGCCGGCCGCCAGCGTCAGCGGTTTCTACCTGAGCCATCCGCAAAGCGTGTATTTCAACGTCGGCAAGATCGGTGACGACCAGTTGCAGGACCTGGCCCAACGGCGCGGCGCCAGGGCCGAGGACTTGCAGCGCCTGCTGGCGCCGGTTCTCTAAAAAATGCACCGGCCACCGGCCTCGGTCAGTGCGCCGCGCAGGGCCGCCCCAAGCAAGCACAGCCCCCTCGGGGGGCATCCTTCGACGGGCTCAGGACGAGCGGAGGAATGAAGTGACGAGCGTGGGGGCTATATTTCTAGTGGGCGCTTTTAAGCGCCCGCCGGTATTGCACCGCCTCGGCCACGTGGGTGAGCTGCACCGCCTGCGCACCGGCCAGGTCGGCGATGGTGCGTGCCACTTTCAGGCAGCGGTGGATGCTGCGTCCCGACCAGCCCAGGCGCGCAGCCGCCGTGTTCAGGAATTTCGTGGCGGCATCGTCGAGCTGGCACTGTGCATCGATGGCCTTGCCCTGCAGCGCCTGGTTGCTGCTGCCCTGGCGCGCCGTGGCGCGTTCACGCGCCGCCACCACCCGTTGCCGGATGCTGGCCGTGCTTTCGCCCGGTGCGGCACCCAGTAGTTCTTCGGCAGCCAGCGCCCCGACTTCCACATGCAGGTCAATGCGGTCCAGCAGCGGGCCGCTGAGTTTGCCCTGGTAACGTGTAGGTTTTCAAAGTAATTGAGCCAAGGTACCTTATTAAATCAAGGACTTACGCAACAACTATGCAAACGGCGTTTCCGCCAGCTTTCATAGTTATTGAGCTAAACCTACATCTTGATCAAAGTTAATGAGCTGTTGCTTTGCCTACCTAGGGTCCGGTAGTTCTTCAGCGCAGAACCGCGCGCGCCGACATGACAACATGCATGCCGTCAGCTTCTACCTCATGGTTTACAGCTTTGTGACGAGACGAGGGGACAGTAAAAACCCGCCGAAGCGGGTTTTGGTTATGCGGCCTTTGTTATCTTCGGTTGATTTGCCACCCGCCAATCGGCGGCCTGAGCAAGCAGATTGATTTTCCGCTTTTCATATTCCATGCCTTGCGCGATCAGAAGCGTATTGCGGATTTCCAAGTGAGCCAACAGATCAAGCTGGTCAGACGTCATCTGATCTCGG
Organism: Polaromonas sp. AER18D-145; assembly: GCF_002379095.1. Classification (GTDB taxonomy): domain Bacteria; phylum Pseudomonadota; class Gammaproteobacteria; order Burkholderiales; family Burkholderiaceae_C; genus Polaromonas. The sequence goes on from NZ_NBZV01000028.1 coordinate 59,936, forward strand.
TCAAGTCCCGTAAATGTGCCAGCCAACACCCAGTTCACCAGGCGCGCCTCATTGGTGTAGTGATGTGTCATGCAGCTTTTCCCATTGATTTGACGCGTGTCATGCAACATCTGCGACATCACCTTATACGAAGCCGCAGCGCTGTGACGCAACCGCCCCCTATCGGCAGTGCTGCGAATCAGGGAATCGATCTGCAAATCGCACCAAACAGAGAAATCGTCGTCCAGCCAGCGCGCGAAAGCGACAGCCAACTTCGGATGAAGCCAAGTCGCGTCAGCATGTTGGCGACCGCCGCGAATGACTTTTAGAACCGAGATTTTCTCGCTTCTGAGCTGACGACAGAGGGCGTCGATATAGTTTTGCGTGGCCGGGAGTTGTTGCCAGTCATTCGGTTTCTTCCCGAATTTGGCCGCAGCTTCGGTAGCGTTAAACCATCCGTCTTCACGGTAGGTAATGGGGTGACCCTTGTATTCCCTGGTCACCATTTGGCTGAGGTGTGATGGATTACTCATAAAGCCCTTTCAAGCTCTATGCCACGTAGTACAAACAGCCTCTTGACGCGTATGACGGCTGTGTATAATCTATGGCTAACTACAATAAAAACCACACCCGTTTTGATCTTGGCGGATTGCCGGATGTGGATCGGAGAACCCTTAAAGGCCCGCTGTTTCGTAAGAAGCAGTGGGTTTTGTCTTTTGGGGGCTTCGGGATTTTAACTGTTTGCGCATCCAGTTCAGCACTCTGCCTCGAGGAGTGCTAAGTATTTCTGACTCAATGGTCAGCAACTGCTTGCGCCGCTTGAAAATGTCGCAGTCACCTCCAGTTCTCTTGTATCTTGGGAGAGTGTTGGAGTGGTAGACATACCGGCCTGATAAGCCGGCGCCTAACGGCAGCGCGGGTTCGATTCCCGTCCTCCCACCAAGAAATGCCGGAGATGACCCCCGGCTTTTTCTATGTACCGCCCCGGTTCAACCTGAACCATGACTCGGATTCCCCAATTCGATTCTCACGAGCACTGTGGTAACATACAGTTCTTCGGCGGCAAGCTCCATCGAAAGCCTGGCCAGGCAAAGCCGATTCTCACGGCGGCACGTCGATCAAGATCTGGCACGACGAGAAAAACAAAGTTAGATCCTGCATGTGAATTGCCGTAACGTGGGCCGCGTAAGAGCTCACGTCCAAATTTCTAAAGCCGCCTCAAGCGGCTTTTTCACGCCCGTGCATCTCTGCAATCACTGCCGCGAACAGATTCATTGCGGTTGAGCGCCACTCCCGAACCCGCCGGGTGCCACTTACCAACTGCCATGCGCTGGACGATGCGGCATTTATAAACCTGCGGCTCGGGGGCTTTATTGGATCGGCCAGCATGCCGTCGGCTGTTGCACCAGGCACATGCTGCGACAATGTTGCCGGGCGTGTCTAGGCCGCCATCCTTTTGCGCGACAAGATGCTCGGCAGTGCTTCTCCGTAGTTTTGCCTGGGCAATGGAAATGCCATGTTTGGCAGCGAAGTACTCGACGGCCTCCTCCCAGATGGGGAGCTCACAGTAAAAGCACTTGTGGTTTTGCCGGTGAAAGGCGATGAGGCGAAGCTGTTTACAGATTGATTTGGTCATCGGGAAATCCACTTGAGGTACAAGCAATTTCCCGGTGACGCATAGCACGCCATTCGGGCACCGGCGGATCGACCGTTCGGCGATGCCTAGGCTCGACCTAGGACGGTCAGGGGCTGCATATCCTGAACAGGGACTAGTCTACAAAATTAACCCCCTTTGGTCTATCACCGCAAGTTAAGGCGCGAGGCCTCCTCCAATTAGAGGAGGCGCCAGTGGAGCGCACATGTCACCATATGTTTCAAACGATGGGAGACATCATGAAACTGCTCTGCGCGATCGCGCTGCTGCTGGCTTGCGGGTTTGCTTCCGCTCACTCGGGCGGTACGGATGCACAGGGTTGCCATACGAATCGTAAGACAGGTGACTATCACTGCCACGGTTCGAAGGGATCAAGTACTGCAGCGGCACCGCGTCAGGCGGCTCCAGCCCAGTCGTCTGGGCAGACTTGTTACGTCGGGCCGCGCGGCGGGACCTACACGATTACCAAGAGCGGAAGGAAAAACTATGCCGGCTGCTGAGACCGCGTTCAGGGCCGCCACGCTGCTAGCATCCGTTGATGCCTAAATGGAAAACCACTTGGGTGCGTGCGAGGAAGACGATCAAGCAGATCTTCCTTGAGGCAATATTTCCAATCTGCGTAGCCAGTGCCTGGACGATTGCGAACTACGGTGTGGCAATTTCAACTTGGCCTGCGAAAGATGCAATAAATCTTTTCGGCATGACCTTCGTCGCCGTCGCATGGGTATCGGGACAGATATTCCGAATCATTAAGCAAACAAGGGACCGGGAGAGTTTTGATCACATTAGCGACGTGATAACCGGTGGCGATACGTTTCCCGTAATTTCGCCAATCACTGCTGGCGAGGCGATCTCCTTTGTTGTTGGATTGTCGCTGCGCCTTAATGGGCGTCATTCGCTCTATGACCTGACAACGATTGTCACCGACATCGAAAAAATGCGACAAGTGCATTCCAGCGGTGAGCGGATCCATATGGAACACTACATGACGCGTTTCCAACTCGGCACACTGGGGCGAGCTTATGAGGAACGACTTCTAAGGTTTGACCCATCACCAACGCTCAAATGGTCCTTCTTTATTCAAAGCTTCTCACGCAATGGTCAATACAAGCAGAGCCTCTTACTTCGGAAAGTGGATGCCAGGTGGACTCACGCGCTTCAAATAACACGCGATGGCAAGAAAATATTTGAATACATAGATCCTCGATTTCCTGCGGGAGAGCTGGACGACTTGGATCCTGAAAAACCAAGGCTCTAGGTGTTTCCGCGGCATAGTGTAGTTAAGCTCGCTAGTCATTTCGGCAGATGCCATTGAAAAGCAACGGCGAGACAGGAGGGAGAACTGATGAATCGCGGACGGCTGGGGAATTTGACTTGCACAACAGACGGTCTTGTCGTGATCGGCGATCAGCACCTGCGGATCCCCGGTTACAAAGTGCTTAGGAGGATAGGAAATGGAGCAAATGCGGTTGCGGCGCGTGTCAAGGTAGTTGTCGCCTCAGTCATGCAGCCAATGGCTGAATAAGCGTGGCGCCGACATGGGCCGCCACCACCGAGTCGCGCTCGGGGTTGAGTGTCACAGCACCGGTGGGCGTCCAGTTTCTTGTGTTCCCAGACCAGC
>NZ_NBZV01000029.1 GCF_002379095.1 Polaromonas sp. AER18D-145
GCCTGTATGAAATCCTACAGATCTTGAACCTGTCCATGTTTGAAACTATCCCTATAAATCAACTACTTACGCCACCATCGCCGGATTCAGACCCGGATTTCGAGCCCGATCAGCTCGCTCTCCTCTGAAGAACGTTGGGACACTACTGACCTAATTTGGTGTTATTGATTCCGCAGTGAGTCGGGAAAGTGCTACATCTTGCAGCAATATTAGCAATATTCATAATTTACAGTGTTTGATCGGAATGACGCTCAGCTCATGACCGGCTGATATCCATCGGGCACACGTGCGCCCCTGCATCGTCACACGCATGCCAACCAGGCAGGGCCTCCGCAGGCCGATTTGCAGTCGCCGCTTCCCAAGCCCGACAGCCCACGCAGCTGGAGCGATTCCGCCATGCGGTTGAAGGTTCTGGCCAGCTGCTCCAGTTCACCCTGGTAAACCGGTCCGGCTTCGACCCGGGCCGCCAGGAGGGTGACGTTGCGGTCGATCAGCACCATGCCGGCGCGTTCGGAGGCGGCGACCGCGGCCTGCAGGACACCGACAAGAGCCCGGCGATGGACAGCACTTACCAGCAACTCAAGCGCCGCTGAGCGCAGGGTGGCCTCGCAGTTGCTATCTTTTTCATAGCGCATTACCCCTGTTTTTAAAGGACTAAAGACGTTTTACTGTCATCCCGAACCCCGGATCAAGTCCGGGGCAGGCTCTGATCCGGCATCCATGACCGCGCGGGCATGGATTGCGGGTCGAGCCCGCAATGACGGTTAAACGAACAGTATTGGGGCTGAAGAGCGATTTTGCGTATATTCCGGGCTGAGAAACTCACGGGACCCGTGGCAAGCGATCGGGCATGCCGGGGCCGATGCGCTCGCTCATCCAGCGCAGCAAGTCCAGCCACATCTGGCGCATCTCTGCGTCCAGCGGCGTGCGCATTGCATTGGGCAGTTCGATGGTGACCACCGGCACCCCCTTGTGCACACCGCCGTAGTTGCCGAGCGAGCCCGGGAAAATGCCGACCTGGTCCAGGTACAGCCGCCCCAGTTTGGATGGCGGGACCGACGGCCCGTCGAAGTCAAGCACCCCGTACGGTGCATGGATGCTGACAATCAGGTGGGGCTTGAAGCGCTGCATCTCCTGGTGCAGAAAGCGCGACTCCGGCTCGGACAGCGGTTTGGTGCCCGGCCAGCGGCGCGGGTCCTTGCGGGTGCGTTTTTCCCAGTACACCTTGGCGTCACGCTCCCAGAACGGCGTGGGAAAGTTGCGGTTCAGATCGACGCCGTTGGCGTTGACGCGGCGCGGCGGGCTGGCCAGCAGCCCGTCGGGATTGAGCGCCGGTATAAAACGCCAGTGGATGGCTTGCGACCAGGGCGCCGTGGTTTCCTCGGCCAGGCGGATCCAGTGCAGGGCCACCGAGGCCGACGACAGCTCGTCGCCATGAATCGCGCCCAGCACCAGCACGCGCTGGCGCACATCCTCGGGCTTGACATCGCGCATCCACAGTGTCTGCCCCTTGACCGAACGGGCAGCCGTGGCCTGCAGCTGGGCGGCCTCGCAGAGGCTGCGCCTGAGATTCGGAAGTTTGCGAACAAAATCATCACAAGGCCCCGCAGCTTGTGCGCCAGTCGCTATCAAAAAAGAAGCTGCCAGAAGGGCCACGGTGCAGGTTAAACGCATGCCACGATTTTACGCGCGGCGCCTGACGGCCGGGGCGCCCGCCTGACGCGGGGCATTGGGGTAAATTACCCCCATGACGCCTCCCACTGCCTTGCGCCGGGCCAGCCACCCCAGTTTTTCCCCGCGCGAATTCCGCGCCTGCCTCGGCATGTTTGCCACCGGCGTGACGATCGTCACCGCGCGTGCAGCCAGTGGCGAGCTGGTCGGGCTGACGGCCAACTCCTTCAACTCGGTTTCGCTGGAGCCGCCGCTGGTGCTCTGGAGCCTGGCGCAGGCGGCCGGCTCCATGCCGGCACTGAGTACCGGCTCGCACTACGCCATCAACATCCTGGCGGCCGACCAGAAAGAACTGGCCGAGCGTTTTGCGGCCAAACGCGAAGGCCGCTGGGAGGGTGTCGCCTGGACCGAAGGTGCCAGCGGCTCGCCGTTGCTGGCGGGTGCCGCGGCCACCTTTGAATGTTTCAACCGCAGCCGCTATGAAGAAGGCGACCACGTGATTTTTGTCGGCGAGGTCGAACGTTGCGCCCACCGCGCCGGCGCGGCGCCGCTGCTGTTTCACGGCGGGCGCTTCTACACCGAGCACCCGCTCTGACGGCACCTGCTGCCCCCCCCCGCCACGCATGACGCCACGCAAGACCCATCTCGACACCCTCGCCGTCTCGCTGCTGCTGGCCTGCAGCCTGTTCTGGGGCTTCCAGCAGGTGCTGGTCAAGGCCACGCTGCCCGAAGTGGCACCGGCCTTCCAGGCCGCCATCCGGTTTGCCGGCGCCACCGTGCTGCTCTGGCTGTGGTGCGCCTGGCGCGGCGTCAAGCTGTTCAGCGCGGATGGTTCGCTGCGCGCGGGGCTGCTGGCGGGCTCGCTGTTCGCGGGCGAGTTTGCCTGCCTGTATGTGGGCCTGCAATACACCAGCGCGTCGCGGCTCACGGTGTTTCTGTACACCTCGCCGTTCTGGGTGGCGGCCTTGCTGCCGATCTGGGTGAAGTCCGAAACGCTGCGTCCGGTGCAGTGGGCGGGCCTGGCCTGCGCTTTTGCGGCGGTGGCCTTTGCGCTGCGCGAGGGTTTCAGCGCCGTCGGCGCGCCGACCTGGGTTGGCGACGTGATGGCGCTGGTGGCCGGCATGTTGTGGGGCCTGACCACGGTGGTGATCCGGGCCTCGTCGCTGACCCGGGTGTCGGCCGAGAAGCTGCTGTTCTACCAGGTGGCGGTCAGCACGGCGGCGCTGCCCCTGCTGTCGCTGGCCCTGGGCGAGCGCTGGGTCTGGACCTTCAGTCCGTTTGCCCTCACCTCGCTGCTGCTGCAGACGGTGGTCGGTGCCTTTGCCAGCTACCTGGCCTGGATGTGGATGCTGGGGCGTTACCCAGCCACCAAAATTTCAGTGTTCGTGTTTCTCACGCCGCTGTTCGCCCTGTTGTTTGGCGCGTTGTGGCTGAAGGAAGCCGTCACGCCGAGCCTGCTGGCGGCGCTGGTGCTGGTGGCGCTGGGCATTGTGCTGGTCAACCGCAAGCCCGGCAGCTGAGATGGGCCCGGTCCGGCCGGTGGGGGCCGAGCGCCCGTCGATGATGCAGACTTCGTCGCCCTGCGCCTTCGTGGCGATGCGCTGCCCGACGCGGCCAGGCGATCGGCCCTGGCCGGGCGGGTCGGCGCCGAACGAACTGGCCAAATAGCGGGCGTTGTCTCTCACGCCCCGCAACAACCGATGTTCCCCAAGACAGTGCCCCAGCCGATAGTCTGCGGGTTCTGGCGGCCCTGTCGCAGCAACGGGCGTTGCGGGACGGGACTCAAAACACGCCGGCCGCCTGCGCCTGCTGGTCGGCATGGTAAGAACTGCGCACCAGCGGGCCAGAGGCGGCATGCAAAAAGCCCATTGCGTAGGCGGCGTCCGCATAGCGCTTGAAGCTGTCCGGATGCACATAGCGGCGCACCGGCATGTGGCCGCCGGACGGCTGCAGGTACTGGCCGATGGTCAGCATGTCGACATGGTGGGCACGCAGCGCGCGCAGCACCTCCAGGATTTCGTCGTCGGTCTCGCCCAGCCCGACCATCAGGCCGGACTTGGTCGGGATGGCCGGGTGCCGGTCCTTGAAGCGCTGCAGCAGGTTCAGCGTGTTCTGGAAATCCGCGCCAGGCCGCGCTTCCTTGTACAGGCGCGGCACGGTCTCGATGTTGTGGTTCAGCACGTCCGGTGGCGCAGCGCCCAGAATATCCAGCGCCAGGTCCAGCCGGCCGCCAAAGTCGGGCGTCAGGATCTCGATGGTGGTGCTGGGCGCCAGCGCGCGTATGCGCTGGATGCAGTGCACAAAATGGCCGGCGCCGCCGTCGCGCAAGTCGTCGCGGTCGACCGAGGTGATGACGACGTAGTTGAGCTTCATGAGCGCAATGGTCTGGGCCAGGCGCTCCGGCTCGTCCCGGTCCAGCGGGTCCGGCCGGCCCGTGCTGACGTTGCAAAAGCGGCAGCGGCGCGTGCATTTGTCGCCCATGATCATGAAGGTCGCCGTGCCCTTGCTCCAGCACTCGCCGATGTTGGGGCAGGAGGCTTCTTCGCACACGGTGACCAGTTGGTGGGCGCGCACGATGTCCTTGGTCTCGCGAAAGCGGCCCGTGGGGATCGCCGCCTTGACGCGGATCCAGTCGGGCTTGGGCAGGCGGTCGCCGGGGTCGGCCGCGTCGCGCTTGGTCTTGAGGCTGCCTCGTTGCTGGTCCGGCCGGTCGGACATGGCGGGGGCCTGCGGCAGCACCGACACGATGTTTCTGAAGCGGATGGTCTCAACGGTCATGGTGCAGGGGTCCTGGTTAGCGGTGCCACGCGCGGGGCGTTGAAATGGCGCTTGAAATAAGGGTTCGTCTGCGGGGCGGCCATCAGGCGGCCGATGGCGCGCCGGGCGCGGCCCGAGGGTAGAACGGCTGACGGCCCGCCGCGTGGTCCGTCGCATCGACGATGGCCGTGATTTCAGGCGCCACCCTTTTCACCATGACTTCAAAACCCTGGCGCAGCGTGACCTGCGACGAGGCGCAGCCCTGGCAGCCGCCGCTCATGGTGATGAAAAGCCTGCCGTCCCGCACCTCCAGCAGCGAAATCTTTCCCCCGTGGCTGGCGATGGAGCGGTTGACCTCCCGGTCCAGCAGTTCCTGAACCGCAACGCCCAGCTCAGCGTCTGACCTGGCTGGCGTGCCGCCGGGGGCGGCCGTCTCCAGGATCGCCGGCAGGCCGCTGAGCAGCTGCGCGCGCAGGGCCGCGCCGATGGCCGCCTTGAGTCCCGTCCAGGCAGCACCCGGCGCCTTGCCAATGGTCACCACGTTGCCGGCGATCAGCACGCTGGCCACGCCGCCCAGCGCAAACAGCCGCTCGCCCAGCGGCGAGCCGGCAGCCGCTTCCGGGCTGGCAAAAAACCAGGGCCCGCCCGGATGCAGGCTGCTGCTCAGCGTGAACTTGCAGCTGTCGGGATCGGCGAGCGAGGCCTCGGCGCGGATGCTGACCGGCTGATCCGCCCGGCTCAAGGCCAGCGCAGGGGCGTCAGACATCTTCGGCGCCTTGCAGAGCAGCGCGCTCGCCGAGGTCGCGCAGGTCGCTGAAGGCATAGATCCCGCTGTTGTGGCCGTCGCTCCAGTCGAACTGGATCGCGTAGTTGCCTATGCTGGCGATCCGGCGCGGGCTCACATCCGCCCGCACCGTGCGGGGGTCGAGCAGCGGGCGCCCGCTCATCTCCTCGACGCAAAGCGCGCAACGGCAAGCCAGGCGCAGGTCGCGAACATCCAGGTCGTCGCGGTGGCCGTCTTGCCACAGCAGCGACAAGGTGCGCGGGTCGCGGCGCAGCAGGCCGACCGGAATGTTGCGCGCGCCGGACGGCAGCACGGCAGCTTCCCGCCAGGCCGGCGCGCCCTCGTTGCTGTCCCAGTTCCAGACAAAGGGCTTGAGCCCCGTGTCTGCCGTGTCGAGCTGCGCCACCAGCGCGCCGGCGATCGCCCCATAGACGCGGGCGCTGGCCGACTTCGGCTGGTCAACGACGATCGGGCAGCCCTCGTCACCGCAGGTCACGACCTCGGCATCCAGGGGCAGGGCACCGAGGAACGGCACGCCGAGCTCCTGGCTCATCTGCTCGCCGCCGCCGTGCCGGAAGATGTCCGTGGTTTCGCCGCAGTGCGGGCAGGTGAAGGTGCGCATGTTCTCGACGATGCCGAGAATCGGGACCTGCACCTTCTCGAACATGCGCAAGCCCCGGCGGGCGATCTTCAGGCTCACGGCCTGGGGCGTCGTCACGATCACCACGCCCGACAGCGGCATGCTCTGCGCCAGCGTCAGCTGGGTGTCGCCGGTGCCGGGTGGCAGGTCCAGGATCAGGTAGTCCAGCTCACCCCACTGCACGCCAGCGACGAACATCTTGAGGTACTTTCCCACCATCGGCCCGCGCAGGACGGCCGGCTGGTCGTCGCCGGTCAGCATGCCCATGGACACGACCTTCAGGCCGTGGCGCTGCGCCGGGATCATCCGGCTGTCCGCCGTCATCTCGGGCGGCTCTCCGGTCGGGATGCCCAGCATGCCGGGGATGCTGGGGCCCAGGATGTCGGCGTCCACCAGCCCGACGCGCGCCCCGCGCTGCGCCAACGCAAGCGCCAGATTGACGCTCACCGTGGATTTTCCGACGCCACCCTTGCCGCTGCCGACCGCGATGAGGTGACGGATACCCGGCAGTTTGCCGGGGCCGGCGGCCGGCGGGGGTAATGCGCCTGGCGCGGGCTGTTGTTTGTGGTCAGTGGTCTGCATGGCGAAGTTCCTTGCCGTTTGAGGTCAGGGGAAATAGGTGAATGTCATGTCATGCATGCGTCAACATGGCGGAGAAAAAATCCAATTCGCAATGCATGGCGTGCGCGTAGGCGTCCCTGACCGCCACGCTGTCTTCTGCCATCGAGTCCAATAACGATTCAACTTGCTTGACAAGGAACTGAAAATCAGGACCGCTGTAAGTGGCAATCCAGGGTTGGTAGGGATTGCCGGCGAAAACCGTCTCCGCCAGATGGTTGCCCAGATAGCCGTAGAGACGCATGCAAGGGGTCATGGCCGCCATCGTCTCGCCCGGCTCGCGCTGCCCGGCGGTCGCAAGCAAGAAGTCGGTGTAGACGGCAACTGCCGGATACGGTTGCACGCGATCCAGGTCGATCTTGAGCGCTTTCGCGAAAGCGGCGTGTAGCTGAAGTTCCCGCAAGACCCCATTCAACAGTTCGCAGAGCTGGGCGAAAGTCGCCATGTCCGGGCTGCGGGCGGCAGCGAACGCGTAGGCGCGGGCAAACGCGTTGAGAAAAAACGCGTCCTGGGCAACGTAACGCCGGAAGGTTTCGGAATCAAGGGATCCGTCGGCCAGCCCACGCATGAAAGGATGATGCAGGCACGCCTCGGCCAGGCGCACATTCTGCTGCCAGAGGATGTCGTGAAGCATCTAGCCCGACCAGGAGGTCATTTGCCAGAACTCACTTGCGTGGGCCATTGCGCTGCACAGCAAGCTACACCGCCACCACGGCGAGGTCCGGCTCGATCGTGCGCACCAGGTTCTGGATCGCGGCCAGCGTGCCGGAGATGGAGCTCGGGCAGCTGCCGCAGGCGCCCTGGTAGTGGATGCTGAGGTAGTTGCCGGACAGGCCGACCAGATGCAGGTCGCCGCCGTCGGCCTGCAACGACGGCCGAATGCGCTCGTCCAGCAGGTCGCTGATCACGTCCAGCCGCGCCTGGTCTTCCTCGCTCATGTCGTCGATGGACGCACGCGCGGCAAACACGGTGGCGGCCGACTGCGCGGCAGCGGCCGGTGCCGCGCGCAGCGGCACGGCAATCAGCCGCACCAGCTCGGGCCAGTCGGCGCCGCCGTCCTGCGTCACGGTGAGCCAGCGGTCCACGTAGAACACATTGCTGACATGGGCAATGGCGAACAGCGCCGAGGCCAGCGCGTCGCCTTGGGCCTGCTCTGCGCTCTCGTAGGAATGCGAAACCCCCCAGGTCAGCGGCTCGTGGAGCGTGAACTTGACCGCGTTCGGGTTCGGGGTGTCGTCGATTTCGGCAATTTTCGGCATTCAAGCCTCCTGAAAAAACAGCGCCTGGCGTGCGCCGCGCGGGCGCGATGGCAAGGTCATGACGACCCTGCCGGGTTGACCAACGCCTGCAGTTCGCCCAGCTCGTACAGCTCGCGCACGATGTCGGCGCCCCCCACCAGCTCGCCATTGACGTAGAGCTGCGGAATGGTCGGCCAGTTGGCATAGGCCTTGATGCCAGCCCGTATCTCCGGGTCAGCCAGCACGTCGACGGCGGCAAAATCCCGCAGGCCGCAGGCCTGGAGCATCTGCACCGTGGCGCCTGAAAAGCCGCACTGCGGGAACTGCGGCGTGCCCTTCATGTAGAGCACCACGGCGTTGGCGTTGACCTGCGCGTAAATTTTTTCCTGGACGTTCATGGAGGTTCCAAAGTTATTGAGGGATCGATTTAGCCCAGGCCTCGGGCGTGAAGGTTTGCAGCGACAGCGCGTGGATTTCCGCGCGCATGCGATCGCCCAGCGCCTGGTAGACCTGCTGGTGCTGCTGCACCCGGGTTTTTCCGGCAAACAGCGGGCTCACGACCACCGCCTCGAAGTGCTGGCCGTCATCGCCCCGCACCTCCGCGTGGTCGCAGGCCAGGCCGTTGACGATGTAGTTTTTCAGTTCATGGGCAGTCAACATGGGATCCTTTATGGGGGTCGGCAGTCATCAATAACATCACGCTTCGGTGCTGGCCGTGCCTTGCGAATGGAAGGCAGCCTGCAGCGTGTGCCACGGCAAGATCGCGCACTTGACGCGCGTGGGCAGGTCGCGCACGCCGGCAAACACCGCCAGCCGCCCAATCTGGTTGGGCTGGCTCAGGTCGAGCTTGCCGGTGGCCATGGCCAGGAACTCCTGGGTCAGCGCCTGGGCCTGTTCGCGCGTCTTGCCCTTCACGGCGGACGTCATCATCGAGGCCGAGGCCTTGCAGATGGCGCAGGACTCGCCGTGGAAGGCGATCTGGTCGATGGTTTCACCCTGCAACTGCAGCGCCACGCTGAGGTGGTCGCCGCACAGCGGGTTGTGGCCCTCGGCGTGGTGGCTCGGGTGTTCCAGCGTGCCGTAGTTGCGCGGCTTCTTGTTGTGGTCCAGGATGACTTCCTGGTAGAGCGCCTTGCAGCCGGCCATCACGCAAACACTTGTCGAACGCTGCGGATGCCGGCCACCAGCGCATCGACTTCCGCCATGCTGTTGTAGAACGCAAACGAGGCGCGCGTGGTGGCGGGCACCTTGAAGCGCGTCATCACCGGCTGCGCGCAGTGGTGGCCGGTGCGCACCGCGATGCCGTCCTGGTTCAGCAGCGTGCCCACATCGTGCGGGTGGATGCCGTCCAGCGTGAAGGACAGCACCGCCGCCTTGTCCTGTGCGGTACCGATGAGGCGCAGGCCGGGCAGGTCGTTCAGCAGGCCAGTGGCGTACTGCAGCAGCGCATGCTCATGCCGGGCGATGGCGTCCATGCCAAGGGCAGACAGGTAATCGACCGCCGCGCCCAGCCCGATGGCGGCGGCAATCGGCGGCGTGCCGGCCTCGAACTTGTAGGGAATCGTGTTGTAGACGGTTTTCTCGAACGACACCGACAAAATCATGTCGCCGCCGCCCTTGAAGGGCTGCATTTTTTCCAGCAGCGCGGCCTTACCGTAAAGTACGCCAATGCCGGTCGGCCCGCACAGCTTGTGGCCCGAAAAGGCATAGAAGTCGCAGTCCAGGTCCTGCACGTCTACGGCAAGGTGCGGCGCGGCCTGCGCACCATCGACCAGCACCGGCACGCCGCGCTCGTGCGCCAGCGCAATCATCTGCCTGACCGGGTTGATGCTGCCCAGCGCGTTGGAGACATGGCTCACGCCGACCAGCTTGGTGCGCGCGTTGAACAGCGGCTCGAACTGGTCCAGGCATAGCTCGCCGGCGTCGCTGATCGGCAGCACGCGGATGATGGCGCCGGTCTCCTCGGCCAGCATCTGCCACGGCACGATGTTGGAGTGGTGCTCCAGCGTGGTCAGGATGATCTCGTCACCGGCTTTGATGAACTTGCGGCCGTAACCGTGCATGACCAGGTTGATGGCCTCGGTGGTGCCGCTGGTGAAGATCACTTCGCGCGCGTCGGGCGCGTTGATGAAGCGCTGCAGCTTGACGCGCGCTTCCTCGTAGGCGGCGGTCGCCCGTTCAGACAGCGTGTGTACCGCGCGGTGGATGTTGGCGTGCTCCGTGCTCTGGTAGCGCACCAGCCGGTCGATGACGGGCTGCGGCATCTGGCTTGACGCGGCGTTGTCGAGGTAGACCAGCGGCTTACCTTCGACCTCGATATGCAGGATGGGAAAGTCGGCGCGCACGCGCTCGACATCGAAGGCGGGCGCGACTGCAGCGGGGATCACCGCGTTCAGGCAGGCGTTCATGGCGGGTTGCCGGTTTGCGCCAGCATGCGCTGCTGCAGCTGGTGCTTGAGCGAGGGCACGGGAATGCGCTCGATGATCTCGGCGCCGAACGCGTAGGTCAGCAGCTGGCGCGCGGCGCTCTCAGACAGGCCGCGGCTCTGCAGGTAGAACACTTCTTCGGCATCGAGCTGGCCAATGGTGGCGCCATGCGTGCATTTCACGTCATCGGCAAAAATCTCCAGCTGCGGCTGGGTATCCACTTGCGCCCGACTGCTCAGCAGCAGGTTGCGGCTGGACTGCGCGGAGTCGGTGCGCTGCGCGCCGGGGCGCACGATCACCTTGCCGTTGAAGACCGCATGCGCGCTGCCGTCGGCAATGCACTTGTGCAGCTGGCGGCTGGTGCCGTGCGGCTGGGCGTGGTCGATGCAGCTGTGGGTGTCGGCCAGCTGGCTGCCAGCCAGCAGCGCGAGTCCGTCGACCGCGCACTCGGCGCCCTCGCCCAGCACCACGCTCAGGTGGTAGCGCGACAGCTGCGCGCCCATCGCCACGCTGACCGACTGGTAGTTCGCCGAGCGCCCGACCGACACCGCGCAGTTGGCAATGTGAAACGCCTGCCGGCCGTCGCGCTGAACGCGCACATGCGTGAGCTGCGCGTGGTCGGCCAGCACGATTTCCGTCACCGGATTTACCAAATAGGCCAGGTAGGCCGCATCCTGCAGCGCCACATAGTCTTCAATCAGCGTCACGCGGCTGCCCGCTTCAGCCAGCACCAGGCAGCGCGGATGGCTCAGCGCGCCCGCCTGCGTCGCCACGAACAGCAGATGCACCGGCGCGGCCAGCGCCACATCACGCGGCACCATCACGACCGCCGCATCCTGCAAAAAAGCCGTGTTGAGCGCTGCGAACACGTTGTCGCCCAGCATCTGCCGGGCGCCCAGTTGCGCCTGGAGCGCGGCGGCGTGCGTGGCCATGGCGGTCGGCAGATCGGTCACGATCACGCTGCCCTCGGTGGCCGGGCTGGACAGCTGCTGCGCGTAAACGCCATCGACAAACACCAGCCGGCAGGCGGCGTCGTCAAGCCTAAACGGCGCGATGTCTTGGGGCTGCAGCCGGCCGGCCGCGAGCACCGGCTGGAAGGTCAGCCGGTGCAGCGGCGCCAGATCGGTGAAGCGCCAGGCCTCGTCGCGCAGCGTGGGCATGGCGAGCGCGCCCAGCGCCGTCTGCGCCTGTTCGCGCAGCGCGTTGACGTGTACCCACGGGCTGGGCGCCAGCAGCGACTGGCCGGCCAGCAGCGTGCCCAGGTGGTCCACCGTGGGCGGGCGAAGGGCGGTGGCGCTGCTCATGCGCTGACCTCTTCGGCTCTCGCCGCGCCCGCCGCTTCGTGCTCGGCGCTGACCCAGTCGTAGCCGCGTTTTTCAAGTTCCAGCGCAAGCTCCTTGCCGCCGGTCTTGATGATGCGGCCGGCCTCCATCACATGCACGAAGTCGGGCACGATGTAGTTCAGCAGCCGCTGGTAATGCGTGACCAGAATGACGGCATTGTCGGGCGTGATGAGCTGGTTCACGCCCTGCGACACGACGCGAAGCGCGTCGATGTCCAGGCCGGAATCGGTCTCGTCCAGAATCGCCAGGCGCGGCTCCAGCAGCGCCATCTGCAAAATTTCGTTGCGCTTTTTCTCGCCGCCCGAAAAGCCCTCGTTGACGCTGCGGTCCAGAAAATCGGGGCTCATCTCGAGCAGCAACATTTTCTCGCGCACGAAGTCGTCAAACTCCAGCGGGTCCAGCTCTTCGCGGCCGCGCTGCGCCTGCTGCGTGTTGTAGCTCAGGCGCAAAAACTGGCTGTTGGCCACGCCGGAGATTTCAATCGGGTACTGAAAGCCCAGGAACACGCCGGCCAGGGCGCGTGCTTCGGGCGCCAGCGCCAGCAGGTCCTGGCCTTCAAACAGCACGCTGCCGGCGGTGACCGTATAGGCCGTGTGGCCGGCCAGTACCTTGGCAAAGGTGCTCTTGCCCGAGCCGTTGGGGCCCATGATGGCGTGGATCTCGCCGCGCCTTACCGTGAAGTTCAAGCCCTTGAGGATGTTGATGCCGTTGACGCTGGCGCACAGGCCGCGCACTTCCAGCAATGCCGGGCTATTTGGGTTGATCATCCGACCGCTCCTTCGAGTTTGAAGCCGAGCAGCTGGGTCGCTTCGACCGCGAACTCCATCGGCAATTGTTGAAATACCTCCTTGCAGAATCCATTGATGATCATGGACACCGCCGCTTCGGCGCTGATGCCGCGCTGGGCAAAATAAAACAGCTGGTCCTCGCCGATCTTGGAGGTCGAGGCCTCGTGCTCGACCTGGGCGGTCGGGTTGCGCACCTGGATGTAAGGAAAGGTGTGCGCGCCGGACTTGTCGCCAATCAGCATCGAGTCGCACTGCGAATAATTGCGCGCCCCGGTGGCCGTGGGCGCCACCCTGACCAGGCCGCGGTAGCTGTTGCTGGACTGACCGGCCGAGATGCCTTTGCTGACTATGGTGCTGCGCGTGTTCTTGCCCAGGTGGATCATCTTGGTGCCGGTGTCGGCCTGCTGGTGGTGGTTGGTCACCGCCACCGAATAGAACTCGCCGACCGAGTTGTCGCCGCGCAAAATCACCGACGGGTACTTCCAGGTGATGGCCGAGCCGGTCTCGACTTGTGTCCAGGAAATGCGCGAGTTCACGCCCTTGGCCAGGCCGCGCTTGGTGACGAAGTTGTAGATGCCGCCCACGCCGTTTTCATCGCCCGCGTACCAGTTCTGCACCGTCGAGTACTTGATGTCGGCGTTGTCCAGCGCCACAAGCTCCACCACGGCCGCATGCAGCTGGTTGCTGCTGAAGGCGGGCGCCGTGCAGCCCTCCAGGTAGGACACGGTGGCACCCTCTTCGGCCACGATCAGCGTGCGCTCAAACTGGCCCGACTCCTCGGTGTTGATGCGAAAGTATGTCGACAAATCCATCGGACATTTCACACCTTTGGGAATGAAGCAGAACGAGCCGTCGGTGAACACCGCCGAGTTGAGCGCTGCGTAGTAGTTGTCGCTCGTGGGCACAACCGTGCCCAGGTACTTTTTCACCAGTTCCGGGTGCTCCAGCACGGCTTCGGACATAGAGCAGAAAATGATGCCGGCCTCGGCCAGCTTGGCCTTGTAGGTGGTGGCCACTGACACGCTGTCAAAGATCACATCGACCGCCACACCGGCCAGCGCCATGCGCTCGTGCAGCGGCACGCCGAGCTTTTCAAATGTGCGCAGCAGCTCGGGATCGACCTCGTCCATGCTCTTGAGCTTGGGCTTTTGTTTGGGCGCGGCGTAGTAGCTGATGGCCTGAAAGTCAATCTTCGGGTAATGCACGTTGGGCCAGGCCGGCTCGGTCATCAGCAGCCAGCCCTGGTAGGCTTTGAGCCGGAAGTCGAGCAGCCACGCAGGCTCGCTTTTCTTGGCCGAAATCATGCGGATGGTTTGCTCGCTCAAGCCCTTGGGCGCGACATCGGATTCGATGTCGGTGACAAAGCCGTGCTTGTAGGGCTGGTTGACGAGTTGCTGCAGTACTGCACTCATGGTGATCCTTCTGGCTGGTGATATGGCTTGAAGAAAGCGCGGCCGGTGAGGCCTTGACGTCGCTTGCGTCGATTACGTCGCTTGCGTTGGGGCGGGACCGGCTTTTTTCTTGACGTTGAAACTTTCGCCGCAGCCGCATTCGTTTTCAACATTGGGGTTGTCGAACTTGAAGGTCTGCTTCAGGCCTTCGGTGACGAAATCGATGCGCGAACCGTCGAGGAATTCAAGGCTGGCCGCGTCGACCACGATGCGCGCGCCATGCGACTCGAAGCTGTGGTCGCCCGGGCCGAGCTCGTCGATCAGCTCAAAGGTGTGCGCCAGGCCGGTGCAGCCGACTTTTTTGACGCCGATACGCAGGGCAATGCCCTTGCCGCGTTTTTCAAGCCGGCGCTGGATCTGCAGGGCTGCGTTCTCGGTCAATGTCATGGTCATGGCTCAAACTCCTGGGTTGCTACCGGGCCGCCGTCTGCGACCGCCTGGTTATTCTTTCGGGGAGAGATATCCCTGATGAAAGAGCGGATACCCAACTAATTTAGTCAACTATAAATATTCCGACAAATTTAGTCAACCATAGACTTTTTTGCCATGAAGGAGGAGGGGGGACTTGGCCCGACAGTGCGCGGCATGGCGCGCTGGAGTAGAGGCCGGTGACCGCCCTGATCGCAGTCGCCACACAGGACGAGCACGCCCGAGCCACGGCCCAACCCGGTTGGGGCCGTCGTGTCGGAGCTCAGGGTCGACTCGCTTCAGGTTGCCGGACCCCGGTTTGCGCGATCGGCGGCGGGCAGATGCTGGCGGAGTTTTTGCCAGCTACCTGACCTGCATAGGGATGCTGGGGCGCTTGCCTGCGAGCCTGATTCCAGTTTTCTTATTTTTTGACGCCGCTGTTGGCGCCGTTGTTTGGCCGGCTGTCGCTGCAGGAAGCGGCCGCGCCCAGACTGCTGGCGGCGCTGGTGCGGGGGCGCGGGGCATCGTGCTGGTCAACCGCAAGCCGGCCTGAGCCGGCCGGCGTTCGCAGGGAGCTTCAGGCAGCGCTGGCACGGCGCTGCGCAAACGCGACGTACCAGTCCAGGCAGCCGGGGTTGGCCATCGCATCGCGATTGACCACTTTCTCGAGCGGCTGACCCAGCAGCAGCTTCTTGATCGGCAACTCCTGCTTCTTGCCCGACAGGGTGCGCGGGATCTCCGGCACCTGGAAAATCTCGTTGGGCACAAAACGCGGGGACAGCGCCGTCTTGATGGCGTTGTTGAGCCTGGCCTTCATCGCATCGTCCAGGGCCACGCCTTCGCGCAGGGCCACAAACAGCGGCATGTAGCTTTCGCGCCCCAGGTACTCCAGGTCCACCACCATGGAGTCGATCACTTCCGGCAGGGCCTCGACCGCGCTGTAAAGCTCGCTGGTGCCCATGCGCAGGCCGTGGCGGTTGATGGTGGCGTCGGAGCGGCCGTAGATGATGCAGCTGCCCGAGGGCGTGATGTTGAGCCAGTCGCCGTGGCGCCAGACGTTGGGGTACATGTCGAAATAGCTCGACAGGTAGCGCTTGTTGCCCTCGTCGCCCCAGAAGTACAGCGGCATGGACGGAATCGGCTGGCTGCAGACCAGCTCGCCGACCTCGCCGATCACCGGCTGGCCCTGCTCGTTCCAGGCCTCGACGGCGCAGCCGAGCAGGCGGCACTGCATCTCGCCCGGCACCTGCGGCAGTTCGCGGTTGCCGCCAATGAAGGCGCCCGCGAAGTCCGTGCCGCCGGAAATATTGCACCACCAGATGTCCTGTTGCGCTCCGGTTTTGGCAATGCGCCTGAACTGCTCCGTGCCCCAGGTCTGCGCCTCGGGCGACAGCGGTGAGCCCGTGGTGCCCAAGGCGCGGACGGACGACAGGTCACCGCAGGTCGACAGGTCCACGCCGGCCTTCAGGCAGTTGGCAAAAAATGCCGCACCGGCCCCGAAAAACGTCACGCCCATGTTGGCACCGAAGCGCCACAAGGTGGTCCAGTCCGGCTTGTCCTTGCTACCACCGGGGTTGCCGTCGTAAATACAGCAAGTCGTGCCGTTGAGCAGGCCGCTGACCTGCGCGTTCCACATGACCCAGCCGGTGGAGCTGTACCAGTGGTAACGCTCGCCGAAGGAGTTGGCCTCGTAGCTGCAGCCGATGTCGTTGTGCAGGGTCTTGAGCGCCAGCGCCACCAGCACGGTGCCGCCATGGCCGTGCACGATGGGTTTGGGCAGGCCGGTGGTGCCACTGGAATAAACGATCCACAGCGGATGGTCGAACGGCAGCCACATCGGCTCAAAGGCCGCGGTGTCAGCATCGCGTCTAGCTGTAGCCCTTTCAAACCTTGCGCTGTCCGCTATTGAATTGCCGGCATCCAGGTTGTAATGGACGATCACGTGCTGCAGCGAAGGCAGGGCCGCGCGGATCTCCGCCACCACCGCCGTTCGGTCGATGTCGCGCCCGCCGTAGGTCACGCCGTCGCAGGCGATCAGCACCTTGGGTTCGATCTGCCGGAAGCGGTCCAGCACGGCATTCGTGCCCATGTCGGGCGCGCAGATGCTCCACACGCCGCCTATGCTGACCACCGCGAGGAAGGCCACCATGGCCTCGGGAATGTTGGGCAGGTAGGCCGCCACCCGGTCGCCCGGCAACACGCCCTGGGCTTTCAGGTGCAGCGCAAGCGACGCCACCTGGCGGCGCAGCTCGGGCCAGCTCAGTTCGCGCGCCGGGGCACTGTCCAGGCTTTTTTCGTTGTGGCTGAGCAGTGCGGGAAAGCCCGCCGCATGGGCGCTGTCGACATGCCGGAACACCTGTTGCGCGTAGTTGAATTGCGCCCCTGGAAACCAGCGCGCACCGGGCATTTTTGCCTCGACCAGCACGTCCGCAGGGGGCGTGGGCGACTGCAGTTCGAAATAGTCCCAGATGCTTTGCCAGAAGGCGTCCAGGTCCGTCACCGACCAGCGCCACAACGCGTCGTAATTGTCAAATGACAGCTGGCGCGTGTCGCGCAGCCAGTTCTGGTACAGGCGGATTTGGGGGATGTAGGGGGCGCTCATGAGGCGAAAGCTTAGCAGGCCCTCCCTCGCGCACGCATCCACCTTTGCGACAGGCACGGGGCTCCCGCCACTGCAAAAACAAAAGGCCGCCCGCAGGCAGCCTTGGGGCGGGTCAGGACCCGCTGCATGGCAGCACCGGGCGTGGGTGACGCCCGATGCAACCGGCGCAGTGCACGTCCCTTATTTGGGCGTGCCCATCATCATTTCAACGTCGGTCATGGGCACCATGCCGTTTTTGCTCGGCTTCATGCTTTTCCACATGGCAGTTTGATAACGATTCCACTCCCTGGAGGAAATCATGCCGTCGCCGTTGGCGTCCATGCTGTTCATGGCGGTGTTGTTCAATTTGGCGTCAACCTTCATCTCGGCCTTGGCGGCAGGCGTGCCACCGGAAGCGGAGGGGTTGATCTGTGCGCTGGCAGCAGCGCCGCCGGAACCGGCCACCGGGTTGGGCGCGGACAGGGTGGAGCCATTGGCCTTCTTGGTGTCGACCTTCAGCTCGGCCTTGGCCGCAGGGGTGCCGCCGGAAGTGGCGGGGTTGGCTTGTGCAGAAGGCGTTGCAACCACGCCGGCAGGTGCCTGGGCGAAGGCAGCGGTACAAGCCAGGGCGGCCAGGGTCAGTACAAGGGATTGCTTTTTCATGGGGTCTCCAAAAATGTGAGAGCGATGTGCTCAAGGTCATCTTTGTCCGGCCGCCCCGACCCGGCTGTAGGATGAACACCGCGCCGACCGTCAGGGTCTGTCGGCTCCTCGGCGTCGCTTCTCGGCCCAAAAAAGGTACCGACACATAAATCGCACAGTCGTGCTAATATTTGCACCATGGATGCCAGAACCCAGAAAAGCGAGATGACCCGCGCCGCCATTGTCGGTGCGGCGCTGGACCTTGCCTCCGCCGAGGGACTGGAGGCCATCACGCTTCAGGCCGTGGCCGACCGCCTTGGTCTGTCCAAGAGCGGGGTGTTTTCACGCATCGGTTCGCGCGAGGCCCTGCAGAAAGCCGTGATTGACGAGTTCGGCAGGCGTTTTCTGGCCGACGTGTTTGTACCCGCCGTGCAGCAACCCAAAGGCCTGCCGCGGCTGGACGCGATTGTGCAGCGCTGGATTGTGCGCACGCGCGACGTAGAGGCGCATACCGGCTGCGTGTACAGCGCCGGCGCCTTTGAGTTGGACGACCGCGAAGGCCCTCTGCGCGACCACCTGCACGGCGAGATCACGCGCTGGCGCGCCGCCCTGCGCCGCACCATCGTGCAGGCCGTCGAGCGGGGCGACCTCCGCTCCGATACCGACCCCGAACAGCTCGTGGCCGAAATCTACGCCCTGATGCTGGGCCTGATTCACGACACACGCTTCCTGCGCGACCCCCGCGCCGCCGAACGTGCGCAGGTCAGCTGGCAGCGCCTGGTCAAAAGCTACCAACCATGAGTTTTGTCAGCCCCACCAGGGCTTTTTGTCGGTCCATATTTCGCACGATCGTGCGAAGAAAGGGAAATGCCATGTTGTTCCTCCTGCTCGCCATTGCCGTGGTTGCAGCGGCCCGCGCCGCGCAATCCGCCCTCGCATCGCTGCGCTCCCTGCCGCGCAGCAATGAAGACTGGATCTGGTACTGATCCGCAAAAATGCACCAAGGAGCCTCTCATGACACGCACATCACTGGAAGCCACCGCCGCCTACTACAACGCCAGCCCCGTGACCCGGCTGTTCCGCTGGGGCCTGGGCGCGTCGCAGCACGTCTGGCCGACCCTGGCCGTTCGCGCAGCACATCGCCTGTTCGGCACCCCCTTGCCTCCCAAGTGGCTGAACCGGCGCAGGACCTGGTCGCCAGACTGGCGCATCAGCCACTGGGCCTTCGAGCACGCCAGCCTGACCGTCTACGAACGTCCCGTGGCGCCGCATGGCCCGCTGGTGCTGCTGGTGCATGGCTGGGGCGGCCACGCCGGCCAGATGCTGGCACTGGCCGACACCCTGCAGGCGCAGGGCCTGCGGCCGGTCATTCTTGAAATGCCGGCCCACGGGCGCAGCGCGGGATCGACCAGCAACCTGCCGCAGTTTGCACGCGCCATCGACTACACCGTGGCACGCCTGCGGCAGGCCGGCCACCAAGTGCAGGCGCTGGTCGCGCATTCGCTGGCCGCCAACGCCGGTGCCTACGCGGCCAGCCGCGGCCTGCCAGTGGACAAACTGGTGCTGCTGGCCCCGCCGGCATCCCCCTATGAATACACCCGGTTGTTCGCGCATGTGTTCGGCCTGCGCGAGTCCACACGTGCGGCCATGCAGCAACGCATTGAAGCGCGCGAGGGCATCCTGATGCCGCAATTCGAACCCGCCGCCGTCGGCCCGCGCATCACCCAGCCCACGCTGGTGGTGCATGACCGCAGCGACAGCATCAACCGCTTTGCCGACGGCGTGGCCTACAGCCAGGCCATCACCGGCGCCCGGCTGCTGGCCACGCAGGATCTCGGGCACCGGCACATCCTGAAAGACGCCGGCGTGCTGCGCGAACTCGCCGCTTTTGTCGCCTGAACATCACGCCCGCACTGCAACACCCCTTGTGCGGCATGGCTATTGCTTCTAGGATGGCGCCACTTACAAGGAGCGGTTGATGGGAAATTCAAAAGGCGGTTTCAGCTGGACAGAAAAAAGCAGCGCGGTATTGCAGCAGGGCGGCGTGATCGGGCCCGACGAGCGCCTGCCCTGGCCGCAAACGGCGGTGATGGGCGTGCAGCACGTGATTGCGATGTTCGGCGCCACCGTGCTCGCGCCCATCCTGATGGGCTTTGACCCCAACATCGCGATCCTGATGAGCGGCGTCGGCACGCTGATTTTTTTCCTGATCACCGGCGGCAAGGTGCCCAGCTACCTAGGGTCCAGCTTTGCCTTCATCGGCGTGGTGATCGCCGCCACCGCCTACGCCGGCAAGGGGCCCAACCCCAACATCGGCGTGGCGCTGGGCGGCATCATTGCCTGCGGCGTGTTGTACACCGTCATTGGCGCCATCGTGCAGGCCGTCGGCACCGGCTGGATCGAACGTTTCATGCCGCCGGTGGTCACCGGCGCCGTGGTGGCGGTGATCGGCCTGAACCTGGCCGGCATCCCGATCAAGAACATGGCCGCGAGCAACTTCGACTCCTGGATGCAGGTCGTGACCTTCGTCAGCGTGGCGCTGGTCGCCGTGATGACACGCGGCATGGTGCAGCGCCTCTTGATCCTGGTCGGCCTGGTCGTCGCGACGCTGGTGTATGCGGTGCTGACCAACGGGCTGGGCCTGGGCAAGCCGGTGGACCTCTCGCCGATTGCCAATGCCGCCTGGTTCGGCCTGCCCGGCTTTGCCGCGCCGGTGTTCAGCGCCAATGCCATGCTGCTGATTGCGCCGGTGGCCATCATCCTGGTGGCGGAAAACCTCGGCCACATCAAGGCCGTGACAGCCATGACCGGGAAAAACCTCGACCAGTACATGGGCCGGGCCTTCATCGGCGACGGCGTGGCCACCATGGTGTCGGGCGCCTCGGGCGGCACCGGTGTCACCACCTATGCTGAAAACATCGGCGTGATGGCCGCCACCAAGATTTATTCGACGGCGGTGTTTGTGGTCGCCGGCCTGATCGCGGTGGTGCTGGGCTTCAGCCCCAAGTTCGGCGCATTGATCCAGGCGATTCCGCTGCCGGTCATGGGCGGCGTCAGCATCGTGGTATTCGGCCTGATTGCGGTGGCCGGCGCGAAGATCTGGGTCGACAACAAGGTCGATTTTTCCGACAACAAGAACCTGCTGGTCGCCGCCATCACGCTGGTGCTGGGCACCGGCGACTTCACGCTGAAGTTCGGCCAGTTTGCGCTGGGCGGCATCGGCACCGCCACCTTTGGCGCCATCCTGTTGTACGCCCTGCTCAATCGCAGGAAGTAAAAAAGGCAGCAAGTGCCCCGCCTGACCGGGGCCTGGCGGGGCCTATTTCGCCTGCGCTTTGGCGAGCGCCGCCTTGGTGGTGGCAAGCTCGCGTTCCACATCGGCACGTTCGCCGATTTCCTGCTCCAGCAGCTCGTTGACATGCGCAAGGTCGGCGGCAGACTCCTGGATCTTGCCTTCGAGTTCGCCGGTCTTTTGCAGCGCCTGGGCCACATCGCCGGTTTGAATGTGGTCAGGGATTTCCTGCTTGAGCACCGCATTGATCACAAACAGCTCGGCGCCGGACTGCTTCACGGTTTCCTCGACGGTTTCG
Organism: Polaromonas sp. AER18D-145; assembly: GCF_002379095.1. Lineage (GTDB taxonomy): Bacteria > Pseudomonadota > Gammaproteobacteria > Burkholderiales > Burkholderiaceae_C > Polaromonas. The sequence goes on from NZ_NBZV01000029.1 coordinate 20,938, forward strand.
TTCCGGTCAAGCGCACGTTCCAGTGGCGTGTCTGCAGAGGGGGCGGACTGCGGGGACGGTTGGGATGACTTGGACATGGTGAACACCTCGGGGGAAACGGGAATGATCTGACGGCACCAGGCGCCTGGGGGGGGACGCAGGGCCGCCCGACGCCTGAAACCCCTATGGTAACCAAGTGCCCTTCCCGGGGCCACCCATGCCCCCACAGCCAGCAGGTCTCAGGCTCGGGCGCCGGCAGAAAAGGGCGGGCGCGGCGGGCCGGGGCCGCTCAAGGGGCCGTTCCCGGCGCTGCGGGTGTGGCCTTGCCGGGCTGGCGATCCGGCCCGGAATCGAAAATCCTGCCCAGGGTGGCGCCCACACGCGCACCAATCGCCGTCCCGATGCCGGGCAGCACCGCCGTGCCCAGTAGCGCCCCGGCCACAGCGCCCCTCGGCACCGACACGGCCACCTTGTCCACCGGCCCGCTGAGCACCAGCGGCACCCCGACGATGCCGTCCACCAGATCCACCGCGAATTCGGCCTCGATCCGCCGGTTGGCCAACCGGGCCTGGCCGGACGCACTCAGGGCGCCCGAGCTTGTCTTGATCCCCGTGAATTGCGTGACCATGCCGCGCGGCGTGTTCTGGGTGTCAAGCTGGCCGGACACCGCGTCGAGTGCTGTCTGCCCCGCATGCTCCTTGCCAAGGCTGCGAATGGCCTTGTCCAGGTCGAAGCGCAGCAGGGTCGAGGCGCCCATGGTGAACACGGTTTTTGTGTGCAGCGACTGCGCCAGTTCGAGCAAGGTGTCTCCCTGGGCCGACAGCACGGTGTGGCCCGAGGCCTTGCCGGCGATGACCTGCTTGCGGTTGAAGGCGGCCACCGCGCTCGCCACCTCAACCCCGCTGGGCCGCAACTGGCCGTCCAGCGCCAGGCGGCCGTCGGCACGGGCCTGAAACTGCACCTCGCCATGGGCCGTGCCGCCACCCACCTGGATGCGGGTGGCCCAGCGGTCTTCCTGCCCTTGCCGGGTCAAGGTCAGGTCGGTGGCCGGCGTGAAACCGGGGCGCCGCAACACGGCCTGGCGGGGCCGCCAGCCCGGGTCAAAGTCGATCTCCCCGTCATACACCACCGGCACGCCATGGCGCGACAGCCAGGTCAGGTCGCGAAACACGAAACGCGCCAGCGGCGTGGCCCCAGCTTCCGCGGGGGCGCCGCGTGAGGTCGCGTCGAGCGCCCGCAAGGACAGTTGCGGCACCACCGCGCCGTCGAGTTCCACACGGTCCAGGATCACGCGCCGCTGCAGCAGGGCCAGCAGATCCGGATAGGCCGTGAGCTTTTTGACCGTGATGGCCTGCGGCTGGTCGGTCGCCACGTCCTCCAGCACGATGGCCGGTACCGGCAGCAGGCGCCAGTGCAGCGCGCCCAGCCGCACCGGTACCCCGAGCCGGCCCTGCAGTTCGCCGGCGGCGTGGGCGGCCAGATCCTCGTCACCGGGGATGAGCCACACCAGCGCCAGCCACAAGGCGCCCAGCAGCGCCGCCAGGCCACCTGCGGCCACCATCCATGTTTGTCTGCGTGCCATGCTGCCTTCCGCCGTTGTTGCACTGTCTGCCATCTGCCTTGACTGAGCTTAGGAGGCTGGCTGCGCGGCACTTGTAGGCCGCAATCTCTTTATAGTCTGGGTACAAGCCCTTTTGAAGCCCTGTGGAACCGCGATGCCAATCTGGAAACAACCAATTTCTGTCGAACTGCTCACCCTCAACAACGCCAACAGCGCGGTGACGCACCTGGGCATCGAATTCCTGGAGGTCGGCGACGATTTCATCCGGGCCCGCGTGCCGGTCGATGAACGCACGCGCCAACCCTATGGCCTGCTGCACGGCGGGGTGTCGGTGGTGCTGGCCGAAACGCTGGGCTCCTGCGGTGCCGCCTTTGCGGCACCCGAGGGCCACCGCACGGTGGGCCTGGACATCAACGCCAACCACCTCAAAGGCGTCACCAGCGGCTGGGTCATCGGGACCACCCGGCCGGTGCACATCGGCCGCAGCACCCAGGTCTGGGCCATCGAGCTGACCAACGAGGCCGGCGAGCTGACCTGCGTCTCGCGGATCACGATGGCGATGCTGGTCCCGCGTTAACCACAAAATAGGCCATCAGCCCTTATAGGACGGGCACAAACAGCTATCAATACAATAGCAATTGTGCGATTCAATCCGCGGCCGACCGGGCCATACGTTCGCTTTTCCAGTACACGTCGTCGCCGCCGTTCATGCGGTTGAGCACGCGCGACAGCACGAACAGCAGGTCGCTCAGGCGGTTCAGGTACTGGCGTGGCGACTCGTTCAGCGTCTCGGCCTGGTCCAGGGCCACCACCGCGCGTTCGGCGCGCCTGGCCACGGTGCGGCAGACATGCGCCAGCGAGGCGGCGCGCGAACCGGCCGGCAGGATGAACTCCTGCAGACGCGGCAGGGTCGCGTTGTATTTTTCGAGCGCCGCATCAAGCAGCGCCACCGCCTCGGGCTTGAGCAGTTCAAAGCCGGGAATCGACAGCTCGCCGCCCAGGTTGAAGAGTTGGTGTTGCACCTCGACCAGCAGTTCGCGCACGTCGTCCGGCATCTCCTCGCACAGCAGCACGCCGATCTGCGAGTTGAGCTCATCGACATCGCCCATGGCATGCACGCGCAGGCTGTCCTTGGACACGCGGGTGTTGTCACCGAGCCCGGTGCTGCCGTTGTCGCCCGTGCGGGTGGCGATCTGTGTGAGTCGGTTGGCCATGGGTAAATGTCCGGCAGGTTACGCCGGGAAAGAATATGTTGTGGAACGACCGATGATGTCAATGAGGCAACAGCGTGCAAGAGTGCTGGCCGGCGCGGGCTCACTGCGTTGCAATGACAGCTTCTTCAACTTCAAGGACCTGTCTCGATGACGTCTGCTTTTCATTTTATTCCCAACTTCGAAATTCGCAGCGTTGCGCTGCTCACCGCGCTGACGGTCGGCGCCGCGCTGGGTGCGCATGCCCAGGGCGCCGATAGCGGCGGCTTGAAAGCACCCAGTGGCTCGGGTACACCCTCCACCCAGAGCGCGCCCTCGCCGTCCGGCCCCACCAACCAGGAGGTGGGCGCGGCCTTCATCCGCGCGGATGCCAACAAGGACGGCAAACTCAGCCGGCAGGAGGCCGTGCGTTTTCCCGCCGTGGAGCAGCGTTTTGACCAGATAGACACGAACAAGGACAAATTTGTGTCGCGCGAAGAGTTTGAAATCGCGCTGAAGTCCTGACGCCAGGAGCCTGTCGGGCTTGGGGCGTCGAAAGCGAAAATCGGCCCCAGCGAGGACAGTTTTTGCCGGATTTGCAGGCCCATAGCCCAGCTATGGGACAAAAAGACGGTGAAAAATGGACCGTTGCGGTCGATTTGCAGCCGACGATTCCCAAGTCCGGCAGGCTCCTAGAGTCCGTGGGGTGGCGCCGGGTGGCCCCCCACGGGCTCTGGACTCGTCGTAAACTGGGGCTTCCGACCGGAGACACCATGAACGCCCCCACCCACCCCGACCACCTGTTGCCCCAACTCAATCTGCGCGCTGTGCCGCAGGCCCTGATCGAGGCCCTGAAAACAAGGTTTGCCGAGCGCTGTTCCACCGCCCTCGTGGTGCGCGAGCAGCATGGCCGCGACGAGTCCTCGTTTGCGGCGCCGCCGCCGGCGGCCGTGGTGTTTGCCGAAAGCACGGCCGACGTGGCCGATGCGGTCAGGCTCGCCGCGCAGTACCAGGTGCCGGTCATTCCCTTTGGTGTCGGCACCTCGCTTGAAGGCCATCTGCTGGCCGTGCAGGGCGGCATCAGCATTGACGTGAGCCGCATGAACAAGGTGTTGTCCATCAACGCCGAAGACCTGACCGTGACGGTGCAGGCCGGTGTCACGCGCAAACAACTCAACGAAGAGGTCAAGAGTACCGGCCTGTTTTTCCCGATCGACCCCGGCGCCGATGCCACGATAGGCGGCATGAGCGCGACGCGCGCCAGCGGCACCAACGCCGTGCGTTACGGCACCATGCGCGAAAACGTGTTGGCGCTGGAGGTGGTCACCGCCAGCGGCGAGATCATCCGCACCGGCACCCGCGCCAAGAAATCATCAGCCGGTTACGACCTCACGCGTCTGATGGTGGGCAGCGAAGGCACACTGGGCGTGATCACCGAAATCACCGTCAAGCTCTACCCGCTGCCCGAGGCCATCTCGGCGGCGATCTGCTCGTTCCCGAGCATCGAGGCTGCGGTGCGCACCACCATCCAGATCATCCAGCTCGGCGTTCCGATTGCCCGCGTGGAGCTGATCGACAGCAACACCGTGCGCATGGTCAACGCCTACGCCAAGCTGGGGCTGCGCGAGGAGCCCATGCTGCTGATGGAGTTTCACGGCTCGCCCAACAGCGTCAAGGAACAGGCCGAGACCGTGCAGGAGATCGCGGCCGACATGGGCGGCAACGCCTTTGAATGGGCCAGCACCCCCGAGGAACGCACGCGCCTGTGGACCGCGCGGCACAACGCCTACTTTGCGGCGATCCAGTCGCGGCCGGGTTGCCGCGCGATCTCGACCGACACCTGCGTGCCGATCTCGCGCCTGGCCGACTGCCTGCTCGACTCGGTCAGCGAAGCCGATGCCAGCGGCATCCCCTACTTCCTGGTCGGCCACGTGGGCGACGGCAACTTCCACTTCGGCTACCTGATCGATCCGGACAAGCCGGAGGAACGCGTGGCCGCCGAAGCGCTGAACCACACGCTGGTGGCACGCGCGCTGCGCCTGGAAGGCACCTGCACCGGCGAGCACGGCGTCGGCCTGCACAAGATGGACTTTCTGGTGACCGAAGCCGGCAATGGCGCGGTGGACATGATGCGCACCATCAAGCGCGCACTGGACCCGCACAACATCATGAACCCGGGCAAGATCTTCACGCTGTGAAGGCCGCGGCGGCCTGACGCCGGCCCTGGCCCCTTTCATGGTGGGCAAAGCAGAAGGGATGCGGAAGTACCAGGGGGCCTCCCCTGATGTGAGGTTGCGCGCCGCGCGTTTTGTCGTTAGGGTGATCGTCCTCCCGCACACACCGAGGACGCCATGAACGAACACCCCCTCCCGCCCAAAGACCGGTTTTGCGACCTGGTGATGAAAGGCGGCGTCACCAGCGGTATTGTTTACCCCAAGGCCATCAGCCGGCTGGCGGCACACTACCACTTCAAGAACATCGGCGGCTCCTCGGCCGGCGCCATTGCGGCGGCCGTGACCGCCGCCGCGGAGTACCGCCGGCGGCACACCGGCAGCATGGCCGGGTTTGAGCGCCTCGCCCGCCTGCCGGACGAACTCGGACAGCGGCCGGACAAGCAGGGGCCCAGCCGTCTGCTGCGCCTGTTCCAGCCGCAGCAGACGACGCAGCGGCTGTTCTCGGTGCTGGTGCTGGCGCTGAACCGCGGCGGCACCTGGCGCCGGGTGTTCCACATCGTCCGCGGGCTGCTGCAGGCCTACTGGGCGGCCAGCCTGGCCGCGCTGGTGCTGGCCGTGGCGGCCGGCTGGAACAGCGGCCTGCTGGCCGGCGTCCTGGCTTTCATGCTGGCGTGTACCGGCCTGGTGCTCTGGGGGGTTTACCGCGATGTCACGCGCAAGGTCACGGCCAACGGCTTTGGGCTGTGCACGGGCATGAACGAGCCCGGTTATGCCGACCCTGCCCTCACGCCCTGGCTCCACGACACCATCCAGCAGGCCGCGGGCCGCGCGCCGGGCGATCCGCCCCTGACCTTCGGCGACCTCTGGAGGGCCCCCGGCTTTCCGCCGGAGGGCAGCACGCTGCAGCCGACCGTGCCGCCCAAGTCCATCCATCTGCAGATTTTTACCACCAACCTGTCGCATGGCCGGCCCTACGTGCTGCCCTTCGAGGAAGGTGACCCACAGCGCAACCAGGGCCAGCATGCCGCCACGCGGCAGCGGCTGTTCTATCGCCGGGAGGAGCTGGCGCGTTACCTGCCCGCTGATGTGCTCGCCTGGCTCACTGAGCACAGCCGGGCCTACGAGCTAAGCCCGGGCCGTGCGTCATGGGACCCGGCCACGACCGACGGCCAAGGGCTGCTGGAACTGCCGGCACCGGAGGACTTCCCGATCGTGCTGGCAGCCCGCATGAGCCTGAGTTTTCCGCTGCTGTTTGCGGCGGTTCCCCTGTGGGCCATCGACTATGACGCGAAGGAAGGCGTGGGCAGGCGAAGCTTCAAGCGCTGCTGGTTCTCCGATGGCGGCCTGTCGTCCAACTTTCCGATTCACATGTTTGACGGCCTGGTGCCGGCCTGGCCCACGTTTGGCATCACCCTGGAGCCCAAGCTGCCCGGGCGGGCCAACATGACCTTTCTGCCCACCCACTACTACTACGGCTACGGTGAACGCTGGCAGCGTTTTGACGAGCAGGGCAACCCCGGCAGCCGCATGGGCGGTTTCCTGTCCGCGCTGGTCAACACCATGCAGGAGTGGAACGACAACACCCTGTCGCGCATGCCGGGCGTGCGCGACCGCGTTGTGCGCCTGCGGCTGCATTCGCAGGAAGGCGGGCTGAACCTGAACATGCCGGCGGACACCATCACGAGTGTGTCCAGCCGGGGCCTGGAGGCGGCCGACGACCTGATCCGGCGCTACCTGCCGGCTGCCAACGCCGCGCGCATCACGGGCTGGGACGAGCAGCGCTGGGTGCGCCTGAACGTGTTCCTGCGCATGCTGGAAAAGCGCCTGCCCGGGGTGCGCGCCGCGCTGGAACACAGCCCGGCGTCCACCGATTGGGATGCGCTGATTGACCTGGCCGGCCTGGACAAGGTCGCGGGCTTTGACCGTCCGATCACGGCCGACGAAGCGCAGGCGCTGCGCGCCATGTGTACCTTGCTGAAACAGTTTGCCGATGACTTCATGCCGCTGGCCCGACGGCTGGCCTTTGTTGCCATTCCCGAACCGGAACTGCGGGTCCGGCCGGCGCTATAAAATTTATAGCTGTTCACGCCCGGTCAACGGGGGGGCTGGGCCTATTTGTTGCCGCGCAGACGCTCGATCAGCCCGTTGAGTTCGTCCATGGAGGCAAACTGGATGGCGACTTCGCCGGTGTCCTCGCGCCGGCCATTGCGTTTGACCTGCTTTTTGACGCGGACCTCGACGTCGGCCATCAGCAGGTCGGCCAGCTCTTCTTCCACGCGGCGGGTGTCGCGCGACTTTTCCTTGGTGTTTTTTTGCGGCTTGAGCGAGAACTCGGCACTGAGTTTCTTGACCAGGCTTTCGGCCTCGCGCACCGACATTTTTTTGGCCGAAATCTGGTTGCCGGCGGTGATCTGCGTGGCCCGGTCCAGCGCCAGCAGCGCCCGCGCATGGCCCATGTCGATGTCGCCGGCCATCAGCATGGTCTGCACCGGCTCGGCCAGGTTGAGCAGGCGCAGCAGGTTGGAGGCGGCGCTGCGCGAACGGCCCACGGCCTGCGCGGCCAGTTCGTGAGTGAGCCCAAACTCCTTCACTAGCCGTTGCAAACCCTGGGCTTCTTCCAGCGGGTTGAGGTCTTCGCGCTGGATGTTTTCAATCAGCGCCATGGCCGCGGCCGACTCGTCGGGCACGTCGCGCACCAGCACCGGCACGCTGTCCAGGCCGGCGATTTTCGCGGCACGGAAGCGGCGCTCGCCGGCAATGATCTCGTACTTGCCGTCGTTGGCGCCGCTGGTCAGGCGCCGCACCAGAATCGGCTGCATGATGCCCTGCACCTTGATGGACTCGGCCAGTTCGTAGAGCGCGCCCTCGTCCATGCGGGTGCGCGGCTGGTACTGGCCGGCGACCAGGTCGGTGAGCCGGAGCGAGGCCGGCTGGCCGGGACTGGTGGCGCTGCTGTTGCCCTGGTCGGCGTCGCCAGCTTCGCTGACTTTGGGGCCCAGCAGGGCTTCGAGTCCGCGGCCCAGGCCTTTGGGTTTTTTGGTGACCATGGTTCTTGTCTTTCTCTGGTTCAGATTAGAAGGGGCTGATGCGTCTGTGATGCATCACAGACGCATCAGCCGCAGGAGTTGTTCGTGGGCTTCGGGCCAGTCGGCCAGGCCGCTGTCGGCATTGAGGTGGCCGCGGGGGCCGGCGTCAACCATCGTTGCACCCCAGGCGGCGGCGAACTGCGCCGCCCGCGCTGGCACGCAAAACGGGTCGTTGTTGCTGGCAAACACCACGGCCGGAAACGGCAGCGGCTGCAGCGGCACCGGCGCCCAGCTGCTGAGCATGGGACGGATGTCCTCACGCTCCACATCGGGCGGTGCGACCAGCAGCGCGCCCTTGACGCGCTGCGTGTTTTTCGAATGGGCGGCCCAGGCCGCCGTGTGCACGCAGCCCAGGCTGTGCGCCACCAGCACGGCCGGCTCGTCGCAGGACAGCAGCACCTCTTCGAGCCGCGCAATCCAGTCGCCGCGCAGCGGGTGCATCCAGTCGTGCTGCTCGACACGCTGGTAACCGTGCGCCCGCTCCCAGCGGCTTTGCCAGTGGTCGGGGCCGCTGTTTTGCCAGCCGGGAAGGATCAGGACGTTCGAGGACTTCATGCCGGAAAAAGCAGATGGACTATGATTTTGATAGCTGCCGGCGCAGGTGGTACCTGGGCTGGAGGCCGATTTGGCTTGAAACCCGGGCCATCACATGGCCTTGATGCGCTGCACCATCTCTTCGGCGAAGGTGACGAAGGCCTGGGCGCCTTTGGACGACGGGTCAAACACCACGCCGGGCAGGCCGTAGCTCGGCGCTTCAGCGAGCCGCACATTGCGCGGGATCACGGTGTTGAACACCTTGTCGCCGAAATGCTCCTTCAGCTGGTCGCTGACCTGCTGCTGCAGGGTGATGCGCGGGTCGAACATGACACGCAGCAGGCCGATGATGGCCAGGTCCTTGTTGAGGTTGGCGTGCACCTGCTTGATGGTGTTGACCAGATCCGTCAGGCCTTCGAGCGCAAAGTACTCACACTGCATGGGCACGATCACGCCATGGGCACAGCACAGGCCGTTGAGCGTCAGCATGGACAGCGAGGGCGGGCAATCGATCAGCACGAAGTCATAGTGCTCGCCGACATCCGCCAGCGCCAGCTTGAGCCGCTTTTCGCGGCGTTCGACATCGACCAACTCGACCTCGGCGCCGGCCAGCTCGCGGTTGGCACCGAGCACGTCGTAGCCGCATTTCTCGCTGCGCACCCGCGCCTCCAGCACCGACGCGGATTCGAGCAGCACGTCGTACACCGTGAGTTCGAGTTTGCGCTTGTCCACGCCCGACCCCATGGTGGCGTTGCCCTGTGGGTCCAGGTCGATCATCAGCACGCGCTGGCCGACCTTGGCCAGCCCCGCCGCCAGATTGACCGTGGTGGTGGTTTTGCCCACTCCGCCCTTTTGGTTGGCAACGCAGAATATTTTGGCCATGTTGTTCTTTGGGTTCTGGAGATCGGAAGGTTTACTTGGAGATGGCCAGCTTGATGCCGAAGCCGATTAAAAACACGCCGGCCGCCTTGTTCAGCACCGCGGAGATTTTCGGGTTGGCGCGAATGCGCGCGGCCAGAAAGTAGGTGATCAGCACCGAGGTCAAGCCGTACAGAAAGGTCAGCCCCGCAATGGTGGCGGCCATCACCGCAAAGGTTTTCAGGCCCTGGTGCTGTGCCGGGTCAACAAACAGGGGAAAGAACGCCATGTAAAAAACGATGGCCTTGGGATTGAGCAGGGTGATCAGGAGGGCCTGGCGGAAATAATGGCGCGGCTTGATCTGCAGGATGGGCGCATCGCCCGGTTTGGCCATCAGCATCTTGAACCCGAGCCAGGCCAGGTAAACCGCACCGGCCCACTGCACCGCATGAAAGGCGGTCGGGTAGGCGGCCATCACGGCCGACACGCCAGCCACCGCAGCCCAGAGCAGCACCTGATCACCGGCGATCACGCCCAGGGTCGCACCTAGGCCGCCAGCAATACCGCCCTTGCTGGTCGAGGTGATCAGCGCCAGGTTGCCGGGACCGGGAATCAGCAGAAAAACAATGATGGCGACAACAAAAGCGCCGTAGTCAGCGACGCCGACAAATGAACCCAACATGGAGACCTCCGGAAAACAGGGGTTTTGAGTTTACGTCAGCGCACAGGCTGAAAATCTCCCGACGCCTGTCATACGCGCCCGATGTGCAGATTTTTTGCCCGGGCTGTGGCTTAAACCGCTGCTTTGGGGCGCAGCCAGAGCATGCAGCGCTCGGCCGCCAGCCCGGGCACGGCCAGTTGTTCCACGTGAAACACCTCCACCGTGGCCGGCAGGGCGGCGATTTCGTCCGCCGGGTGTTTGCCCTTCATGGCCATCCAGACACCGTGCGGCGCCAGCGCCCCGGCCGACCATTGGGTGAAATCGGCCAGCGACGCAAAGGCGCGCGCGCAGATCACGTCAAAAGGTTGGGCTATCGTCTCGACCCGCGCATGCAGGCCGGTCAGGTTGGGCAGCTTCAGGGCCAGCGCCGCCTGCTTGATGAACGCGGCTTTCTTGGCCACCGTGTCCACGCAGCTCACGGCCACGGCCGGGCAACAGACGGCGATGACCACGCCCGGCAAACCGGCACCCGAGCCGACGTCCAGCAGGCTGGCTCCCTGCGCCAATCCGGCCTGCTGCAAATGACGCCGCAGCGGCGCGATGGCCGCCAGGCTGTCGAGCAGGTGATGCGTCATCATTTCCGCCGGATCGCGCACGGCCGTCAGGTTGTAGACCTTGGTCCATTTGGCAATCAGGTCCAGGTAGTCCAGCAACTGCCCCACCTGGTGATCGTTCAGGTCCAACTGAAGCGCCCTCAGGCCGGCGCGCAAATCCTGTTCACCGCTGCGCATCAGGCTTCGGCTTGCTCGGCAGGTTTCAGGGGAACCGTGTTTTTCCAGAGGTTCTTCTTCAGGTGCACGAGCAACAGCGACACGGTTGCCGGTGTGATGCCGGAGATGCGCGACGCCAGGCCCAGGGTTTCGGGCCGGTGTTTGGCCAGGGTTTGCCGCGCCTCGAAGCTCAGCGCCGAAACCTGCAGGTAATCCAGGTCGGCCGGCAGCTTGAGGTTTTCGTAGTGCGAGGCACGCTCCACTTCCGTCTTCTGCAGGTCAATGTAGCCGGCGTATTTGACGGCAATCTCGATCTGCTCGATCACGCTGGTCGCCATGTCGGCCGCCTCTGTTTCACGTGAAACACCCTCGGCGGGCGGCGCCAGTTCGGGGTTCGCATATTTGCCGCCGTCCAGCGACATCAGCGCGGCGTAGTTCACGTCGGGGCGGCGCAGCAAATCGAGCAGGGTGTACTCGCGTTCGATGGCCTTGCCCAGCACGCGCTCAGCCTCGGCCAGCGGCAGACTGCGCGGGTTGACCCAGACGGAGCGCAAGCGTTCTGTTTCACGTGAAACAGCGTCGCGCTTGCGGTTGAAGGCATCCCAGCGGGCATCGTCCACCAGCCCGAGCTCCCTGCCCTTTTCGGTCAGGCGCATGTCGGCATTGTCTTCGCGCAGCATCAGGCGGAACTCGGCCCGGCTGGTGAACATGCGGTAAGGCTCGGTCACGCCCTTGGTGATCAGGTCGTCCACCAGCACGCCGAGGTAAGCCTCGTCGCGCCGTGGCAGCCAGGCCTCTTTGCCCTGGCATTGCAGCGCGGCATTGATGCCGGCGAACATGCCCTGGGCCGCCGCCTCCTCGTAACCCGTGGTCCCATTGATCTGCCCGGCGAAAAACAGGCCGGCGATGGAACGGGTTTCAAAGCTGGTTTTCAGCGCGCGCGGGTCGAAGTAGTCGTATTCAATCGCGTAGCCGGGCCGCAGGATATGGGCATTCTCCATGCCCGCCATGGAGCGCACCAGGTCGTACTGGATGTCAAACGGCAGGCTGGTCGAGATGCCGTTGGGGTAGATCTCGTGTGTGCTCAAGCCTTCGGGTTCGAGGAAGATCTGGTGGCTTTCCTTGCCGGCAAACCGGTTGATCTTGTCCTCGACACTCGGGCAATAACGCGGGCCCACGCCGTCGATCTTGCCGGTGAACATCGGGCTGCGGTCAAACCCGGAACGGATGATCTCGTGGGTACGCTCGTTGGTGTGGGTGATCCAGCACGGCATCTGCTTCGGGTGCTGGATCCGCCCGCCCATGAAGCTGAACACCGGCACCGGCCCGGGCGTGCCACCCGGCATGCCGTCGCCCGGCTGCACCGTGCATTTGCTGAAGTCGATGCTGCGCCCGTCGATGCGCGGCGGCGTGCCGGTTTTCAGCCGGCCCTGCGGCAGCTTGAGCTCTTTCAGGCGCGCGCTGAGCGACACCGCCGGCGGATCACCCGCCCTGCCCGCCGCATAGTTGTTGAGCCCGACATGGATCTTGCCGTCCAGAAAGGTGCCGGCCGTCAGCACCACGGTGCGCGCGCGAAACCGGATGCCGACCTGCGTGACCGCCCCGACGACCCGGTCGCCCTCGACCATCAGGTCGTCGACCGCCTGCTGGAACAGCCAGAGGTTGGGCTGGTTTTCCAGCCGGCGGCGAATCGCCGCCTTGTACAGAATGCGGTCGGCCTGCGCCCGGGTGGCACGCACCGCCGGACCCTTGGAGCTGTTGAGGATGCGGAACTGGATGCCGCCCTCGTCGGTGGCCAGCGCCATCGCACCGCCCATGGCATCGACCTCCTTGACCAGGTGGCCCTTGCCGATGCCGCCAATCGAGGGGTTGCAGCTCATCTGGCCCAGGGTCTCGATGTTGTGCGAGAGCAGCAGCGTCTTGCAGCCCATGCGGGCAGCAGCCAGCGCGGCCTCGGTACCGGCATGGCCGCCACCGACCACAATCACGTCAAATTCTTGCGGATATACATAAGGCGAGTGCATCACGCCTCCTTCAATAAAGCAGTCGTCAGGCGAGATGCCTGCGCGCCCTGGAAAAGACCGGCCGGGCCGGAGAAGTCAGCAAACAGCTTGCCGCTCTCACAGGACGAAAAGCATGATTTTATCAGGGTGCCTCTTTTTTGTGCTGCCGGCGCCCAACCAGGCCAGCGCCGCTCTGTCTGCCGGCCAGGCCGACGGTTTGCTATGTTTTTAATAGCTACAGGCGCTTGATCCATAAGGGCTCATGGCCAAAATCGCTGATGACACCTACCGGCAGCAGCATCCCGGCCAGCCAGACGGCGAAGGCACCGGCAGGCAAGCACAATAGGGGCATGAAACTTCTGATCTTCGCCGGCAGCACCCGGCTCGCCTCTTTCAACCGCAAGCTGGCCCAGGTGGCCGCCGGTCTCGCGCGCACCAGTGGCGCCGAAGTCACCCATATCGAGCTGGTGGATTTCGACATCCCGATGTACAACGCCGACCTCGAAGCCCAAGGCACGCCGGCCGACGTCATGAAGCTCAAGCAGCTCATGTTCGAGCACCCGGGCTGGATCATCTGCTCGCCCGAATACAACGGCAGCTACACCGCCCTGCTGAAGAACACCATCGACTGGGTCTCCAGCCCGGTCAAGACCGACCCGGCCTGGCAGGACGGCTTCAAGTCCTTCAGCGGCAAGGTCGTGGGCATGCTCAGCGCCTCGCCCGGCGCGCTGGGCGGCCTGCGCTCGCAAAGCCACCTGGTGCCGCTGCTGCTCAACGCACAATGCTGGGTCGCACCCAAGGCCTTTGCGCTGGGCCACGCCGGCGATGCGTTTGACGCGCAGGGCCAGCTGGTCAGCGAGGCGCATCGCAAGAACGTGCAGGCGGTGATCGACCAGGTGCTGTTTGCGAGCAGCCGACTTCATGCCTGAATCGACCGCTGGCCCTTGTTCCATGGGCGCCAACAACTCTCTATTTGATAGCAAGAGATCTCAATGAACTGCCGTCCCGGCTGCGGCGCCTGCTGCATCGCGCCGTCCATCAGCTCGCCGATTCCCGGCATGCCGCAGGGCAAACCGGCCGGGGTACGTTGTGTGCAGCTGGATGAGGCCAATGCCTGCCGCATCTTTGGCCGGCCTGAGCGGCCGGCGGTGTGTGGGCAGTTGATGCCTTCGGTGGAAATGTGTGGTGATGGTGCGCCGGCTGCGCTGGCCTGGCTCACTTTGCTGGAACAGGCTACGACGCCCGGTCTGTCATCCGGGACTTGATCCGGGGTCCATGTTTGCTGACTACTCCCGCTTTGTTCAAGGTTCGGTAGCTTGCCTGCAAGCCGGGTCTCGCCCCGGCGGGCGACTTACTTTTCTTTGCTTCGCCAAAGAAACCTAAGGAAAAGAAAGGCGACCCGATGGTCTGGGTCCCTCCGCTTCGCTACGGGCAACCTGCGGTGCTCGCCGAAAGTGGGGTCGAGCTCGAACTCGCTTCGCTCAGACAATCGCTCGCCCTGATCCACTTTCGGCTGCGCTCCTCGGCCCAGCCCGACGGGTGGGGAAACGGGTTCGGGTACGAATGCGGGGAGTTACGCCTACTGTCAACAATAAACCCGAGGCGTAGCGTGATGCAAAGAATCCCCGCCCCCCACTGGCTGATCGCCAGATCAGAACGGATAGTGCCGCGGCGTCGTCTGAATCGTGATCCACCGCAGCTCGGTGAATTCCGCCACACCCGCTTTGCCGCCAAAGCGCCCGATGCCACTGCCCTTGACGCCGCCAAACGGCATCTGCGCCTCGTCGTGCACCGTCGGCCCGTTGACGTGGCAGATGCCGGAGTCGATGCGCCTGGCCACGTTGAAGGCCCGTGCGATGTCGCCACCAAACACCGCAGCCGACAGGCCGTAGGCGTTGTCATTGGCACAGGCCACGGCCTCCTCCACCCCGCTGACACGCACCACACACTTGACCGGGCCGAAGGTTTCCTCGTGGTAGATGCGCATGGCGGGTGTCACGTGGTCCAGCACGGTCGCCGGCATCAGTGTGTTCTCGGCCTTGCCGCCACAGGCCAGCTTGGCGCCCTTGGCCAGCGCGTCGTCGATCAGCGCGTTGCAATGCTCGACCGTGCCCATGCCGATCACCGAGCCCAGCACCACCGGCTCGGGCTTGCGCGGGTCGCCGAGCGGCAGGGCGCTGGCCTTGGCCGCGAACTTCTTGACAAACGCGTCGGCGATCTTCTGATCCACGATGATGCGTTCGGTCGACATGCAGATCTGCCCGCTGTTGGCGAAACTGCCGAAAGCGGCGGCGTTGACCGCGTCGTCGATGTTGGCGTCGTCGAGGATCACCAGCGGCGCCTTGCCGCCCAGCTCCAGCACCACCGGTTTGAGGTATTTCGCGCAGGTCATCGCGATGATCTTGCCGACCTTGGTCGAACCGGTGAAATTGACGCGCCGCACCGCCGGGTGCGCCACCATGGCTTCGACCACCATGCCTGCATCGGCCGGCGCGTTGGTGATGTAGTTGACCACGCCGGGCGGAAAGCCGGCATCGGCAAACGCCTCCACGATCAGCTGGTGGGTGCGCGGGCAGTTCTCCGAACCCTTGAAGATCACGGTGTTGCCGCAGGCCAGCGGCGTGGCGATCGCACGCACACCCAGAATGACCGGCGCGTTCCATGGCGCGATGCCGAGCACCACACCGGCCGGCTGGCGCACACCCATGGCCAGGCTGCCGGGCACGTCGGACGGAATCACCTCGCCGCTGATCTGCGTGGTCAGCGAGGCCGCCTCGCGGATCATGCCGGCGGCCAGCATCACGTTGAAGCCGGCCCACATGCCGGAGGCGCCAGTCTCGGCGGCGACCGCTTCGATGAATTGCGGCGTCTTGGCCTCCAGCGCATCGGCCGCCTTGAGCAGCAGCGCCCGGCGCGCGCTCGGGCCGGTTTCGCTCCAGGTCTTGAACGCTTCGGCGGCGGCTTCGACGGCCATCACCGCGTCGGCCGGCGAGGCCGCCGGTGCACGCGTGGCGACGCTGCCATCGAGCGGGTTGCGGCGTTCAAACGTCGCGCCTTTTTCAGCGGTGACCTTCAGGCCGTTGATCAGCATGGACATGTCAGACATGGAAATACTCCTTGAGAACTACAGGGTCCGTTCGCCCTGAGCTTGCCCTTCGACAAGCTCAGGACGATCGGATGGAAGGGCTTCGACAGGCTCAGCCCGAACGGTGGTTTTTGCGGCATGTGTGGCCGTGGTGGAAACGGCGGCGCCCGCACCCAGATAGGCCTCGCGAATGACGGTCGAGCGCGCCAGCAGCGCCGCCGGCCCGCTGGCCACCAGCGTGCCGCGCTCCAGCACATAACCGCGGTCGGCCACGGCCAGCGCCTTCTTCACGTTCTGCTCGACCATCAGCACGGTGGTGCCGCTGTCGGCGATGCGGCGCGTGATCGCCAGCAGCTCGTCCACCATGCGTGGCGCCAGGCCCAGCGAGGGTTCGTCCAGCATCAGCAGGCGCGGCGCACTCATCATGGCGCGCGCCACCGCCACCATCTGCTGCTCGCCGCCGCTCATGGTGCCGGCCAGTTGCTGCGCGCGTTCGCGCAGCTTGGGGAAATCATTGAAGGCCTGCTCGAGACGCCGCGTGCGTTCGGCCTTGGCGACCAGCCAGCCGCCGAGCTCGAGGTTTTCGGTGACCGTCATCTGCGGAAACAGCTGCCGGCCCTCGGCCACCAGGGCCATGCCGCGCTGCACGATCTCGCTGGTCTTGACGGGCAGCGCCTGGTCATTGAGCAGCACCTCGCCGCCACGCGGAATCAGGCCGGACAGGGCCTTGAGCAAGGTCGTCTTGCCGGCACCGTTGGGGCCGAGGATGACGGTCAGGCCGGGTTTGATTTCCAGCGTCAGATCGCGCAGCACCAGGAAAGCGCCGTAACCTGCGCTCAGGCCTTGGACCTTGAGGTGCGCATGGCTTGACGCGCCGAGCACAAAAGACGGGGCGTACCACATCATGCCGGCACTCCCGTTGCTTCCACCATCTCATCACCCAGATAGGCTTCAATCACTTCGGCATTGCGCACCACCTCGGCCGGTGTGCCGTCCGCAATCTTGCGGCCCTGGTGCAGCACGATGACGCGCTCCACGTGGCGCAGCAGCGTGGTCACCGCATGTTCGATCCACACCACGGTCAGGTCCAGCTCGTCACGCATGCGGCGTATCAGCTGCGCCATGTTTTCAATCTCGGCTTCGGTCAGGCCGGCCGCCACCTCGTCGAGCAGCAGCAGGCGCGGCCGCGTGGCCAGCGCCATGCCGACTTCGAGCAGGCGCTGTTGCGACGGCGTGATGGCGCCCGCCGGCAAGGCCGCCTGGGCGTGCAGGCCGATCAGTTCGAGAATGCTGGCCTCGTCGCGCAGATGCCAGGAGCCCTTGCGCGTTCGCCCGGCAAACTTCAGCCCGAAGTCGATGTTGGCGGCCACGCTCATGTCGGGAAACACGCGCGGCGTCTGGAAAGTGCGCGCCACACCGGCCGCGGCATAACGGTGCGGCCCCTGGCCGGCCAGGTCACGCCCGGCCGCCAGCAGCTGTCCGCCGGTCGGGGCGATCACGCCGGAGATCGCATTGAAAAACGTGGTCTTGCCGGCGCCGTTCGGGCCGATGATGCCAACGAGTTCGCCGGCATGGAAGTCGGCGCTGACGGCGTCGACCGCCGTCAGGCCGCCAAAACGCACCGTGATGTCACGCGCCTGCAGCAGCAACTCAGCCATTCTTGCGCTCCTTGCTGTTCAGGCTGCGCAGCCAGCCCCTGCTGCCCTGCCACCAGCCGCTGAAGGTGGCCCAGCGCAGCGAGGCCAGCCCGCCCGGGAGGTAGAGCACGCTCAAAATCAGCAGCAGGCCCAACGACATCATGTAGACCTGCGGCGCCTGCAGGCGCAGGGTCTCGGCCAGCACGCTGAACACAATCGCGGCGATCAGCGGACCCCACAGCGTGACCGCGCCACCGATCAGCGCGATCAGCACGGTCTGGAAACCGATGAAGGGGTTGAACACCGTGTGCGGGTCGATATAGGTCCAGCGCACGGCCATGGCCGCGCCCACGGCGCCGGCAAACGCGGCCGTCATTGCAAAGCCGGCCACCTTGATCAGCCGCGTGTTCACGCCCAGGGTCTGCGCGCGCTGCTCGTCGGCGCCTATGCCCATCAAGGCCAGGCCGAAGCGGCTGCGCCGCACGATGATGGACACCAGCACCGCCAGCACGGCCAGCGCCAGCACCGTCAGGTAAATCGTGTCGCGGTCCGGCACCACGGTCAGCACCCGGCCCACCGTGCCGGTGACTTTCTTTTCAAAGTAGGTCACCGCATGGCGAATCAGCTCGGTCATGCCGAAGGTCAGCACCGCAAAGTAAGTGCCGCGCAAATGCAGCACGGCCGCCCCCATGACGACAGCCACCACGGTTGCAATGCCGGCGCCCAGCGCAATCGACTCGAGCCAGGCCATTTTTTCCAGCGCAATCGCACTGGTGTAGGCGCCGATGCCGAAGAAGGCCGAGGTCGCCAGCGACAGGTAACGCGTGCTGCCGCAGAACAGGCCCCAGCTCGAGGACAGCGCCACATACATCAGGCAGGTCAGCGCCATCGAGACGACAAACTCGCTGCCGTAATGCGGCAGCGCCAGCGCCCAGCCGGCAAAGGCCAGCAGCAGCAGCAGGTCGCGCACAAGAATCTGTTTGTCTTTCATTTCTTGTCATCACCCGGGTCGTATGCGCCGGTTGGACCCCCTCTCCCTCCGGGAGAGGGCGGGGGTGAGGGCTGCGGCCTGCACAGGGATCCACGGGAGCTTGTGGCTTGCCGCTCACCCTCACCCCAACCCTCTCCCAGCGGGAGAGGGAGCAAGAACAGCGTGTTGCCGGCAATGATCTGAGTAGTGGACATTTGTTTTTCTATTTGGCAAACAGGCCGCGCGGCCGCAACAACAACACCGCAATAAACACGCTGTACGACAGCAGCGCTTTCAGCGAAGGATTCGTGAAATGCATGCCCAGCGCTTCCACCACGCCCAGCAGCAAACCACCGGCCAGCGCGCCGCTCATGCTGCCGAAACCTCCCAAGGTGATGACGATGAGCGCGGTGACGGTGTAGGGCTCGCCCATGGACGGCGTGATCGTGTAGGCCATGGACAGCAGGCAGCCGGCCACGCCCGACAGCCCCAGGCCGATGCCGAACATCAGCGGGTGCAGGCGCTGGGTGTCGATGCCGACCAGCTGCGCGCCGGTCGGCGACTGCATCAGCGCACGCACACCCTTGCCGAGCAGCGTGAAACGCAAAAGCGCGATCAGCGCACCACTGAACAGCAGCGCCAGGCCGAACACCAGCAGCTTGTTGCCGGCAAACTGCGCCTCGCCGATCTTCACTGGCTCGGCCAGGTAGTCATAGCCGCGCAGGTCGCCGCCCCACATGAAGGAGGCAAAGTTCTGCACCAGGAACATCAGGCCGAAGGCCACCATCAGGCCGCGCGCCTCGAAGATGTCAAGGTTGGGCGAAGTCACGGTCAGGCGCCGGAAACACAGCTTGTGAATCACCAGGCCGAGTGCCATCAGCGCCAGAAAGGACACCGGCACCATCAGCAGCGGCGAGATGCCGAGCGTGGTGTGTGCCATCCAGGTCAGGTAGGCGCCCAGCATCAGGAACTCGCCGTGCGCGATGTTCAGGATGCGCATCAGCCCGTACTGCAGGTTCAGCCCGAGCGCGACCAGCGCGTAGATGCCGCCGGTGATGAGCCCGGAGGCAATCAGTTCAAGCCAGGAAAAAAGTGACATGGTGAAAAGGGCAGCCCCGTTCGCACCGAAGCTGTCGAAGTGCGCCGTGCGGCTTCGACAGGCTCAGCCTGAACGGGGTGGTGTTGACAGGTCGGAGAACTTATTTCCAGGCGGGCTTGACGAGGCTGAGCTTGGCAGTGGCCACCTTCTGGGGCCACACCACCTCGAACTCGCCGTTTTGCCACTGGCCCACGGTGCCCGGCGTGGCGGTGTTTTCACTGCCGGTGAACTTGACGTCGCCGATGATGGTCTTGTGCGTGGTGCCGGCGATGTAGTCGCGGATCGCCTTGCGGTCCAGACCGGACTTGGCCACGGCCGCCTGCAGGATCTCCAGGCCGGCCCAGCAGTGGCCGCTGGCCCAGCGGTCCGGCTCCTTGCCGCCGAACTTCTTGGTGTGTGCATCGAAGTAGGCCTTGGCACCCGGGCTGGTCTTGCTGTTCCACGAGCCCATGCCGAGCACGCCTTCGGCGCCGGCCGGTGTCATCACGTTGCGGTAAAGCTGGAAAGCCGTGCCGACCGAGGCATAGTAAAAGCGCGGGTTGAAGCCGATTTCCTTGGACTGCTTGCTGGCCAGGATGGTGTCGGGCGGGTAGCTCAGGCCGATGAAGGCCTCCGGGTTCTTGTCCTTGATGGAGCGCAGCACCGGCGACAAGTCCTTGATGTCGCCGGGATAGCTTTTTTCTTCCACCACCTGGATGCTGGTGCTGCGCAGCGCGACCTTGAGCGCCGAGAAATTCTCCAGGCCGAACAGGTCGTCCACGTAAATGACGGCCACCGTCTTCACGCCATTGGCCACCAGCATGTCCACCAGCGCGCCGACCATGCGGTCGGGCTGCTGCAGCAGCAAAAAGAAGTTCGGCAGCTTCAGCTCGACCAGCTTGCGCGACAGCGCTGTCGGCGCCAGCACCGGGTAACCCATGCGGTTGGCCAGCGGCGCAATCGCGAAGTTGGCATTGCTGCCCCAGGGCGGCAGGATCAAATCGACCTTGTCGCTGCCCATCAGTTTTTCATACGAACGCACGCAGGTCTCGATGTCGCTGCGGTCGTCGGAGCTGATCAGCTCGATCGGGCGTTTGGTGCCCTTGACGTCCAGCCCGCCGGCCGCGTTGACCTGCTCGGCCCAGAGCAGGTAGTTGGGCTCCTGGCTGACCTGCGCGCCGCCGGTCCACGGGCCGGTGCGGGCAATGGCGTAGCCGATGCGCACCGGGCCCGCCTGGGCAAAAAGGGAAGGGGCCAAGGCGGCGGCCCCGACGGCGGCTGCGGCGCCCTTGAGCAATTGACGCTTCGATGACTGGACCATGGTGTCTCCTGTGTAGTCGCCCTGAAGGGCTGTTGGAATCCGCATGATAGGCAGACACCGGGCCGGGCGCTTTGCTTTGCGCGCACAAAGCAGTTGACGGTCAGCGCACGGCGATCCGGGTTAACCCTTGACCGGTAACTGCAACAGGACATGGCACAACACCCATAATCTTTGCCATGGGCCGAGCCCACAAAAACCGGAGACATCATGAACCCCCACGCTCACTTTGGTTCGCTGCCCCCCGAGGGGGAGCATGCCTCCTTTGAGGCGGCTCGGCAGGAGGCATCATGACCGCGGCCACACTGGTATCCACCGACAATTTCGCCCCGCGTGAACGCGCACCCGTCTGGCGCGAGTGGGTATGGAAACATTTCGGTGGCCTGGAATCCGACCTCTACGGCGACACCGACTTCGACGGCGAAATGATGTCTGCCCAGGCGGGCGACGTGGTGCTGACCCGGCTGGAAGCGAACCGCCACCGCGTCGTGCGCACCCCGGACATGGTGCGCGCCAGCGATGCCGGCTACCTCAAGATCGTGGCGCCGCTGCAGGGCCGCGCCGGTGTCGAGCAGATGGGCCGGCGCGCCTGGGTCAGCCCCGGTGCCTGGACCATTTACGACACCACCGGCTCCTACGCCGTGGACAACCCCGAACGTGTGGAACACCTGATCGTGATGCTGCCCAAGGCGCAGATCATCGAGCGCGGCCTGCCGCTGGAGAACTTGATGGCACGCCACGTGGGCGGCGCCAGCGGCATCGCCCGGGTGGCGCTCACCACCATGCGCAGCACCTACCAGGAGCTGCCCAACATGAGCGCGGCCGCCGCCCGCGGTGCCGGCGAACTGATCGCCCAGCTGGTGCGCCTGTCGCTGATCGAGCTCGCCGGGCAGGCCACGGCCGTGACGCAGCGCGAGGCCCTGAAGGACCGCATCCGCGCCTATGTCAGCACCCGGCTGCGCGACCCGGCCCTGTCCATCGAGCAGATTGCCCACGCGCTCAACTGCAGCAAGCGCCACCTGCACAACGCCTTCGCCGGCGAAACCGACACCCTGGCCAGCTACATCCTGCACCTGCGCCTCGAGGCCTGCATCCGCGAACTGCAGCAAAGCGGGCCGCAGGCGCGTCCCATCACCGACATCGCGCTGTCCTGGGGTTTCAGCAACCTCTCGCACTTCAGCCGCGTGTTCCGCGGGCACACCGGCCTGAGCCCCAGCGAATTCCGGCAGGCCTGGCTGCTCAACGCGGCCGCCGGGTTGCTCAGGCACTGAAGCGGACCCGATTCAGCATCAAATCGACCCTTGGCCCTTATGGAACATGCGCTGGCAGCTCTTCTTTTTATAGCAACCCGGGATCAGCCCAGGACCGGCCGGCGATTGTCAAACGGGTGACCGTCGCCGCCACTGCGCTGGCGTATCGTGCAGCATCACCCCATTCAGGAGACCCCTCATGCATATTCCCTCCCTCAAGGAAGTTGTCAGTGCCGAAGAATGGCAATTGCGCTGCGACCTGGCCGCCTGCTACCGGCTGGTGGCGCTGTACGGCTGGAGCGACCTGGTTTTCACGCACATCAGCGCCAAGCTGCCCGAATCGGTCAGCGGCGCCGGCGCGCACCACTTCCTGATCAACCCCTACGGCCTGATGTTCGACGAGATCACCGCGTCCAGCCTGGTCAAGGTCGACGAGCAGTGCAACAAGGTCATCGACTCGGCCTTCCCGGTGAACCCGGCCGGCTTCGTGATCCACAGCGCGGTGCATGAAGCCCGTCCTGACGCCGGTTGCGTGCTGCATACCCACACCCGCGCCGGCGTCGCCGTCAGCGCGCAGAAATGCGGCGTGTTGCCGATCAGCCAGCAGTCAACCTTTGTGCTGGGCTCGCTGGCCTACCACGCGTACGAAGGCGTGGCCTTTCGCGACGACGAAAAGCCACGCCTGCAGGCGGACCTGGGCACGGCCAACTTCCTGATGCTGCGCAACCACGGCCTGCTGGTGGTCGGCAAGACGATTGCCGACGCTTTTCTCTCCATGTACACCTTCGAGAACACCTGCCGCATCCAGCTCGACGCCCAAGCGGGCGGCGAACTGATTCAGGTGAACCCGCAAATCGTCAAGGGCGTGGCTGAGGCCATGCGGGTGCAGACCGGCGGTCTGGGCGGCGCCTTTGCCTGGCCCTCGCTGATCCGCAAGCTGGACCGGATCGACGAGGGTTACAAGTCCTGAAACCCTGAAACCCTGAAGCAATGAAGCGCTGAACGGCCGGCATTCAGGCGGCCATGGACAGGCCCGCGGGCAAGGCGTCGGCCGCCTGGCCCGCGGGCCTGTCGCCCTGGTCCACCACCAGCTCCTTGCGCAGCATCTGCACGTTGCCGAAAATCGTGGCAAACGCCACGTCCTTGGCATCGCGCCCGGTACCGACCCGCACCAGGCGATCGTTGGGCGCCATGCGCGTCGCATCAAACAGCACCCAGCGGCCATCGAGCCAGGCCTCGAACACCGCGTGGAAGTCCTGGGGCGGCTCGTCAAAATAAACATAACCGACCACCAGCCGCGCCGGAATGTTCAATGCGCGGCAGAGCGTGATGCCCAGGTGCGCAAAGTCGCGGCAGACACCGGCGCGCTGCACAAACACCTCCTGCGCCGTGGTGGTTGAATTGCTGAAGCCCGGCAGGTAATGGATGGAATCGTGGATCCAGCTTTCAATGGCCCGCACCCGCGACAGACCCGGCGAAAGGTGGCCAAACAGCTGCTGCGCGGCGCGGCTCATGATGTCGGACTCGCAGTAGCGGCTGGGCATCAGGTAACGCATCACGTCGTCGGGCACCGCCGTCACCGCCTCCTCCTCCAGGTGCAAGGGCACCGGCGCGTGCTGCAGTTCCACCTGCGCGTGGTAGTTCACCGACAACTGGCCGCGCGAGGCGTCCAGCCGGAAAAACCGGTTGCCGCTGCGCTCGTCACAGAAATGGCGCACCTTGACGCTGGGCGTGACGGTCAGGCGCTCCTCCACCACGCGGTGGGCCTCGTGAAAGGCCGCCTCGATGCTGAAGCAGAAATGCGTGGGGCTGGCGACGTCGTAGTCCAGCAGGCAGTCAATCGTGGCGGTGTGCATCAAGGTCCTTGTTGTTGTTGTCGGAGGGCGGTGAAACCGGCACGCCGGTGGCCGCCGGGGGCACCTGCCCGTCGCGGTCCGGCGACGGCAGAAACCAGCTCTTGCAGGTCACAAAAATCACGTGGGCGGCGCGTTCCAGCAAATCCACCGCCAGGTCGCGCCGGGTGCGGGCCCGCAGACGCGCCACCAGCAGCAGTTGCGCCAAGCTGGCCCGCAGGCGGTCCACCCGCCTGACTTCTGCGTGGCGACCCTTGGCGGGAGGTTCGGTCGGAGGCACCCGGGACATGACGCCAGCATTCAGTGACAGCGGCATTTATTTGAGCGCCTTCCTGGCCGCACCCACACCGAGCGCTGCCAGCACGATAAACACCACGGCCAGGATCAGGAACAGGCCGAACAGGATTTTGGCAATGCCGGCCGAGCCAGCGGCAATGCCGCCAAAGCCCAGGGCTCCGGCAATCAGCGAAATGATGGCGAAAACAATGGCGTACTTCAACATGGTTTTTCTCCCTGAAAGGATAAAAAGGCGCCAGGCAAGGGGATGCCAGGCAAGTGCCTCTCAACAGTAAGGAAGATGGTAGGCGGCGAACCGCGCGCGCCGAATCAGCAGCCGGCGCACACCGCTGTAGGACAAACCGGACAGCCCGGCGTACTCCTCTTTTCATAGCTACCAGCGCAGGCAGGAAAAGGGCCGGTGCCGGTTTTAACCACACACCCGGCGGCCGCTCGGGGCGCGGCCGGCCCTACTTGCCGAAGAGCTTGCCCAGGCCCTGGCCCAGCCGGTCGCCGAGTTCCATGCCGGCGCCGGTTCCGACGCCGGGCATCACCACCGTGCCGAGGGCCGCGCCCAGCAGCGCCCCGCGGGTCAGCGTGACCTCGGGTGCCGCCAGCGTGCCGCCCACCACCAGCGGCACCCCGACGGTGTTGCCCAGGCTCACACTCACGCGCCCGCTCAGGGCCTGGCTGGCTGATACGGCGACGTTGCCGGTGGCGCTCAGCGCCCCGGAACTGGCCACCAGGTTGTTCAGCTGCGCGGCCCGCCCCTGCGACTGGACCTGCCCGGCCAGCGTGTCCAGCCGCGTCTGCCCGCCGCGGCTCAGGCCCACGGTCTGCACGGCCTTGACCAGGTCCATGCCGTTGAGCACCGCGTCCTTCACGGTGAACCGCGTCTGCGTCTGCAGCGCGTCGACCAGGCCGGCGGTCGTTGCCGCAGCGGCCTTGAGCGTGGTGGACGCCTCCAGCCGGCCGCTGAGCGGGCGGTTCGGCGCGGTCAGCGCCGACACCTCCACCCCGCGCGTTTCCAGCTGGCCCTGCAGCACCAGCGCCTGGCCGCCCTGTGCCGACGGTGCGCGCTGCATGCCCAGCCGGCCCGCGACCGTTCCGCCGCCGACCTCCACACGCAGCGCCCACTGGCCGGCCTCCTCGCGCCGCAGGCTGCCGTTGAGCCCCCGCAGATGGCCTTGCGTGACCTTGAGCGACGCTTCCTCGGGCAGGCTGTCCGCGCCCAGGCGCATCCCGGCATCCACCGTGGTGCGCGAACCCTTGAGGCTGACCCAGCTCACGTCCTGCAGCAGCGCGCGGCGCGGCAGCCAGCGGTCCACCGCCGTCTCATCCCCCGCAGCAGCCGCACTCGCGGGCTGGAGATTTAAAGCCATCTTCGGCTGCAGCCCAGGAGAAACAAGCGCGGACTGCATCTTTTTTTGTAGCGACAGCAAAATCGCGTCGATCGCCTGCTGCGGCAACACCACTTCCCGCAGCACCAGCGTGGCCACCTCGAGCCGGCCCTGCAGCAGCGCCGCCCAGCCCGGGCGCAACTCCAGCCGCGCCAGGGTCAGAGGCGGCCGGCTTTGCACCTCGATGCCGCTCAGCGCCACGGCCGGCAGCGGCCACAGCGCCACGTCGATGCCGCCCACCCGCACCGGCAGGCCCAGCGCCGCGGAGGCCTCCTGCTGCACACGTTGCCTGAAATCGTCGCTGCCCACCCAGCCATGCAGCGCCAGCGCCACCCCGGCCAGCAACAGCACGGCAGCCAGCGCCAGCCACAGAACCCCTCTGAAAATTCTTGCCATGCCCGTATTGTGGCGAGTCCCTGCAGGGCGGTGCGCCCGGCGGTGCAAACAGCGATGAAACACGAAGGCCTGCTGAAATAAACCGCGGCAGGACGGCCGTCCACCTGCGCCAGGCCGGCCCCATGACCGCTTCCTTGGGCCAGATCAAGAGATGCGTGGCCAAGCTGCGGTAACTTGTCCGGCGTACGCCATCGCGGCTAGCACGAATCCAGCAGCCCGTGTTGCACAAGCCATTCGATTTCGGCCCACACTGCAGCCTGTTGTCCTGTTGTTGTCCTGTTGTCCCTTTTTTCATCGGAACCCTTTCATGCCTACTTTGTTCGACCCCGTCCAGGCCGGTGACCTGCACCTTGCCAACCGCATCGTCATGGCGCCGCTCACGCGCAACCGTGCGCCCGATGCGATTCCGACGCCGCTGATGGCCGAGTACTACACCCAGCGTGCCACGGCAGGACTGCTGATCACAGAAGCCACCGCCATCAGCCACGAAGGCCAGGGCTATTCGGACGTTCCGGGCCTGTACGGTACCGAGCAGCTCGACGGCTGGAAACGCGTGACCCAGGCGGTGCACAAGGCCGGCGGCAAGATCGTGGTCCAGCTCTGGCATGTGGGCCGTGTCTCGCACAACGAGCTGCAGCCCCACGGCGGCAAGCCGGTGGCGCCCTCGGCCATCACCGCCAAAACCAAGACCGTGCTGATCAAGGACGGCGTGCCGACCTTTGTCGACACCTCCGAGCCGCGCGCCCTGCAGGCGCAGGAACTGCCCGGCATCGTGCACACCTACCAGGCGGCGGCGCGCAACGCGGTCGAAACCGCCGGCTTCGACGGCGTGGAGATCCACGGCGCCAACGGCTACCTGCTTGACCAGTTCCTCAAGAGCGGCTCCAACCAGCGCACCGACGACTACGGCGGCAGCATCGAAAACCGCGCCCGCCTGCTGCTGGAAGTGACCCGCGCCATCACCGGCGCCATCGGCGGCGGCCGCACCGGCATTCGCCTGTCGCCGGTGACACCGGCCAACGACGTGTTCGATGCCGACCCACAGCCGCTGTTCGACCATGTGATCCGCGAACTGGCCACGCTGAACCTGGCCTACATCCACATCATCGAAGGCGCCACAGGCGGCCCGCGCGAGCTGCCCGACCGGCCGTTTGACTACGCCGCGCTCAAGGCGGCCTACCGCGCTGCAGGCGGCAAGGGCGCGTGGATGGTCAACAACGGCTACGACCAGGCCCTGGCCGACCAAGCCGTGCAGGACGGCGCCGACCTGGTCGCCTTCGGCAAGGCCTACATCGCCAACCCCGACCTGGCGCGCCGCCTGCGCGAGGGCGCGCCACTGAACACCCCCGACAAGGCGACCTTCTACGGCGGCGACGCCAAGGGCTACACCGACTACCCGGCACTGGCCTGAGCCGCCTTGAGGTGACATAAACTCGGCGGCATGTGGACCCCGCCGCTTTTTTCATGCCGCCTGGCCCTGGTGGCCGGCCTCCTGGCCAGCAGCAGCGCCCATGCCGGGCGCCCGCTGACGGTGGACGATGCCAACACCGACGACGCGGGCACCGGCCACGTCGAGGGCTGGTACGCGCGCCTGCCGGGCCACGCCCACACCTGGACGGTGGCACCGGCTTACGCGCCGGTTGATGGCCTGGAGCTGGGCGCCTCGGTCACACGCGATCGCACCGCCGCCAACACCAGCCAGGCGCTGCAGGCCAAGTGGCGCATCACGCCGTCGCAAGAGGCCGGCTGCCATACCGCCGCCGTGCTGGGCGCCACGCAAACCCGCGGCCAAGGCGGCACCACGCCCTACCTCAACGGCCTGTTGAGCTGCAACAGCGGTGGGGTGCAACACACCTCAATCTCGGGGGACAGCGGCCGTCGGGCGGACCGGGGGTGGCGACCTGGGGGCTGGCCCATGAACGTGAGTTTGGCATGGCCACCGTGCATGCGGAGGCTTTCGGCCAGCAGCTGGCCAAGCCCACCTTCCAGGTCGGCGCACGCAGCAACCTGACCCACCGGCTTCAGGTCGATGCGACCGTGGGCCGCAGCAACCGCGAGACACTGGTCAGCGTCGGGCTCAAGCAGTCGTTTTGAGGCCGGACGGCAGCGTCGGGGCCTGCGTTGCTACAAAATAAATAGCTATTTGCGACCGCCCGCCGCGGATTGCTGGCATTTTTGAGGGAACTCAGGCGGCGCCCACGCCGATCGGGGCAGGCGCGGTCAGCACGATGCGTGTGAACAGCCGGTCGTAACACGGGTCGCGCAGACCGCCGGCGAGCGGGTCGCGCTCATGCTGGAAAGCCGCGTCCAGCTGCACCCAGTCCTCGGCGGTCAGGGCCTTCTGGGCGGCCGGCAGGATCTGCGTTTCCTCGGTGCGCATGTGGTCGAGGTAAAAGCCCACATAGGCCTGCGCCGCCTCGGTGAACGCGGCGCGCCGCGTCTCGCCGATCAGCTCCCAGGCCAGCAGCAGGTGCTGCAGTTCGCGCACCTTGCCTTCGCCGTTCATGTGGTCGGATTCGAGCCGGCGTATCACCGGCATCAGTTCGGGCGCCACGCGGGCCAGCCGGGGAAACAGCAGGTCCGACTCCTTCGGGTGATGCAGCCTCTCGGGAAACTCGTCGATGTAAAACAGCATCGCACGCACCACGTCAAAAAAGCGCTCGGGCTCGTCGCCCGGGCCACGCTCCATCATCATGACGAGCGAGCGCAACACGGCGGCCACGGCCGCGTGCTCGTCGCGGATGATTTGCAGTGAGGAATGAGTCATGGTGGCAGCTTGTCACAGGCCCCGGCGCCAAACCTTGATCCAGGTCAATCCCGGCGCAGCCGCCAACGCTTGAGCAGCAGCGCGTTCGAGATCACGCTGACGCTGGACAGCGCCATCGCCGCGCCGGCCACCACCGGACTCAGGAAACCCAGCGCCGCCAGCGGGATGCCGGCCACGTTGTAGGCAAAGGCCCAGAACAGGTTCTGCCGGATCTTCATGACCGTGCGGTGCGAGATGTCGAGCGCGCCGGCGACCAGCGCCACGTCGCCGCGCATCAGCGTGATGCCGGCCGCGTGCATGGCCACGTCGGTACCCGTGCCCATGGCCATGCCGACATCGGCCGCCGCCAGCGCCGGCGCATCGTTGACGCCGTCGCCGACCATCACGACGGTGTGACCCCCACGCTTGTCACTGCGTGAGCCTACGGCGGTGCGCTGCCCCTTGAACGAAAAAGAGGGGCGCTGCGCCTGCGGCCCGGCAAAGCCGGTTCCGCGGCCCCGGCTGGTAAATACGGCCTCCTCCCGCTTGAGTTGTGCCACTGCGGCCGCCTTGTCGCCGGGCAGCACCTCGGCCATCACCTCGTCGGCGCCCAAGCCCAACCGCGCGCCCATGGCCAGGGCCGCACCCTGGTTGTCACCGGAGATCATCACGATGCGGATGCCGCGCGCACGCAGGGCCGCCAGCGCTTCCCTGGCACCGGCCTTGGGTTCGTCGGCAAACGCCATCAATGCGCGCGCAATATACCGTTCGCCCTGAGCTTGTCGAAGGGTTTCGTCACGCGTCCCAGAGACAGCTTCGACAGGCTCAGCCCGAACGGGTACCCGTTCCACCAGCAGCGCCAGCGTCGCACCTTCGCCCTGCAGCCGCTGCGCCTGCGGCGCCAGCGCGCCGAGGTCCACACCGAGCTCGTCCATCCAGCGCAGGCTGCCGATCAGGTAGCTGCGCACGCCGACCTCGCCCTCGCTGCCGCGGCCGGGCACCGCGCGCAGTCCGTCGGGCTGCGCCACCGTCATGCCGCGGTCCTGCGCGGCGGCCACCACGGCCCGCGCCAGCGGGTGTTCGCTGCCGCTTTGCAGGCTGGCGGCGACCGCCAGTTGCGCAGCTTCGTCTGCGTCCGGAGACACGACAAATGCCACCAGCCGCGGCCGCCCGACCGTCAGCGTGCCAGTCTTATCAAAGGCCACCGTATCGACCTTATGCGCGAGCTCCAGCGCCTGCGCGTCCTTGATCAAAATGCCGTTTTTTGCCGCCACCCCGGTGCCCGCCATGATGGCCGCCGGCGTGGCCAGCCCCAGCGCACAGGGGCAGGCAATCACCAGCACGGCCACCGCGTGGATCAGCGCCGTCTCCATACCGGCGCCGGCCCACAGCCAGCCCAGCAAGGTGAGCAGGCCAATGGCCAGCACCACCGGCACAAACACGGCCGAGACCTGGTCCACCAGGCGCTGGATAGGCGCTTTCGCGGCCTGCGCATCCTCCACCAGGCGAATGATGTGGGCCAGCACACTTTCGCTGCCCACGGCACTCACCTGCAGCACCACACGCCCGTCACCGTTGATGCTGCCGCCGGTGAGCCTGTCGCCGGGCTGCTTGCTCACCGGCAGCGGCTCGCCGGTGAGCATCGATTCATCCACCTGGGTCTGCCCTTCCTGCAGCAGGCCGTCCATCGGAATGCGCTCGCCCGGCCGCACCACCAGGCGGTCGCGCAGCAGCACCTCGGCCACCGGCAGGTCGGCTTCCTCGCCCGAGCCCTGCAGCACGTGCGCGACCTCGGGCCGCAAGGCATGCAGCGCGCGTATCGCTGCCGTGGTCTGGCGCTTGGCGCGCGCCTCCAGCCACTTGCCCAGCAGCACCAGCGTCACCACCACGGCCGAGGCCTCGAAATAAAGATGCGGCATCGTGTCGGCCTCGGCACTGAGCCACAGCCATACCGACAGGCCCCAGCCCGCGCTGGTGCCGATGGCCACCAGCAGGTCCATGTTGCCGGTCAGCGCCTTCAGCGCATGCCAGCCCGCCTTGTAAAACCGCGCACCCAGAATGAACTGCACCGGCGTCGCCAGCAGGAACTGCTGCCAAGCAGGCAGCATCCAGTGTTTGCCCAGCAGGTCGCCCAGCATGGGCACGACCAGCGGCGCCGAGAGCAACAGGCCGATGGCCACCGGCGCGAAACCGGCCCACGGAGAAAGCTCTTCCGGCGCGGCTTCCTCAGCCGCGCGCGGCTCGTAGCCGGCGTTGCGCACGGCGCGGCGAATCTGCGCGTCCATCTGCGCCGAAGGGGCGTAGACCACACGCGCCGATTCGGTGGCGAGGTTCACGATGGCGTCTTGCACGCCAGGGATTTTTTTCAGGGCCTTCTCAACACGCGACACACACGACGCACAGGTCATGCCGTCAACGCCAAGGTCCAGGGTAGAGGGGGAGAGGGTTGTGCTCATAAGCGAATGGTCAACCTTGCCATCATGGCAAGGTCAAGCCTTGATCGAGATCAACCTTACGCGACGCAGGGATTTGGTGCCGGACCGGTTGACCTTACCATTGTGGCAAGGTTGAAGCTTCAGGCTTCTTCCATTCAACCCCCGAAAGGACAACCCCATGGACCAGACCTTCAACGTGCAGGGCATGACCTGCGGCCATTGCGAACGCGCCGTGACCCAGGCCGTCAAGACCCTCGATCCGCAGGCCGAAGTAAAGATAGATCGCGCAGCAGGCAAGGTGGAGGTGCGGTCGGACCAGCCCCGCGAGGCCATCATTGCTGCGATTTCCGAAGAAGGATATGCCACCGCATGAGCGCACCCGTGAACATCGGTGAGGCGGCGCGCCAGTCCGGCGTGTCGGCCAAGATGGTGCGGCACTACGAGTCGCTGGGGCTGCTGCCGCACGTGCACCGCAGCGACAGCGGCTACCGCCAGTACAGCGATGCCGAGGTCCACACGCTGCGCTTCATCAAGCGCTCGCGCGAGCTTGGTTTTTCCATGCCGGAAATCGCCGAGCTGGTCAGCCTGTGGCAAAACCGCCGCCGCGCCAGCAAAAGCGTGCGGCGCATTGCGCAGAAACACGCCGACGACCTGGCCCAGCGCATCGCCGCCATGCAGGCCATGCAAAAAACGCTGGGTCACCTGATCCACGGCTGCCAGGGCGACGACCGGCCCGACTGCCCCATCCTCGACGACCTCGCCGGCGCAGCCCCGCGCCCGGTTCTGCAAAGAAACTTTACGAAATCCTGACGCGAGCGTCATGGCGCCCTTACACAGGCGGCGCAAACTTCCTTTCAACCTGACGCCACTCCCGGCCACAGGCTTGTCTTCTACCGAAAGGAAGCTTTCATGACCTCCATGTTCAAACCCCTGAAATCTGTTCAAAGCCTGGTGCTCGCCGGCATCATGGCCACCGCGGCCCTGGCCGCCACGGCACAAACCGTTGCGCCCGCGGCACCCGCCACCGCAGGCGCGCCGGCCAAAGCCGGCGGCCACCATGGCGACCACATGGGCCGCCATGATCCCGCTCAGATGCAGGGGCGCATCGCCAAGCACCAGGCCGAGCTCAAGGCCAAACTCAAGCTCACGCCGACCCAGGAAGGTGCGTGGACGGCCTTCACCGCCTCCAGGCAGCCGCCGGTTCACGGCGCCCGCCCCGACCGCGCCGCCATGAAGGCCGAGTTCGACAAACTGACCACGCCCGAGCGCATCGACAAGATGCGTGCCCTGCGCGCCCAGCGCATGGCCGAGATGAGCGCCGCCATGGACAAACGCGGCGAGGCGACCAAGACCTTCTATGCCGCGCTCAGCCCCGAGCAGCAAAAAGTCTTTGACAGCCAGCGCATGGGCCGCGGCGGCATGGGCCATGGCGGACACCACGGCCAGCATCACAAAGGCTGAGCCTGCACGGTCCCGCGCCACAGGGCGGCCCTCAGCGCCCTGAGCGTCGCCTGACCCCAGCCTGCGCCGCGTCCCTGTCGGGCGTGGCGCAGGCTTTTTTGATGGCGGGCCGCGCTTGAAACGCTATGTTTTCAGGAGCTGGCTGCGTAGACAGGTCGGGGGCTGGACGCACTTTTTACTCACTTTTCTGCCTCGCCAGACACCGTCGCTTTCCCGCGTAGGACGAGGTGCAAGCTTCGCTTTTCCACCTGACTGCCTGCCTAAACTGGCGCCATGACCCCGATCCGCAAAGGCCAGGCGCCGGCCGCTTTATCGCGCAGCGTGTTCCATGAGCGTTTCATGGAATCCTTCATGGACCCGGCCTTCCAGGCTGAAGCCGAGGCGATCTCCCGCGTGGAGGCGATTGCCTGGGACGCCTACCAGGAAGGCCGCAAGGCGCCCCGCACGCGCAAGGCCGGCCCGGGTTACGCCGACCCGGACTACGACCTCTCCGTCGAGTGGCTGGCGACCAAGGCGCGTATTGAGCAGGCCCAGGCGGCGTGGCAGGACCCGGCGACACCCTCACGCGTGCTGCTGGTCTGCGGCTCGGCACGCAACGACGGCACCTGCCCCGGTGAGATCTCGAAAACCTTCCGCATGGTGCAGTGGGCCGAAGAAACCCTCGTGCAGGCACAGATCCAGACCGATGTGCTCGACCTCAGCCTGCTGACCTCCAGCTACCACCTGAACATCCACCCCTGCAAGGGCTGCGTGGCCACCGCCATGCCGCTGTGCCACTGGCCCTGCAGCTGTTACCCCAACCATGCGCAGGGGCAGACCAGCGACTGGATGAACGAAATCTATGAACGCTGGACAGCGGCGCACGCGGTCATCATTGTGACGCCGGTGTACTGGTACCAGTCACCGAGCCCGCTCAAACTCATGATGGACCGCCTGGTCTGCGCCGACGGCGGCAACCCCGATCCCACCAGCACCCACGGCAAGAAAGCCCTGGAGGCCAAGGCGCTGGAGCTTCAGGGCTGGGACTACCCCCAACACCTGGCCGGCCGCGCCTACGGCCTGGTCGTGCACGGCGATGTCGCAGGCATCGAAGGCGTGCGGCGCGGCCTGTCCGACTGGCTCGACTGGATGGGCCTGATCGACGCCGGCAGCCAGGCACGGCTGGACCGTTATGTCGGCTACTACGCGCCTTACGCCACCAGCCACGACGCCCTGGACGCCGACGCGCCCATGCAGGCCGAGGTGCGCAATGTCGCCAGCGCGGTGGCCCACGCCGTCAAGGCCTTGCGGGCCGGCACCCTGTCCCAGCCCGACAAGGGGCTTTCCCGGCCACGGCCGAAATAGAGCCCCACAAATAGGGCCCCCACGCTTGTCGCTTCGCGTACTGCGCTGCCCCCCGAGGGGGCGCTGCGCCTGCGGCCCGGCAAAGCCGGTTCCGCGGCCCCGGCTGGTAAAGAGGGACCCCCACGCCTGTCGCTTCGCGTACTGCGCTGCCCCCCGAGGGGCGCTGCGCCTGCGGCCCGGCAAAGCCGGTTCCGCGGCCCCGGCTGGTAAAGAGGGACCCCCACGCCTGTCGCTTCGTGTAATACGCTGCACCTTGCAGGCCGCCGCTCGCCGGAGGCCGTGCTTCAGGCGCCCAGCAAGGCCTTGAGTGCGCCGCTGGCGATCAGCTTGTCCAGGTCGCCGGCTCCACCTATCAGCGTGCCGCGCACAAACACCATGGGAAAGGTGGGCCAGCCGGTCCACATCTTCAGCGCATTGCGCTCGCGCCAGGTGTTGAGGTAGTTGCCGTATTCGAGGTAGTGGTGCGCCACCCCCGCCGCATCCAGCGCGCGGCGCGCCTTGCGCGGAAACGGGTTCATGGCCATGCCGACCACCACCACCGGATGGACGGCCACGGCAGCCTGCACTTCCTGCACGATGGCCTGCTCATGGCGGGCGATCTTGCCCTGGATGGCCGGGTGGATGCGGGACTCCTCAAGTATGGCGCGTGGCATGACGGAATCCTTTCAGTGGGTGGGTGACGCGGGTGGCCGGCCTGAGGCCACGCAGGAACCAGACGCAGCATACGGCACAGCGCGCGCAGGCGCCTGCCGTGCAGACAAAAAAAGGGGCCGGGTCACCGGGAACATGCCCCGGCGGCCCGGCCCCGCAGGACCGTCGGTTCAGTACCGGTTTACTTGGCCTCGACCTGGCCGCCGACAGCGCCCTGCACGTTGCCACGCGCACCGGCGGGCAAGGCGTTCTGGATGCCGTTGCCGGCACGGCGGGCGACGTTGCCCACCGAGTTGACCGCGCGCCCGGCGACATTCTTGGTCGCGCTGGCACCGCGCTCCACGGCATTTTCTGTGCGGTTGGCTGTGCGGCTGACCGTGCCCTTGACGCTGCCGTCCGAGGCCTGGGCACGGGCACGTGTGTCGGTGTTGGCGCCCATCGAGCTGTCGCTGCGCGTGGCCGTGCCGTACGAGGAAGCGGTGGCGTTCACGCCAACGCCTGCGTTGGCTCGCACGTCGCTGCTGATGTTGTTGTTGACACCGGTGCGCACACCGACGTCAGCGCCGACACCCACCTGGGCATGGGCTGCAAAAGCCAGCGTGGCGGTCAGGGCCGCAGCGGCAGAAAGGGAACGCATGGAAAACTTGTTCATTTCAAACTCCTTGTGATGAAACAGGCAGGTCAGGGCGGGTCGTGACCTCCTGAAGTAGCTGCCAGCCTGCAGGGCGCCCGGAAAGGCAGCTGCAGGCGCCAGTGCCTTGTCGGAACTGAGTAACTCAAATCTACTACCCAGGCCGGCCCGGGCCTGCCGGAGAGCCCCCCCGCCTGACGTAGGACACCAACCTTTACAGACGCTTGACACGCGGGCGCAAAACCCGCCACACGGCAAATGAGCTTGCTGTCCTACAGCCTTTGGGCACGGCCGCGCGACAATAGGGTTTTGCCCCTTTTGCCGCGCCATGCCCTCTTCCGAAACACCTCTCAAGCCCAGCGAACCCGTCGCACCCTCCGTCTCTGTGGAGCTCGCGCCGCCCGACGAGGCCGATGCACTGGCGCAGACCCAGGCAGCCATTGCCGCCGCCGCCCAGAGCGTCTCCATCAAGGTCCTGACGGTCAACATCCACAAGGGCTTCACCTTCTTCAACCGCAAGTTCATCCTGCATGAGCTGCGCGAGGCGGTGCGCACGGTCGGCGCCGATGTGGTGTTCCTGCAGGAAGTCACCGGCACCCACGCCCGGCATGAGAGCCGCGTCGCCAACTACCCGGCCACGCCGCACTACGAATTCCTGGCCGACACCATCTGGCCGCAGTTTGCCTACGGCCGCAACGCCGTGTACACCAACGGCCATCACGGCAATGCCGTGCTGTCGAAATTCCCCATCATCCACTTCGAGAACCGCGACGTGTCCATCAGCGGCCCCGAGCGGCGCGGCCTGCTGCACTGCGTGCTGGAAGTGCCCGGCCGCGACACGCATGTGCATGCCATCTGCGTCCACCTGGGCCTGGCCGAATCGCACCGCATCAAACAGCTGCACATGTTGTGCGACATGGTGCACAAGGACATCCCGGCCAGCGCGCCGGTGATCGCGGCAGGCGACTTCAACGACTGGCGCCGCCGCGCCCACGCCGTGCTCGAAAAGGGCGCCGCCATGCATGAAGTGTTCGTCAATGCCAACGGCAAGGCGGCGCGCACCTTCCCCGCGCGTTTTCCGGTGTTGCCGCTGGACCGCATCTACGTGCGCAACGCGATCGGCCATTCGCCCGTCGTGCTGCCGCTCAAACCCTGGTCGCACCTGTCGGACCACGCACCGCTGGCCGCCGAGATCGAGTTCTGACATGCACCCGGGGCCTGCACGCGAGACCACCTCATGAACGGCCGCTGGGTTGCCGGCAACCGCTTCACCCTGCTGGAAAACGGCGAGGGCTTTTTCCCGCGGGTGTTCGAATGCATCGCGGCGGCCGAGCACGAGGTGCTGCTGGAAACCTTCATCCTGTTTGAAGACAAGGTCGGCCAGGCCCTGCAGAAGGCCCTGCTCACCGCCGCAGGGCGCGGCGTGCAGATCGACATCACCATCGACGGCTACGGCTCCCCGGACCTCTCGCCCGCCTTCATCCTGGCGCTGACGCAGGCCGGCGTGCGGGTGCATGTGTTCGACCCCAGCCCCCGCCTGTGGGGCTACCGCACCAACCTGTTTCGCCGCATGCACCGCAAGATCGTGGTGGTCGACGGCAAGCGGGCCTTCGTCGGCGGCATCAACTATTCGGCCGACCACCTCGCGGACTTCGGGGCCGAGGCCAAGCAGGACTATGCGGTTGAAATGGAAGGGCCGCTGGTCGCCGAGATTCACCAGTTTGTCCGGGCCCAGCTGCTGCTCGGCCAGCACCCGCCGGGCAGCCGGTTGGCCCAGCTTCTCAACCGCCAGCCGGTCCCCGCCGTCGCGCCCGCCAACTCCCTGCCGCCGGCCACGGGCCCTTCCGATGCCATCTTCGTGACACGCGACAACGTGGAACACCAAAGCGACATCGAGCGCCACTACCGCATCGCCATCCGCGGCGCGCGCCGCCGCATCATCATCGCCAATGCCTACTTCTTCCCGGGCTACCGCCTGCTCAGGCAGCTGCGCAAGGCGGCGCGGCGCGGGGTGGACGTGCGCCTCATCCTGCAGGGCGAGCCGGACATGCCGATTGTCAAGATCGCAGCGGGGCTGCTGTATCACCACCTGCTGGCCGCCGGCGTCAAGATCTACGAATACCATGACCGCCCGCTGCACGGCAAGGTCGCGCTGACCGACGACGAATGGTCCACCGTCGGCTCCAGCAACCTTGACCCGCTGAGCCTGTCGCTGAACCTGGAGGCCAATGTCATCATCAAGGACCGCGCCTTCAACCAGCATCTGGGCGAGCACCTGGAGCAGCTGATGCAGGACAGCTGCACGCAGATCCACGCCAGGGACGTGGCCGAAACCGGCCTCTGGGCCAGCCTGCGCAGCTTTTTGGTGTTCCATTTGCTGCGGCGCTACCCGGCCTGGTTTGGCTGGCTGCCGGCCCACACGCCGCGCCTGACACTGGCCGAAAAACTGCTGGGCCAGACAGACGTGGACGTGAAAATCAGCCATGTCAACGAGGGCCGGGTCTCATGAGCACGGCGCCCGCCTTGCCGGCCCTGCGCCGCCCGAAGAAGGCCGGCATCACCGGCAAGGTCTGGTGGCCCTGGCTCAAACGGGTCGCAACGCTGGTGTTTTTTGCCCTGGTGGCCTGGCTGCTGGTCGAGCAGGGCCGCGCCATCGACTGGCAGGAGGTGTTTGCCGCGTTGCGCGCCTACCCGCCGGCGCTGTTGCTGGGCGCGGTGGCACTGGCCGCCCTGAGCCTGGGCCTGTACAGCTGCTTTGACCTGGTGGGGCGGCATTACACCGGCCACACCCTGCGCGCCACCACGGTGATGCTGGTCACCTTCATCAGCTATGTGTTCAACCTCAACCTCGGCTCGCTGGTGGGCGGCGTGGCCTTCCGTTACCGGCTTTATTCGCGGCTGAGGCTGGACACCGGGACCATCACCCGGATCCTGTCGCTCAGCATGCTGACCAACTGGACCGGTTACCTGTTCCTCGGCGGCCTGATCTTCGCCTTTGCCACGCCGGAGTTGCCGCCCGGCTGGAAGATGGGCAGCGGCGGCCTGCAGGTCCTGGGTTTTGTGCTGCTGGCGACCGCCGCGGCCTACCTGCTGCTGTGCGCCCTGTCGCCCCGGCGCAGCGTTACCCTGCGCGGCCACCGGCTGGAACTTCCTTCCGGCAGGATGGCACTGTTGCAGGTGGCGATGGGTGCGACGAACTGGCTGATCATGAGCAGCCTGGTGTTTCTGCTGCTGCAGCAGAAAATCGCCTTTGCGGCGGTGGCCGGCGTGTTGCTGGTGGCCGCCGTGGCGGGCGTCATCGCCCACGTGCCGGCCGCCCTGGGCGTGCTGGAAGCGGTGTTTGTGGCCCTGCTCTCGCATGCCATGCCCACGCACCAGCTGCTGGCCGCCCTGGTGGCCTACCGCGTCATCTATTACCTGGTGCCCCTGGTGCTCGCCACAGTGATCTACCTGGTCATGGAAGTGCGGGTCAAAAAACTGGCGCCAGGGGCAACCCCGGCCGAGGTTGCCACGGCCGAAGCCTCCCGTTAAGGCCTGTCGACAGCCTCCAGGGCATTTGCCCGGCATTGCCGCTGTTTAGCCACCGTTGCCGCCGTTTTTTGCCCTGAAAGACAGAACATGGCAGAGGTCCGGTCCGCCCAGCTCTGGCAAAAACACCCAATTCACTGTATATTAATAAGGGGTATCCGCTTAGCTCCACGAGGTCATTTCAGCGGCTTTTTCGGCGGGCAGCACGATGTCGGCGTAGGTCACCGGATCGGTGACCACGGCTTGTTGCATCAGCCTGTAGAACAGCATCCCGCGAGAGCTGGAGGTGCGGCGGTTGAAGCGGAAGACGAACTCGTCCAGG
>NZ_NBZV01000030.1 GCF_002379095.1 Polaromonas sp. AER18D-145
GGCTAGGGGTGGGAGTGGGGAGTTGCGCCTACTGTCCCAGGCGAACCGGAAACGCAGCGTGATGCCGGTACTCGCCCGGGTGACCGGGCAATCCCCGGCTTGCCGGCAAACCACCAGCAGATCAAATCATCAAGAGAATGGACTTCCTCTTCAGCGTGCCCAGGAGGCGACCAGGCCCTAAACTAGCCCCATGATTCGCTGGATGCTGGTGATTTTCCTGGCGCTGATCTTCATCAGCTGGTTCACGCCCTTGCTGCACAAGCTGGGCTTTGGCAAACTGCCGGGCGACTTGCGGTTCAGGTTGTTCGGGCGCGAATGGTTCATTCCGTTGACGACCACCATCGTCCTGAGCCTGGTGGCCAGCCTCATCAGCCAGTTGATTTGAACGGCCTGCCATGAACAGCCCTTCACCGGCACCCCCCTCTTTCCCCGGACCCGACATTCGCCTGCCTGCCGGTGCAGCCCCGGTGGCCTGCGTGGACATCGGTGGCACCAAGGTGTCGGTCGCCGTGGTTGATCAGCGCGGCATCGTTGGCCGGCGGGTGGAGCCGACAGCCAAGCAGGGCGCTTGCGATGCGCTGGCGCGGCAGGTGCTGCGGATGATAGAAGAAAGCAGCGCGACGGCGCAGATCCGCCGCGAGGACCTGGCGGCCGTTGGCGTGGCGTCCTGCGGGCCCTTTGTGCTGAACGATGGCCAGGTCGAACTCGCGGCGCCCAACATCTGCGGCGGCCTGGCCGGCGCGGCGCGCGGGTTGCCCAACCAATGGACCACGGCCTTGCTCGAAGCGCCGCTGCGCGAGGTGTTCGCCCAGGTGCGGGTCGAAAATGACGGCCTGGCTGCGCTCAAGGCCGAGCGCCGCTGGGGCGCGCTGCAGGGCATGGCCGATTGCGCTTACGTGACCTGGAGCACCGGCATTGGGGTTGGCCTGTGTGTCGACGGGCAGATGCTGCGCGGAAAAAATGGCA
Organism: Polaromonas sp. AER18D-145; assembly: GCF_002379095.1. Lineage (GTDB taxonomy): Bacteria > Pseudomonadota > Gammaproteobacteria > Burkholderiales > Burkholderiaceae_C > Polaromonas. Next base: position 967 of record NZ_NBZV01000030.1, read on the forward strand.
ACGCCGGCCATGCCGGCCACATGTTCGTCAGCGACAACAACGACGCGCTGTGCGGCTGCGGCAACATCGGCGATGTCGAGGCCCTGGTGGCGGGCAATGCGATGCCGCGGCGTTTTGGCGCGCTCGGGTATGCCGACGCTGCTTCCATTTTGATAGCTGCTCGCGAAGGAGAGACGGGCGCTGCGACCATTATTGATGACATTTGCCGGGTGATGGGCCGGGCCCTGTACAACCTGGTCGTGACGCTGGACCTGCAGCGTATCAGCATCGGCGGCAGCGTGTTCTGGCACCACCGCGATTACCTGCTGCCGCGCCTGCAGGCCCACATCAGCGGCAGGCTGCCGGCGCTGACGGACGGGTTTGTGCTGGTGCCGGCCGGCCTGCAGGACCGGGTGGGCGACTACGCGGCGCTGGCGCTGGTGGTCTGAAACCGCTCGGGTTTCAGGGGATCAGCGTCCAGGGCTGGCCGCATTTGCGGCACTTGACGAGAATCTGGCCGCTGCGACGGTCTTCCTCGACAACATCGAGCCGGCCGTATTCGGCGCATTTCGGGCAATTGGCCTGGTCGGCCACGGTTTCGGCATGCAGCAGCAGGTACAGGTAGCGGCGCAAGGCCCACAGTCCCACCGCGCCGCTGATGATGAACAGGGCCACGTCCACCAGCTTTTCGGTGAGGGTGCCGCCCTGAAAAAGCTCCAGCGTGGCCATCAGGGCAATCGTGCACAGCAGGGCCAGCAGCATGTGGGCATGGCTGGACAGCAGCTCGCGTTCATACCATTTGCGAAAGCCGACCTTGCGGATGCCGTCGGCCAGGGAGCGGTTGAGGTAATTGCGTTTGACCATGTCAGTTCAATTCGTGACTGAATGGTTGCACATTTCCGGCTTGTCTGCCAGAAGCGCGCCAGAAGGCGATGGTTCTAGTCGGGGGTGGTGCCGGACAGGGTTTGCAGAAAGGTCTGGCGCCACCAGTGGACGTCCTGGCTGCGGATGCGCTCGAGCAGCGCCTGGTGCCGCCGCTGGCGCTCGTGCAGCGGCATCTGCAGTGCCAGCTGGATGCTCTCGGCCGTGCCGTGGGTGTCGTAGGGGTTGACCAGCAGCGCTTCCTTGAGCTGTTCGGCCGCGCCGGCAAAACGTGACAGCACCAGCACGCCGGGGTCGGCCGGATCCTGCGCCGCGATGAACTCCTTGGCGACCAGGTTCATGCCGTCGCGCAGCGGCGTGACCAGGGCCACGCTGGCCACGCGGTACAGGCCGGGCAGGCGCTTGCGCGCCACGTTGCGGTGGATGTAGCGCACCGGCATCCAGTCCAGCTCGCCGTAGTCGCCGTTGATGGCGCCGCACAAGCTCTCCAGCTCCTGGCGCAGGCCGCTGTAGGTGTCGAGGGCCTCGCGGCTGGGCGAGACAATCTGGATCAGCGTCGCGCTGTTGAGGTTTTCCGGGTACAGCTTCAGCAACTGCCTGAAGGCACGCAGGCGCTGCGGCAGGCCCTTGGAGTAGTCCAGCCGCTCCACCCCCAGCAGCAGGCGGCGCCGCGAGTACTCCACCTTCATGCGCTCATACATCTCGCGCGCTTCCTTGCCATGCGTCAGGGCCGCAAATTCATCGACATCGATGCCAATGGGAAAGGCCTGGGCGTGCACCGTGCGTCCGAAGGCGCGGAACTGGTGCCGGTCCAGGGCTTCTGCGCCCGCCTCCTGGCCGACATAACGCGAGAAGTGGTCCACATCCGCCTGGCTCTGGAAGCCCACCAGGTCATAGGCAAACAGCGAGCGGATCAGCCATTCATGCTGGGGCACGGCCGCGAGGATCAGCGGCGGTGGCAGCGGGATGTGCAGGAAGAAGCCGATGCGGTTCTTGCAGCCCATTGCACGCAGCTCGGCTGCCAGCGGGATCAGGTGGTAGTCGTGCACCCAGATGGTGTCGTCGGGCCGCAGCAGCGGCATCAGCTTGCGCGCCAGCATCTGGTTGACGCGGCGGTAGCCGCCGATGAAGCCGGCATCGAAGTCGGCCAGGTCGAGCCGGTAATGAAACACCGGCCAGAGCACGCCGTTGCTGTAGCCCAGGTAATAACTGTCGTGGTCTTCGCGGCACAGATCCACCGTGGTCAGCGTCACATTGCCGGCCTGCTGGGTGTGTATCTCGCCTTCACCGGGGGGGCCGCCTTCGACAATGGTCCCGCTCCAGCCGAACCACAGGCCACCGTTGGCGGCCAGCGCATCGCCCAAAGCCACCGCCAGCCCGCCCGCCGCCGCGGCCTTGCGCGGGTCGGCGACACGATTGGAAACGACGACCAGCCGGCTCATGATGAGGCCCCCACGCTTTTCACTTTGTGTAATGCGCTGCCCCCCGGGGGGGCCGCTGCGCCTGCGGCCCGGCAAAGCCGGTTCCGCGGCCCCTGCTTGAATGAAGAGCCCCTACGTTGGTTTTCGCCGACGGGCGTGTTCATACTTGACTGTCCCAGGGCGCCGACAGGCGTACGGCCGCGTTGATGAGGCCGACCATGGAGTAGGTCTGCGGGAAGTTGCCCCACATCTCGCCGGTCACCGGGTGGGTGTCCTCGGACAGCAGGCCGAGGTGGTTGCGCGCTGCCAGCATGGTCTCGAAGATCTCGCGCGCCTGTTCCTTGCGGCCAATGCGCGCCAGCGCGTCGATGCGCCAGAAGGTGCAGATGTTGAAGGCGGTTTCGGGCTTGCCGAAGTCATCGGAGGCTTCATAACGGCGCATGTAGGGGCCGTCGCACAGGTGTTTTTCCAGCGCGTCCACCGTCGCGACAAAACGCGGGTCTTTCGGGTCGATGAAGCCGACCTCGATCATCAGCAGCACGCTGGCGTCCAGGTCGCGCCCGCCGAAACTCTCGGCAAAGGCCTGGCGTTCCTCGCTCCAGGATTCGCGCAGGATGCGCTCGCGCATGACGTTGGCATGGCCGTGCCAGTAGCTGGCGCGGTCCGGCTGTTTCAGGGTGACGGCGATCTTGCCGAGACGGTCACAGGCCGCCCAGCACATCAGGGCCGAGGAGGTATGCACCCGGGCCCGCGTGCGCAGCTCCCACATGCCGGCGTCGGGCTGGTCGTAGTTGCGCACGGCCTGCTCGCCGACCGCCTCCAGTCGCAGGAATTCGGCCTCGCCGGCGCGGTGCAGCAGCCGGTGGTCGTGAAAGGCCTGGGCCGCGCCCAGCACCACGTTGCCGTAGACGTCGTGCTGGAAATGCTCCTGCGCCTGGTTGCCCACGCGCACCGGTCCCATGCCGCGGTAGCCGCCCAGGTGGCTGTACACCGCCTCGGGCAGCTCGCGCTCCAGGCCGATGCCGTACAGCGGCTGGATGTGGCCGCCACCGGCCTGCACCACCACGTTGCTGAGCCAGCGCAGGTAGTCTTCCATGGTGCCGACTTCGGACAGGCTGTTGAGCGCGCGCACCACAAAAAAGGCGTCACGCAGCCAGCAGTAGCGGTAGTCCCAGTTGCGCCCGCTGTTGGGCGCCTCGGGAATGCTGGTGGTCATGGCCGCCACGATGGCGCCGGTGTCTTCAAACAGCGAGAGCTTGAGCGTGATGGCGGCGCGTATCACGGCGTCCTGCCACTGCAGCGGAATGTGCAGGCGCTGGCTCCACTCGCGCCAGTAGGAGAGGGTTTCTTCCTCGAACAGGCGCGCGGTGTCGGCAATGCCGTCGGTCAGCGACTCGTCGGCGCCCAGCAGGAAGTTGTATTCGCGTGTCAGCACAAAGGGCTGCCGGGACTGCAGGTGCGCCAGCGGCGCGTCGGTGTTGAGCCGCAGGGTCAGCGCATCGCCGACATAACGCAGATGGTTGCTGCCCTGGGTCACGACCGGCTGGCTGCGGCCCCAGTCGTAACGCAGATCCAGCGAGACCCGGATACGCGGTGCGCCCTGAAGTGGCCGCACGCGCCGTACCATGGTCATGGGCTTGAAAAAACGGGAGCGCCGGTAAAAACGCGGTGCAAAGTCGGTGATTTCTATGCCCTGGCCGCTGTCGTCAAACAGCTGCGTGCGCAGCACGGCGGTGTTCGGTTCGTACCACTGTTTGCTGTGCGAAAAATTCTCAATCTCGATGGCAAAGGCGCTGCCGGTGTCGCCTGGCTCCAGCAAGGCGTTGAACACCGGGTCGCCGTCGAAACGCGGCAGGCAGCACCAGACGATGCGGCCCCGGGCATCCACCAGCGCGCTGAAGGCGCAGTTGCCGATCACGCCCAGCGACAGCGAGGGCGGCGCGGGCGCAGCGAAGCTGGAGGCAGGCGGCAGGGTGCTCATGCATGCCGCCGTTCAGGTCCGCTTTCGCGCGAGGGCGCCCGTGCCGACAGCAGCCATTGGGCCAGTTGCGCCACGCTGTCGCAGCGATGTTTCGCCAGCGTGGGTCCGGGGCCGACCTTGATCGCGTGGCCGCCCATGCGCAGCACCTGTTCGAAGCCGTCCTCGTCGGTGACGTCGTCGCCGGCAAACACCGGAACCCGGCCGGCAAACGGTGCTTCGCCCATGAAGGCCGCGATGGCCGTGCCCTTGCTGACCCCGGCCGGTTTCAGGTCGAGCACACATTTGCCGTGCATCAGTTGCAGCCCCGGGCTGCGCGCCACGGCCTCGCCCATCACCCGCAGGCACAGGTCTTCCAGGTCGGGGGCGTGCCGGTAGTGCAGGCTCAGCGCCAGGTTTTTCTGTTCGAGCTGCAGGCCGGGATGCTGCTGCAGCAGCCCTTCGGCGGCTTGCAGCGCAGCGCGCAGATCGATGGCCGGCGCGCTGATCAGGAGACCTGCGGCATTGCGGCGCTGCCCGCCATGTTCGACCGCTGCCGGCAACTGCAGCGGCGCCAGAAAACCGTCGAGGTCGCTCAGGCGGCGACCCGATACCAGCGCCAGCGCGCCGCCGAGTTGTCCATACAGCGCAGCCAGCGTGCTGGTCAGGGTGGGCGCAATGACCACGGCTTCGGGCCGGGCGGCCAGCTCAACCAGGGTTCCGTCAAAGTCCAGAAAAAGCGCCGTATCCTGCGCGATACGGGGGAGCGTGTCGTAAGGCATGTGCATCTCTTTCCACCTTAGCAGAATTTTTCTGCGACACCTGTAGGCCGGATTCCCTTTTGGAACAGGCCGCCGCAGGGTCGCCTGCGGTCGTCAGGCGGACGGGGCGACCGCATCGACGTGCGCCGCCGCAGTGTCGATCCACGCCTGGACGGCGTGTACCCGGGCGGCATGGATCATGTCGCCGATTTTGGGACCGCTCAGGCCTGCCGCCTGGGCTGCTTCTGCGATCGACGCCGTCACCACCGCTTGCGCCGCCTGCAAGGCCTGCGCCAGCCGCTGCCGCTGCGGGTAGGCCGTGTTCTGAAAGCCCAGGCGGCCGCGCGCATCACATTCGCAGGCCAGCAGGATGTCGTCAAAACGGTGCGGCTTGCGAAATGCGTCGCAACGTTCAAGCAGCCGCACCAGGGCGGCCGCACCGAATTCGGCGCTGCGGTGGATGTTGCCGTGTTCGCGCGCCACCACCTCGGCCAGTTCCCGGCAGTCGGTGGGCACGCGCAGCCGCGCACATACATCTTTGAGCAGGCGCACGCCGCGCTCCTCGTGGCCGATGTGTCTGGGCAGCAGCTCGACCGCTGTGCTGCCCTTGCCGAGGTCATGGCCGAGGCAGGCGAAACGCACGGGCAGGCTGGCCTGCAGCCGCGCCGACATGTCCAGCACCATCATCAGGTGCACCCCGGTGTCCACTTCGGGGTGGTACTCGGGACGTTGCGGCACGCCCCAGAGTTTTTCGACCTCGGGCAGCAGGTGCTGCAGTGCCCCGCATTCCCGCAGCACGTCAAACATGCGGGAGGGCGTGCGTTCCATCAGGCCGCGCGCCAGCTCCTGCCAGACACGTTCGGCCACCAGGGCATCGACCTCGCCATGGTTGACCATCTCCCGCATCAACGCCATGGTTTCTGGCGCCACGGTGAAATCGTCAAAACGTGCGGCAAAACGCGCCAGCCGCAGGATGCGCACCGGGTCCTCGCGGAAGGCGTCGGTGACGTGGCGCAGCACCTTGTCCCGGATGTCCCTTTGTCCGCCGTAAGGATCGATGAGGGCTGCAAAATCAGCTTCAAATCCGGCCCCATCCCTTTGGGGGCGGGCGGGAGCTGCTATTGAATTGATGGTCAGGTCGCGGCGTGCGAGATCTTCTTCCAAGGTCACGTCCGGCGCGGCGTGGATGGCAAAGCCGCGGTAGCCGCGCGCCGTGTTGCGTTCGGTGCGGGCCAGCGCATACTCTTCGCGCGTCTGCGGATGCAGGAAGACCGGGAAATCCTTGCCTACCGGCAGGTAGCCCAGGGCCGTCAATTCGTCGGGCGTTGCACCGACCACCACCCAGTCATGGTCCTGCACCGGCAGGCCCAGCAAGGCATCGCGCACCGCACCACCGACCATGAAAATTTCCATGGGGGCAGTTTAGCGGGTGGGTTGGCGCCACCCCGAAATGGGGATCAGGAAAAGACAGGGCGGAAAAAACTGCGCTCGTAGCTCAGAATGCAGCGCGTTTCTTCGGCGTACCGGAAGGCGGCCTGGCAGTCGGGATCGTCAAAAGACCGCTGCCGGTAGCTTTCGTAGGAGGCCAGACTGTCGAACGTGAACATGGCCAGTGCGATGTTGCTGGCACCTTCGCCGGGCATGAAGTAGCCGTGGTGTTTTCCGCCAAACTTTTCCACCAGTGGAATCCACAGCTTGCCGTAATGCTCGAATTCCTTGAGCCGGCGGGTGTCGAGGACGTAACGCAGGTAAATCGTGACCATGGTGCTTCTGGCCATGATCAGCGCGACAACCGGTACGGTTCCTCGAATTCCCGAAAGTCGTTCTCCGCGAGGGCGTCGTCCACCCAGGCCTTGACCCCGGGCAACGCGCTCAGGCGTTCGATGTAGGCGCTGATTTCCTGCGGCACCGGCAGGACATACCGGCTCAGGCGCATGGCGACCGGCGCGAAATAGGCGTCGGCAATGCTGAAGCGGCCGAACAGCAGAGGCCCCTGGTAGCTTGCCAGCAATTCCCCCCACATGGCCACGATGCGCGCGACATCGGCGCGCACCGCCGGTTTGTCGCGCCAGATCAGCCGGCCGGTGTCGCTCAGGTTGGCCTCGATGTTCATGGGGCAGGCGCTGCGCAGGGCGCCAAAGCCGCTGTGCATTTCGGCGCAGATGCTGCGTGCGCGTGCGCGCGCCTTGACGTCGGCGGGCCAGAGCTGTTTGTCCGGGTATTGTTCCGCCAGGTACTCGGCGATCGCCAGCGTGTCCCAGACCGCCAGGTTACCGTCCAGCAACACCGGCACCTTGCCGACGGGGGTGACGCTACGGATGGCCTGCTTGAAGGTGGACACGGCCTCGAACGAGTCGAAGCGGACCTTGACCTCCTCAAACGGAATGCCGGCCTGTTTGAGCAGCACCCAGGGGCGCATGGACCAGGACGAGTAATTTTTGTTGCCGATGTAGAGTTTGAGCATGGAGTCATCCAGGATGAAAAGGCATCATGCTACCGGGAGGACGCGGCTGCATTGATGCCAAAAGACCGCACCATTGATGCGGCCCGGGACCAGGAGCAAGTTCTAAAACCTAGAATCGTCCCGCGGTCTTGCGTTTGAGGGTCAGGTGGCTGCGCGGGCCCCAGCCGCCGCTGAGCGGGCCGAGATAAGTCGGCGCCACCGCTTCCACGGCCGCCGGCGTGATGCCCAGGGCTTCAAGCCCCGGCAGGTTGCCGCTGGCAATGTTGGGCAAACTCATGGAGTCCAGGTTGTCGCGGCTCATCAGGGGCTCGCCGGGCATCAGCTCCATCAGGCGCGCCTGCAGGCGGCCGAGTGCCGCCGGCAGCGGGATCACCGGGCGGCCGCGCCCCTCGTTGACGCCGCTCAACCGGCCGGCCAACTCGACGAGTTGCCGGAGCGTGAAGATGCCCGGACCGCAGGCCTCGAACGTCTGGTCGACCGTGGCATGGGTGTGGGCATCCTGCAGGCAATGCACGATGGCGCTGGCCACATCCTCGACCCACACCGGCTGGAACAGCGCGTGGCTGGCCGCCAGCGGAATGACCGGAAAGATTTTCTGCAGCCGCGCGAAAGTGTTGAGGAAGCGGTCGTCGGCGCCGAACATCACGCTGGGCCGCAGCACCGTCAACTCGAGGGCGGCCTGGTGCAGCGCCACCTCGCCGTGCCCCTTGCTGCGCAGGTACATGGACGGCGCCACATCCGGGTTGCGCATGTCGGCGCCCAGCGCACTGACGTGGACCAGGCGCTGCACACCCGTCGCGGCACAGGCGCGCGCCAGCTTTTCGGGCAACTGCACATGGGTCCGCTGGAAAGCCTCCTGCGTGCCGTGCAGAATGGCAATCAGGTTGACCACCGCGTCGTGCCCCGCCACCAGCCGGGTCAGGGCCGCCTCGTCATGCACATTGGCCTGCACCACATCCAGGGCGGGGAGCATCTGGATGTCCCTGGCGTTCGCTTCATGCCGGGTCGGCACGGTCGCCCGCCACTGCAGCTGCGTGAGTTTCTCGCAGACATGGCGGCCCACAAAACCGGTACCGCCCAGAATCAGTATTTTCTTCATAAGTTTGATTAGACGCTTTCACACGAGGAGATGCAAAACGCCCGCGCAAAAAGAGCCGGCATGTAGGCCCCGGCCTGAACCAGCCCCGGCCTCATGGCCTACACCGCTTTTTACAGGGCCTCAGGATAATCGACGAATGAATATTTTTGAAGCCCTGCGCACCAGCCACGACACCCAGCGCGAGTTGGCTAACAACCTCATCAAGACCTCCGGCGACAGCAAGGAACGCGACCTGCTGTTCAAGGAGCTGAAAACCGAACTGGCCGCCCACGCGGCGGCGGAAGAGCGGTTTTTTTACGTGCCGCTGATCGCCCATGACATGACGCAGGAGCCCTCGCGCCATGGCATTGCCGAGCACCACGAGATGGACGAGCTGGTCGAAAAACTGCAGGCCACGGACTTCAGTTCCCCGGTCTGGCTGGCCATTGCCAAGGAGCTGCACCACAAGGTCTTCCATCACCTGAAGGATGAAGAGCAGGGCATTTTCCAGCTCGCCGGCAAGGTGCTCAGCGAAGCCGAGAAGCTGTCGCTGGCCAGGGATTACGAAGGTGAATTTGTGTCGCAGCGCCTGAAAGCCTGACCCGGCAACTCAATGCTTCTTGGGGGATGGCGGTTCGTCCCCGGCCAACAAGGGCACAGGCTTTTCGCCGGACCTGACCACCAAGGGCACCACCGCCAGCACGGCCAGGGCCAGCACGGTGCCGAGCACGGCGGTGGATTCGCGTCCCATGCCGGCGGCCACGCCGACCGCCGCCGTCAGCCACAGCCCGGCGGCGGTGGTCAGCCCCTTCACGTCATCGAGCCGATCCCCTTTGAGAATGGTGCCCGCGCAGAGAAACCCCACGCCTGCGGTGATGCCCTGGATGACCCGGCTCAGGTCGTCGGCCGCCATGCCGGCTTGTTGTGACACCAGCACAAACAGGGCGGCGCCCATCGCCACCAGCATGTGGGTGCGCACACCCGCCGCCTTGCCCTGGTGCTCGCGCTCCCAGCCGAGCAGGCCGCCCAGCAGGGCCGCCACCAGCAGGCGCAGGACGGCGCGTGTCACGTGGGTCGGGTCGGTCAGGTCCGAGAATTCGGCAGCAATGGTGTTGCCGACTTGTTGCCACCATGGGTTCATCTAGGGCTCTCCTTGTTGGGATGAGCTGCCAATGTAGCCCGGCCGGGGTGGCCAGGAAATAGGCCAAAACCTACAAACGGCCCCTCATCCGCCGGGCCGGGTGGTTCAGGGCATCTTCTCGTCGGGCGGTGGTGCCGAGGCGTCGCGTGGCCCCACGCTGCCCAGCCTGGCCTTGAGCGACTGCGGCTGCCCGCTCAGCAGCGCCGCGTAGTTGGTGGTGTTGGACAGCACTTTCTTCACATAGTCGCGGGTTTCGCCAAAGGGCACGTTTTCGGCCCAGATCGCCGCCTCCAGCACCGGGCCGTTGCGCCAGTTGCGGGGCCGGCCGGGGCCGGCGTTGTAGGCCGCGGCGGCCAGCGCCATGGAACCGCCAAAGTCGTCGAGCGCGCGCTTGAGGTAAGCCGTGCCGATCACTATGTTGGTGTCGCGGTCGTTGATCTGGCCCGCAGTGAACCCCGTCAGGCCGATATAACGAGCCGTCTCGCGCGCGGTGGCGGGCATCACCTGCATCAGGCCCGACGCGCCAACGCCGGAGCGCGCATCCATGATGAAGCGCGACTCCTGGCGGATCAGGCCATACACATAGGCCGGGTCCAGGTTGATCTCGCGGCTGCGCTGGGTCACCGCGTCGCGAAACGGCGTGGGAAAGCGCTGTTCGAAGGCCATCACGGTCTGGGTGCGTTCGCTGGTGTTGATGCAGCGGTCCCAGATGGCGCGGTCGCAGGCGAACTGGGCGGCGGCCAGCAGCTCGCGCTCGCCCATGCCGCCGCGCTGGTGCAGGTTGGTGCTGTAGTTCCATTCGCGCACACCCTCGCTGCGCAGGCCGAGGGCGATCGCATACGCGGCGCGGTTCAGTCCGGGGTTGAGGCGCGCTGTTTCCTTTTCCTCCGGCGTCAGAGGGGCCGGCCGCGGCGGAACGGTGATTTTCTGGCCCAGTTCTTCGAGCGCCAGCTGTTCGTAAAACCCGCGCACCGAGGCGATCGATTGCAGCAGTGCCAGGGCTTCCGCCCGCTGTGGCGGCATCGGGGCACTGGCGACGGCGGCCGGCGCGTTGCTGAGCAGGGCGCGCGCTTTCCAGTAGACCCAGGTCGGGTCCTTGCGTGCGCCTTCGCTCATGGCGTTGATGGCGCCCAGCACCAGCGGCCAGCGTGGTGTGCTGCCCGCGCGCAGGGCGGCGCGGGCCTTCCAGCCCAGCATGTCGTCGCTCAGGTCGGTGTCCTTGCTGACCTTGGCGAAGTAGCCGAGCGCATCGCTGCTGAGCCGCGTCGCCGCCTGCTTGCCGATGGCGCCCCAGACCCAGTTGCGTTCTTCGCTTGTCAGCTGCAGGCCCCATTTGTCCTCGACGAAGCGAGCGGCACCGTCGGCATCGCTGGTGGCGAGCTTGACCAGGGCCAGCACGATGATTTCCTTGCGCACCTGCCGGATGGCAATCACCTTGCTGGCCAGGAATTTGGCCGGACTGCTGTTGAGTTCGGTCACCAGCCCCAGGGCTTCCGGCGCGATGATCTCCACCGCATCGCGGGCGGCACGCGGCCGGTTCGCCTCCATCGCCAGCCTGGCCTTGATCCACACGTCATGCGTGGTCAGGCTCTTGTTGCCGACCAGCCGCGAGGCCGCCGACGTGCAGCCGTCACTGGCCTCGCGCTGGGCGTACCAGTTCTTGCGGACTTCGTCGGCGTCGCGCGGGGCTGCGGCCGGGTTCGTCAGGCCGTCGACCAGCAGCGCGTAGCAGCGCACGTCCTTGTCGTCGCCCATGCGGTAGTTCGGGTATTCGGCGGCAAAGGCGGCCCAGTCGCGGCGCTGGCCCAGCAGCAGCAGCCAGTCGTTGCGCAGTCGGTCCTCCTGGTAGCTGCCGGCGTAACGCGCGAGGAAATCCTGCACCTCACGCGTGCTGGCTTCGTCCAGCCGCGCGCGCAGCTCCCAGTAGGCGGCCCAGGGCTCCAGCGCATGGCCCTGGGCCTGCGGCAGCAGCTGCGCCAGCCTGGCTTTATCGCCGCGCTTGAAAGCCTTGTTCATCTCCTGCAGCACATCGTCACCGCGGGAGGGCGTGCTGCCAGGGTTGGTTTGTGCCCAGGCCGGCGCCAGCAGCAGACAGGACGACAGGCCGGAAATCAGGGCCTTCAGAATAAATTTGGATAGCATCGGGTCATTATGGACAAATTAACTGCGCGAAGAGACTTGATCGAACAACGCCTGAACCTGCCCGACCGGCTCCAGCGCGCCGATCTGCTGCAACGGGTCATGCGGATATGGCTGGTGGGCCGCGAAGACGCAGTGATTGGGGCCTACTGGCCGATCAAGGGAGAGTTTGATCCGCTACCCGCGCTGTACCGCTGGCAGGAAGACGCCATTTTAAGCCAGGAATCCGAAGGAAATCAAGGTTTGGCCCTTGAGGGACGGGCGGAGGCAGCTACTGAAAACATAGCAAACCGGTCGCCGCGCAAGATCGGCCTGCCGGTGGTGAACAAGGTCCACAAAACCCTGACCTTCCATGCCTGGTACCCCGGCTGCCCGATGGAGGAAGACGCCTACGGCATTCCCAAACCAAAGGGCACCGAGATCATCGTGCCGACGCTGCTGTTTGTGCCCTGCGTCGGTTACGGGCCGGGCGGCTTTCGCCTCGGTTACGGCGGTGGTTTCTACGACCGCACGCTGGCGACGCTGCAGCCCAAACCCTTCACCGTGGGTCTGGGTTACAGCCACGGCTGGCTGCCCGACCTGGCGCCCGAACCGCACGATGTGGCGCTTGATGCGATCCTCAATGACAAAGGAGTGGTCTGGCCGGTGTGATGTGGCCCCCACGGTCGTTCACTGCGTGTAACTCCCTGCCCCACTAGGGGGCCGCTGCGCCTGCGGGCCGACGAAGCCGGTTCCGCGGCCCTTGGTGGGTTAAAGAGCCCCCGGGCGCTGGTTGCGCGTAGCGCTCAATCGATGTTGTCCACCGTGTCCGGGTCCGGCACGTCGCCGATCGCCTGGCGCGTCAGCGCACTCTGGGCCATCAGCCAGTCGCGGAAAGCCCTGACCTCGGGACGCAAGGCGCTGCGCGTGCCCACGATCAGCCAGTAGGCCATCGGCGACTCCAGCCGCAGATGCGGCAGGGGCTCGATCAGGTCGCCTGAGGCCAGGCTTTCGGCGATCAGCGGCAGGCGCGCCAGCACAATGCCCTGGCCGGTCAGGGCGGCCTGCACCATCTGGTAGGCATAGTTGAAGTAGAGCCAGCGCTTGCCCTCCAGCTTGGTGGTGCCGTGCACTTCGAGCCAGCGCCGCCAAGTTAGCCACTCCATGTGGGTGGAATGCGAATCGCCGGCCTCGATCAGCGCAAAGTTCACCAGGTCTTCGGGTTTTTTCAGGCGCGGGCCGCTTTTGAGCAGCCAGGGGCTGGCCACCGGCGTCAGCTGTTCACCGAACAGCCGCATCGCCCCGGCCGGCATGGAGGCCGCCGGGCCATAACGCAAGGCCATGTCCAGGTCCGAGGTGTCCAGCTCAATGGCGACGTCGGACGCATCAATGCGGATGTCCATGTCGGGGTTGTCGTACTGGAAGGCTTCGAGCCGCGGGATCAGCCACATCGAGGCGAACGACGCGAACGTGGTGAGGGACACACTTTTGCGGCCCGCGCTCTGGCGGATCTGCCGCACCGCGCCGTCGATGCGTTCGAGTGAAGGCGATACGGCACGCAGCAGCACGCCGCCGGCGCCTGTGAGCTCCACGGACCGGGTGTGGCGGTGAAACAGGCTCAGGCCGACTTCTTCTTCGAGCGCCTGGATCTGCCGGCTCACGGCCGACTGGGTCAGGGCCAGTTCCTCGGAGGCGGCGCGAAAGTTCAGGTGCCGGGCGACGGCCTCGAAGGCGCGAAGCTGGCCCGCCGAGATGGGGCGGGTGCGCAAATGGGTTTTTGAATGCAGCACGGGGGGTATCCGGTGATTGATGCGTTTCAGGAATGAATAGCGTAGCGCGAATTCATTGGACTGCCAAGGGCCGGGGCGCGATCATTCCTTCCCATCAACGAGTTTTGTCTTTCAGGAGAACAGCATGAACCACCTTCACCACCATGAGCTGCAATTATTCGCCGGCACAGACGCGGTGTCGGGCTGCTGGAAACTGGGCGACGGCCGGGCCTTGACCCTGCGGCCCACGCGGCCCGGGGTGTTGCGCATTGCGCATGGCCTGGTGTGGATCACCTTCGACCATGCGCAGCTGGACGACGGCGTTCGCGGCGGCGACCATGTCCTGGGCGCGGGAGACAGCCTCCAGTTGCTGCCCGGTCAGGCGCTGGTGATGGAGTCGTGGGACGCCGCGCAGAACACGGCAGCCTACTTCAGCTGGGATCCGCTGCCGGCCACGGCGGGGCTGGCCATCGCCGAGCGGCGGGCCAGGGCGCTTGCCCGCAACCCGCAGTGGCGCGCCGGTGTGCTTCAGCCGCTGCGTGATTTGCGGCTGGCTGCGGGCCTGGCCGCCACCGCGTCGGGCCGCCTGCTGGCCGGCCTGGCGGGCGCCTTGACGGCCACCTTGCTTGCGGTGGTGCCGCGTTTTGCTATTGATTTGGTAGCTGGTCGCGCCCGTACCGCCTTGGCTGCACGTGCTTTTAATGCGAAATCCAGCGAGAGCCGGGCCCACTGCGCCATCAGCTGAGGCGATTCCATCGCGTCTGCGGGCGCGCTGTAGTAATTCAGTTTCATGGCCTTGCCTTTGGCCTGGTAGACAAAAGGCGCACAGCCCGCGGCTTCGAAAAGGCCGCGGGTCTCGTCGTCGGCCTTGAGCCAGAGGGTGTCCCCCCGGCCGAGGTCGGCCAGCAGCGCGATGTTGAGCCCCCCGGTGCTGATGCCAAAGCCGCCAAACATGCGGCGTGCCGTGCACGGCCCGACGCTGGCGAGCAGCTCGCAGCAGTAGTGGGCAAAGGACAGGTCGGCAGGCATGACGCTACTTTAGCGCGACCTGCGTGCTTCACAATAGCGCATGGCCCGTCCCAAATCCGCTACCCACGAGCTCCAGCGCGAGGCCATCCTCGACGTGGCCGCCCAGTGTTTTGCACAGCGCAGCTACATGGCCGCCAGCATGAACGACATCGCCGCGGCCTGCGGCACCTCCAAGGCCAGGCTGTACCACTACTACGGCAGCAAGGAAGCCATCCTGTTTGACCTGCTGGACCGCTACACCCAGCACCTGCTGGCCATCATTGGCCAGACCGAGGCCAGCGCCCAGCGCAAGAACCTGGACGACCGCGCCGCCCTGCACGAACTGATCCGCAACTTCCTGGACCAGTACGAGACCTCGGCCACCCGCCACAGCGCCTTGCTGGGCGACACCAAGTTTCTCGGGGACGTGCAGCGCGAGCTGATCCTGGACCGGCAGCGCGACGTGGTCTCGGCCATGACGCGTTTTCTCAAGCGCGCTTACCCGCAGCGCATCACGCCCGCCAACCAGACGGCCGTGACCATGATGCTGTTCGGCATGATCAACTGGACCTTCACCTGGATGCGCCCCGACGGGCCCATGAGTTACCGCGACTATGCCCAGGAGGTGGTCGCCATGCTCGAACGCGGACTGTCCTGACTGTCGCAGCACAAGGGTGAGGGTCAAGGGTTGAAGGGTTGAAGGGTTTTGGGGTTTTGGGGTTTTACTATTCGTAATAAGTTACGTATAGTAAAATTACAACGATTCAGGCCGTGCTGTCGGCCCTTCCCCAACGGAGACTTTCCCCCATGTCCAAAGCCTTTGCCTCGCAGTCCGACCTCACGGACAAAAAAATCACCTTCGAGCAGCTCAGCGCCCACTGCTGGGCCTACACCGCCGAGGGCGACCCGAATTCCGGCGTGATCATTGGCGACAAGTTCATCATGGTCAGCGATGCGACGGCCACCCCGGCCATGGCGCAGGACCTGATTGCGCGCATCCGCGCCATCAGCGACAAGCCCATCAAGTACGTGCTGCTGACGCATTACCACGCAGTGCGGGTGCTGGGCGCCAGCGCCTATATCGCTGAAGGCGCGACCGAAGTCATCGCCAGCCAGGGCACCTACGAGCTGATCGTGGAGCGCGGCGCCCAGGACATGCAAAGCGAGATGGAGCGTTTCCCGCGCCTGTTCCGCAATGCCGAAAGCGTGCCCGGCCTGACCTGGCCGACCATGGTGATTGCCGGCGGCAACCCGGTCAAGGGCGAAGTCCCCGGCAAGCTGGTGATCGACCTCGGCGGCGTGCGGGTACAGATCTGGCATCCGGGCCCGGGCCACACGCGCGGCGACACGATTGCCTGGGTGGAGGAAGAAAAAGTGCTGTTCTCCGGCGACCTGGTGGAGTACAACGCCGGCGTTTACACCGGTGATGCCCAGCTCGAAGAGTGGCCCGCCACGCTGGAAGCGCTGCGCGCGCTCCGGGCCCAAGCCATCGTGCCCGGCCGCGGCGAGGCGATGAAAGGTGCTGCCGAGGTGAACAAGGCCATCGACTACACCAAACAGTGGGTCGAAACCCTGTTTCGTTGCGGCAAGGAAGCGGCTGCCGCGAAGATGGACCTGAAGGCGGCGATGGATCACACCCGCAAGAGCATGGACCCGATTTTTGGCCAGGTCTTCATTTACGAACACTGCCTGCCGTTCGACGTGAGCCGGGCTTACGACGAAGCCAGCGGGATCAAGAATCCGCGCATCTGGACGGCCGAGCGTGACAAGGACATGTGGGCCGCGCTGCAAGCCTGACACCGCACTGATTCCACTTTCACGCGGCGGTGTCAGGCGTCCAGGTCCAGGGTTGAAAGCAGGGCCAGGAAGGCGGTGATGGCGTCCTGGCCGGTCAGTGCTTCCAGCCGGCCCAGTGCATCGTCATCGTCCAGCGTGGTGTAACCCATGCTGAAGCGCCGGAACCTGCGTCCGGCCAGAGACCCTTGGTGCACGACCCGCAGGTTGATGTGACGCGTATCCTGCCGGATGCGCTCCAGTTGCGCCAGAACATCTTTTTGGCTGCCTTCCATCTGCTCGCAAAAACGCATGCCGTCAAAGATGAGCAGGCCGGTGATACCCATCCAGGGGTTGTGCAGGCGGGCTTTTCCGACAATGTCCGCCACGACGCTGGTGGGCGCGTCGGAGGCGAGGGTGCTGACGTAGATGACTTCGTGCAGGTCGGCGGTGTGATCGGTGTGAGGCATGGCTGCATGCGAATATAGCGGTATGCCGTGGTTGCGGCAATGTGACCAGCCGCCTGCGGTTTCAGCCGTCCAGATCCAGTGTCGATACCAGCGCCAGAAACTGTGCCAGTGCCGCTTCGGCGCCGACGTCCCGCAGCCGGGCCAGCACATCCACGTCCTCGACGGCGGTGTAACCGAGGCCAAAATGTCTGAAGCGGCGCTGTGCGAGCGGGCCGTGGTGCAGGATGTCGACGTCGACATGCCGCGGATCGTGGCGGATGCGTTCGGTCAGCGCGAGCACCGCCTTGCGGGGCCCCTCGATGTGCTGGCAAAACTGCATGCCGTCAAACACCAGCAGACCGGTGATGCCTGAGGTTTGGTTCGCCCGGCGTGCCCTGGCGGCGATGTCTGCGACGGTCTTGAGCGGTGCGCCAGGCGCGAGGGTGCTGAGGTACAGCACTTCATGCAATTCGGGTACTTTGTTCATGGATGGCGTGTAATGTAGCCAGCGGCCCCGGGCGCCACAATGTCAAAAGACACTGGGTTTCGGTATTAAAATTTTTCGGTGCACTTCATCCCCCTGTCGGGCGCCAGCCCCTGTCCCCACCGCTGCGCCAATTGCGGGCTGCGCGCCACCCAGGCCTTCACGCCGGTGTCGCCGCAGGAGCTGGCTTTTTTCGAGTCATTCCGAAGCGGTGCGGCCGTTGCCCTGGCCGGCAGCGCCATCATTTCGGAGCAGAACCCCAACGGCAAGCTGTTCACCCTGTATGCCGGCTGGGCCTTTCGCTACAAAACCCTGAGTGACGGGCGGCGGCAGATTCTCAACTTCCTGCTGCCCGGCGACTTCATCGGCCTGCAGCAGGAGTTTGCCGACGGGGCCTCGCATGGTGTGGAGGCGCTGACGGATACGGCCCTGTGCGTGTTTCCCAGAGACGGTTTGTGGGACCTGTTCCGGCAGTTTCCCAGCCTCGGGTATGACGTGACCTGGTTGTCGGCGCGCGAAGAGGGCATGGTCGATGAGGGCATGTTGACGACAGGCCGGCGCAATGCCACGGAGCGGGTGGCCATGCTGCTGATCCATCTTTACCGGCGGGCCGAGCGGGTGGGGCTGGTGCAGGACGGGACCATGGCTTTTCCCATCAACCAGCAGCACATTGCCGATGCGCTGGGCCTGTCGCTGGTGCACACCAACAAGACCCTGCGCCGCCTGCAGCAGCTGGGGCTGCATGAACTCAAGGGAGGGCAATTGTCCCTGCTCAACCCCAAGGCCCTGCACCGGATTGCCGACTATTACGACCTGCCGCTGCGCAAAGTGCCCATGCTCTAGGGCCTCTCCAGGGCCTGTGAATGCCCTTGTAGGCCGGGTCTGACAGCAAGCGGCTGGGCTTGATGACAGGGCTTGCCTGCTCACCTTTTTAGGCTAGGCCTTGAGGTGTGATCGATGTGTTGTTCTGACACATGGATTTCCCGCCTCGGGAGCTTTTCTTGAACATCAATCACATTTCCCCGCCACGCCGTCTGCAACAACAACCGCAGCACCCCGCGAACCGGCAGCAGCAGCAAAGCAGTGGCTCCGGCGAATTCCAGCCACGCCGCCTCAGGCAGGCGGGAGAACCCTCTTCTGCGTTCCTGGCCAACCGCAACCCCCTGCAGCGGTAACGGCCGCCGTGCCCCCCGCCGCTGGCAGCCCTGCCATCAAGGACCCACCATGAACAGCGAGGCAGCGGCCTTGGCACTCAGCGCCGGGCGACCAGAATGCCGAAGTCCTGCGCGTAGCCCTGCAGGGTTTGCACCGCCCTGGCGCGTTGCGCCGCCGTGGTGCTGTTGTGCAGGGCCGCAAAGGTTTTGCAGCTGTCGCGCGTCAGCCGCTCCTGGTAGCTGCGGAAAGCGGGGGCGGGCGAATTGACGGCTCGCTCGACGTAGGCCTGCATGAGCGGCCTGGCCTGCTCGGAGGTGGCGCGGCCGGCGATCAGTGGCCCCAGGCTCTGCAAGGCATCCCGCTGGCGGCGCTGGTATTCGGCCAGTGAAAGCCGGGCGTCAAACACCGACTGCGTGATCCGGTTGCGCAGCACCTCCAGTTGCTTGTCGTCCAGCGCACCGTACAGCATCTCGGCGCGGCTGACCGCCTTCTTCAGGCGCCGGTTGATCAGGTCTTCGGGGCTGCCCTCGAGAAAGTCGTCACGGTACTCCGCGTTGAGTTTTGAAAATTTCCGCTTCAGGGCGTCCAGCTGTTCCTGCCCCAGCGTGCCCACCACGCTACCCATGGCGGGCACGGCGCGGTCCGAAATGGCTTGCAGCCGGGTTTTCACCTCCTCAAAGATGCCGCAGGCACGCGTCTCGTCGATCTCGGCGGGCAGCCAGGCCGTCCATTTATCCAGTGTTTCGACATACGCCGGCAGCTGTGTCTGCCGGTGCCACTGATGGAGGCGCGCCAGTTCTTCCCGGACCAGGGGCTTTTGCGTGTCGTCGAATTCGAAGTAGCTGTTGAGCTGCCAGTAAGCCAGCTCGGTCGCCTGGTTGTAGGCCAATTTCACCGCACTGCAGGCCAGCAGTGTCCCGCTCAGCAGCAGCACACCGATAATCCGTTTCAGTTCCGGCCTGGCCGGACGCCACCTTCGAGACCCCCAATTCAAAGGAAACTTCATGGCCATTCCAGTTCCAGTTGATGTCGTCATCATGGCCGCGGGCAAGGGCACGCGGATGAAAAGCAAACTGCCCAAAGTGTTGCACCGTTTGGGCGGCCGTGCCTTGCTGGCGCATGTGATTGACTGCGCAACGCGGTTATCGGCCCGGCAGGCGGTGGTCATCACGGGCCACGGTGCCGACGAAGTGGAGTCCGCATGCAACAGTATGGCGCAGGCCGTCGCCGCCGTGAACTCCGTGCCCAAACTGCGGTTCGCGCGCCAGGAGCCCCAGCTGGGCACCGGCCACGCGGTGCAGCAGGCGCTGCCGCTGCTGGCGGACGACGGTGTCACGCTGGTGCTGTCGGGCGACGTGCCCCTGACGCAAGCCGCCACCCTGCAGGCCCTGCTGGCGCAGTGCGACGGCCAGCGCCTGGCCCTGCTCACGCTCAGCATGGCCGACCCGACGGGGTACGGTCGCATCGTCCGCGCCGGCGCAGAAGCCTCCGCCCAGGTGCGCGCCATCGTCGAGCACAAGGATGCGACGGACGCCCAGCGCGAGATTCGCGAAATCTACAGCGGCATCATGGCCGTGCCCACGCGCCTGCTGCGCAGCTGGCTGGCCCGGCTGGACAACAAAAACGCGCAGAACGAGTATTACCTGACCGACATCGTGAAGTTTGCCGTTGCCGATGGTGTGGCCGTGGTCGCGCACCAGATCACGGATGCTGCGCAGGTCGCCGGTGTCAACAGCCCGGTGCAGCTGGCAGAACTCGAACGTGTGCACCAGCTGCGCCAGGCCACGGCCCTGATGGAGCAGGGCGTGCGGCTCGCCGACCCGGCGCGTTTTGACGTGCGCGGCACGCTGGCCTGCGGACAGGACGTGGAGATTGATGTCAATTGTGTGTTCGACGGCGAGGTGGCGCTGGGCAACGGGGTGCGCATAGGCGCCAACTGCTGCATAGCCAACGCGACGATTGCCGCCGGCGCGGTGATCCACCCCTTCACGCACATCGACGGTGAAAAGCTCGGCGTGCAGGTTGGCGAAGGCGCGCTGATTGGCCCGTTTGCCCGCCTGCGCCCCGGTGCGCAGCTGGGCGCCGAGGTGCATATCGGCAACTTTGTTGAAGTGAAAAACTCCACGCTGGCCAAAGGCGCCAAGGCCAACCACCTGGCCTACCTCGGTGACGCCACGGTGGGGGAACGCGTCAACTACGGCGCCGGCAGCATCACGGCCAATTACGACGGCGCCAACAAGCACCGTACCGTGATCGAAGCCGACGTGCACATCGGCAGCAACTGCGTGCTGGTGGCCCCCGTCACGATTGGCGCAGGCGGCACCATTGGCGGCGGCTCGACGATCACCAAGGACACGCCGCCCGGCGCCCTGAGCGTGGCGCGCGGCAAGCAGGTCAACATTGCCAACTGGCAGCGGCCGGTCAAAAACAAGCCCAGCGCCTAGGTGCAGCAGGCGGAGCCGGCTCAGGCAGCGCGCCTGCCGGGGTGTGTGAGTTTGCTATTGAATAAATAGCTGGCGGCGTCCGAATCTATTGGGCTAGAAGCAGTTTTGTCTCAAACTTCGAGCGCTTCACGCTGAAAAATGCTTTCACATTGCGCACATTGGCGTCGCTGTTGAACAGCCGCTGCGCGAGCGCCAGGTAAGCCGGCATGTCGCGCACGTGCACCACCAGGATGAAGTCCGGGCCCGGCGATACGCGGTAACACTGCTGGACGGCGCCATCGAGCACCACCCGGGCTTCAAACACTTCTTGCTGCTCGGCGCCCTGCCGGTCAAGGGTGATTTCCACCAGCGCCGTCAGGCCGTGGCCCAGGGTGTCGGCCAGCTTGTCGGCGTGGAGGATGGCGATTTCGCGTTCGATCAGGCCGGCGTCACGCAGCCGCTTGATACGCCGCAGGCAGGTGGGCGGTGAGATATGGGCCCGTGCGGCCAGGGCCTGGTTGCTCTGCGAGGCATCGTCCTGCAAGGCTTCAAGCAGTTTGACGTCAATTCCATCGATGGAAATATTCATTTTTATTCCATAAATCCATTAATTAAGAAACATTATTCCATAACTGCATTTTTATGGAATTAAATTTCATTTAAATATAAATTTAGATGATTTTAAAAAGCAGGAAACGCCTAGCATCCGCCTATTGTTTTTTTCAGGAGCGGTTTATGTGCGGCATTGTGGCGTCGGTTTCGACAAGAAATATTGTTCCCATCCTCGTACAGGGCCTGCAAAGGCTGGAGTACCGGGGATATGACTCCTGCGGTGTGGCGGTTTATGCCGACGGCCTGAAGAGGGCGCGCAGCACATCCCGCGTGGCCGAGCTGATGGAGCAGGTGAGCGCTGACAAGCTCGAAAGCGGCACCGGCATTGCCCACACACGCTGGGCCACGCATGGCGCGCCCGCCGTGCACAACGCCCACCCCCACTTCAGCCATGGCACCGGGGACGCCGCGCACAAGCCAGGCAGGGTGGCGCTGGTGCACAACGGCATCATCGAAAACCACGACGAATTGCGTGCAGAGCTGCAGGCCAGGGGCTATGTGTTTGCCAGCCAGACCGACACCGAAGTGATCGTGCACCTGATGGACAGCCTCTACGACGGTGACCTGTTCGAGGCCCTGCAGGCCACCACCGCCCGCTTGCATGGCGCCTACGCGATTGCCGCTTTCTGCAAGGACGAGCCGCACCGCGTTGTGGGCGCCCGTTCGGGCTCGCCGCTGATCCTGGGGGTCGGCAAGGACGGCAGCGAGACCTTTCTGGCCAGCGACGCGATGGCCCTGGCCGGCGTGACCGACCAGATCCTCTACCTGGAAGAAGGCGACATGGTCGACATCCAGCTGGGCAAATACTGGGTCATTGACCGTGACCACAAGGCCGTCCAGCGCGAGGTCAAAACCGTGCAGGCGCACAGCGGCGCGGCCGAACTCGGCCCTTACCGCCACTACATGCAAAAGGAAATCTTCGAGCAGCCGCGCGCCATTGCCGACACGCTCGAAGGCGTTGAAGGCATCGTTCCCGAACTCTTCGGCGACGACGCCTACCGCGTGTTCAAGGACATCGACTCCGTGCTCATCCTGGCCTGCGGCACCAGCTACTACAGCGGCTGCGCCGCCAAGTACTGGCTCGAATCCATCGCCCGGATTCCGACGCAGGTGGAAGTGGCCAGTGAATACCGCTACCGCAGTTCGGTGCCCAACCCCAAAACGCTGGTGGTCACCATCACGCAAAGCGGCGAAACCGCCGACACACTGGCCGCGTTGCGCCACGCGCAATCACTGGGCATGACGCAGTCGCTGACCATTTGCAACGTGTCCACCTCTGCCATGGTGCGCGAGTGCAAGCTGGCCTACATCACCCGCGCCGGCGTTGAAATCGGTGTGGCATCGACGAAAGCCTTCACGACCCAGCTAGCGGGCCTGTTCCTTCTCACGCTGGCGCTGGCGCAAAGCAGGGGCCTGCTGAGCGAGCAGGAGGAAGAGGGCCACCTCAAGGCCATGCGCCATCTGCCGGCCGCCCTGCAAGCCGTGCTCGCGCTGGAGCCGCAGGTCATCAGCTGGGCCGAAGATTTTGCAAAGATGGAAAACGCCCTGTTCCTGGGGCGCGGCCTGCATTACCCGATTGCGCTCGAAGGCGCGCTCAAGCTCAAGGAAATCAGCTACATCCACGCCGAGGCCTACCCGGCCGGTGAACTCAAACACGGCCCGCTGGCGCTCGTCACCAGCGCCATGCCGGTGGTCACCGTCGCGCCCAACGACGCCTTGCTGGAAAAACTCAAAAGCAACATGCAGGAAGTGCGTGCGCGCGGCGGCGTGCTGTATGTGCTGGCCGATGCGGACACCAAAATCGAGAGCGGCGACGGCATCCACGTCATTCGCATGCCCGAGCATTACGGCGCCCTGAGTCCGCTGTTGCATGTGGTGCCGCTGCAGCTGCTGGCGTATCACACGGCCGTGGCCCGCGGCACGGATGTGGACAAACCAAGAAACCTGGCGAAATCCGTCACCGTAGAGTGACGGATTTGCGGCGGCATGAAATGCCGCCCGGCGCAGCCGCCAGGTTTTTGGTTTGGGGGAGCACTCATGTCGCGCAGCGACGTGATGTGATCACCACAAGCCGCGCAACCTCGCCAAAAGCGTGACGGTGGAGTGACCATGCCCAATACACCGGCCTGTCCCCACTGCGCCCAAGAAAATACCTACCCTGATGGCGACAACTTTGTGTGCGCCGACTGCGGCCACGAATGGCCGATGGTCGAAAGTGCGGCTGCCGACGACGATACAAACGCCGTGGTCAGGGACAGCACTGGCAAGGTGCTGGCCGACGGCGATGCCGTGGTGCTGATCAAGGACCTCAAGGTCAAGGGGTCGTCCATCACCCTCAAGATGGGCACCAAGGTCAAGAGCATCCGCCTGGTCGGCGGCGACCATGAGGTGGACTGCAAGATGGACGCCGGCAGCTTCATGCTCAAGGCGTGTTACCTCAGGAAGGCCTGAGGCGGCCTGCCGGACCCGGCGCCTCAACGTTCAGTTCAGTGATGGTGCCCGTGTTCGCCATGCACATGGCGATGCGCAATTTCCTCGTCGCTGGCCTTGCGCACATCGGTGACCGTCAGGCTGAAACGCAGGGCCTTGCCGGCCAGCGGGTGGTTGCCGTCCATCATGACGGTGTCGCCCTTGATTTTTGTCACGGTAAAGGCATGCGTCTTGCCATCGTTGTCCCGGCCTTCGAGTTGGCCGCCGACTTTCACGCCGGGCGGGAACTGGCTTTTTGGAATGGTCCGCAGCAGCGCTTCATCACGCAGGCCAAAGGCGTCTTCGGGTTGCAGTTCCAGCGTGGTCTGGTAGCCGCGCGTTTTTCCTTCCAGTGCTTCCTCGATCTTGGGCAAGGTGTTGCCATAACCTCCGTGCAGGTAAACCATGGGCTCCTTGCTTTCTTCAATCAGCTTGCCCCCGATTTCGGAGACCTTGAAGCGCAGGGTCACGGCGGTGTCTTTTTCGATGTTCATGGCGGGTCTTGGTGGAATGACAAACCGCCATTTTCGCGCAAAGACGGCCGAGCTCAGAGGCTGAGAGTTTTTTGGTCGTGCCCGAGTGGCGCGTCAAAACGTGCCCAATCGAGGCGAAAAGCACAGCCATAGCTCGGGCTATGGCGCGCATTTGCAACGACGAGTGGGTGCGTTTTGGCGTGATAAACGGGTATGAATAAAGGACTCTCAGCCTCTCAGTGCAGCAGCTTGTCGGCTTCGGAGGTCAGGGCGGCGGAAATCGAGTCCAGCACGGCCGATTCCAGGTTCCAGCAGTGCCAGAACAGCTGCACCGGCAGCGTGTGCTGGGGCGCGACATTGACCAGCTCGCCGTCGTCGATCAAGCCGCGCACCAGCAGTTCCGGCAACACGCTGACCCCCCATCCAGCCAGGGCGGCGCGCAGCTGCCCCTCGGAGCTGGGAACAAACAACTGGCTCAGCGAGACCCGCTTGAGGCCGACGGCCCGGGCGACAAACTCGCTTTGCATGTCGTCCTTGCGGTTAAACGCCACGTAGGTGAGGGCGCGAAAATTCGACGCGTCCAGTCCGCCGGGCAGATGCTGTTTCGCATAACCAGGCTCGGCCACGGCGATGTAGTTCATGGCACCGAGCTGGGCCACCTTGCAGCCGCGCAGCGCCTGCTTCAGGGTGGTAACGCAGCCCAGCACATGGCCCTGGCGCAGCCAGTCGTGCGTGAAGTCCTGGTCGTCGACGATGATCTCGACGGGCAGGCCCTGTCTGACCAGGCCGGTCAGGGCGTCCAGCGCCCAGCTTGCAATGCTGTCCGCATTGACCGCAATCGAGATGCGTTCTTCCTCGCGCACGCCGCCCGACAAGCCCGGCGCCAGCTCCTTGAGGTCGCGTTCCAGGTCGGCGCGTATCAGGCGCAGCTGCCGCGTGTGTTTGAGCAGCAGCTTGCCGGCCGAGGTGGCCTTCAGTGGCCGGCTGCGCACGATCAGGATGGCGCCGACCTGGCCCTCCAGCACCCGCAGGCGCTGCGAGATGGCCGATTGCGTGACGTTCAGGCGCTGGGCGGCACGCTCAAAACCGCCTTCTTCAACAATGGCGGCCAGGCATTCGAGGGCAAGGGGATCGTACATAGGCGTATTAGCCTTCCTAATGATTTGCCAAAGAGTTTAACGAGGCTGTTAATTTGCGGCAAGCTGATCCAGACTAGCGCCCATGAAAATTATTGTCATGGGCGCGGGAATCATCGGTGTCAGCACGGCCTGGCATCTGGCCCAGCGCGGGCACGAGGTCACGGTGGTCGACCGCCAGAGCGGCGCTGCCATGGAAACCAGCTTTGCCAATGCCGCGCAGATCTCCGTCAGCTACTGCGAGCCCTGGGCCAACCCGGAGGCGCCGGCCAAGCTGCTGAAATGGATGTTTCGCAAGGACGCGCCGCTGTTGTTCCGGCCCCGGCTGGACTGGCGCCAGTGGCGCTGGGGCCTGCAGTTTTTAAGCCAGTGCACTGACGCGGCCTTTCGCCGCAATGTCGAGCAGATCGTGGCGCTGGGCGCCTACAGCCATGTGGCGCTCAAGGACATCGTGCAGGGCACCGGCATTGTCTACAACCGGCTGGAGCGCGGCATCGCGCATTACTACACCGACCAGAAATCGTTCGACGCGGCAGCGCAGGCCGCCGCGCTGATGCGGGGTTTTGGCGTGGACCGCCAGGTGATCAGCCCAAGCGAGCTGTTTGCCATCGAACCGGCCTACCGCTCGTTTGCCGATCACATCGTGGGCGCCACCTACACCGCCAGCGACGAAAGCGGTGACGCGCGGGTGTTCACCCAGGAGCTGGCGTGTCGGTGCGCAGCGGCCGGCGTGCAGTTTGTCTACGAACATGACATCGTGCGGCTGGAGAAAACCGGCGGCGAGATCAGCGCGGTCAAGCTCCGGAAGCGCAGCACCGGCGAGTTGCTGTCGTGGCGTGCCGACGCCTTCGTGGTGGCCTGCGGTTCCTGGTCGGCCCCCTTGCTGCGCACGGCCGGTGTGGACCTGTCCATTTATCCGGGCAAGGGCTACAGCGCCACCTTCAAGCTGCTCAAGCCCGAGCTCGCGCCCTGGGTCAGCACCATCGATGACGAGGTCAAGTGCGCGATCAGCCGTCTGGGGGACACCCTGCGTGTCGCCGGCACCATCGAGGTGGCGGGTTACGGTCTGTCGCTGGACACCCCGCTGGCCAGGGCGCGTTGCCAGATGCTGGCCGACCGCATCGAGCAGGTGCTGCCCGGCGTGTGCGACACCCGCAATGAAGCGCAGGGCGGCCAGCCCAACTTCTGGGCAGGCCTGCGCCCCGCGACGCCAACCAACATTCCCTGCATCGGCAGGACAAAGGTAGGCAAGCTCTGGGTGAACGCCGGCCACGGAACGCTGGGCTGGACCCACGGCGCCGGGTCGGGCAAGGCCATCGCCGAGCTCATTGACGGAGAGCGTCCCCGGCTGCGCTTTGGGTTCTTGGGGAATTGATAAGCCTCCCGCCTTGCGAGGGAAGGCAGGCAGGCGTGGCGTCACGCAGGTGAACGGGCGTTTGGGTGCAAGCGTGTCGGCTGCGTCAGAGAAATTGATAATTAGTCTCATTTTGAAACACTGAACTAGGGTTAATGCTTAGGCGAAATTGCAAAACGCGCGCGCACCTGCTTGCCAAAAAAACACGGCCCCAATAGCATCTTCGTGAGCATTGCGCGGGCGAATGTTCGTCTGCGACAACTCAGTGCTTGTTTACTTCGAGGAGACTGTTGTGCGCACAAAAATAAGACACGTGTTACTTGCGATCACCGGGATGGGCGTGGCTGGTCTTGCCGCGGCACAAGTCGCGCCGCCTGCCAATATCGACAAACTCAAGCAGATGAAGGTCGCCACGACGGACTTGAATATTCCAGTCGTACCGCAAACCGGTCCCAACGCGGAGGCGATCAAGGAAAACCTCAAGCGCGTCAAGTTGCCGCCCGGGTTCAAGATTGCACTTTATGCCATCGTGCCGGACGCCCGACATATGGCGGTGGCACCATCCACCAACATGCTCTTCGTGGGCACGCGCAAAACCACCGTCTGGGCCGTGACCAACCGCAACAGCGGTGAAACGGCCACCGAGGTGAAGTCCTTCGCACCCTCGCTCAAGTTCATCAACCCGAATGGCGTCTGCTGGACCAAAGACGGTTTTCTTGTTGTCGCGGAACATAACCGTGTGCTCAATTTTCCTGCCGCCGAGTTTTTCTATGAGGGCCCGGACGTGGCGGTCATCGAAGTGGTGGGGCAGGGCAAGCTGATTCCACCTGAAGAAGAAAGCTACAACCACGGCGCCCGTACCTGCCGCGTCGGCAAGGACGGCATGCTCTACATCACCCTGGGCCAGCCGCACAACGTGCAGCCACGCGACAAGCTCAAGCTGTACAACGATGCCGGCATTGGTGGCATCGTGCGCATGAATGCGTTCGACGGCAGCAAGCGTGAGGTCTATGCGCGTGGCATCCGCAATTCCGTGGGCATGGAGTTCAATCCGAAAAACAACGACCTGTGGTTCACCGACAACCAGACCGACGGCATGGGCGACCTGATTCCCGCCGGTGAAATCAACCGCGCGACCAAGGCCGGCCAGTTCTTCGGTTACCCCTGGATCCAGGGCAAGACCCGCATTACCGAGCATGGTTACGACAAGGACCCGCTGCCGGCCAACATCACCCATCCCGAAGTGATGACTGACGCGCACGCCGCCGACCTGGGCCTGGTGTTCTACACCGGCAAGAAATTCCCGGCCAAGTACCAGGGCGGCATCTTCTCGGCCCAGCATGGCTCATGGAACCGCACCGATCCGATCGGCGCGCGCATCATGTTCACCAGCCTGAAAGCCGATGGTTCCGCCGACAAGACCGAGGTGTTCGCCGATGGCTGGCTCGACCCTGAAACCCGCCAGTACCGCGGCCGTCCGGTCGATGTGGCCAACCTGCCGGATGGCTCCATCCTGGTGTCGGACGACTTCGCCGGTGCGCTCTATCGCATCAGCTACACGGGCCAGTAAGCGCCGTTCAACGCCGCATCCTGCGTGACGCTCGCGGGGTGCGGCCCTGTCTTCACATGCAGCCGGCCCGGGCGGGTGCGCGGGGCAGCTGCTTTTTCTGGAAATTTTCATGAACAGTCCTCAGACATCCTCCTCGATGGTTGTGGCGCTGCTGTTGCTCGGCCTGGCGCTGTTGTCGGCCGGGCAAGCGCAGGCGCGTGATCCCGTGGCAGGAAAAATACGCGCCGGCATGTGTGCCACCTGCCATGGGCCGCTGGGGCTCAGCCAGATGCCCAATGCGCCTAATCTGGCGGGGCAGCCCGCCATCTATCTGGTGGAGCAACTCAAAAACTACCGCAGCGGCAAACGCCAGAACGAGGTGATGAGCGTGATCGCCAAGCCCCTGACAGACCAGGAGATCGACGACCTGGCGGCCTGGTACGAATCGATCCAGATTTCGGTGACAGTGAAGTAATCTGTCGTCAATAACCCTTCATCCCGGGCAAGCCGGTTCTTGCACCCTTGGCATCTGCTTGCCTCCATTTGTCATCGGCCTTGGACCATGGCATAGAAAGAAAAAAATGAATTCGCGCCGTTCTCGCCGTTCCCGTCGCATTGCTTCCCCTGGCCTCGCTACCGCCCTGGTGGTGGCGTGCGCGCTGCATTCCCCGGCCAGCGCCCAGACGCTGGCACCCATCAGCGTCACTGCCACCCGCACCGAGCTGCCGCCTTTTGACGTGCCCGCCTCGGTCGATGTGGTCGATGGCGAACGCATTCGCGGCGATGGGCGTGCCCAGGTCAACCTCTCGGAGAGCCTGGCCATGGTGCCCGGCCTGCTGGCGCGCGACCGGCAGAACCAGGCGCAGGACCTGCAACTGTCGGTGCGCGGGTTTGGCGCGCGTTCCACCTTCGGCGTGCGCGGCGTGCGCCTGTATGTGGACGGCATTCCCGCGACCATGCCCGATGGCCAGGGCCAGCTCTCGCACATTGACCTGGCGTCGGTTGGTCGCATCGAGGTGCTGCGTGGGCCTTTTTCGGTGTTGTACGGCAACTCGTCGGGGGGTGTCATGCAGGTCTTCACCGAAGAAGGCCAGGGCAGCCCGGTGGTGAGCAGCAGCGCGGCGACGGGCTCCCATGGCCTCAGGCGTTTCGACATCAAGGCCAGCGGTGCCGCCGGCGCCCTGGGGTATGTGCTGAGCGCCGGGCGCCTGAGCACCGATGGTTATCGTGCGCACAGCGCCGCCGAACGCGAGGGGGCCAACCTGCGGCTGGACTGGGCGCTGGACAGCGATCGCAAGCTGACCCTGCTGGCCAATACCGTGTCGGTGGAGGCGCAGGATCCGCTGGGCCTGAGCCGCGCGCAGTTCGATGTCGCGCCGCGCAGTGCCGATGCCTCGGCGACCACTTTCAACACCCGCAAGACCGTGCGCCAGAGCCAGCTCGGCGCGGTGTACGAGCATCGGGTCAATGCCGACAACCAGCTGCGGCTGATGATGTATGGCGGCGAGCGCGCCACCACGCAGTTCCAGGCCATTCCGACGGGGCCTCAAAACAACCCCTTACACCCCGGCGGCGTGATCGGGCTGGACCGTAACTACGGCGGTCTCGATGCGCGCTGGATCACACGCACGACGTTGGCGCAGCGACCGCTGGAGATTGTCGGCGGCCTGGCTTATGACACGATGAACGAAACGCGGCGCGGCTGGCAGAATTTTCAGGGCGCCACGCTGGGCGTGCAGGGCGCCTTGCGGCGCGAGGAAGACAACCGCGTGACCAGCCTCGACCCCTATGTTCAGGCGACCTGGAAGCCGGACGCGCGCTGGACCGTGAACGCCGGGGTGCGCCACAGCCTGGTGCGCTTCAGTTCCGCGGACCGCTACATCGTCGGGACCAATCGCGACGACAGCGGCAGCGTGCGCTACAGCGCCACCCTGCCGGCCGCCGGCGTGACCTTTGCGCCGTCGGAACAGTGGCGGGTGTACGCGGCGGCGGGGCGTGGTTTTGAAACGCCGACCTTCAACGAGCTGGCTTACCGGCCGGTCGGCACCGGGCTGAACTTTGCGCTGCGCCCGTCACGCAGCGACAACCTCGAGGCGGGCGTCAAATGGCGCAGTGTCGCCGGTACCCTGCCCCGCCTCGAATCCACGCTGGCGGTTTTTCACACCGCGACCCGGGACGAAATTGTCACGCAGAGCAACGTCGGCGGACGCAGCACCTTCCAGAACGCCGGTGCCACGCGCCGCCGCGGGCTGGAGCTGGCAGGCAGCATCGCGCCGGCACGCCACTGGCTGGCGCAGCTGTCCTACACGCTGCTCGATGCCCGCTACCGTGACGCTTCCTCCTGCGTGGTCAATGTCAACCTCTGTCCTGCCGGTGTGGTGCCGGCCGGCAACCGCATTCCGGGTACGGCGCGCAATGCCCTGGCTGGCGAGATTGGCTGGCGGCCACCGACCGGCTGGCGCGCCGGACTGGATGCGCGTTACCTGAGCAGCGTTGCCGTGAACGATGTCAACAGCGACGCGGCGGCATCCTTCGTCACGCTGGGCGCCCATGTCGGTTACGTCGCCGAGGTCAACCGCTGGAGCCTGGCCGCGACTGCCCGCATTGACAACCTGACCGACCGCAAATACGCCGGCTCGGTCATCGTCAACGAAGGCAATGGCCGCTATTTCGAGCCGGCCGCCGGCCGCAACCATGTGTTGAGCGTGTCCGCCAGTTACCGCTTCTAATGATCTTTCCCAATCACACGTCAGTGAATTGGGCCGCTTTCACCCTCGCCCTCCGGCAGAGGGCCGGGGTGAGGGATTGAGCGTTCGAAGGGTATGAATTTTGAGGCGCTCAATAAGCGCGGGGCACAATAGCCGCTCCCGCACAACGCCCTGACTGTTTTTCCCATGCACACCACCGCCCTCGTCCTGTTCTCCGGTGGGCAGGACTCCACCACCTGCCTGGCCCAGGCGTTTTCCAAATATGAACGTGTGGAAACCGTGGGTTTCGACTACGGCCAGCGCCACAGCGTCGAGCTGCAGGCGCGCCTGGTGGTGCTGCGCGAGATCCGGTCGCAGTTTCCGCAGTGGGCGCACAAGCTCGGGCAAGACCACCTGCTGGACCTCGCCGTGCTGGGCCAGGTCAGCGAAACCTCACTCACGCGCGACACGGCGTTCAAGATGGAGAGTTCGGGCCTGCCCAACACCTTTGTGCCCGGGCGCAACCTGCTGTTCCTGACCCTGGCGGCGGCGCTGGCCTACCGGCGCGACCTGCAGGTGCTGGTCACCGGGGTCTGCGAGACCGATTTTTCAGGCTACCCCGACTGCCGCGACGACACCATGAAAGCCATGCAGCTCGCCTTGTCGCTGGGCATGGACAAACGTTTCCTGATCGAAACGCCGCTGATGTGGATAGACAAGGCGGCGACCTGGTCGCTGGCCGAGGCGCTGGGCGGCCAGGCGCTGGTTCAACTCATCATCGAACACACCCACACCTGCTACCTCGGTGACCGCACGCACCGCCAGGCCTGGGGCTATGGCTGCGGCCAGTGCCCGGCCTGCGAGCTGCGCTTGCGCGGTTATGCGGCCTATGCGGCCGGGTTGCCGACAACACCACCCCGTTCGCCCTGAGCCTGTCGAAGGGCCCTTCGTCAAGCTCAGGACAGGCCAAGCTCAGGGCGAACGGAGAAAAAAACCATGCTCAGGCGCGGGTCTCCGTCAGCCGGTATAGCGCCGGTGCGCCTTCAGGCAGTTTTTCAAGCTCCCAGCGCTTGCCGTGAAACGCTGCGACCGTGGGTCGATGTGCTATTGAAACAATAGCGCCTCCCGCTTGTCGGGTCTGGGCCAGCAGCCGTTCGTACAGTATTTTTTCGGCGTCCTCGTCGAGTGCGCTGGTCGCTTCGTCGGCAAACAGCCAGGCCGGTTTTTTCAGCAGCACGCGGGCAATCGCCAGGCGCTGCTGCTCCCCTCCCGAGAGTTTCTGGCTCCAGGCGTCTTCGTCATCGAGGCGCTGCGTCAGTTTGGGCAGCAGGGCGTCTTCCAGCGCCTGCCGCAGTTGTGCATCGCTGTAGCTGGCGGCCGGTTGCGGGTAGGCCAGCGCATCGCGCAGGCTGCCGTTCGGAAAGTAGGGGCGCTGCGGAATGAACATGGTGTTGGCCGGCAGCACGGTGCGGCCGCGGCTGAAGGGCCAGATGCCGGCCAGCGCGCGAAACAGCGTCGATTTGCCGCTGCCCGACGGGCCCTTGATCAACACGTTCTCGCCCGCTTCGGCATGCAGCGAGACGCCTTCCAGCAGCACCGCCCCGGTGGGCAACGCCAGTGTCAGGTCCTGCGTGTCCAGGCTGGTGGCAGATTCGCTGGTTGCTACTGAATTCATAGCTGTCTGCGCTTGTCGTGCCTGGGCCAGAGCCGTAAAACTCTCTTCAAAACTGGTCAGCCGGTCGGTCGTGGCGCGCCAGGCGGCCAGGCTGCTGTAGTTGTCGACAAACCAGCTCAGCGAGTCCTGCACGCGGCCGAAAGCCGACGAGATCTGCATCAGCTGGCCGAGCTGGATGGCGCCGCTGAAAAAGCGCGGGGCGGCCACGACAAAGGGGAACACCACGGCGGCCTGGCCAAAGAAGTTGGTGAACCAGATCAGGTTTTTCTGCTTCTTGATCAGGGTCAGGTAGTTGCCCAGCACGGTGGAAAAGCGGCTTTCCAGGTGCACGCGTTCGACCGCCTCGCCCTTGTCGAGCGCAATCGATTCGCTGTACTCGCGCACCCGCACGAGGTGGTGGCGGAAGTCGGCCTCGTAACGCTGCTGCAGGAAATTGAGTCGGATCTGCGGCCGGCCGATGTAGTGCGTGATGATGCTGCCGGCCGCGCAGTACAACACCGCCATCCAGACCATGAAGCCGGGAATGTTGAAGCTGGTGCCGCCCAGCGTGAAGCCAAACGGCCCCGACAGGCTCCACAGGATGCCGACAAAACTCAGCAGCGTCACCACGGCGTTGAGCAGGCCCATGCTCAGGGAGATGGTGTAGGTGGTGAACAGGTTGAGGTCTTCCTGGATGCGCTGGTCGGGGTTGTCCGGCGCGGCCGTGCCGTTGGTGCCATGGTTCGCATAACGGGCCAGCTCCATGCGGTAGAAGGCGTGGTTGGCCAGCCAGCGCTGCAGGTAGTGGGCCGTCATCCAGGCGCGCCAGCGGATCTCCAGCAACTGCGTCAGGTAAAAGCGGTAGACCGCGATGATGATGAAGGCAAAGGCCAGGTAGGTGAAGCGCCCGAGCTGCTCCCAGAACACCGGCTGGTTCTTGTCCTGCAGCGCGTCGTAAAACACCCGGTTCCATTCATTGATCAGCACCAGCATGTAGACCGCGCCGAGGTTGAGCAGCACGATGGCGACCAGCAGCCCGCGCGCCTTCCATTTGTCGTCGGACTCGAAGTAGGGCCGTGTCAGCGCCCAGGCCTTGCGGCAGAAGTCCTTGAAGGCGGCGTACTTGCCGTACACGGTGGGGACCAGGGGCGTCAGGGGCATGAGGGTCATCCTTGGAGGCGGAAATGAGAGCCAGTGTAGTGCCGCGACCTGTCGCGCGAGTGCATGGCCGCGACGCGGGAATTCGCTAGGATGGCAGGATGAACACCTCCACGTCCCCTTCCCCCGAAGGCAGCATCGACTGCACCGTGCGCGGCCCCCTGCTGCTGATCGCCATCAACCGCCCGGCCAAGCGCAACGGCTTCACGCCGAAGATGTTCCGCGAGCTGGGCCAGGCTTACACGCGCCTCGATGACGACCCTGCCTTGCGTGTGGGCGTGCTGCACGCGCTGGGCGACCACTTCACCGCCGGGCTGGACCTGCCGACGATGGCGCCGCTGATGCAGCGCGGGGAGAAAGCCGTTCCCTTGGGGTTGGTTGATCCCTTGGATCTGGGCATGGAGGGTTACCGGCGCCGCAGCAAACCCATGATGGTGGCGGTGCAGGGCATCACCTACACCCTGGGCATCGAGCTGATGCTGGCGGCCGACATCGTGGTGGCCGCCGACGACTGCCGGTTTTCGCAGCCAGGGGTGCCCTGCCCAACTCGCGCCGTGCGCGGCGGGGCTTTTGCGGGATGAGCCGCGAGGCGCAAAACCCAAGGCAAGGCTGTACGCCTTGCCTGGTTTTGCAACGCTGCGGATCGCCCGCAAAACCACGCCCCTTCGGGTTCGGCCCAAAACGGGCGCTTTGCCCACCAAACCCCTTGCGTGTGCTTCAGCACACGCTGCATGGTGTTGGCGAGCAAATCATCCCGTTTTGGACCCGAACGCGCATGGCGGGAGTTGGGCAGGGCACCCCTAGGTCAAGCGCGGCATCATGGCCACCGGCGGCGCCACGCTGCGCATGGCCGAACGCGCCGGCCTGGGCAATGCGTTGCTGCACCTGCTGACCGGCGACGAGTTCGGCAGCGCGGAGGCCCTGCGGCTGAACTTTGTGCAGAAGGTGGTGCCCGCCGGGCAGGCGCTGGACGAGGCCCTGCGGATTGCCGACGCCATTGCCGCCCAGGCGCCGCTGGCGGTGGTGGCCACGCGAAAAAATGCACTCAAGGCGGTGGAACACGGCCCGGTGCTGGCCATGCAGGACTTCATCGCGGTGCAGCAAGGCCTGTCGCGCAGTGAAGACGCGGCGGAGGGGGTGCGTTCGTTTGTTGAAAAACGCGCGGCGAAGTTTCAGGGGCGTTAAGTTCCATACCTCATGACCGCCACCTGTTGCCGTTCGCCCTGAGCTTGTCGAAGGGAAACAGGCTTCGACCCTTCGACAAGCTCAGGACAGGCCAAGCTCAGCCCGAACGGTGTTGACGAGAAGCCGCGGTTGATGTCCTACGACAACTGATTCGACACGCCGCTGACCACATGGCCGGATGGCACATGTTGCGAGGCCGAATCAACATGGCCGGTCTGGTCGTCGAAGAAGAAGTCGGGCTCGAACTCGCGCAGGAATTCCCCCTTGGCCAGGCCGCCGAGAAACATGGCTTCATCGACCTCGATGTTCCAGTCCATCAGCGTGCGGATCGCTCGCTCGTGCGCCGGCGCGCTGCGCGCGGTGACCAGCGCCGTACGTATGCGCATGCGCGAGGTGCCGACCTGCTGCAGGCGGTGCAGCGCTTCGAGCAGCGGCTTGAAAGGGCCAGCAAGCAGCGGCTGGGTGGCCTTGTCGCGTTCATGCGCCTGGAAGGCCGACAGGCCCTGCGACTGGAACACGCGTTCGGCCTCGTCGGAAAAAATCACCGCGTCGCCGTCAAACGCGATGCGCACTTCATGGGGGTGCTGGTCGCTGGCGTGGGCCGACTGCGGATAGACCTGCGCGGCAGGCACGCCGGCCGCCAGCGCCTCGCGCACATCGCTGAGGTGGGTCGACAAAAACAGGTTGGCATGCAGGGGTTTCAAGTAGCGCCACGGTGGCTCCCCGCGGTTGAAGGTGCCGCGCTGGATGGCCAGGCCGTAGTGCTGGGCCGAGCGGAACACCCGCATGCCCGAGACCGGGTCGTTGCGCGAGAGGATCACGACCTCGACGCGCTGGGCCAGCTTGGCCGAAGGGGATGCGTCGTCCAGGCTGTCGGGCGCATCGTTGAAAGCCAGCAGCTTTTTGACCAGCGAAAAGGCTACGCCGGGTTTGGCCGGCACGTCGAGCCGGTCCAGCTGCAGCTGCATGTAGGCGGCATCGCGCTTGGTGCCGGGCGCGGGCGGCTGGCCCAAGCCGTCCTCGAACACCCGGTTTTCTTCCTCGAAATCAAACAGTGCGCGCGATGAAATCGCCACCACCAGTTGTCCGTCCAGAGTTGCTGCCATGGGGTTTACCTGTTTACTGCGGGGGTGGAATCAACGATAGCTCAAGTGTGCGCCATTGTCCGCAGGCCACCCCCTCGGGCGGCCACTGGTCGGCACGCGTGACCTCGCGGATGCCGCCGGCCAGCAGCTGCGCGGCCCGGATGATGCCCGCGTGGGTGATCCAGACGGTGTTCGGCCCGGCCGGCAGTTCATCGAAAGCCTGGGCCACGCGCGCCATCACGGCGCGCACGCTTTCGCCATGGCCGCCGACGGCGTGGCCGGCAAAGTCGGCTGTCCAGGCGTCGAACTCGCTGCGCGCGATGTCGCTCCAGCGCCGGCCTTCCCAGGCGCCGAAGTTCATCTCCTGCAGCCGGGTGTCGGTTTGAAGGGTTAAATCGGGTCGGAGCCCAAGCAAAGCCTGCGCAAGCTGCTCACATCTTTGTAGCGGTGAGGTGCTGATGCGGGCACCGGCGGGCAGCACCGCGGCCAGGGACGCGGCGCTGTGTTGCGTCGCCTCCCGGTCCGCCGCCACATTCAGCGCGCCGTAACAGGTGCCCGGCGCCAGCAGGACCTGCGCGTGGCGCACCAGCCAGAGGGTCATGCCGTTACACCGTTCGGGCTGAGCTTGGCCTGCCCTGAGCTTGTCGAAGGGCCCTTCGACAAGCTCAGGGCGAACGGGAAAAGTGCCTGCCAACCTGACTACAAGGCGACGGCCAGGCCGAGGTAAAAAGCGATCTCACAGACCTGCTGCGTGGCGCCCAGGCAGTCGCCGGTGAAGCCCTGCAGGCGGCGCGTGAACAGGCGGCCCATCCACAGCAGGGCGAGCACGGAGAAGCTGCACGCCACTATCAAAGTCATAGCAGGAAGCGCATAACTGGCAAGGGCCAGGGCCGAAAATGACCATATAAGCGCAACCCCCAGGCTGGTCAGCGTGATCTGGTCGGCCAGGGGTTTGGACTTGGAGCTGGCGGCGTCGCCGACATGCGGCAGCACGCGGATCAGAAGCAGCGGCAGGGTGCGTGAGACCACATGCGCGGTAAACAGGGCCGTGGCGACCAGCCAGCCATTCAGGGGCAGGTCGGCAGGCGCTTCCTCCACGCTGGACAGGGCGCTTTCGACCGAGCCGAGCAGGCCCAGCAGTGCCACCTTGCCCAGCAGCGCGAGCACCAGCGCCATCGCGCCAAAAGCGCCGACGCGCGAGTCCTTCATGATCTCCAGGGCGCGGTCCCGGTCGTGGCTGCCACCGAGCCCGTCCGTCACGTCGGCCAGCCCGTCTTCGTGAAAGCCGCCGGTCAGCAGCACCGTCGCCACCGTGGACAGGACGGCGGCCACCAGCGGCGCAAAGTCGGTGGCCGGCAGCAGCGCCATCAGCAGGCTGTATACACCGGCCGCCACGGCGCCGACCAGCCAGCCGATGCCGGGGAAGTGCGCGGCACTGGCGCGCAGCATGGCCGGGCTGTAGCCGGTCCACGCCGCCAGCGCGCCGGTCACCGGAATGCGGGTGAAAAACTGCACGGCGAGCAGGTAGTGGCGAATGAATTTCAGCATGCTTTCCCGTTCAGGTTTCGCCGCCGGGCCGCCCCAAGGCGAAAAGCGCCCCCTCGGGGGGCAGCGCAGTACACGTAGTGACGAGCGTGGGGGCTTTGGTGTTGCCGCTGACCCCGGCCGAATCAAAACTCGCCATCTCGGCCATGAACAGGGCCGCCGATTGCAGCAGTGGCCAGGCGAGCAGGGCGCCCGTGCCCTCGCCCAGCCGCATGTCCAGGTTGAGCAGCGGCACGGCCTTCAGGTGGGCCAGCAGCAGGTGGTGGCCGCGCTCGGCCGAGCGGTGGCAAAACACCAGGTAGTCCTGCACCTGCGGCACGAGGGTGCGTGCCACCATCGCGGCGGCACCGGCAATGAAGCCGTCGACCAGCACCACGCGGCGCTCGCTGGCGGCCTGCAGCATGGCACCGCTCATCATGGCGATTTCGAAGCCGCCCAGCGCCGCCAGCACGGCCAGCGGCTCATGCACATCGGCGTGGCGGGCCAGGGCGCGCGTGAGGACTGCCTGTTTGCGAGCCAGTTGCGCATCGTCCAGACCGGTGCCGCGCCCGACCACGTCGCTGATCGGCAGGCCGGCCAGCCGGGCCAGCAGCAGCGCGGCGGGCGAGGTGTTGGCAATGCCCATCTCGCCAAAGGCCACGACGTTGCCGGGCAGGCCCCGCATGACGTCCATGCCGGCCTGCAGCGCGGCGTGGGCCTGTGCCAGTGACATGGCGGGTTCTTCGCAAATGTTCTGGGTGGCCGGGGCTATTTTTCGCTGCTGTAGCTGCGGGTGGTCGGCCAGGTCGGCGGCCACGCCGGCGTCCACCACCTGCAGGGCGAAACCGTGCTGGCGCGCAAACACATTGATGGCAGCACCGCCGGCCAGCATGTTGCCCACCATCTGCACCGTCACGGCCTGCGGAAAGGCCGACACGCCCTCGCTGGCGATGCCGTGGTCGGCGGCAAACACCACCATTTGCGGCGACTCGAAGGTGATCGCCTCGCTGCGCTGGATCAGGCCGAGCTGCCGCGCCAGCGTTTCAAGCTGGCCGAGCGCGCCCAGCGGCTTGGTTTTCTGGTCGATCTTGTGCTGCAGGCGCGCCGAGAGCGCGACGTCGGCAGTGGGCTCAATTGCGGGCAGGTGAAGCGTGGTGTTGTTGGTCATGGTGATTTCTTGGAGGCAGGCGGGACAAAAGCAGGAGGCTCCCGCTGTGCTATGGATGTTTTCGTCATTCACGACACCATACCGTTCGGGCTGAGCTTGTCGAAGCCCTTCGACAAGCTCAGGGCGAACGGTAGTAAGTTGCCGGTCATGATTTTTGGAGTTCTCAACAATTGTGGACGGTGAGGCGGGCGGCACCGGCATGATGTGAGGCAGCGTGACGCACCAGCATTCGGCGTCCCCTCCCACCATGCCACAGCGAAAAGTCGCGCCGCAACGCGGACACGATGAATTGGAGGGAACGGATGCGCCTGCCGCAGTCATGGCAAGGCCCGTCAACTCTGCAGAAACAGCCGGTAGACCGGGTTGTCGGTCTCTTCCACATGCGGGTAGCCCAGGGTGTCGAGAAAGGCCTTGAAAGCCTTGTTGTCGGCCTTGGGGACCTGCAGCCCGACCAGGATGCGGCCGTAGTCGGCGCCCTGGTTGCGGTAGTGGAAAAGGCTGATGTTCCAGCCCGGCTTCATGGCGCCGAGGAACTTCATGAGCGCCCCAGGCCGCTCGGGAAACACAAAACGCAGCAGCCGCTCGTCTTTGGACAGCGCCGTGTGCCCGCCCACCATGTGGCGGATATGTTCCTTGGCCAGGTCGTCATGGGTCAGGTCGAGCGACTTGAAGCCGTGTTTGCTGAAGTTGCTGGCGATTTTTGTGCTCTCGCCTTTGCCGTGGGTGGTCAGGCCGACAAACACATGGGCCTGGCTCGCGTCGCTGATGCGGTAGTTGAACTCGGTCACGCTGCGCGGGCCGCCCGGCAGCCCGCCGATCAGCTCGCAAAAGCGCCGGAAGCTGCCGCGTTCCTCGGGAATCGTCACCGCAAACAGCGCTTCGCGCTCTTCGCCGACTTCCGCCCGCTCGGCGACAAAACGCAGGCGGTCGAAATTCATGTTCGCGCCGCACAGAATGGCCGCGTAGGTCTCGCCTTTGGTTCTGTGCGTGGCCACATACTGCTTGATGGCGGCCACACTCATCGCGCCCGAGGGTTCGACAATGCTGCGCGTGTCGATGAACACGTCCTTGATCGCCGCGCAGACCGCGTCGGTGTCCACCGTGATGAATTCATCGACCAGTTCACGGCTGATGCGGAAGGTTTCCTCGCCCACCAGCTTGACGGCGGTGCCGTCGGCGAACAGGCCCACATCGGGCAAGGTGACGCGTTTTCCGGCGCCGACCGACTGGGCCATCGCGTTGGAATCGTTCATCTGCACGCCGATGATCCTGACCTCGGGACGCACCGCCTTGATGTAGTTGGCCACGCCGGAAATCAGCCCGCCGCCACCTATGGCCACAAATACCGCGTCGAGTGAGCCTTTGCCGATGCTCTGGATCTGGCGCAGGATTTCCATGGCGATCGTGCCCTGGCCGGCAATCACGTCCGGGTCGTCAAACGGGTGCACAAAGGTCAGGCCGTTCTTTTTTTCCAGCGTGACGGCATGCAGGTGCGCGTCGGAGTAGCTGTCGCCGTGCAGGATCACCTCGCCACCCAAGGCCCGGACGGCATCGACCTTGACCTGCGGCGTGGTCACCGGCATCACGATCACCGCGCGCGTCCCGAGCTTGTGCGCGCCGAGGGCCACGCCCTGCGCATGGTTGCCGGCCGAGGCACAGATCACGCCTTTCTTGAGCTGGGCGGGACTCAGGTGCACCATCTTGTTGTAGGCGCCGCGCAGCTTGAAGCTGAACACCGGCTGCTGGTCTTCGCGCTTGAGCAGCACGGTGTTGTGCACCCGGCGGCTGAGGTTTTTCGCCGGCTCCAGCGGGGACTCCACCGCCACGTCATAGACGCGTGCAGTCAGGATTTTTTTCAGGTAGTCGGCGGGCGTGAGTGCCCCGGCAGCGGATGGCCGGGGGGTGCCGGGTGAACGGCGGGGAGCGGGTTTGGGGGAAGTGGGCATGTGTTTTTCTCGCAACCCGACATCATAGTAGGCAAGAAAAAAGGCCCAGACCTTGCGGTCTGGGCCTGTAAATCCACCCTTTCAGGGATGGAGGAGACAACCATTGCATGAAAACAAAGCTGTCTTCATGCGATGATTTCAGTATAGCGGAGGCATGTTGCGCTGCAACAATGTTTTGTTGCGAAAAATAAACACTCGCCGCTACTTTTGACAACTATTTCTGACTTTTGAGGATGGTATTTCATGGAATGCACAGTGAGCTGGACCGGCCCCCACACCGCCACGGGGACAACAACAACTTCTGGCTCGGCCATGAGTTTTCTGGCAACAACGGGCAGTGGCCACACCCTGGTGATGGATGGCGCGCCCGACGCCACCAAGCCGGAAAACGGCGGCGCCAACCTGGCGCCGCGCCCGATGGAAACCGTGCTGGCCGGCACCGGCGGCTGCACGGCCTACGATGTGGTGCTGATCCTCAAGCGAGGCCGCCACGATGTGCGCGGCTGCACGGTCAGGCTGACATCCGAACGGGCCGAGACCGACCCCAAGGTGTTCACCAAAATCCACATGCATTTTGTCGTGACGGGACGCGGCATCGCGGCCAGCGCGGTGGAACGCGCGATTGCCATGAGCCATGACAAATACTGCTCGGCCACCATCATGCTCGGAAAAACGGCCGCGATCACGACCGGTTTTGAGCTGGTCGAGGCCTGAGCTTTAGTAACTACCCAGGTAGTTTGGGCTGGTTTTACTCCCTCTCCCCCTGGGAGAGGGCGGGGGTGAGGGCAAACGGCGTGTGCGTAGAGCTATCGTCTGTTGTGGCTTGCTGGCCCTCACCCCAACCCTCTCCCAGAGGGCGAGGGGGCAAGAAAAGCGCGCTGCATGCGGCGACCTGAGTAGTTACGAGCTTTAAGCAAAATCGGGCCGCAGCCTATGTTTATAAAGCGTTGTAAGCTATCGAAAAGATAGCATCTAGAGATAGTGCGCGGTTGTCGTCATGACTTTGGCGGAGGCCCGCATCAACGCCTTGACGGGCGCGGGCAGCGCCAGCGCACCGGCGCCTTGTGCTTCCCGCGCATGGCGCGCCTCGTCGTCCTTCATCTGCGCCACGATGGCGCGCGAGGCATGGTCGCCTTCCGGCAGGCGCTCCAGGTGGCTGGCCAAATGGGCTTCGACCTGCCGCTCGGTCTCCACCACAAACCCCAGGCTGACCCGGTCACCGAGACGGCCCGCCAGCAGGCCCAGCCCGAAAGCCCCGGCGTACCACAGCGGGTTCAGCAAGGAGGGGCGGGCGCCGAGTTCATCGAGCCGCTCACGCGTCCAGGCCAGGTGGTCGCCTTCCTCCTTGCTGGCCTCCAGGAACTGCTGGCGCAAAACCGGGTTGCGCGTGCTCAGGGCCTGCGAGGCGTAAAGCGCCTGCGCACAGACCTCACCGACATGGTTGACCCGCATCAGCGCGCCGGCCAGCGCCTTGTCCGGGGCGCTCAGCTCGGTGTCCTGTGCGGGCACCGTCGGGCATGTCCGGCTGGCACGGGGCTTGGCAAACAGGGTGCGCAGGGCGCTGTCGGCGGCGTTGATAAGGGCGTCCATTTCAATGATCCTCGCGCGTGTGCCACAAGCGCAGCACGTAAATGGTCGACGCCTGAATTTCGTAGCGCATTTCGTAATGACCGACGAGCATTCGGCGTACCTCTCGCGGTTCGAATTCTTCGAGCCTTTTGCCTAGATGCGGATTCTCCAGCAGCTTGACCGGCGCACCAGCAAGGGACTGCACAGTGCGCGCCGCCGCTACCTTGTTCACCGGGGCCAGAAACTCATGCAGCCGCGTCAGATCGGACAGCGCCTTGCTCGTCCACTTCAACTTCATCAACGAGGCACCGGCAACGGGGTAGCTGCGCTCAGGCTGTCGGCCCACGCTTGCACCGCCTGATGGTCGAGGATGCGCCCGGAGTCCACATCGGCCAAGGCCTCCAGCGTCAGACGACTGCGCTCTTCTTCCTGATCGATCCAGGCCGATAGCGCCTGCTTCATGATCCAGCCGCGCGACCGGTCAAAACGAGCCGCCATCTGATCGACCTTGTTGGCCAGGGGCAGTGGAATGTGGGCGGTCAGCACTTTGGTTTCTGCCTGTGTCATAACGGGTCTCTACTCCTTGAATCAACTCGGTAACAACGAACAACGAAAAGTGCGCCCTTTCCGGGCACTGCTTACAGTAGTTAATCATATTGATTAACAATGATTGCGTCAAGCTGTGCCAAGCCAAGAAAGTGTGAGGCGGGACCCGCACAAGCACTTCCCCATGCGTCGGGTGTTTGTTGTAGACGTGCAACGAAAATGCATTTATCGGGCTAATTCCTTTGCGAAAGATCGCGGCCT
Source organism: Polaromonas sp. AER18D-145 (assembly GCF_002379095.1). Classification (GTDB taxonomy): domain Bacteria; phylum Pseudomonadota; class Gammaproteobacteria; order Burkholderiales; family Burkholderiaceae_C; genus Polaromonas. The sequence goes on from NZ_NBZV01000030.1 coordinate 44,205, forward strand.
CTGGTGCAATAGCTACAACTTCCTAAATGGAGGTTGGCCCGGGGATCCAAAATCCTGGAGCCCTATGTTTAACCTTGGAGAAACTCGCAATGAAAAAATCCCTAGTCGCTTTGGCTATCTTGGCTGCTGCTGGCGTGGCTTCGGCCCAGTCTTCCGTGACCCTGTTCGGTGTTGTTGACGCGGTTTACGCTCACGGCTCTGGTTCCGGCGTCGGTTCTTCCAGCAAGAGCCAGTTGACTGACTCTGGTTACAACTCCAGCCGTCTGGGCTTCCGTGGTACGGAAGACCTCGGCGGTGGCATGTCTGCTTCTTTCTGGCTCGAAGCCGGCATGAACAATGACAATGGTTCTGGCGATCTGACCAGCCTGAACAACCAAACCGGCGGCACTACCGGTGGTGGTGGTCTGACGTTCAACCGTCGTTCGACGGTCAGCTTGGCCAGCGGCCTGGGTGAACTGCGTCTGGGTCGTGACTACACGCCACAGTTCTGGAACCAGACCGTGTTTGATCCGTTCGGCACCAACGGCGTGGGCACCACCCAGACCCTGAACTCCAGCCTCGGCGGCAACACTGCAGTTCGCGCTTCGAACAGCATTGGTTATTTCTTGCCAGGCAACCTGGGCGGTTTCTACGGCCAGTTCCAAGCCTACATGGGTGAGAACAACAAGACCGGTGCAGCGACTGAAAAAGACGGCAACGGTTCTGCCATCCGTCTCGGCTACGCCAACGGCCCGATCAACGTCGCCATGGCAACGTCCAGCACCAAGTTTGCTGCGACCGCCACCACTGGCAAGATCCGCTCCACCAACCTCGGTGGTTCGTATGACTTCGGCGTCGCCCAAGCCATGGCTTTGGTGACCCGTGACAAGGTTTCCTCTACCCCCACCTCGGTGACGGGCAAAGGTGCTTTGATCGGTGCTTTGGTCCCAATGGGTGCCGGCCAGATCCGTGTGGCTTACTCCACCTACAAAACCGACGCTGCTGGTACCCCTAAATCCAAAAAATGGGCTCTGGGTTATGTGCACAACCTGTCCAAGCGTACGGCTCTGTACACCACGTTCGCTCGCGTGACGAACAGCGGCGGTGCATCCCAGGCTCTGAACGGTGCCGTGACTGCAGTGAACGCACGTTCGACCGGTTACGACTTCGGTATCAAGCACTCCTTCTAATTGGCAGCTGGTCTTGTGCCAGCTTCAATCAAGAGAGTTTAAAAAGCCGCCTTCGGGCGGCTTTTTTCATGGAAAATGCAAATGCATGCCGTTATGGGGAGATGCTGATGACGCAGGTTGACGGGGCGCGATGGTGGGGTAGGTCGGGTGGTGGCGTGGTGTTGTTGGTCTTGCTGCAACTGGCGGGCTGTGCATCGTTCATGCCGCCGGCTGCCCCGGCTGATCCAGCAAAGCTCAGTTCGACCCCCTGGGTGGTCGCGTCCACCAGCAACCGGGTCACGCCAGACTGGCGGCACTACCCTTTTCCGGGCAAGAAGCCCAGCCACTTCCGTTATGAACGCAAGGACGGGCGTGAGGCGATGGCTGCCACTTCCAGCTCATCGGCCAGCATGGTGCGCCAGGTGTTGCGCGTGGAACCGGATGAACTGGCCAGTGTGCGTTTTTCGTGGAAAGTGCCTGAGCTGATTGCGCAAGCCGACATGGCGCTGCGCGACGCTGATGATTCACCGGTACGCGTGGTGCTGGTTTTTGAAGGCGACCGCGGCAAATTTTCCAGCAAGAACGCCATGTTGTCCGAACTGGCGCGTGCGTTGACCGGCGAGGAGTTGCCTTATGCAACGCTGATGTATGTGTGGTGCAACACCCGACCGCCGGGCACCGTGATTGTCAATCCGCGTACCGACCGGATACGCAAACTCGTCGTGGAATCCGGCGCTGGCAAGCTGCGCCAGTGGGTCGACTACGAGCGCAATATTCGCGCTGACTATGAAAAAACCTTCGGCGAAGCGCCGGGCGCGCTGGTGGGTATAGGCATCATGACCGACAGCGACAACACACGTTCGAATACCCAGGCCTGGTACGGGCCGGTCACGCTGCCGGCCACGCCGGTGAATGCTGCGGTAGCCAATGCCGCCTTGATCGCACCCGCGGAGAGTTTGCTGAAGCGGTGAGATGCAATGAATACATGTATTCAACGAGGCTGCACCATGGCGACATCCATCAGGCTTGACCCCATCACGGAACAGCGGCTGGGCAACCTGGCTGCCAAGACGGGCCGCACCAAGGCTTTTTACCTGCGTGAATTGGTGACCAATGGTCTCGAAGACCTGGAAGACTACTACCTGGCCGCGGCCACCATGGAGCGCGTCCGCAAGGGTGAAGAGAAAGTCTATTCCGCCGCTGAAGTGAGAAAAGACCTTGGCCTGGACGATTGAGTACACCGAATCGGCCAGGAGGCAGCTTCGCAAGCTTGACCAGCAGACTGCACGGCGCATCGTCGATTTCATGGACGAGCGCATAGCCGGACAAGAGAACCCGCGCAGCACAGGCAAGGCGCTAACCGGCCCCTTGCTATTGATCCGGCCCTATGAAATATGAACCGTTCGCCCTGAGCTTGTCGAAGGGTTTCGACAAGCTCAACCCGAACGGAAATTAATACATCATCGGGCCGGATCAATAGGTACTTAGGATATGGGAAATAACAACTTCCTGTCCGTCATACCCGCGAAGGCGGGTATCCAGACTCGTTGTAGCTTTCAACCCGGTTGCTGGATTCCCGCCTACGCGGGAATGACGGGAAGTTATTGTTTGCCAGACCCTTACTGGCGCTACCGCGTGGGCGACTGCCGGGTCATCTGCGACATGCAGGACCACGCGCTGCGTGTGCTTGTGATTGAGGTCGGAAATCGGCGCGACGTTTACCGGTGACTGCACCCCCCCAATGCGCAGTGGGCCGCTGGGCCTGCGCCAGCGCCTGATCAGACAGCGTGGCGGCAACTGCAAAACGACATGGTGGCCCACCCCCGTTGCCTGTCGCGCCAGTCACCCGCATTGAAGGAAACCCCTTATGACGCTGCAGGGGTTCCTGTTGCATAGTAGGCATCTTTCAACTGAAGAGGTGTTCTATGAAGTTCAAAATGGCACTGTGGTCTACCACTGCGCTCGCGGTTCTCGCGGCTGCGCCGGCTGTTCATGCCAAACCCTTCAAATGGTCGAGCGCGAGCGATATCCCCACGTTTGACATCCACTCGCAGAACAATGCGCTTGGCAATGGCGTCCACGCAGCCGTTTACGATTCGCTGGTCTACTACAACAGCCGCACTTTCAAGGTGGAACCCCAGCTCGCCGCCTCCTGGCGCGACGTCTCGCCGACGCAGGTTCGCTTTACGTTGCGTTCCGGAGTCAAGTTCAGTGACGGCACACCACTCACGGCGGACGACGTGGTTTTCTCGTTGACTCGCGCGACGGCCAAAACATCCAACTATGCGGTGTATACCCAGGGCATCGACAAGGTGGTCAAGGTCAACGATTCGACCGTGGACATCATGATGAAAGGCCCGAACCCGGTGCTGCTCAACCAGTTGACCGAACTGCGCATCATGAGCAAGGCGTGGGCCGAGAAAAACAAGTCGACCGAGCCGAAAGACATACGTGCCAAGGACGAGACCTTTGCACACCGCAATGCCATGGGCACCGGCCCTTTCATGGTCAAGGAGTGGCAGCCTGACCAGAAGCTGGTTCTTGTTTCAAACCCCAACTACTGGGGCAAGAACGAGTCCAACGTAACCGAAGTCGTCTACACACCGATCAAGTCGGAAGCCACCCGGGTTGCTGCCCTGCTGTCGGGCGAAGTCGATTTTGTCCTTGACCCCAGCATTCAGGATCTGGGCCGGCTGCGCAGCACCGGCAACCTCAAGGTCATCGATGGCATCGAGAACCGCACCATCTTCTTCGGCATGGACCAGTCTCGCGACGAGTTGCCGGGTTCCAACATCAAGGGCAAGAACCCGCTGAAGGACCAGCGCGTGCGTATGGCGTTGTACCAGGCTATAGACATCAACGCCATCCAGCGCGTCACCATGCGCGGCCTGAGCCAGCCGACGGGAGCGATCGTGGCGCCACAGGTCAATGGCTGGACCGAAGGTGTCCACAAGCGCCATCCTCATGACCCCGAAGCCGCCAAGAAGCTGCTCGCCCAGGCCGGTTATCCCAATGGGTTCGAGGTGGATTTTGCCTGCCCGAACAACCGCTATATCAACGACGAGGAAATCTGCCAGGCCGTCACCGCGATGTGGGCCCGGGCCGGTGTGAAGGCGAAGCTGCGCACCTTGCCGCTGGTCACCTATTTCCCGATGATCCAGCGCTACGAGGCCAGCATCTACATGCTGGGCTGGGGTGTGCCGACCTTTGATGGGCTTTACAGCCTGCAGTCATTGACGCGCAGTGTGGGTACGGGCGGTGATGGCAACTACAACGTGGGCCGCTACAGCAACCCGCGCATGGACTACATCGTGGACCGCGTGAAACTGGAAACCGATTTGCCGGTGCGCAACCGCCTGCTGACCGAGGCCCTGCAGCTGTCGAATGACACGGTCTCGCATATTCCGCTGCACAACCAGATCATTCCCTGGGCGATGAAGAAAAACATTGATGTCGTGCACCGCGCCGACAACCGGCTCGACTGGAGACTGATCAAGGTCAACTGAGCGAGCCGTCAAAGAGGGCCTTCCGGGGCCCTTTTTTGTAGTTCTTTTCTTTAGGCCTAAAGGAAATCCCGGTGTCGGCACAGTGCTTGCTCTGCTAGCATTGTCTTTCGCTCAAAACCATACTCCCGAATGTTTGCATTTATTCTCCGTCGCCTGCTCCAGGCAGTGATCGTGATGGTCGCTGTGGCTTTTATTGCATTCATGCTGTTCCAGTATGTTGGCGACCCGGTGGTGTTTCTGCTTGGGCAGGATGCGCAGCCTGACCAGATTGCGCAGCTGCGCGCCGATCTGGGGCTGGACAAGCCCTTTTTCGTGCAGTTCGGCCACTTTCTGGTCAATGCCGTGCAGGGCGAGTTCGGTCTCAGCCTGCGCCAGGGGGCCAAGGTCTCGCGCCTGATCGCAGAGCGTTTCCCCGCGACGCTGGAACTGGCTCTGGTGGCCGCCGTCATGGCCCTGGCGATTGGTGTCCCGATGGGTGTGTATGCGGCCCTGCGCCGCGGAACCTTTCTGAGCCAGCTGCTCATGACGGTGTCGCTGGTAGGCGTGTCGCTCCCGACCTTCCTGATCGGAATCCTGCTGATTCTGGGTTTCTCCGTGGGTCTCGGCTGGTTCCCCAGCTTCGGGCGTGGCGACGTGGTGCAGATGGGCTGGTGGAGCAGCGGCCTGCTGACGGCCAAGGGCTGGCACCATATCGTGCTTCCGGCCGTGACGCTGGCGGTTTTCCAGCTCACGCTGATCATGCGGCTGGTCCGCGCCGAAATGCTCGAAGTGCTGCGCACCGACTACATCAAGTTTGCGCGCGCGCGCGGCCTGTCCAACCGCGCCATCCATTTTGGGCACGCGCTCAAAAACACCCTGGTGCCGGTCATGACCATCACCGGCCTGCAACTGGGCGGGCTGATCGCTTTTGCCATCATCACTGAAACCGTTTTCCAGTGGCCAGGCATGGGCCTGCTCTTCATCCAGGCGGTGACTTTTGCCGACATCCCCGTGATGGCCGCCTACCTGTGCCTGATTGCACTGATTTTTGTCGTGATCAACCTGGTGGTTGACCTGCTGTATTTTGTGGTGGACCCACGCTTGCGTGTCGGCACGGCAGGGGGCCACTGATGTTGTCGCCCCGGCCTGCTCCGGTGCTCAAGGCCAACGGCCGCGCCTTCGCGCAAATCAGCGAGTTCCATCCCGAAATCACGGCCTTTCGCCGCGACCTGCATGCCCATCCGGAGCTCGGCTTCGAAGAGGTCTACACCAGCGCCCGCGTGAAGGAAGCGCTGCAGCGCTGTGGCGTGGACGAGGTGCATACCGGCATCGGCAAGACCGGGCTGGTGGCCGTCATCAAGGGCCAGCAGAGTGACAGCGGAAAAATGATCGGCCTGCGTGCCGACATGGACGCGTTGCCGATGACGGAACACAACGACTTTGCCTGGAAATCCTCGCGGACCGGCATGATGCACGGTTGCGGCCATGACGGGCATGTTGCCATGCTGGTGGGCGCAGCCCGTTACCTGGCGGCCACGCGCAATTTTGACGGGACGGCCGTGCTGATTTTTCAGCCCGGCGAAGAGGGCTTTGCCGGCGCGCGGGTCATGATTGAAGACGGCCTGTTTGACCGGTTTCCGGTGCAGGCGGTTTACGGCATGCACAACTGGCCGTCCATGAAGCCGGGCACGGTGGGCATCAACCCGGGGCCCATGATGGCAGCCGCTGACCGCATCACCATCGACATCACCGGCCGCGGCGGGCATGGCGCCCACGCCTACATGACGGTCGACCCGGTGCTGGTGGCGGGGCACATCATCACGGCGGTGCAAAGCATTGTCTCGCGCAACGTCAAGCCGATTGACAGCGCCGTGATCAGCCTGTGCGCAATGCACGCCGGCGACATGGGCGCCTTCAGCGTGGTGCCGGGCAAGGCCACCCTGGTGGGCACGGTCCGCACCTTCAACCCGGACGTGCAGGACCTGATAGAGCGTCGTCTCAACGAACTCTGCACCGCAGTCGCGCTCGGCTTTGGTGCCACCGCCGCCGTGCATTACGAGCGCATTTATCCGGCCACCATCAACGCGTTCGATGAAGCCATGTTTGCCGCCGATGTGGCGGAAACCTTGCTGGGCGAGGACCACGTCGTGCGCGGCATGGAGCCCAGCATGGGCGCCGAAGACTTTTCCTTCATGCTGCAGGTCAAACCCGGCGCGTACATGCGCATCGGCCAGGGGGCCGAAAACGGTGTCGGCAGCTGTTTTCTGCACAACAGCCGTTACGATTTCAACGACGACATCCTGCCGCTGGGTGCCGCCCTGCATGCCGGGCTGGTGGAGCAATCCATGCCTTTGTCCGTGCCGCGCTGATTATTTTTTTGTTCAACAGGAGAGTCCCATGAATTTCACGAAAAAAGCCGCTTTTGCCCTTGTGGGTACAGCGCTGGCAGCTACAACTTTTGTAGCGTCCGCAGTGACCCTGCGGGTCGGAAACCAGGGTGATGCCCTCTCGCTGGATCCGCATTCGCTCAACGAATCGCTGCAACTGACGGTGGTGGGCAATGTGTACGAACCGCTGGTCACGCGCGATCGCAGCTACAAGCTGGCCCCCTCGCTGGCAACCGACTGGAAGCAGACCTCGCCGACGGTCTGGCGCTTCAATCTGCGCAAGGGCGTGCAGTTCCATGACGGCTCGCCGTTCACCGCGGACGATGTGATCTTCAGCTATGAACGCGCCAAGGGTGACGGCTCCGACATGAAGAGTTATGTCGGCCAGATCAAGGAAATCAAGAAGATCAACGATCACACGATCGACTTCGTGCTGAACAACCCCTTTCCGATCCTGCCCGAGCTGTTCACGCAGTGGCACATCATGAGCAAGAAGTGGTGCGAAACGAACCAGGCCACCAAGCCAGTGGACCGCCGCAAAGGCATTGAAAACGCCGCGTCTTTCCGTGCCAACGGCACCGGCCCCTTCCGCGTGCGTGAGCGCCAGCCCAATGTCCGCACCACCTTTATCCGCAACGGCAGCTACTGGGGCAAGATCGACGGCAATGTGGACGAAGTGGTCTTCAACGTCATCGGCAACAACAGCACCCGCGTCGCGGCACTTCTGTCCGGCGAAATTGACGTGATGGAGCCGGTGCCGGTGCAGGACGTGGCCCGCATCAAGGCCAATGCCGAGCTCAAGGTGCTGCAAGGCCCCGAGCTGCGCATCATTTTCCTCGGCATGGACCAGAAGCGCGACGAACTGCAGTTTTCCAGCGTCAAGGGCAAAAACCCGTTCAAGGACAAGCGCGTCCGCCAGGCTTTCTACCAGGCCATCGACATCGAAGCCATCAAGAACCGTGTGATGCGCGGTGCGGCCACGCCGGTGGCCACACTGCTGGCACCCGAGATCAAGGGTTACGCCCCCGACCTCGCCAAACGCCTGCCGTTTGACGTGGAAGCCGCCAAGAAGCTGATGGCTGACGCCGGTTATGGGGCAGGGTTCGAGTTGAAGATGAACTGCCCGAACGACCGTTATGTCAACGACGGTGAAATCTGCCAGGCCGTGGCCGCAAATCTGTCGCGCATCGGGGTCAAGATCAATCTGGAAGCCGAAACCAAGGGCACCTACTTTCCGAAGATCTTGCGCCGTGACACCAGCTTCTACATGCTGGGCTGGACGCCGAGCACGGTGGACGCCCACAACGTGCTTTACCCCATCCTATCCACGCCAGGTGAGGGTGGCCGCGGCCAGTTCAATCTGGGCGCTTACAGCAATGCGCGGATTGACCAGCTGACCGACCTGGTGGCCTCCGAGACCGATGACAAAAAGCGCAACGAGATGATCCATGAAGCGCTGAAGATCCATCAGGATGACGTCGGCCATCTGCCGCTGCACCAACAGGCGCTGAACTGGGCGTCCAGGAAGAACATCGAAATGGTTCAGTGGCCCGATAACGGCATGCCCTGGAAATACGTCAAAGTCAACAAGTAACACGGGTTGATGAAAAGCGCGCTATTCCGATGGTGGGATGGCGACATCGGCTACAGCTTTCGCACCTCTCCGGTAGCGATGGCTGCGGCTGCAGTCGCCCTCATCTGCATCTTCTGTTCGGTGTTTGCGGGCTTCGTGGCACCGCACAACCCGTTTGACCTGACGACGCTCGAACTGAGCGATGCCCGCCTGCCACCGGCCTGGTCGGCCGAGGGCTCGGCCAAGTACCTGCTGGGCACCGATGACCAGGGGCGGGACATCCTGTCTGCCCTGATGTACGGTGCCCGCGTTTCCCTGGCGGTGGGTTTTGCCTCGGTGATCCTGTCGGTCGTGTTCGGCGTGGGCATGGGTCTGCTGGCCGGTTTTTATGGCGGCTGGATCGACTCTGCCCTGATGCGCCTGTGCGACGTGATGCTGTCTTTCCCGGCCATTCTGGTGGCCCTGCTGATTGCCGGGGTGGGACGGGCCCTGTTTCCCAACGCCCAGGACTCCCTGGCGCTGGGGGTGCTCATCATTTCGATCACGCTCACCGGATGGGTGCAGTACGCCAGAACGGTGCGTGGCTCGACCCTGGTCGAGCGCAACAAGGAGTACGTGCAGGCGGCACGTGTGACCGGTGTGACACCGATGCGCATCATGCGCCGCCACGTGTTGCCGAATGTGATGGGGCCGGTGCTGGTGCTGGCGACCATCCAGGTGGCCACGGCCATCATCACCGAAGCCACCCTGTCCTTCCTGGGCGTGGGCGCGCCGCCCACCTCGCCTTCGCTGGGCACGCTGATCCGCATCGGCAACGACTACCTGTTTTCCGGGGAGTGGTGGATCACGGTGTTTCCCGGCCTGATGCTAGTGTTGATTTCGCTGAGCGTGAACCTGCTGGGTGACTGGCTGCGCGATGCGCTGAACCCCAGACTACGATGACACTCCCGAAGCAGCCTGCGGCCGCCTCCCTCTCAGGGAGGTGCCACCAGTGGCCCGGCAAAGCCGGTTCCGCGGTGACTGCTCGAACAGAACCTACACCCGTCCAATCAATGAGCCTATTACAAGTCAAGAACCTGATCGTCGAGTTTCCCGGCCGGCGCGGCACGCTGCGGGCGCTGGACGACATTTCGTTTGATATCGCCCCCGGTGAAATTCTGGGTGTGGTCGGCGAGTCGGGTGCCGGCAAGTCGCTGACCGGCGCTGCCATCATCGGACTGCTGGAGCCGCCCGGCCGCATCGGCGGCGGGCAGATCCTGCTTGAAGGCGAGCGCATCGATAACCTGCCCTATGAGCAGATGCGTCACATTCGCGGCCGCAAGATAGGCGCAATTTTCCAGGACCCTTTGACCTCGCTGAACCCGCTGTACACCGTGGGCCGGCAATTGATCGAGACGATACAGGCGCATCTGCCGGTCAGCAACGCCGAAGCGCGCCAGCGCGCCATTTCCCTGCTGCAGGACACCGGCATTCCGGCGGCCGAACAGCGCATCGAACATTTTCCACACCAGTTCTCGGGCGGCATGCGTCAGCGCGTGGTGATTGCCCTGGCGCTGGCCGCCGAGCCCAAGCTGATTGTTGCCGACGAACCAACCACGGCGCTCGATGTGTCGATCCAGGCGCAGATCATCATGCTGCTCAAAAGCATCTGCAAGAAGCGCGGTGCCGCCGTGATGCTGATCACCCACGACATGGGGGTGATTGCCGAAACCTGCGACCGCGTGGCCGTGATGTACGCCGGCCGCATTGCCGAAATTGGCCCGGTGCATGAGGTGATCAACCACCCCTCGCATCCTTATACCGCCGGCTTGATGGAGGCCATCCCCGACATCACGCTGGACCGCGAACGGCTCAACCAGATCGACGGCGCCATGCCGCGTCTGAACGCCATTCCGCAAGGCTGCGCCTTCAATCCGCGTTGTCCCCGGGTGTTTGACCGCTGCACGCAGGACAGGCCGGACCTGCTGCCAGCAGGTGCCACACGTGCCGCCTGCTGGCTGCACGCTGCCACGGTGGGAGTGACCGCATGAGCAACAGCGAAACGACGACAAGCGCGGGCGACCGTTTTTCCGCAGGGCCGCCCCAAGGGAAAACAGCCCCCTCGGGGGGCAGCGACGTACGCGCAGCGACAAGCGTGGGGGCTCCTCTGGTTCAGGCTTTTGACTTGGCCAAGACGTTTGATGTGTCCCCGCCCTGGCTGAACCGCGTGCTCGAAGGCAAGCCCCGGCTGATGCTGCATGCGGTCGATGGCGTCAGCTTCGAGATTGAAAAAGGCAAGACACTGGCCCTGGTCGGCGAGTCGGGCTGCGGCAAAAGCACGGTGGCCCGTTTGCTGGTGGGTCTGTACGAGCCGACCCGTGGCGGCCTGACCTTTGACGGCCAGGATGCCCATGCGGCCTTCAAGACGCCGCAAGGCCGGCAACTGCGGCGCCGCATCCAGATGATTTTCCAGGACCCGTACGCGAGCCTGAACCCGCGCTGGATCGTGGAGGACATCGTGGGCGAGCCGCTCAAGGAACACGGCCTGATCACCGACGAAGCCGAACTCAAGGCGCGCGTGGGCGAACTGCTCAAGTCGGTCGGCCTGTCCCCGCTGGACATGGTCAAGTTCCCGCACCAGTTTTCAGGCGGCCAGCGCCAGCGCATCTCGATTGCCCGGGCACTCGCCACCGAGCCGGAATTCCTGGTCTGTGACGAGCCGACCTCGGCGCTGGACGTGAGTGTGCAGGCGCAGGTGCTCAACATCATGAAGGACCTGCAGCGCGAGCGCGGGCTGACCTACCTGTTCATCTCGCACAATCTCGCGGTGGTGCGCCATGTCAGTGACCAGGTGGGGGTCATGTACCTGGGGCGGCTGGTCGAACTGTCCGACAAGCAGACGCTGTTTGCCAGCCCGAAGCACCCTTACACACGCATGCTGCTGGACGCAATCCCGAAAATGCACGACACCGGCCGCGCCCGCACCCCGGTGCAGGGCGAGGTGCCCAATCCCCTGAATCCGCCGACCGGCTGCACTTTTCATCCGCGCTGCCCGCATGTCAACGACCGCTGCCGCGCCGAGCGGCCGCAGCTCCTGACCATCCAGGGTGTGAAGATCGCCTGCCACGCTGTGGAAGAAGGACGCATTTAGTTGCTCCTGTTTTTGTAGCTTCTGGCGCTTGCTGGATATGGGCTGGAGGCCGATTTCAATCATGAATTCGGAGGAGGTCCTTTGCGGCAGGCATCACGCTGCGCCGGTGGTTCGCTGTGGACAGTAGGCGCAACTCCCCACTCCCTCCCCCCACCCCTC
>NZ_NBZV01000004.1 GCF_002379095.1 Polaromonas sp. AER18D-145
CCAATTCCACGAACTCGCGTTTGGTGTCCATCAGGTCTCTCGGTTGCCAGGGCATGTGCTTCTCCTTGCGCCAATGGCGCTGAAGAAGTGTTTCCTATGTCTCCGAACACCTGTTTCGTATGTGTCCAGTCCATACAGGCGACGCAAAAAAAAAGTGAGTTGCTGCCGGGCAACCCCCGGCTTGCTGGCGAACCTCCAATGCACGCGGCAAAGGCGGCTTCGACAAGCTCAGCCCGAACGGTGCATGCGCCCGTGTACGGACCCGCCTCGCCCACCGAAGCGAGCCCCGGCTTGCATGCAAACAACTGGTTTGGAGAGAACTTCATGACGGCAGTTAGGCGATCAGAACGACCTCGGCAACCCAAGCAAATGCTCCGCCACATACGAATAAATCAAATTCGTGGAAATCGGCGCCACCTGGTACAGCCGCGTCTCGCGAAACTTGCGTTCCACGTCGTATTCATTGGCAAAGCCAAAACCGCCATGCGTCTGCAGGCACACATTGGCTGCTTCCCACGAGGCCTTGGCGGCCAGGTACTTGGCCATGTTGGCTTCGGCGCCGCAGGGTTTGCCGGCGTCGAACAGCGCGCAGGCCTTGAAGCGCATCAGGTTGGCGGCTTCGGTCTCGATGTAGGCGTCGGCAATCGGGAACTGCACGCCCTGGTTCTGGCCGATGGGGCGGTTAAACACCACGCGTTCGCTCGCGTAGTTGCGCGCCTTGTCGACAAACCAGTAGGCGTCGCCAATACATTCGGCGGCAATCAGCGTGCGTTCGGCGTTCAGGCCGTCGAGGATGTACTTGAAACCCTTGCCTTCCTCGCCGATCAGGTTTTCCGCGGGAATTTCCAGGTTGTCGAAAAAGACTTCGTTGGTCTCGTGGTTGACCATGTTGGCAATCGGCTGCACCGTCATGCCGTGGCCGATCGCGTCCTTGAGGTTGACGATGAAGATCGACATGCCTTCGGATTTTTTCTTCACCTCGGCCAGCGGCGTGGTGCGGGCCAGCAGGATCATGAGGTCGGAGTGCTGGATGCGCGAGATCCAGACCTTCTGGCCGTTGACGACGTATTTGTCGCCCCTCTTCACCGCGGTGGTCTTGAGTTGCGTGGTGTCGGTGCCTGTCGTCGGTTCGGTCACGGCCATGGACTGCAGGCGCAGCTCGCCGCTGGCGATTCGGGGCAGGTACAACTTTTTCTGCGCGTCCGAGCCATGGCGCAGCAAGGTACCCATGTTGTACATCTGGCCATGGCAGGCGCCGGCATTGCCGCCGGCGAAGTTGATCTCTTCCATGATGACCGAGGCTTCGGCCAGACCCAGGCCCGAGCCGCCGTACTCGGCCGGGATCAGCGCCGCCAGCCAGCCGGCTTCGGTCAGGGCGTTGACAAAGGTTTCGGGGTAGCCGCGCTCGTGGTCCACCTTCTGCCAATAGGCGGAGTCAAACGAGGCCAGCATGCCGCGCAGCGCTTCGCGCATCTCCTGGTAGGCGTCGGGGGTGGGGATTTGTGTTTTCATGAATCTTTCTGATCAGTTTCAATTTTGGCGAGGTGCTCAACCCACTCTCCGTTCGGCCTGAGCCTGTCGAAGGCGGTTTCTGGCGGACTGCTGCGTTTCGACAGGCTCAACGCGAACGGTGTGTGGCCAGTTGTTCTCAGCTCAAACCAGCGTCGCCGTGGCCTGCATGGTGAGCCAGCCTTCGTGGTCTTCGGTCCAGAGGCTGACGCTCTTGCCGTCGGCCGATGGCAGCCCGTGCAGCTTGAAAGGCCACAGATCGAACACCGGGCGCACGGCACGGAACTCGAACTTCAGCAGGCGGACGCCGGGCATGTGCTTGCGCACCAGTTCCGCCAGCAGCGTGGCGATCAGCGGGCCATGCACGATGAGGCCGGGGTAAGCCTCGACCTCGGTGACGTAGCGCCGGTCGTAGTGGATGCGGTGGCCATTGAAGGTCAGCGCCGAATAACGGAACAGCAACACGTCGTCGGGCGTGACGGTTTCCGTCCACGCCGCCTCTTTGGCGGCCGGCTGAGGTGGGGGCACCGGATCACCGGGCTGCGGGTTGGCGCGGTACACAATGTCGTGTTCTTCGCTGAGGGTCAGGCCCTGCGCGTTGTGGATCTCGTGGCGGACCAGCACAAACACCAGGTCACCGGTGCGCCCGGACTTGTGGGTGACCGACTCGATGCGTGAAAGGCGCTTGACCGCGTCGCCGACCTGCAGCACCTGCTGGTGCCAATGCAGCCGACCGCCGGCCCACATGCGGCGCGGCAGCGGCACGGGCGGCAAGAAGCCGCCACGGCGGGCGTGGCCGTCGGGCCCGATCTCGGAGCGGCGCGGCTGCGGCAAAAAGTACAGCCAGTGCCACAGCGGCGGCACGGCCGTTCCGGCCACAGGCGGCGGGTCGTCGCGGTCCAGCGTGGCGGAGAGCCCGCGCAGCGGCGCGGCGGCGATGTCGTCCACCAGGGTTTCGGTGCGGCCCACCCAGCTTTGCAGGTGGGCCAAGGTGGCGGCATCTATCGTGCGAATGTCAGTCGTCATGGTTTGACATGGTGGCGCAGGACGGGCTACAACGCAATCAGCCATTTCAACAGCCAGACTTCGCCAATTCCGAAGCCTTGAATGCTTTCGCGAGCCCCTGTGTCTGCCGTTTCTCATTGGGGATGGCCTGATTCAAGGCTTCGTCCAAACGGAAGGCTTTGCTGACTTGCGGTAGCATGCTGCCATGCAATTCGACCTGACGGACCTGCGGCTTTTTGTGGCGACCGCCGACGAGGGCAACATGACCCGCGCTGCCGGGCGCCAGCACCTCTCGCTGGCGGCGGCCAGCGCGCGCATCAAGTCGCTCGAGGCCCAGTCGGGCCTGAGCCTGCTCTACCGCGAGGCACGCGGTGTGCGCCTGACGCCACCCGGTGAAGCCTTCCTGTTCCACGCGCGCGGGGTGCTGCGGCAAGCCGAGCAGTTGCGGGCCGACCTGCAGGAATACGGCGGTGGCCTGCGCGGGCATTTGCGCGTGTTTGCCAACACCACCGCGGTCACGGACTTCCTGCCGGAGATCCTGCCGGGCTTTCTGGCGGACAACCCGAAGATCAACATCGACCTGCAGGAAAGACCCAACGCCGAGATTGCGCGCGGCGTGCTCGACGGCCGCGCCGACATGGGCATCGTGGCCGGCCAGGTGGACACGCTGGGGCTGGAAGCAATCCACTTCAGCACCGACCGGCTGGTGCTGGCCACGGCCAGAAACCACCGCTTTGCGCGGCGCAAGAAAATTGCGTTTGCCGAAACCCTGGACGAAGACGCGGTGGGCATGCAGTCGGGCAGCACGCTGCAGACCTTCCTGGCGCAGGTGGTCGAGCGCCTGGGCAAGCCGCTGAAACTGCGCATCCAGCTCTCGAGCTTTGACGCGATGTGCCGCATGATAGGTGCGGGCGTAGGCGTCGGCATCGTTCCGGAATCGGCCGCGCGGCGCAACCAGGAGGCCATGGGCATCGCGCTGGTGGAGCTGCTGGAGCCCTGGAGCGTGCGCGAGCGTTACATCCTGGTGCGCAAGCGCGATGCGCTGCCGCGTTATGCCGAGTCGCTGATCGAGACGCTGTGCGCGCACTACCGCGATGGCGCCTGAGCGCTTTGGCTAGACGCCTTTCCAGGCCGGGCTTCTTTTGGCAAGAAACGTCGACACACCCTCGCGAAAGTCGTCGCTGCCGTAACAGCGGCGAATCAAATCCGCGTCGGACGGCAACCCATGGCTGACCAGCCGGTGCAGGCCTTCCTTGCTGACACGCTGGGTCACCGGCGCCAGCGCCGCCAGGCGTTCGCACAGGCTCGCCAGCACCGCGTCGATCTCGCCGGCCTCGCTGACCTGTGTGAGAAAACCGCAAACCAGCGCCTCGTCGGCCGTCAACACATCGGCCAGCATCAGCATGCGTTTGACGCGGGGAATGCCGAACACGGCGCTGAGCCGCGCCAGGTTGGCCACCGACAGGCAATTGCCCAGGGTTCGGGCGATCGGCACGCCGAAACGCGAGCCGGGTGTGGCGATGCGAAAGTCGCAGGCCGTGGCAATCGCCAGGCCGCCGCCTATGGCCCAGCCCTCGACAAGCGCCACGGTCGGCATGGGCAGCGACTCCAGCCGGGCGATGCATTCGTCAATCTGCTGCTCGTAGGCCACGCCGTCCTCGCCGCTGCGGAAATTGCGGAACTGCTCGATGTCGGTGCCGGCCACAAAGGCCTGCCCGCCCTCGCCGCGAAAGGTCACCACGCGCACCGAGGTCTCGGCTGCCAGTTGCTCGCAGATCTGGTTGAGCAGTTCGTACATGGCCCAGGTCATGGCGTTGCGCGCCGCGGGGCGGTCAAACACCACCGAGGCCACGCCCCCGCTGATGCTCAGGTGGACTGCGCCTTCACTCATGCTGCAAAGGCCCCCTGCTCGCCGAGCCGGACCTGCGCCTCGGCGTCGATGCCCAGTTCCGCCAGCACCTCGGCCGTGTGTTCGCCCAGGCGCGGCGGATGGCGGCGCACCTGCTGCGGTGTGCCGGACATCTTGACGGCAAAACCGATGTTGGGCACCTTGCCTTCGACCGGATGGGCTATCTCCATGCGCATCTCGCGGGCCTTGGCATGGTCGCTGTCAAAGGCTTCGGGATAGGTCAGGATGGGGCCGGCGGGAATGCCGGCTTCCAGGAAGGTGGACACCCAGTAGTCCTTGGGCTGGAGGCGGAAGGTTTTCTCCAGCTCCACCTCGAGGGCATGCCGGTTGGCCAGGCGCAGCGAGATGGTGGAAAAACGCTCGTCGGCCAGCAGCTCTTCGCGGCCCATCAGCTTGCACAGCTGCAGCCAGAGCTTCTGGTTGTTGGCGCCCATCACAAAGTAGCCGTCCGAACAGGCCATCGCCTGGTACGGCGCGGTCATCTTGTTCGAGGTGCCCAGCGGCTCGGGCGGCTTGCCCGTGCCCCAGTAGTCGCAGATGTCCCAGACCGAGAAAGCCAGCGCCGAGTCGAACAGCGAGGCGTCCACGTGCTGCCCCTGCCCGCTGGCCTTGGCGCCGATGTAGGCGGAGAGGGTTGCATACACCGCGAACAGCGCGCAGCCAATGTCGGCCACCGGCACACCGGCCTTCACCGGCGGACCACCCGGGTAACCGGTGACACTCATCACCCCGGACATGGCCTGCGCCATCAGGTCGAACCCCGGCCGGTCGGACCAGGGGCCGGTCTGGCCGAAACCCGAGATGCTGGTGTAGACCAGGCGCGGGTTGACTTCCCTGAGCACCTCGTAGCCCAGGCCCAGCCGCTTCATCGCGCCGGGGCGGTAGTTCTCCAGCAGGATGTCGGCCTCCTTCGCCAGCGCCAGCAACACCTTGCGGCCAGCCTCGGACTTGAGGTTGAGGGCGACACTGCGCTTGTTGCGGTTCATGTTCAGGAAGCCCAGTGAATCGGGCCCCTTCATCTTGAAGCCCATGGCGCCACGTGTCTGGTCGCCGCTGCCCGGCGGTTCGATCTTGACAACGTCAGCACCCATGTCCGCCAGCAGCATGCAGGCGTAGGGGCCAGCCATCACCTGGCTGATGTCCAGCACGCGGACACCGGCCAGCGGCAACGGCCGCGCCGCCTTGTTCGCCTGTTCGTTGGTTGACGCTTCTTTCACTCAGTAGTCCTTGTTGATGGCTGTTACGCGGCTTGCGAAAAGGGAATACCCCCCCTTGGGATGGGAGGAGCAATGGAGATGCCGGCAGGCGGGCCGGCAGGACAACAAGGCGCACGGGACGCTCAGCGCGCCCCGCCGCCCACGACATGGCTCAGGCGTCGGCCTTGACGCCGCCGTCCTTGATGATCTTGGCCCACTTGATCTGCTCGGCGCGCATGAAGTCCCCGAACTTCTCGGTCGAGCCGCCGCCGTCCTGGGCGCCCGAGGCGGCCAGCTTTTCCATCACGTCAGGCATCAGCATGACCTTGTTGACGTCCTCGTTCATGCGTTTGGCCATGGCCAGCGGCATCTTTGCAGGACCGGCCAGCCCGTACCAGGTGGTGGCCTCGAAGCCCGGGAAGCCCGACTCGGCCATGGTCGGCACGTTGGCGTAGGCGGGCACGCGCTGCTGGCGCGTCTGCGCGATCGCAATCGCCTTGCCGCTTTTGACATGCGGCGTGGCGGCCGTCATGGTGTCGAAGCTGTACTGGATGGTGCCGCCGATCAGGTCGGTGAGCATCGGGCCCGAGCCTTTGTACGGCACGTGGATGGCCTTGACCTTGGCAGCCAGCATGAACATCTCCAGCGCCAGGTGCTGCGCGCTGCCGGTGCCGGCCGAGCCGAAGCTGATCTTGCCGGGGTTGGCGCGGCACAGCTCGACCAGGTCCTTCACGGTCTTGGCCGGCTGGTTTTCGTTGCAGATCAGCAGGTTGGGCGTGACGCCGACCAGCACAACCGGCTGGAAGTCTTTCGCCGCATCGTAGTTGACCTTCTGCAGCGCCGGCGTGATGGCCTGGCTGTTGATGTGGGCCATCAGCAAGGTGGCGCCGTCGCCGGGTTGCTTGGCCACGTAGTCGGCGGCGATGGTGCCCGAGGCGCCGGCCTTGTTCTCGACGATGACCTGCGTCTTCCACATCTCACCGAGCTTCTGGCCGATGACGCGGGCCAGGATGTCGGTGCCACCGCCGGGCGCGAAGCCGACGATGATGCGCACCGGCCCGGTGGGCAGGTTCTGCGCAAGGATCAGTGAGGGAAAGGCCAGGGCCGCGGCGCCGGCGGTCACAAGGGTTCTGCGTTGCATGGTTTGTCTCCAGTGGGTTGTTTTTGAAATCGTCGGAAGGAAGCGGATGCGCGGGAAAGCAGAAAAGGCAGGGGACAGCAGGAAAGGGAACAGCAATCGGCGGCTGTCAGGCCGCCTTGCGCAGCGGCACAACGGCGGCATGGCTGGAAAAATGGTCCATCGCCGCCTGTACACCCGAACCGGCCAGCTTGACGCCGGCGATTTTCAGGCCCATCTCGCAGCCCGAGAGCGCCGCCATCAGGGTCAGGTCGTTGCAGTCGCCGAGGTGGCCGATGCGGAACATCTTGCCCTTGACCTTGCCGAGGCCGGTGCCCAGCGAGCAGTCGAAACGTTCGTAAATGATCTTGCGCACGGCATCGGCGTCCACACCTTCGGGCGTCATCACGCCGGTCAGGATGGGTGAATAGACCGATGCATCGGCGCACTGGATCTGCAGACCCCAGGCCTTGACCGCGGCGCGCACACCCTCGGCCCAGCGCTGGTGGCGCGCAAACACCACGTCCAGCCCGTGCTCGAGCAGCATGTCGCAGGCTTCGTTGAGGCCGTAGAGCAGGTTGGTATTGGGCGTGGACGGCCAGTAACCGGTCTTGTTCATCTCGATGATCTCGTCCCAGGCCCAGAAGGCCTTGGGCAGTTTGGCGCTCTTGCTGGCTTCCAGCGCCTTGGCGGACACCGCATTGAAGCTGATGCCGGGCGGCAGCATCAGGCCCTTCTGCGAGCCGCTGATGCTGACGTCCACGCCCCACTCGTCGTGTTTGTACTCGGCCGAGGCCAGGCCGGAGATGGTGTCCACCAGCAGCAGCGCCGGGTGTCTGGCGGCGTCAATCGCCTTGCGCACGGCGGCGATGTTGCTGGTCACCCCGGTGGAGGTTTCGTTGTGCACCACACACACGGCCTTGATGCTGTGCTGCGTGTCCGCCTTGAGCCGCTCTTCGATCAGGTCGGCGCGCACGCCGTGGCGCCAGACTTCAGTACCGGGGTCGGTCATCACCTCGGTTTTCAGGCCGACACGCGTGGCCAGCTTTTGCCACAGGGCGGCGAAGTGGCCGGTTTCGTACATCAGCACGTGGTCGCCGGGGCTCAGGGTGTTGACCAGCGCAGCTTCCCAGGCGCCCGTGCCCGAGGCCGGATAAATGATGACCGGCTGTCGGGTCTGGAAAATCTTCTTGATGTCGGCCAGCACCTTCAGGCCCAGTGCGCCGAACTCGGGGCCGCGGTGGTCGATGGTGGGCAGGCTCATGGCGCGCAAAATGCGATCTGGCACGGGCGAAGGCCCGGGAATTTGCAGGAAGTGGCGGCCGGTGGGATGGAAGTCAAGCGTCAGCATATTTCGGGGGCTCCATGAATAACCACCATTTTTTGCATACAAAATTCATTTGTCAACCGCTTTATCCCTATATCTCAATTTGATACCCATTTTTTTGCATACAATATTTACCCATGACTGCTGACATCATCGCCATCCCACGTGCCGCCCTGCATGAGCAGGTGGCGCACCGCCTGCGCCAGATGCTGGTCGAAAACCGCATCGCACCGGGCGCCAAGCTCAATGAGCGCGCGCTCGCGGAAGAGCTCAACGTGTCACGCACGCCGCTGCGCGAAGCCATCAAGATGCTGGCCGCGGAGGGCCTGGTGGAGCTGCTGCCCAATCGCGGCGCGATTGCGGTGGAGTTGACCGAAGACGACGTGCTCCACACCTTTGAAGTCATGGCCGGGCTGGAAGCGCAGTCGGGCGAGCTGGCCGCGAAGCGCATCACCGATGCCGAACTGGCCGAGATCAAGGCCATGCATTACGAGATGATGGCCGCTTACACCCGCCGCGACCTGCCCGCCTACTACCGGCTCAATGCCGCGATTCACGCGGCCATCAATGCCGCGGCCAAAAACCCGGTGCTCACGGCCACCTACAAGCAGGTCAATGCGCGCCTGCAGGCCCTGCGCTTTCGCTCCAACCAGGACGGCGACAAATGGCGCGCGGCCGTGAAGGAACATGAACTGATGGTTGAAGCGCTCAGTGCACGCGACCCGGTCGCCATGCGCGCCGTGCTGGCCAACCACCTGGGCAACAAGCTCAGCGTGGTCATCGAACAGCTGCGCGCGGCCCAATCGGCACGCCAGACGCCTGCCAAGGCATGAAAGCCCCATGAACGCCCCCTTGCCCCTGAAAGTCACGCAGGAAACTGCGGCACACGCTTACGACAACGTCGCCCGCATCAGCAACGAAGTGGCCGGCCGGCTGGCCGCCCGGCTCGCCAGTGAAACCCGTGGCGAGGTGCTTTTTTCCGCCGCAGACCGCGGCCGCTACGCCACCGACGCGTCGATTTACCAGGTGATGCCGGTCGGCGTATTTGTGCCGCGCAGTGCGCCTGACGTCAAAACCGCGCTCGACATCTGCCGCGACATGGGTGTGCCCATAGCTCCGCGCGGCGGCGGCACCAGCCAGTGTGGCCAGACCGTGGGCGCCGGGCTGGTCATCGACTATGCGAAACACATACGCAACATCATCGATGTGGATGTGGACAAGCGCACCGCCGAGGTCGAGCCCGGCATCGTGCTGGACCACCTGAACGCCGCGCTGAAAAAGCACGGCCTGTGGTACCCGGTCGATGTATCCACCAGCGCGCAGGCGACGCTGGGCGGCATGGCCGGCAACAATTCCTGCGGCAGCCGCAGCATTGCCTACGGCAACATGGTGCACAACGTGCTGGGCGCGCAGGCCTGGACCTCGGGCAGCCAGTTGCTGCAGCTGGGGCCCTACGCCGCCAGCAGCGGCAAGGCACGTGAGCTGGGCAACCAGGTTCGCTCGCTGGCCGAGGAACTGCACCCAGCCATCAACCGGATGTGGCCCAAGGTCATGCGCCGCGTGGGCGGCTACAACCTGGACATCTTCGACCCGCAGAGCGAGCGCCCCTACACCAGCGACGGCTCGGTCAACCTGTCGCACCTGCTGATCGGCAGCGAAGGCACGCTGGCGCTGACCAAATCACTGACGCTGCAGCTTGGCGAACTGCCCAGGGCCAAGGTGCTGGGCGTGGTGAACTTCCCGACCTTTTACCGCGCCATGGATGCCGCGCAGCACATCGTCAAACTCGGCAACGGCAGCCTGACGGCCGTCGAGCTGGTGGACCGCACCATGATCGACCTGTCGCTGCAGAACCCGGCCTTTGCGCCGACCATACGCAGCGCGCTGATCGGCCAGCCCGCGGCCATTTTGCTGGTCGAGTTTTCGGGTGCCAGCAAGGCCGACCTGCTGCCCCACCTGAAACATCTGGGCGAGCTGATGGGCGATCTGCTGCTGCCCGACTCGGTGGTCGAGATGGTGGACGACGCCCCGCAGAAAAACCTGTGGGAAGTTCGCAAGGCCGGGCTCAACATCATGATGAGCCTCAAGGGCGACGGCAAGCCGGTGAGTTTTATCGAGGACTGCGCCGTGCCCCTGGAGCACCTGGCCGAATACACCGCCGCGTTGACCGAGGTCTTCCGCAAATACGGCAGCAAGGGCACCTGGTATGCCCACGCCTCGGTCGGCACGCTGCATGTGCGGCCGATTCTCGACATGCGGCGCGAGGGCGCGCCCAAGATGCGCGCGATTGCCGAGGAAGCGTCCGAGCTGGTGCGCAAGTTCAAGGGCGCCTACAGTGGCGAACACGGCGACGGCCTGTGCCGCGGCGAGTGGATCCAGTGGCAGTTCGGCCCGCAGATCAACGAGGCGTTTGCGGCCATCAAGCAGGCGATGGACCCGATCAACCTGCTGAGCCCGGGCCGCATGGTCAACCCGCCCAAGATGGACGACACGCGGCTCATGCGTTTCGCACCGGGCTACAAGGTCATCCCGATCCAGACAGCGCTCGACTGGCGCGCCTGGGACGTGCAGAACGACCCGGTCACCGAGCTGACCAGCGCTCCGGGCAGCGGCGGCGACCCGGCCCAGGGCCTGGCCAAGGCCGTGGAGATGTGCAACAACAACGGCCACTGCCGCAAGTTCGATGCCGGCACCATGTGCCCCAGCTACCGCGTGACGCGCGACGAGCAACACCTGACACGCGGCCGCGCCAACACCTTGCGCCTGGCACTGTCGGGGCAACTCGAAGGCATGAATGCAGCCGAGGCATTCACCAGCGAAGCGGTCAAGGACGCGCTGGACCTGTGCGTGGGCTGCAAGGGCTGCAAGCGCGACTGCCCGACCGGCGTGGACATGGCCAAAATGAAAGTGGAGTTTTTGCACCACTACAAGGCCAGGCATGGCTACACGCTGAAGGACAAGCTGGTCGCGCGCCTGCCCGACTACGCGCACTGGGCCAGCCGCCTGGCGCCGCTGCTGAACCTGCGCGACAAAATTCCCGGCCTGGCCGCGCTCAGCGAGAAGTTCACCGGCTTTTCGGCCAGACGCACCTTGCCGCAGTGGAAGAGGCGCACCTTTTTCAACCGTCCCCCGGTGAGCGCCACGCGCGAGGAGGTGCTGGCCGCCAGCAAGCCGGTGGTGCTGTTTGTCGACACCTTCAATGGCCACTTCGAGTCGGACAATGCGACTTCGGCATTAAAAGTGCTGCAAGCCGCCGGCTACACGACGCATGTAGCTATCAAAAAAGTAGCAGATGGAAAACACCTGTGCTGCGGACGGACCTACCTGGCCAGCGGCATGGTTGATGAAGCGAAGGCCAAGGCCGGGGAGCTGGTCGACGCGTTGCTGCCCTTTGCCGAGCGCGGCATCGCCATTATCGGGCTGGAGCCGTCCTGCCTGCTGACGATGCGCGACGAAATGCTGGTGATGGGCCTGGGTGAAGCGGCCCAAACCATCGCGGGCCAGGCCCTGCTGTTTGAAGAATTTCTGGCGCGCGAGGCCGCAGTCGGCAAGCTCGACCAGCTGAAAACCAGGCTACAGCCGGTGGAGCAGGCCATCTTGCTGCATGGCCACTGCCACCAGAAGGCGTTCGGGGCGGTCAGCCCCATCCTCGATGTGCTCAGGCTGATCCCCGGCGCGAAGCCCGAGCTGATCGAGTCCAGCTGCTGCGGCATGGCCGGCAGCTTCGGCTACGAGACCAGCCATTACGAGGTGTCCATGCAGATGGCCGAACTGAGCCTGCTGCCCGCCGTGCGCCAGCAGCCCGATGCCATCGTGGTCGCCGACGGCACCAGTTGCCGGCACCAGATCCGCGACGGCGCGCAGCGCGAAGCGATTCATGTGGCGGTGCTGATGGCGCAGCAGTTGCGGGCCTGACGCCTGCTCCGGATGGGGCACGGCCCGGCCGGAGTACAGTGGCGGCGATGCGCACCCCTGACATCCTGACCCTCACCATGAACCCCGCCCTGGATGTGTCAACATCCACGGACAAGGTCACGGACACACACAAACTGCGCTGCGCCGCCGCGCAATACCATCCCGGCGGCGGCGGCATTAACGTGGCCCGCGTCCTGCAACGCCTCGGCAGCAATTGCCTGGCGCTGTACCCGGCCGGCGGCATGAACGGGCAAAGGCTGCGCCAGTTGCTGGACCAGGAGCAGGTGTCCAGCCAGTGCCTGGCCATCGCAGGCGAGACGCGCGAGAGTTTCCATGTGCACGAAACGGCCAGCGGGCGGGACTTCCGCTTTGTCCTGCCCGGACCGACCCTGAGCGCGTCCGAGTGGCAGGCCTGCCTCGATGTTGTCAGCGCCATGGCAGCTCCGCCGTCCTGGCTGGTGGCCAGCGGCAGCCTGCCGCCCGGCGTGCCGGCTGACTTCTATGCGCAGCTCACGCGGCTGGCACGCACGCGCGGCTGCCGCGTGGTACTGGACAGCTCGGGCCCGGCGCTGGCGGCGGCGCTGGCGGAAGGCGTGTACCTGATCAAGCCCAGCCTGCGCGAGCTGCGCGAGTTGACCGGCCTGCCGCTGGAAACCGACACGCAGCGGCTGGCCGCGGCCCGGACCATCATCGCGGCCGGGCAGGCACAGATCGTGGCGTTGTCGCTCGGCGAGGAAGGCGCCTTGCTCGTCACGGCAGACCAGGCGCTGCGGGCCAGCGCGGTACCGGTCGAAGTGGCAAGCACCATAGGCGCGGGCGACAGTTTTGTCGGCGGCCTGGTCTGGGCGCTGAGCCGGCAGACCGATCTGGCGCAGGCCTTTCGTTATGCCATGGGATCCGCAGCCGCCGCCCTGCTCACCGCTGGAACCGCGCTGTGCCAGCCGGCCGATGTGGAACGCCTTGCCAGGGAAGTGATCGTCACACCGGCCGGCGCTTGATCTGGCGCAAGGCGGCAGCGGCGCCCGGCGTCTACCGTAGGCAGAAAACAGGCACAGGAGACGGCGCGCGCGTCCGGGAATATGACAACACCTCACATACGCTGGTTTTCGGAACTGGGCATCGCCGATGTCCCTTTGGTGGGCGGCAAGAATGCCTCGTTGGGCGAAATGGTGCGCGAGCTCGGCGCGCAGGGCGTGCGGGTGCCCAACGGTTTTGCCGTCACAGCGCAGGCCTACAGTTATGTGCTGGCGCAGTCCGGCGCCCTGCCGCGCCTGCATGAGGCCCTCGACGGCCTGGACGTGCAGGATGTCGATGACCTCGCGCGCCGTGCGCGGCGGGCGCGCGAGATCATCCACAGCGCCGTGCTGCCGGACGATCTTGTGGCGGAGATCGCCGCCGCGCATGAGCGCCTGCAGGCCGAATATGGTGAGCAGCTGACAATGGCAGTGCGCAGCTCGGCCACCGCCGAAGACCTGCCCACCGCCAGCTTTGCCGGCCAGCACGACACTTTTCTCAACGTGGCCGGCCTGGCCAGCCTGCTCGAAGCGATCCGTCGGTGTTTTGCCAGCCTGTTCAACGACCGCGCCATTGCCTACCGCGTTGAAAACGGCATCGATCATTTCACTGTCCTGCAATCGGTCGGCGTGATGAAGATGGTGCGCTCGGATCGCGCCTCCAGCGGCGTCATCTTTTCGATCGACACCGAAACCGGGTTTCGCGACGTCGTGTTCATCACCGGCGCCTGGGGCCTGGGCGAAAACGTGGTGCAGGGCACGGTCGACCCGGATGAGTTCTATGTGTTCAAGCCCACGCTGAAGCAGGGACACCGCGCGGTACTCCGGCGCAAGCTCGGCGGCAAGGAAATCCGCATGGTCTACACGCAGGCCGGGGGCAGCGAGACCACGCACAACCTGCCGACGCCGCCGAAGGACCAGGCGCGTTATTGCATCAGCGACGAGGAGGTGCTGGAACTGGCCGACGCCACCGTCCGCATCGAGGACCACTACAGCCGCAAGGCCGGGCATGCCACGCCGATGGACATCGAATGGGCCAGGGACGGCATCGACGGCAAACTCTACATCCTGCAGGCGCGGCCCGAAACCGTGGCCTCGCGCAAAACGCCCGGCACGGTGGACACCTGGCGGCTGGATGCGAAGGGCAAGCTCTGCATCAGCGGCCGCGCCGTGGGCGGCGCAATCACCACGGGACGCGCGCGCGTGATCAACAACATCAGCGAGCTCAACCAGTTCCAGCCCGGCGAGGTGCTGGTGGCGGACACCACCATGCCGGACTGGGGAACGGTGCTCAAAATTGCCTCTGCCGTCGTGACCAACCGCGGCGGACGCACCTGCCATGCGGCCATCGTGGCGCGCGAGATGGGCATTCCGGCCGTGGTCGGCTGCGGCCATGCGACCACCGCCATCCGCACCGGCGACGAGATCACGGTGTCCTGCGCCGAAGGCAGCGAGGGCCGGGTCTACGCCGGCCTGCTGCCGTTCACGAAGCGCAGCATTGACGTGGCCGGCCTGGCGCGGCCGCAGACACATCTGATGGTCAACATCGCCAACCCCGACACGGCCTTCCAGACCGCGCTGCTGCCCAACGACGGCGTGGGCCTGGCGCGCATGGAGTTCATCGTTGCCGAACACATACGCGCGCACCCGATGGCGCTGGTGCACCCGGAGAAAGTCGAAGACGCGGCGGTTCGCGAGGAGATCGCCCGCCTCACGCGTTCGTATGCCACGCCGGCCGACTACTTCGTGCGCCAGCTGTCCGAAGGTGTGGCCACCATCGCCGCGGCCTTCTACCCCAAGCCGGTGATCGTGCGCATGTCCGACTTCAAGACCAACGAATACGCCAGCCTGCTCGGCGGACGCTGGTTCGAGCCGGACGAGGCCAACCCCATGATCGGTTTTCGCGGCGCCTCTCGCTACGCGCATCCGGCCTATGCCGAGGGCTTTGCACTCGAGTGCGCGGCCATGAAACGCGTGCGCGACGAGATGGGCCTGGTCAACGTCAAGCTGATGATCCCGTTTTGCCGCCGTGTCGAGGAAGGCGAACGTGTGCTGCAGGCCATGGCAACGCACGGGCTGACGCGCGGTGCCAATGGCCTGGAGATCTACGTGATGTGCGAGATTCCCAACAACGTGATCCAGATCGATGCCTTTGCCCGCCTGTTCGACGGCTTCTCCATCGGCTCCAACGACCTGACCCAGCTGGTGCTGGGCGTGGACCGCGACTCGGACATCGTGGCCTTCGACTTCGACGAACGCGACCCCGGCGTCAAGGAGATGATCCGCCAGACCATAGAGGGCGCGCACCGCAACCACCGCCATGTGGGCATCTGCGGCCAGGCGCCCTCGGACTATCCCGAGATCGCGCAATACCTGGTGGAGCTCGGCATTGACGCCATCAGTGTAACGCCCGATACACTGATGAAAATCACGGTCGACGTGCTGGCCGTGGAAGCGCGGCTGGGACGTGAACCCCGCAGCGCAGCCCTCTTCCACACCGCCTGAATCAACCGCAACCTCCGTACCAACCACGGCTACCGGGAGACTGTCATGAGCCAGACCATTTCATCATTGATGCACCGCGAAGTGACCCAGGTGGGTCCGGACGACACGCTGCAAGCCGTCGAGGCGAAGCTGGTGGCCCAAGGCCTGTCATGGGTGCCGGTGGTCGACGCCAGCGGCGTGGTGATGGGCGTGATCAGCAGCGCCGACCTGCTGCGCGCGCATGCCGAGGGGAAAACCGCCCCCAAGGTCAGCGCGTGGCAGCTGTGCACCTACAAGCCGGTCACCGTGCGCCCGGACGCCACGCTCGGCGAGGTGGCCAGGCTGATGACAGAGGGCAACATCCACCACGTGGTGGTGGCCGAGGGCCCGAACCTCAAGGGCGTGGTCTCCTCACTCGACTTTGTGCGGACTTTTGTGGTTTAGGGTCATGCTTGCTGGCGTGCGGATTCTGCCGGCAAAGTAAAGAAAAAGCAGGCCCCTTTCCCGGGGGAGGATTCAGCCCATATCCGGCCACCGTGCCGCTCGATGACGCGGCGCACCGTGGCCAGCCCGATGCCGGTTCCGGGAAACTCCGAGACCCCATGCAGGCGCTGGAAGGGCTCGAAAAGCTTGTCCACATAAGCCATATCGAATCCGGCGCCGTTGTCGCACACAAAAAATACCTGCTCTCCTGCGGCGTCGCTGGTCTGTCCGACCTTGATCTCGGCCTGCGCCCGTTGCGCGCTGAACTTCCACGCGTTGCCCAACAGATTTTCCATCACCACCCGGAGCAGGCGCTCATCACCATGGGCCATCAGGCCACTAGCAATGTGAAGCGTCACCCGTCGCTCAGGCTCGAACGCCTGCCGGGCGTTCAGGCTATTTCGCGCCAGCATCGACAGGTCGACCGACTCGCTGCGAAGCTGCACGCGCAACATCTGCGAGAGCGACAGCAGGCCTTCAATCAACTGCCCCATCTGCAAGGCGCCGGCCTGAATACGCGACAGGTAGTGCTGAGCCTTTTCATCTGCATGCTTGCCGAGCTGTTTCGCCAGTAAATGGCTAAAGCCATGAATGGTGTTGAGCGGCGAACGCAAATCGTGCGAAACCGAATAGGAGAAGGCTTCAAGCTCCTGATTCGAAAATTTCAACTTGTTTTCAATCCCCTTGATTTCAGTGATGTCCTGCAGTGCACCCACGAGCCGTACCACCTTGCCGTCCTGCAACAGCGCGCGACCCTGTGTACGGACCCAGATACGCCGCCCTCTTGCCGTCACCAGGGGAAGCTCGAGGTCCCAGGGGGCTCCCTGGTCAAGCGCCGCCATGAAGGCAGCCCTGATCGCGGGCTGTGCCTCCGGCGCGTAAAAGCCTGCCAATTTTTCCAGCGCCAGGTCTGCCGGTGCATCCATCTCGCAGATGCGGTAAATCTCTTCAGACCAATAAGGCGCCATGGTCTCCGCGTCCACTTCCCACCCGCCCACCCTGGCCAACGCGCCGGTGCGCTTCAACAGCTCGGCGCTGCTGGCCGTGGCCAGTTCTGCGAGCTTGTGGACCGTGATCTCCTGGATCATCCCTGTTCGGCGCTTGCGCTGCGCGCCCTCGTCGTCGCCATCGGCCTGGCCAAGCAGATGAATCCAGCGCACCTCGCCCTCAGACGGGACAACCCGGAACTCGATGTCCAGGGCCAGGCCGGCCTGAACGGCCGCGTTGCACGCTGCGTCGAAAACAGCGCGGTCAGCCGGATGAATCAGCCGGAGAAACCCGTCATAGCTGCTGTCGAAAACGCTGCGATCGACACCGAGCACGTCGCAGGACTCGTCACACCACCATATCAGGCCAGTCGTGAGGTCAAGCTGCCAGTAGCCGATGCGACCCAGATGCTGCGCCTTCAGCAACCTGCGCTGGCTCTCCTGCAAGCGCGCGAGGCTTTCGGCCTGTTCGCGCGCCAGCCGCTCCATTTCGGAGATATCGCGCACGATCGCCGTAAAAAGCTTGCCCTCTGAAGTGTCGAAATAGGAGATGGAAACCTCCAGGGGAAACTCCTCCCCGTTCGCTCGCAGCCCGTAGACGACACTGCGCCCGCCCATGCGGCGGGACGTCACGCCCGTGCTGCCGTAGCGGCTGACCTGCTCGGCGTGGCTTGGGCGAAAACGTTCGGGAACCAGTTTCTCGAGAGGTTGCAGCAGGACAGCGTGCCGGGGCCAGCCGAATATTTCCTCGGCCGCACGGTTGTACAAAACAATTCTTTGCTGCTCATCGACCGTGACGATGGCGTCCATGGCCGAGTTCAGCACGCCCGCCAGCAGTGCAGCCGCGTTGGCCGGATCACTGCCCCAAGAGTCAGGGTTGTCGATGGGTAATTTCATGCTCATGGGTGCCGGAACACCCATTGCGACAAGGGCTTGGGCCGGATTTCGCAGACCCGGCTTCCGCGCCGAGCGATACAGCCTTGGGCTTCGAGCAAGGCCAGCGCACGCGCCACCGATTCGCGGGTCGTGCCCAGCAGCTGCGCCAGCGCAACGTGCGACGGCAGGGTCACGGTCGGACTGTGGTGAACCTCCATCAGCAAGAGCAGGCTATGGGCGACCCGTCCTGTTATCTGGCGACGGCTGGTGGCCTGCGTCCATCCGGCGATCGTTCCAAAAGCGACGCTACAGGCTCGGCCGACCTGATCCCAGATTTTCTGGTCACTGCGCGCCAGGCAGGCCAGCGCTTCCGTTGATATTTCACAATACCGACCGCTGCTCAGGGCAACGCTTCCCAGTTGGTTCGGTTGCCCGAAGTAACTGCAAAGACCAACGACCGCGCCGCGTCCCAAAATGGCGACTGGATCGATATGTCCGCCGGGGCTACTGCGGCCCAGACACACGCTCCCGACCTTCACGACCCTCAGGTGAGGCACATGCTCGCCTTCCCGCGCCAGTATTTCGCCCTTCCTGAAGCTGTGTTCTTTGATCAGTACTCCGCCATCGACTGAATCTCTCAGGGACAGACCGCGCGTGATGCAAAACTCATACGAGGCACAGTTGCCGCATTTTCCGGGCAGCAATGGGCTGGCATCAAAACCTGCAACGACCTTCTCGACAGCCCCGCCAGGCGAAGCATCGCAGCCGCTGAGCGTCATAAGATTTGTCCCCAAATTTCCCCGACAAGAAATTGTCGCAATTTGTTACTCATTAAAACTTTAAGTCTACCCAGTTCCCTGTGCACTGTATCGACCCATTGCCGGTGTAACTGCGCGTTTCGTCACTGAATGAGTATTTACTGACATAACTCAAATCCTCCCTGACCATGGCGGGTCCGGCATGGCCGAAAGGCTGGGCTCCCGGCGCGAACGCGGGCTGGTCTGAGCTGGGCTGGGCTGGGCTGGGAAAATTCAATGCTTGATTAGTCACACCCGCCAGGTCCGGCGCATGGGCGATCGCCTTGGGGACATACCGGGCGTTTCATGCGCGCGGCTTTTGCGGCCGAGCCTGTAGATGGGCCACCTCCCACCAGCCCGGAAACAGCTCGCGCACCTGGGCCAGCGCATACCGGTCGTCAATCAGATAGACCACGCCGCGGTCGGACTCGGTGCGGATCACCCGGCCCGCGGCCTGCACCACCTTTTGCAGGCCCGGGTACAGGTAGGTGTAGTCGTAACCCTTGCCGAAACTGGCCTCCATGCGCTGCTTGATCTGCTCGTTGACCGGGTTGATCTGGGGCAGGCCCAGGGTGGCGACAAAAGCGCCGATCAGGCGTTTGCCCGGCAGGTCGATGCCCTCGGCAAACGCGCCGCCGAGCACGGCAAAGCCGATGCCGCGCGAGACTGGCGTGAAGCGTTCGAGAAAGCCGCGCTTGGCGCCTTCCTCCATGCCGCGCGACTGCTCCCAGACCGGAATCGCCGGGTAACGCGCCTTGAACAGTTCCGCCAGCTGCTGCAGGTAGTCGAAGCTGCTGACAAAACTCAGGTAGTTGCCGGGCGCCGCCGCGTATTGCCGGGCCATCAGGTTGACCATGGGTGACAGCGAATGCCCGCGATGCTGGAAACGCGTGGACACGTCGTCCACCACCTGCACCGAGAGCTGTTCGGCCCGGAACGGCGAGGCCACATCGATCCAGGCGGTGTCCTCGGGCAGGCCCAGCATGTCGCTGTAGTAGTGCGCCGGGCTCAGGGTGGCCGAGAACAGCGCCGCCGAACGTGCCGCCGCAAACCGCTGGGACAGAAAACCTGCCGGCACGACGTTTCGCAGGCACAACACGGCGCCGCCCCCGCTGCCCGCGGCATCGGTGATGTCGAACAGCGAATGCGTGTCCAGCAACTCAGCCATGCGCGAGAAATGCAGCACCTCGAAGAAAAAGTCCTGCAGCCTGCCGTCGATGCCGGCCGGGTGATCGGCCAGGTGGTCCAGGATGGCGTTGGCCGTCTGCTGCAACGCGCCGCGAAAGGCCTGCGGCACCTCGTCGTACACCTGGTAGGCCTGCGCTTGGTCCTGGTGCAGCTCGTACCAGCTGCGCTGGAGGCGGTCCAGCACACGTTTGATGGCGACGGGCGCACCCTGCCGCGCCAGCGCCAGGCGGGCCGGGTCCAGTTCGGCCGAATACATCTTGCGCGCGCGTTCGACCAGGTTGTGCGCCTCGTCGACCAGCACGCTGACGCGCCACTGGTTGGCCAGCGTCTGCGCATACAGCATGGCATTGATGTCGAAGTAGTAGTTGTAGTCGCCGACGACCACATCGCTCCAGTGCAACAGGTCCTGGCCGAGGTAATACGGGCAGACCCCGTGCGCCAGCGCCACCTCGCGCAGCGCGCCCTTGTCGAGCGGGCCAGCCACGGTCACGGCAGCACGGCGCGCCGCCGGCAGGCGGTCGTAAAAACCCTGGGCCAGCGGGCAGGCGTCGCCGTGGCAGGCCTTGTCCGGGTGTTCACAGGCCTTGCCCTTGGCCACCAGTTCCAGCACACGCAGCGGCAGCGCCGGCGCGCTGCGCTGGATGCGGGCCACGGCGTCCAGCGCTAGCTGGCGGCCCGGCGTCTTGGCCGCGAGGAAAAACACCTTGTCGAGCTGCTGCGTCGGGCAGGCCTTGAGCAGCGGAAACAGCGTGCCCACGGTTTTGCCGATGCCGGTGGGCGCCTGCGCCATCAGGCAGCGCCCGCTGCTGGCCGACTTGTAGACGGCTTCGGCCAGGTCGCGCTGGCCGGGGCGAAAACGCTCATGCGGAAACGCCAGCGTCTGCAGCGCCTCGTTGCGCGCGGCGCGGTGGGCCATCTCCTGGCGGGCCCAGTCGAGGAACCGATCGCACTGTTCTTCAAAGAACCCTTCCAGCTGGGCAGCGCTGAAGGCTTCGGTCAGCAGGGTTTCGTCCTGCGTGGCGATGTTGAAATACACCAATGCCAGCTTGACCTGGGACAAGCCTTCTTTCTGGCAAAGCAGGTGGCCGTAGACCTTGAGCTGCGCCCAGTGCAGATGCCGGTGGTTGGCGCGCATGGCCTCCAGGTCACCGCGGAAGGTCTTGACCTCTTCGAGCTGGCCGAGTTCGGGGTCGTAGCCGTCGGCGCGGCCACGCACCAGCAAGTCCTTGTAGACCCCGCTCAGGCTGACTTCGGTCTGGTAATGCGCTGGCCGGCGCATCGCCACCACGCGGTGGCCCGCCATGCCTTCGAGGGCCGACGGCGAGGGCGTGAAACGCACATCAAGGTCGCCGAGTTTGGCCGTGAATTCGCACAGCGCACGCACGGCGACAACGTAGGGCTTGTCCTTGTCGATGGCTGTCGTCATGGAAGGCGGTCTGGGTCGGGCTGAAAGGCTGTATGAATAACCAGTATTGTAGCCCGCAAGTCCCATGGCACCCTGGAGGCGCGCCTTCGGGAACTACTTCGAGTTCCAGAACTTCTGCATCTCGACAAAAAGAAAGGACGCCGTCCAGGTGATCAGCACCAGGCCGGTCAAGGACTCGATGCCCGTCAGGAAGCGCAGGTCACCGGTGGGCTGGATGTCGCCGAAGCCCAGCGTGGTGAAGGTCGTGAAGGAAAAATACACGCAGTCCATCAGGCTGCCATTGAAGTTTCCTGTCAGGCCGCCCCAAGCCTTGGCGTGGTGCATGAAATAGTAGGCGAAGGCAAACACCCAGACCTCCACCGCGTGGGCCAGCAGCGCACCGCCGACGCCCAGCAGGATGCGCAGGCGGTGCCGGATCTTCACCCGGGCCAGCAACAGGGTCAGCCGCAGCAGGCATTCGTAGTGAATGATCACGGCGATAGACACGACGGCAATATTGGCCAGCACCACAGTGAGCACGGGTATCCTTCGGACGCTTGTTGGAAAACGCGGAAGCCTTCATGCCGCCGGAGCGCGGGAGGCGGTGCACCGCAACTATAAGCCTCCCGCGCAGCGGCCTGTCAGGTGGCGCGCCCGGGCGCGGGTGCGATCAGCGCGTCCAGCACCCCAGCTTCGAAATGCCGCCCGATGTAGTCGGCCAGCCCCTCAAACACCGACTCCAGCGTCGGCGTGCTGGCCCCGAACAGCGCGTGCAACACCGCCGGGTCTTCAAACAGGCCGTGCAGGTAGACGCCCAGCACATTGCCGCTGCCGTTTTGCCAGGCCAGGCCGCCGGGCAACACGGCGTGCGCCACATCGCCGGCCGCCGCCATGGCGCTGTGCGGCGCGGTCTGCCCGTGATGGATTTCGTAGCCTTGCACGTCCACCCCGGACAAGGCCGCCCACGGCCCACCGACCGACGCAAAACGCGCCTGCCGGTGCTGCACGGTCTTGTCGGCTTCAAACAGCGTGACCACCGGCAGCAGCCCCAGGCCCGGCCCGTTGCCGTCGATGCCGTGCGGATCGATCAGCGCCTCGCCCAGCATCTGCAGTCCGCCGCAAATGCCGAGCACCGCCCCGCCGCGCCCGGCGTGCGCGGCAATCGCACTGTCCAGCCCCTGCGCGCGCAGCCAGGCCAAGTCGCCGCTCGTGTGTTTGGAGCCGGGCAGGATGATCCAGTCGGAAGGCGCCAGGCCGGCGAGCTCGCCCGGGTTGCGCACCCACTTCAGATGAATGCCCGGCACATTCTTGAGCGGCTGGAATTCGTCGAGGTTGCTGATGCGCGGGTAGGCCACCACCGCGATGGTCGTTGGGGGGCCATAGCTCGAAGTGCCGTTTCCCGACCCTTTCAAGCCGGGGCCGTGGAACCGGCTTTGCCGGGCCACAGGCGCAGCGGCCCCCCCGGGGGGCAGCGAAGTACGCGCAGCGACGAGCGTGGGGGCCATATCAAAAACACCGTCTTCCTCGGGCAGGCCGTGTTGCCACCACATCGGCAAGGTCGCCACCGTGGGCACACCGGTCAGGTCCTGCAACATCTGCGGGCCCGGGGCGAGCAGGCTGGCGTCGCCGCGGAACTTGTTGAGCACAAAACCCCTGATCAGCCGGCGTTCCGCTTCGTCGAGCATGGCCCAGGTGCCGTACAGGTGCGCAAAGGCGCCGCCGCGGTCGATGTCGGTGACCAGCAGGCAGGCCGCATTTGCGTGTTGCGCGACCCGCATGTTGACGATGTCGCTGTCCTTGAGATTGATTTCGGCCGGCGAACCCGCGCCTTCGATCACCACCACGTCGTTTTCTTCCAGCAGTTCGTCGAGGGCCTGCGCAATCACCGGCCAGACCGAGGCACTGCGGCCGCGCCAGGCCATGCGTGAAAGCTCGGCGTTGACCTGGCCCATCAGGATCACCTGGCTGTGCGTGTCTTTCTCGGGCTTGAGCAGCAGCGGGTTCATGCGCACCTCGGGCACGGCGCGTGCCGCGAGCGCCTGGAAGTATTGCGCGCTGCCGATTTCGCCCTGGGTGACCACTCTTGCGTTGTTGCTCATGTTCTGCGCCTTGAAGGGCGCGACCTTGAGGCCCTGGTTGGCGTAGTAGCGGCACAGCGCGGTGGTCAGCCAGCTTTTGCCGGCGCCGCTGGTGGTGCCCAGAACCATCACGCTTTTGGCAGTCATGTTGCTTTCCTGATGATGTGTTGCCACGCATTGAGCAATGCGTCCTGCGCCGCCGGCGCCAACACGCCCAGGCGTACCTGCCCCGGCAAACCGAAGGACGTGGTGTCGCGCAGCTTGATGCCCTGCCCCCGCAGTTCGGCGAGCAACTGCGGCAGACTCATGCCGTGCGGCAGCAGCGGCCGCGCGCAGAAAAAATTGGCGGCACTGGGCAGGCAGGTCCAGCCCATCGCTTCGCACAGCGCGATCTGCCGCGCTTTCCATTCGCGCAGCGTGGCCAGGCTGGCGGCCAGCCAGGCTTGCACCTCGGGCGTGGTCCAGGCCTGCAGCATGGCCACGCCATGCGCGCCCACCGGCCACGACGGCGCCAGCTTGTCGAGCTGCATCACCGCATCACCGGCATCGGGTGGCGCAATCACATAGGCAGCGCGCACGCCCGTCAAGCCCAGCGCCTTGTTCGGTGTCCAGAGCTGCCAGAAGTTTTGCAGCGCCTCATCCGGCAGCGCCAGGGCGCCTTCAAGCCGCAGCGGCTCGTAGGCGCGGTCCAGCACACACAGCGCCGACGGATCGGCCAGTTGATCAAGGGCTGGATGCGCCGCACCCAGCGGACTCGACGGGTCGCAGGCCCAGCGCAGTTGCGCGAGCGCCGGCTGCGCCACCACCGGCAGCTTCCACGCCTGCGCCGCCTGCGCGTAGTCGCCATAACTGTGTGGCGGCAACCAGACCGCCGTGGCGCCGCACTGCACCGCCAGCGCGGTGATACGAAAAATGAACTCGCTGGCGCTGCCGGCCAGCAGCACACGTTGCACATCCACCCCGTGGAAGGCGGCGAGTTGTCGGCGCAAGGCGGCATAGCCGGCATCGGGGTAGCGGCCGGCGTCGGCCTGCTGCACCGCGGCCAGCGCCGCCGGGCATGGACCGCAGGCGTTGCTGTTGGTGGAGAAGTCATGCAACGGCACGCCCTCGCTGTCGGGGCCGCCGTGACTGCGCGTCGGGAAGGCCGGGTTTTCAGCCATCAGGCGATTCCAGATGCTATCAATACAGTAGCCGGCAGCGCAAACACACAAAGGGCCAGAACCCCTTTTGACGCCATACGAATGGCCTGCAGGGTGTCGGTGCCCTCCGGTTCCCTGCCCGCCTTGTTCAGGACATAGACCCCCGGCTTGCGCAGCGATACCCCAAGGGCCAGCGCCATGGCCGCCATCGGCCAGCCGCTGTTGGGCGACGGGGTCAGCACCGCTTCAGCGCGCAGGCCGGCCAGGCGAAAACCACCAGCCACCCGCCACAACAGAAGCGCGGTCAGGCGCGCGGGCAGCCAGGACAACACATCGTCGGCGCGCGCGGCCCACTTGCCCGCCCATTCCCATTCACCCCGGTAGCCCCACATCGCGTCGGCCGTGTTGGCAAAGCGGTAAACGGCCGCGCCGGGCAAGCCCAGCAGCACAAACCAGAAAACCGGCGCCACCACCGAGTCGTTGAGGTTTTCGGCGAGCGACTCGATCGCACTTTCGCGCACCTCGGCTTCCGTGAGCTGGCTGACATCGCGGCTGACCAGCCACGACAACCTTTCACGCCCCGCCGCAAGCGAGGTCTGCAAGGCGGCTTCCACGGCCTGCACCTCATCGCGCAGCATGCGCCAGGCCAGCAGCGGTTTGAGGAGCAGTGCCAGCAGCAGCACCAGCGCGGCGCCCAGAAGCCCGTCCCCGACCGCAGCGATGTCAAGGCGCAGCAGTTGACGCACGAACAGCCATTGCAGCCCGAACGCGAGCCCGCCCACGGCAGCCGCACCCGCGCACCAGGCCAGCGCGCCGCCAGCAAAAGCCGCGGCTGGCGGCAAAACTGTCAGACGCTTGCCGAAGGCGCCGAGGTAACGCCCCATCCAGACCACCGGGTGCCAGGCCACAGCGGGCTCGCCCCAGCGCCAATCGATGCCCAGCGCCAGCCACAGGGCAACCAGCAAAGCGGCGGCCAGGACAACCAGGCCCATCGGGTCGTGCGGGGCAGACAGGGCGAACAGCATCAGCGGGCCTGCAGCAGCACCGGGCCGGCGGTACGGGCATGGGTACGGCGCGACTGGCGCCAGGCACCCAGCGCCATCAACACCGCCGTGCCAAACAGCGCCGCCAGGCTGAACACCACCGGCGTCACCGGTGGCGCAGCCGGCGTGGACTGCGGTTCGAGTTTCAGGCCCTGCACCGGCACGGGTGCGTCCGGATCAACGGGCGCCTCCGACGGCCGGGCAGCGGCGGCCGCCTGCGCAGGCCGGGCCTGGCCCGGCGCAGCAGGGCTGGCGGCCTGTGCCTGTGCGGCTGCAAACCGCTTCACCGCAGAATTGCTTTCGCGCAGGCCGGTGGCTTTGAGCGCTTCCTGGTAGGCCTGCACCAGTTCCTTTTTGGTCGCATCGTCGGGCTGCCAGTAATTGAGACGCACCGCGTCCAGCATGCGCTCCAGCGTCTGCGCGAAAGCGGCACGGTTGCCGCCCTCCAGCCACTCGCGCGTACCGAGCTTGTACTGGTCGCGTACATACACGTTGTGCAGCGACTGCCAGTGGTCCTGCCGCACGGCCTGCGGCGCAGTCACCTGCCAGCCCCAGAGGAACTGCGCGGTCTTGAGCACCTGCAGTGTGCCGCTGTAGCCTTCGGCCTTCTGCGCATTGATCCATTGCGGATGCAGGTAACGGGTGTGCATTTCCTTGGTCAGCGCGCTGGCCGCGCTTTCGGTTTTGACTTCGCTGTTGTCGCGCAGGTTCTGCACATAGAGCGACGGGTCCTTGCCGGTCAGCTGGCGCACCGCCTGCGCAATGCCGCCCAGGTACTGGAAGGGGTCGTCGCTGGTCAGCATGCCGTAGGTGTTGGACGTGCGCGAAAGCAGGGCCGCATCGACCTGCACCAGGTTGTTCGCATAGGCCTTGCTCCGCATTTTTTCCAGCGCCTGCCCCTGGCCCGGATTGTCACCCAGACCGTCACCATAGGCGTGGCCCATGCGCGCCATGTACAGGCTGGCCATCTCCGCGTCGCCGCCGCCCTTGCCGGCGGTTTTCCAGAGATCGGTGGAACGCGCCGCATCGGACAGGCCGGTGCTGTACGTGCCCTGTTCGTTGGAGAACACCCGCGCGGTGGACCAGCGCTGCGCCTGCGCGGCGCTGGCGCCGCCGGCCAGCATGGTTTTGGCAATGGCCTGCGAGTTGCGCGCGACGAAGTTGTCGCCCTCATGCAAGGCGGCCACCTGCTGCACGCCTTCATCGAGCCAGCGCATCACGGTCGGGAACTGGTCACGGTAGGAGCCGGTCACGCTGAGCAGCACGTCGAGCCGCGGGCGTTTCAGCGTGCCTGCAGGCACGGTGTCCAAGCCCACCACGCGCCCGGCGTCATCCCAGCGCGGGCGCAGGCCCATGGCATGCAGGGCCTGGCTTTCCATCACGCCCTGGTGCCGCATGGTTTCGCCGGCCCACAGGGTGAAGGCAATTTTCTCCGGCCACTGGCCCTTGTTCTCTGCGCGGTGCTGCGCCATCCAGGCATCGAAGGCGGCCACGCCGGTGTCCCAGGCCTGGCGGGTCGGCACGCGGCTGGGGTCGAAGCCATAGAGGTTGCGGCCCGTCGGCAGGCTCTCGGGGTTGCGCACCGGGTCGCCGCCGTAACTGGCGGCCAGGTGCCGGCCGTCCAGCGCTTTCAGGAAACCGCTGATCTCCTCGTTGTTGGCCAGCGCGGCATCCAGCTGGACGGCGCGTTGCGCCAGCACCAGCAGCACCTGCGGGTCCAGCAGCTTGGCCTCGGCGCGATTCGGAACCGAAGTCTTCGCCTTCCTCGCGTCTTCGGCACGCAGGTCCAGCCGGCTTGCGGCTTGCGGGTCTTTCAATGCCACCTGCAGCCAGAGCGCGGGGCGCGACTGCATCAGGAGCGCGCCGTCGAGCAGGAACACCTCGTCGATGTCTTCACCGAGCGCCTCGATCAGCGGTTTGCGCAGGGTCTGCAGCACGGTCAGCAGGCGGCGCTGCGCGTCCGGTACCTCGCCGAACGCCGCCAGGCCCAGCGGCTGGGCGGTCTGCGCCAGGTCGTCCAGGAAAGGATGCAGCACTTCCATGAAGCCGGCAAAGTCGGTGCGAATTTTTTCCTGGTTCCACTTCAGGTCAAGGTGGAATTTCTGCTCGACAAAATGGGCGATCAGGCGCGCTTCCAGTTCGGCCTTCACCGGCCCCGGGGCGACGGTCTCCCAGTCGTGCATCAGGTCGTGCATCTCGTGCACCTGCGGACGGAAACCGGCCGGCGAAAACATCGGCGTCGAGTGGCTGACCAGCACGGCGCGGCCACGCCGCTTGGCGGTCAGCGCCTCGCCGAGGTTGTCCATGATGTAGGGGTAGACATTGGGCATGTCGCCCAGCGCCAGCAGCGGGTCGTCCTGCGCCGACAGGCCGCGCTCCTTGCCGGGCGCCCATTCGACCGTGCCGTGCGTGCCCACATGCACCAGCGCATGCGCGCCCAGCTGGGTGCGCAGCCACAGGTAGGTCGCCAGGTAGTTGTGGCTCAACGGCACCTGCGAGCGGTGACCTATGCGTTTCTTGCGCAGCTCTGCCGACGTACCGGCCGTCACCTCATGGCGCAGCGGCTGCGGCAGGATGACGACGTTGCCCAGTTGCAGGCGCGGAATGATGAAGGCCGCCTCCAGCTGCCCGGGCTGGCCTGCCGCGCCGGATGTGCGCACCATGGCCGCCTTGTCGGCAGGGCCCCAGTAATCTTCAATGCGCTTTTGTGTCACCGGCGGCAGGCTGCGAAACCACGCCAGGTAGCGGGACAGCGGCAAGGCCTCGGCCAGCCCCTGGGCTTGCAGGCCCTGCACCACTTCCGGTTTGTAAAACGCTGCCATGGTGGCCTGCACCTGCGGCGTGATCTGCTCCGCGGCCGGTGCCTCGGTCTGGTAGCCGGCGGCTTTCATGGCTGCCAGCATGTTGTGCAGACTCTTCGGCACATTCAGGAAGGACGCACCGAAGTTGCCCTCCCCCAGCGGGTAGTTGTAGACCATCATCGCCACGCGGCGCTGTGCCGGTGACGCCTGCTGCAGCCGCACCAGGGCTGCCGCCTTGTCGGCCACGGCGTTGATCTGGCCGGTGATCGGCAGCAGCGAGCCGCTGGCGGTGTCGCGCGCGGTGATCAGCATGGCATCGACCATGCCGGAGAGTTCGCTCGGCGTGTAGTAATAGGAGACGTCGCTGAGCGCCAGCCCGTCCCTGCTCTGCGCCCATTCGGCCGGGTTCTTCGCCAGCGCCGGCATGGTTTGCAGCACCGGCACGCCGATGCGCTCGAGCTCGGCCTTGCGTTCGGTCGGGTTGAAGACCAGCGCGGCGTTGATGATGACGTCGGCCACGCGCCGCTGGCCCGCAGCGGTGGAAATATGCGTGGCCTGGAAGAACAGGTCTTTCTGCTGGCGCGGGCCGTAGAAGGCATAGGCGCGCAGGCCGCGCTGCTCGAGCGCGGCAATCAGCGTGTCCAGCCAGCCGGTGTCGGCCCCGGTGAAAACCGCGTTGTTGACGGCGATTGCTACTGTTTCAGGAGCTGCTTGCGTCCGGCCGGCATGGGCTGGTGACACATTTGATGCACCAAACGGGAGTTTGTCGAGCGCGCCGGCCTGGCCTTCAATCTGCGGCCAGCGCGGGTGGTAAAACCCGACCAGCGGCAGTTGCACGGCCGGCGGCAGGCTCGCCGCATCTGCCGTGCCGGCCTGCTTGAGCGCGCCCATTGCCAGGGCGATGTTGGCCGTGCCGCCAAAACGCCAGTATTCGCGCAGGCGCTGCGCCCATGCGGCGCTGACGCCGCGTTCGGCCGCCAGCGGTGCAGCCGCGGACGACAGGTTTTTTGCCACCGTGCTGAACTCGCCGACCAGCACATAGGGCGTGTTGCCGCTGGCCAGCACCTCGCCAAACCGGGCCGCTGCGTTTTGCGCCACGCTGCCGTGCGGCGCGTCGATCACCAGCAGCTGCGCGCCGCGCAACGCCTGTTCAAGAGCCTCGGGCGTGTCCCGCTCGGCGGACAAGACCTTCAAAGGCACCCCGGCCTGCCGCGCTGCCGCAACCAGTTGCGCCAGGCGCGGCGGCGTCACGACGTAGGTCGTCAACAACACGGTGGAAGCTGTCGAAGGCTGGGCTGCGACCAGTCCCACGCATGCCCCCAGCAAAAGAAGCAGGCGAAGCAGGAAACTCATGGCCGGGCCGCGGGCACGGCTGCAGGTGCCTTTGCATCAGGTACGGCGGGCACATACACCATGGTGCCGTCTTTCATGCGGTAGGCGGTGCCGGCTTTTTCGCCATCCCCCTCGCCCGAAGCGCCACTGGCCTTGAAGCGCGTGACCTTCTGGCCTTCCTTGGTGATGATTTCCATGTTGGGCTGACCCTCGTTGCGGATGATGGTCAGCTTGTCCTGCGCAAACGGATTCATCGGGTTGTTGATGACCGCAATCATCAGCATGCCGATGACGACCATGAACACGTCGATCAGGTTGATGGTGGACAACACCGGGTCGTCATCGTCCGCGTCCAGGCTATTGAGAATCGAAAATTGCCTTTTACTCATACCTTCTCCTGCACGGTTTGCGCGTCCAGGATCATCACCAGCTCGCGCATCAGCCAGCGGCGGCGCACGGTGTAGACCACGAAGGTGATGGACGCGGAAGCCAGCGCCACGATGACGCTGGCAAAGGCCGGCGCCAGGCTTTGCGCCACGCCCTGCGACTCGCCCGAAGCGACGGCCACCAGCGCCGGGCCCATGGGAATCATGGTCGCGATCAGGCCCAGCATGGGTGCGACGCGGCTGCACAGGCGCACACCTTCCAGGTCCTTCAGCAGCGCCAGCTCCATCTGGTCCTGGTCGTTGCCGTGCGAATGCAGCACCAGCGGCCGCATCGGGTAGCGCCTGCGCTGCACAAACTCGACGCCGAAACCACCCAGGCTGTAAAGCGCGTAGACAAAGGAGAGCAGCACGCCCAGGGTGACGGGCCACAGGAACAGCCGGGCCAGCTCGAACAGAATGGCTTCAAACGCAAACATGAGGACGGTCTTTCTTCAAATCAAAATTTGGGGCTGGCGGCCCGGTCGTGCCAGGCTCAGGCTGGCACCATGGGCTGGCCCCAGCTGTTTTCGAAAATCAGGTCGTCAAGCGGGCAGCGTTGTGCCCAGCGCTGCTGCTGCAACATTGGCTCTTCATAAAAATCGCTCACCGGCCCGAGGCACAGCAAGGCAATCGGCTCGGCACCGGCCGGCATCTGCAGCAGAGCACTGACGGCGCTCGGCTCAAACAGCGACACCCAACCCATGCCCAACCCTTCGGCGCGGGCCGCCAGCCAGAGGTTCTGGATGGCGCAGGCGGCGGAAGCCAGGTCCATCTGCGGCAGGGTGCGGCGGCCAAACACGTGTTTCTCGCGGCCGTCGGCCAGCGCCACCACCCAGACTTCCGCCGCGCTGAGCAGGCCTTCCACCTTGAGCCGCATGAACTCGTCCTCGCGCTCGCCAAGGGCGCGCGCCGTCAATACACGCTCCTGTTCCACCAGTGCATGCAGCGCCTCGCGCAGCGGACGAGTCGATATGCGAATGAAACGCCAGGGTTGCATGAAACCCACGCTGGGCGCGTGGTGCGCCGCCTGCAGCAAACGCCGCATCAGCGCAGGCGCCACCTCGCCGCCCGAGAAATGCCGCATGTCACGCCGCTCGTCAATGGCGCGGTAAACCGCAGCGATCTCGGGCGCAGAAAAGGCGTGACTGGAAAACAGGTTGCTCAATCTTCAATCCCGCGTTGCGCCGGAACACCTGCGTTGAAGGCATGTTTGACCTTGGTCATCTCGGTCACGGTGTCGGCCAGTTCGATGATTTCGGGCGGGCAGCGCCGGCCGGTGATGACCACATGCACGTCCTTCGGCCGGTCCCTGAGCGTCTGCAGCACATCGTCCAGCGGCATCCAGCCGTAGATCAGCGGGTAAGTCAGCTCGTCGAGCACCACCATGAAGTTCTCGCCGCTCAAAATGGCGGCTTTGGCTTTTTCCCAGCCCTTGCGGGCCAGCTGGGCGGAATGCTCCAGGTCCTGGCTTTTCCAGCTGAAGCCGTCACCCAGGCCTTCAATTGGAATGCCCAGTTTCTCGAACATGCGGTGTTCACCAAACCGCGCGCTCGGCACCTTCATGAACTGGAAAATTTTCACGGCCTTGCCGTGCACATGGTGGCGGCCGTGCGCGCGCAGCGCCAGGCCAAACGCAGCCGTGCTTTTGCCCTTGCCGTCGCCGGTGTTGACGATCAGCAGGCCGCGGCGTTCGCCCTCGGGCTTGTCGTAGGGCTTGTCGGTCGGGGGTGTTTCGATGTGCATGGACGGTCTTCTCTCGGTTCTCTCGGTTATATCTTCGGCACAGCCAGCCACTGGCCGGCCAGCTGGTGCACGGCGATGCGCTGGTCAAACACCGTCTCGAGCGCGCGGTGGGTGGCCGCGTCGCCGCAAGCCCCCTGGTGGACGATGCGGCCCTGGTCCATGAGCACCAGCTCATCGGCCTGCAGCGCAAACGAGATTTCATGCAGCACACTGACCACGGTTTTGCCCTGGGTCACCAGCGCGCGCACCATCAGCAGCCAGTCGGTCTGGTGCGGCGGGTCGAGGTTGGCCAGCGGCTCGTCCATCAGCAGCACCTGCGCCTCGACCGCCAGCGCACGCGCGAGCAACACGCGCTGGCGCTCGCCGCCCGAAAGCTGGCCGAGGGCGCGGGCGCGCCAGTCCCAGGCCTGCGTGGCACGCAGGGCGCGTTCGACGGCGGCATGGTCGGCGGCGCTGGGCGCGGCCAGCCAGGCCTGGTGCGGCAGGCGGCCCAGCATGGCCACGTCGTAAGCCGTCAGGTCGTCGGCCGAACTTTCGTTCTGGCCCAGCCAGGACAGCTGCTGCGCACGCTGGCGCCCGCGCAGGCTGGCCAGCGGCTGGCCCAGCAAGGCCACCTCGCCGTGATGCGGCAGCAAGCCCGCCAGCACCTTGAGCAGGGTGGACTTGCCGGCGCCGTTGGGGCCGACGATGCTGGTCCAGCGCGCGGCCGGCAGGACCAGGGGAATACCGTGCAGTACCTCGACATTTCCGAGGCTGGCCCTGATGGAGCGGGCGTCAATAGCTACTGAATCCATAGCAACTGGAGCGGTGTTCGGCATCACAGCCCCGCCCCTCTTCCGGTGTGCCGGTGCATCAGCCAGAGCAGGTAGCCGCCGCCCAGCACCGCCGTCAGCACGCCCACCGGCAGCTCCTGCGGCGCCACCAGCCAGCGCGCCAGGGTGTCGGCGGCCGTCAACAGCACCGCACCCATCAGGGCGGCCAGCACGGTCAGGCGGCCGTGGGTGGTCTTGACGACGGAGCGCACCAGGTGCGGTGCGGCCAGGCCCACAAAAGCAATCAGCCCGGTCTGCGCCACGGCGGTGCCGGTGGCCAGCGCC
The DNA here is from genome assembly GCF_002379095.1 of Polaromonas sp. AER18D-145. Lineage (GTDB taxonomy): Bacteria > Pseudomonadota > Gammaproteobacteria > Burkholderiales > Burkholderiaceae_C > Polaromonas. Next base: position 32,869 of record NZ_NBZV01000004.1, read on the forward strand.
AGCACCGCCACCAGCGCCACCCGCATCTGCGGCAGGCGCAGGCCCAGGCTTTGCGCGGTGGCTTCGCCCAGCGCCAGGCCGTCGAGCACATGGCTCATCATCCAGGCGGCCAGCACGCTGAAGGTGAGCACCGTCGCCATCACAGCGCAGGCGGCCCAGCCGACAAAGGCCGTGCTGCCCAGCATGAAGGACTGCATAGCCTGCATGATCTCGGGCGTCAGCAGAAGGATCAGCGAGGTGATGGCCCCCAGCACCACGCCGACAATCACACCGGCCAGCAACAGGCGCAGGGTATGCTGCACGCCCTTGGCCAGCAGCAGGGTCAGCAGCACGGCCAGCACGGCGCCGACAAAGGCCGCGCCGGTGAGCCCGATGCGCGCCAGCCAGTGCATGGCCAGTGGCGAGACGCCGAACAGCGCCATGGCGCTGGCCACGCCCAGCGAAGCGCCCGAGGCGCTGCCCAACAGGTAGGGATCAGCCAGCGGGTTGCGAAACAGGCCTTGCGCCACCGCGCCAGCCAGGCCCAGCAAGGCGCCGGCCAGCCAGGCCCCCACCGTGCGCGGCAGGCGGATCTCGCGGACGATCTGCAGGGCCTGCGCGTCGTGCCACATGTTGCGCACGCTTTCAAAACCGGTGCTGCCCACACTCACCCCCAGCAGCAGCAGGGCCGCGCTGGCCAGCAGCAGGCCGCCTGCCAGCAGCAGGGCCACGCGGTGCTGGTTGGGAAAACGCGGACTCATGGTGTGCCCGGCGCCTTGTCTTCGAGGCAACGGGCCATGAGGCGGGCCGCCTCGGCCATGCGCGGGCCGGGCCGCACGACCACGTCGGACTCCACCACGCCGAACACGCAGATGCGCTGCTCCTTCACGGCCTTGATGCTGCCCCAGCCGGGATAAGACGCCATGGCCTGCATGCTGCGGTTGCCGACCATGATCACGTCGGGGTTGGCGCGCACCACGAACTCGGGGTTGAGCCGCGGGAAGGGGCCCAGCGACGCAGGCACCACGTTGTTGACACCCAGGCGCGTGAGTGTCTCCCCGATGAAGGAGGTCTCGCCGGCGGCATACGGCCCGCGGTTGACTTCAAAGTACACCCGCGCGCGTCTGGCCCGGGGCGACAGCGACTGCGCTGCCGCCGAGATGCTGGCGTCGATGGTGCGCCACAACCGTGCGGCACCGGCTGCCTCGGGGATATCGAGCAGCACACCGATTTTCCCAAGCACACGCCGAACGTCGGCGTGGCTCTTGGGCTCGAGCGCGACCACCTTGATGCCCAGCGACTCCAGGCGCTGGCTGGCGCGTGAGGACGTGGCCAGCAGCACCACGTCGGGCCGCAGCGCCACGATGCCTTCGATGTTCGGGTCCAGCCCGCCGCCCAGCACCGGCAGGCTGCGCACGCTGGCCGGGTAATTCGAATACCGGTCCACACCGACCAGGCGCTGGCACTGCTCCATCGCGCAGACACTTTCAGTCAGCGAGGGCAGCAGGCTGACAATGCGCTGCGGGCTTTGCGCAAAACTCACACTGACACCGCGGTCGTCGGTCAGTTGCAGGGCGTGGGCTGGCGCCACGGCTAGAAGAAGCAGCAGCGCCGCCCTCACCCCAACCCTCTCCCAGAGGGCGAGGGAGCATGAAGAAAAATTCATGGCTGGCCTTTCAAAACCAGCGGCAAACCGGCGGCCATCAGGGTCACGCGTTCACAGGCCTGCGCCACCTCCTGGTTGAGCCGGCCCAGCGCGTCCACAAAGGCGCGCACCTCGCGCCCGAGCGGTATCACGCCCAGCCCGATCTCGTTGCCGACCAGCACCAGCGGCCCGGGGCAACCTTCGATTGCTTCCAAAAGCATAGCTGCCTGCGACCGTGGGTATTGGGCTACAGCCTCTTTTTCATCTGGATCTTCGACAGGCATGAGCCAGTTGGTCAACCACAGCGTCAGGCAATCGACCACCACCAGTGTCTGCGCGTTGCCGTGCGCCGTGATGGCCTGCGCAAGCTGCAGCGGCTCTTCGACCGTGGTCATGCCGGGAACCCGCTCGGCCCTGTCCTGCTGGTGGCGCGCGATGCGTTGACGCATCTCGTCGTCCCAGGGCTGGCCGGTGGCGATCAGCACCGCACGATGCCCGGGCAATTGCGCAAGCCAGCCCTGCGCCAGCCTTTCGGCACGGCGCGACTTGCCGCTGCGCTGACCACCGAGGATCAGTTCGCTACGAACCAGGGACAGGTTATTCATGGGTCGCACTCCAGTCCATGACGATGCGGTGCAACTGCTCCACCCCGTCGGTCAACGCGGCCGGTCCGGGTTGCAGGATGTCGGCCGACTTGATCTCGAACAACTGGCCGTTTTTGACGGCGTTGACGTTCTCCCAACCGGGCCGCGCCGCAACTTTTTCGGGCCGGAACTTCTTGCCGCACCAGGAGCCGATGATGATGTCGGGATTGCGTTCGATGATCTGCACGCCGTCGGCAATGATGCGGTCCTTGCCCATGGCCATGCGCGCCAGTTCGGGAAAGCAGTCGTCGCCACCGGCCACGCCCAGCAGTTCGGAAACCCAGGCGATGGCGCTGATGTGCGGCTCGTCCCACTCCTCAAAAAACACGCGGGGCCGCCGTTTCAGGCCGGCCGCAGCCTGGGCAATGGCAGCCAGCCTGTCCTGCATGACCTGCATCAGCTGCAGCCCGCGCTCGCCCTGTCCGACCATGGCCGCGACCTGGTACATCATCGAGAAAATTTCAGCGATGCTGCGCTGGTTGAACACCGTGACCTGCACACCCTTGCGGATCAGCTCGGCCGCAATGTCGGCCTGCAGGTCCGAGAAACCGAACACGCAGTCGGGTTGGAGTTCCAGGATCTTGTCGATTTTGGCGCTGAGAAAAGCGCTGACCCGGGGTTTTTCGGCACGTGCGCGCGGCGGCCGGACGGTGTAGCCGGAGATGCCGACGATGCGGCTCTCTTCCCCGAGCAGATACAGCCACTCGGTGGTTTCCTCGGTCATGCAGACGATGCGCTGCGGGCCGTACCTCATGGCTGCGGCTCCGCTGAAAAAAGGCGGGCGGTCGCTGCCGGGCTGGACGCAAACCAGGCGTGGAAATAACTGGCGCGGACCGAACCCGAGACATAAAGCGCCTCGCCCTCGCCGCGCAGCTTGCGCCCCGGCGCCGCTTCGGTGCGGGTGGCGGGCTGCAGCGGCGTGGTGCAGGTCGAGTAGTGGAAGGTGTGGCCGCGCAGGGTGCCGCCGTCGAGACCAAGCTGCTGCGGACCCAGCGCGGCCAGGCGTTTTTGCATGCTGACGCTGCCGGGCAGCACGCCCCACATCGGGTGGCGCTGGCCTTCAATGGTGTGCAACTCCTCAAACAGCGCCATCATGCCGCCGCACTCGGCCCAGACCGGCTTGCCGGCGCGCACATGCGCAGCCAGGCTGTCCTTCATGGCGCGGTTGGCCACCAGGGCCTCCAGATGCAGTTCGGGGTAACCGCCGGGCAGCCAGAGCGCGTCGCAGGCGGGCAAGGCGGCGTCCGCCAGCGGCGAAAAAAATACCAGCCGCGCGCCGAGCTCGCGCAGACAATCGAGATTGGCCGCGTAAATGAAGCAGAAGGCGGCATCCCGTGCCACCGCAACGGTCCGGCCCTGCAATGCACCGGCCGGAAACCCCGGCAGATCCGGCGCCTTGAAGGGAACCGCCCAGGCTTGCAGGTCGTCCGCGCTCATCTGGCCCAGCGGGGTGGTGGCCAGCGCATCGGCGGCGGCGTCCAGCCGCTGCGTGGCGTCGCCGAGTTCATCGGACATCACCAGGCCCAGATGCCGCTCGGGCAGCGTCATGGCACTGCTGCGCATCAGGGCGCCCAGCCAGTGATCCGGCTCACGCAGGCTTTCCTCGAGCATCAGCGCATGGCTGTCGGAGGCCACCCGGTTGGCCAGCACGCCGGCAAACCGCAGTCCGTCCCGGTAATGCTGCAGGCCCCAGGCCAGCGCGCCGAAGGTGCCGGCCATGGACCCGGCGTCGATGACCGCCAGCACCGGCAGGCAGAAACGCTGCGCCAGATCGGCCGCGCTCGGCTGCCCGTCGAACAGCCCCATCACGCCTTCGACAATAATCAGGTCGGCCTCCTGCGCCGCATCATGCAGCCGCTGCGCGCAGTCGGCCTCGCCGGTCATCCACAGGTCGAGCTGGTGCACCGGCGCGCCGCTGGCCAGGGCCAGCCAGTACGGGTCCAGAAAATCCGGCCCGCACTTGAAGACCCGCACACGCCGTCCCTGGCGCGTGTGCAGGCGCGCCAGCGCACACGCGACCGTGGTCTTGCCCTGGCCGGAGGCCGGGGCGGCGATGAGAATGGCGGGACAGCGGTTTTTGGGCAAGACAGCTTCCTTTTATTTCGGCTGGTAGCGCAAGGTGACAAACACGCCACGCCCGGGCTGGTTGTAGCCCAGAATGGTTTCGTATTGCCGGTTGGTCAGGTTGTTGACCCTGGTTTGCAGCTTCCAGTCCTTGTTGAGCGCATAGTCTGCATAAACATCGGCCGTGGTGTAGCCGTCAACGGGCTTGAGGTTTGCCGTGTCATCAAAACGCCCTCCGGCCCGCAACACCGAGCCACCCACCGTCCAGACGCCTGCGCCGTAGTCGGCACCCAGCATCACCTGGCTGGCACTGCGGCGCGGCAGGCGCTTGCCGGTGATTTCGTTGCGCGGCTCGAGCGCGTCCACCGAAGCACGCAGCGTCAGTGCACCGAACGAGCCGTCATAAGCCAGCGTCCAGCCATCAATCCGCGCCCGGGGCACGTTGACGGGGGTTGTCGTGCTGGTAATGAAGCCACGGATCTTGTTGTCAAAGTGGACCAGCTTCACGGTATGGCCCGCATCACTCCAGGTGATGCCCATATCCGTATTGCGGCCGCGTTCAGGCTGCAGCGCGGAATTGCCAAAACCGGGAAAATACAGCTGGTTGAACGATGGCGCCACGAAACTGGTGCCATGCGAGGCATGCACGCGCCAGGCGGGTGTGAGATTGAACGCGTAACCGGCAAAGCCGGTGTTGCCGCTGCCGAACTGCGAATTGCTGTCGCTGCGCAAATTGAGTTGCCAGCGGTGCCGGCCTTCGCTGCCATTGAGTCCGGCAAACCAGGACGCCACCGTACGTTCGTTCACGGTGTACCGGGTCGTGCTGTCAACTTTTTGCGCCAGGTGCTCCATGCCAAGCAGCGCAACGCCAAGCGGCGTGTCGACATCGTTCTGCCAGGTCCACTGTTGCTGCGTCGTCTTGAACAGGCTGGGAAACAGGGCGGGCGCAGCCTCGATGGCCCGGCTTGAATCCACGCTTTGGCCGAAGCGCAGCTGTGTTTTCCAGCCCGGCAGGAGCCGGCCCTCAACACCGGTCCGCAGTGTTTGGGTCCGTCCTGCGTAGCGGGTATCGCGGTTAAGGCCATCGTCAGTGTGGTTCACACTGTCTGCATGCAGAAGGCCGGCATCGACCTTCCATGCGGCATTGATCTGCAAGGCCACCGAGGCGTTCAATGCCTCCTGGTCAAAGCCGTCACGATCAGGGTTGAAGTTGCTTCCCACTCTGGCATTGGTGCTGGAAAAACCGGCATCACGGGTTTTCTGAACACCCAGGGCGTAGCTGACCTCGCCAGTTCCCCCGGTCAAACCGGTGGCCACCTGGCGGTATTTTTCACTCCCCAAAGACACCGAGGCGTAAGGGCTGAAACCTTTGGTACCTTTGCGCAAAAATATTTGCACGACACCGCCCACCGCCTCGCTGCCATACAACGCCGAGGCCGGGCCTTTCAGAATTTCAATGCGCTCGATCATGTCCACCGGAATGGTGTCCCACGATGGCGTACCGGTGGTGGCTGAGCCATAGCGCACGCCGTCTACCAGCAAGATGACATGGCGGGCTTCGGTGCCGCGAATGTTGATGCTGCTGTTCTTGCCCAGGCCGCCGTTGGAGCTGAACTGGACACCGGGAACCCGGGACAGGATTTCAGGCAGGGTTCTGCCTGCCGATTTTTCGATCCCGGTCCGGTCGATCACCACCACGTCGCTGACAAGTTCGTCAGCCCGTGTCGGTGTGCGTGTGGCCGCGACCACCGTTTCTTTAAGAGTGGCGCCTGTTCCCTGGATTTGGGAAAAGGCAGGAAAAGCCGCGGCCAAAGCCAGCGGCAGCACGGCAAGGCGTACACGAGAAACACAGATTTTCATGATGAGAAACATTCAACAAAAGGCCCTCACCGGCTTCCCCGCCAGTGCATGAGCGTTACAAACGCCCGGTCCAATGAAAGACGCGCGCGTTCACCTTGTTGGCCGGTATCCGGGCTGACGGAACTGCTCTCATCGCCTTCCCAAGCGCGTGTTCAGAACGCTCAGTGGCTGATGATGAAAGCTGAATGTGCCCCGAGCCTGAATCAGGGGTGCGACATTCGTCCGTTTACCGTTGCGGGGGCAGCGCAGGTTAAAAATCTAGGCGCAATCGGCCCGGGCTGACCCGGTGCGGATGGCGTTGATTCCCTCCTGCTTCCCGTTGAACTGCAGCGTGTGAACCACACCGCGAGCACCAACAGGCAAGATTCTACGCGCCAAAACTGTGCAAACCCTACAATTGGCACTTCCATGGCGAACCCAACCCACATCGACCAGATCGCCGAACGCGTCGAGCGGCTCCTGCTGCGCTACGAAGAGTTGCAGCGCACCAATGCCCTGCTCACCGAGCAGGTGCACGAACTCACGCAGGAGCGTGATTCGCTGCGCTCGCGCCTGAGTGCCGCGCGCGCCAGGGTCGATGCCCTGCTCGAACGCCTGCCGGATTCGTCGGCGCCGATGTCGGCGGCCGGCCCGGCCCATGGCAGGACACCCGTGGGATCGGACTCATGAAGCAGCTTGACGTACAGATCATGGGTCAGAGCTACCTGCTCGGCTGCCCCGAGGGCGGCGAGACCAGGCTGCTCGACGCCGTGGAAAAGGTCGACGCGGCCATGTGCAAGATCCGTGACGCCGGAAAAATCAAGGCGCGTGACCGCATCGCCGTGCTGGCCGCCCTGAACCTGGCTTTCGAGCTGTCGGAGATGGAGGCCAATGCGCTGAAGGCTGCGCACAGCACCCCGGCGCCGGCCGCCGGCCCGGCCAGGTCCAACGGCACGGGCGTATCGGCAGCCGAAGCCGCAGCGCAGCCGCTACTGGCGGCCTTGCTGCAACGCCTGGACAACGCGCTGGGCGTGGACGGCCGCCTGCTGTAAAGCGCGCCCCGGGCCAGCGTGGCGCGCGCCAAAGGCCTACAATCGAACCGTCTGCGGTACACACCGGGCTTTATATTTCCTTGTACCAATGCTCTTAGAGCACGGGCTTGGTAAATTGTCAGGCAGGCGTGATCGTCTCGCGTTAGACGAACCCGAAACCTGACTGCCCTCGCCCACCTGAACCCTGGTTCAGGATGACGGTCCGGTGGTATTCGCAGACACCTCTTTTCACGCCGTCGCCACCCCCGCCGCCTTCCCCGTCCAACCCGCTTGCCCCGCCGAGCAGCCTGTCCTTACGCCGCATGACCTTCGAACCCCTGCTCATTCTTGAACTTGCCCTGCTGGGTGTCGGCACCGGCTTTCTCGCGGGCCTGCTGGGCATAGGCGGCGGCATGCTGATGGTGCCTTTCATCACCATCATCATGGCGCAGCGCGGCGTGGCGCCGGACCTGGCCGTCAAGATGGCGATTGCCACCTCGATGGCCACCATCATCTTCACCTCCATCTCCAGCGTGCGTGCCCACCACAAGCGCGGCGCCGTGCGCTGGGACATCGTCAGGCGCCTGGCTCCCGGCATCGTGGTCGGCAGCATCATCGGCAGCCTGGGCGTGTTTGCCCTGCTCAAGGGCTCTTACCTGGCGATCTTCTTCGGCCTCTTTGTGAGCTTCTCGGCCACCCAGATGTTTCTGGACAAGAAGCCCAAACCGACGCGCCAGATGCCGGGCACGGCCGGCCAGTTTGCGGCCGGCGGCGGCATCGGGTTCCTCTCGGGGCTGGTGGGCGCGGGCGGCGGCTTCATCAGCGTGCCTTTCATGACCTGGTGCAACGTCGCCATCCACAACGCGGTGGCCACCTCGGCCGCGCTCGGCTTTCCGATTGCCGTGGCCAATGTGCTCGGTTACGTGATCAGCGGCCAGTCGGTGCAGGGCCTGCCGCCCGCCTCCTTCGGCTACATCTGGCTGCCGGCGCTGGTGGTCATTGCCGCCTGCAGTTTTTTCGTCGCACCACTGGGCGCCAGGGTCGCGCACAAGCTGCCGGTGAGCAAGCTCAAGCGCGTTTTTGCCAGCATCCTTTATGTGCTGGCCGCCTACATGCTCTGGAAGGGCCTGAGCAGCCTCTAGGATGCTGCAAGGACTCAGCCATGCGCCCGGCGTGAATCGGCCGGCGCCTCGTCCCTCTCCCTGAGCCCGTAGTCACGGATCACCTCGGCGATCCGCAGGCGGTAATCCCTGAACATGGTGGACCGGCCGGCCGCCTGCGCGGCACGGTGCGCCTCCAGGTTGCGCCAGGCCTGCAGGCAGGACTCGTCGCGCCAGAACTGCAGCGAGAGCAGCTTGTCGGGCTCGCTCAGGCTCTGGAAACGTTCGATCGAGATGAACCCGTCCATCTTCAGCAGCTCGGCCTTGAGCTCGGCGGCCCAGTTCAGGTAACCCTCGCGGTGCGCCGGGTCGGGCCAGACTTCAAAAATAACCGACACCATGTGACTTCTCCTTCAGTGGCTGAAAACAGGAATGCGCGCATTGGGCAGCGGCCGGAATCCGATGCAAGGCCAGAAATAGTGATCAAATTGGCCTGCAGCCCTCATCCAATCTGCGCAGGCAGCTACCATTTCAATAGCAATCGCAGCGCCCGGGCAGGCATGGGGTCCGGCGCCGAAGCCCATGCTCCGGCCACCTTCGCGGTGTACATCAAAACGGTCGGGCTGCGTGTTGAAGGTTTCATCGCGGTTGGCGCTGGCCAGCACCAGCAGGACGGCCTGGCCCGCTTCAATCGGCTGGCCCAGCAGCGTCAGGGGTTCGGCCGCGAAACGCCGGGTGTTCTGGATGGGGGATGCCCAGCGCTCGACCTCGCGCACCAGGGCGCGCATGGCTTCCCGTGATGCGTCGGCGGCAGACGCCTGCCGCGGGTCCTGCGCGAGCTGCAGCGCGACATGGCCGAGCAGGCCACTGCCCGCATCGAGGGCCTGCTGCATGAAGGCGATGCGGTTGGCAGCCTGCACCGCAGACAGGCCCCGCGCCTGGCCCTGGTCCATGAGGGCCGCAGCCGCCGCGTCGGCCAGCGCCACGGCCTGCGCATCGGCGCCGGGCGCGATTCCTTCAGTGAACTGCGCGGCCCAGCGGCAGGTGGCCTCGCGTTCGCCGGCAGGCACACCAAGCAGCCGTGCCATGGTCTGCACCGGCAACGCGGCGATGAACGCGTTGACGGGCAGGCGCGGCCGCAGGTCGCGCGCCGCGTCTTCGGCGGCGCGCGCCACGTCGGCCAGTGTCCAGCCCCGCGCGGTGCGCTCCACGTCGGGTTTGTGGACGGCATGGAAGGGGCCGTCCGTCATGCGCACCAGTTGCGCGAAGACCTCGCCGGCGACCCGGCCCTGCAGCGCCTGCGGCACCGGCTCGGCCGGCGGACGCACACGCAGCGCCGGATGGCCCAGCGCCGCGCTGACGGCGGCGTGGCTGCTGGCTACCCAGAGACCGAGATGCGCGTCGAAAAACAGTGGTCGCTCCTCGCGCAGGCGGCGGTAGAAGGGAAAGGGGTCGGGGTGGGTCACCGCCTCCACGGCGTCGCGGGGAACATCATGGGGAAAAGGCATGGCCCCAGTGTCCCCAGCGGCGCCTTTCTTGTCCAGCGCCAACAGTTTGGCTAAGATCGAAGCATGTCCGTGGAACCCGACATCACCCGCATCGCCGCCACCATCGGCGACGCCAGCCGCATCCGCATGCTGGTGCGGCTGATGGAAGGCCGCGCACTGACGGCCAAGGAACTCGCGCTGGGCGCGGGCATTGCGCCGGGCACGGCCACCACCCACCTGCAGCGCCTGCTCGACGACGGTCTGCTGGCCGCCACCGCGCAGGGCCGCCACAAGTATTTCCGCTTTGCCTCCGCGGAGGTGGCGGAGCTGGTCGAGTCGCTGATGCGCGTGGCGCCTAAACGCAAAAACCGGCCAACTCCGGCGGTGGAGGAGCCGATACGCCATGCCCGCTTCTGCTACGACCACCTCGCCGGCAGCCTGGGCACCGGCTTGCTGGCCATGCTGCTGCGCAGGCGCTGGCTGGCGGGGGACACCAATGATGCCCGGCAGTTGCTGGTCACGGCAGTGGGCGAAAAAGCCCTGCAGGCCCTGGGCCTGGACCTGACCGAACTGCGCAGCAGGCGCCGGCAGTTCGCCTGCACCTGCCTGGACTGGTCGGAACGCCGGGACCACCTGGGCGGCGCGCTCGGCGCGGCGCTGGCAAGCCATTTCACGCAGCAGGGCTGGATCACGCGCAAAAAACACTCGCGCGTGGTGCAGGTCACGACCGAAGGCGCCGCACGCTTCAGCCGCCTCGGCCTCAAGCTGTCCGGCTGAACAAAACGTCCGGTCGCTCAGGCCTGCAGCGGCACCGGCATCACGACGATGCCGTCCTCATCGGCATACAGCCAGTCGCCGGGGTACACCCACACGCCCTGGATCTGCACCGCCACGCCGCGCTGGCCCTCGTTGCGTTTTTCCGTGGGCAGCGGCATGGCGGCGAGTGCGCGTATGCCGACCTGGCACTGCGCGAGCTCGGCAACATCGCGCACGCAGCCGTCGATCACCACGCCGGCCCAGCCGTTGTTGGCAGCCGCTGCACCGAGATTGCCGCCCAGCAGGGCGCGGCGCAGCGAGGCGCCACCGTCAACCACCAGCACAGCGGGCACGCGACCCGCGGGTGTTTCCATCAGGCCGCTGCCATCGACAGCGGCCTTGACCAGCGAATTGTCTTCAAAACACTTGAGGGTGACGACCGGCCCGCAGAAGCGGGAGACACCGCCGAAAGGCCGGAACACAGGGGGCAGGACGCGAAATCGCCCCGAGCTGTCGTTTTTATGAGCGTCACACAAATCGCAGGTGGCAAAGCGCGCAGTGGTGGAGGGGCTGGTCATGGGCGGTGTCCTTTCAGGGTGCGAGTGCCGGCGAGATGCGGAAGAAAAACTGCCGCAAGCATACCGTGCAGCCGGGGACGTTGTGGCACAAATGCTGTGTGCTGGCGCGGTGTTAAGCCGGCTTCCTCCGGTGCTGGGTGAGCACGTGCCGCTGTCTGCGGCGCAGCCTTTGCCGCCTGCTTTGCCGCCTGTGAGATCCGCCGCAGCGCGACCTTGCGCGCTCGCTGCGTCGCTCCGGGTGCAGTGTTTTCGATCCTGTCGAAGTAAATCTGCAACATCCAGACCCAAAAAAATTGCGTTTTCCCTATGAAACCGCTGTTTTCTCCAGTAGCATCCCCCTTGCCAGTGAAGAGTAGTTATCTGCATTGGTGATTTATCAACTTCTAGAAGGAAAATCAATCATGGCAACTGCAAAAAAAGCACCGGCAAAAAAAGCAGCCGCAAAAAAAGCTGCACCGGCAAAGAAAGTAGCTGCGAAGAAAGCAGCTCCGGCCAAGAAAGTCGCTGCCAAAAAAGCGGCCCCGGCCAAAAAAGTAGTGGCGAAGAAAGCTCCTGCAAAAAAAGTAGTGGCGAAAAAAGCACCTGCGAAAAAAGCGCCCGCCAAAAAGCGTACGCCCAACGCAGCGTTCATGAAGCCACTGACACTGAGCCCCGCCTTGTCGGCCGTGGTTGGCGCTGCTGCGCTGCCCCGCACCGAGATCGTGCGCAAGCTCTGGGTCTACATCAAGGCCAAGGGTCTGCAGGACAAGATCAACAAGCGCATGGTCAACGCCGACGAAAAATTGCGTGCCGTTTTCGGCAAGGCGCAAGTGTCGATGTTCGAGATGGCTGGCCTGATCGGCAAGCACGTCAAGTAACTCGACGCGAAGGGCTTGCCCCGCGTTCGCGCGGGACAGGACCCCGTAGAAAGGGCCACGCAAGTGGCCCTTTTTTTATGCTTTTTTTCAGATCAAAATCGGTCCAAACCCTTATGAAAACTGTGCAGCCCGCTACGCTTTTTGTAGCGCCGCGCTGGTGATGCCGCTCAACGTGCCGCGCGTGCTGATGACTTCCGGGTCCAGCATGATCTCGATCAGCGCCCCTTGCCTGCCCTCCAGCGCCTGGCGCAGCGCGGCTTCGAACTCGTCGGTGCGGGTGATGCGTGTGGCGCTGTAGCCGTAGGCGCGCGCCAGTGCGCAGAAGTCGGGGTTCTGCAGATGCGAGCCGCTCACATGGCGCGGGTACTCGCGCTCCTGGTGCATGCGGATGGTGCCGTACATGCCGTTGTTGAGCAGCACGATGATGCTTTTGGCACCATGCTGCACCGCTGTCGCCAGCTCCTGGCCGTTCATCAGGAAGTCGCCGTCGCCGGCAATCGTGAAGGCGGTGCGGCCCGACACGATGTTGGCCGCGATGCCGGCCGGCACGCCGTAACCCATGGCGCCCACGGTCGGTGCGAGCTGCGTTTTCAGGCCCTTGACCAGCCCGTGGTGCGGGAAGAAGCGGTGCACCCAGCTCGCAAAGTTGCCGGCGCCGTTGGTCAGCACGGCGTCTTCCGGCAGCAGTTTTTTCAGCGTGGCGACGATGGCCGGCATGTCGATGCTGCCGGGCAGCACCACGCCGCCGTTGGCCGGATCGATGTTGGCGAGGTAATCCGCGTTGGCGGACTCGGCCCAGGCCTGCCAGGGCACGGAAACGGGCGCGGTCAGCACTTCCAGCGAGCGTGCCGCGGCATTCATGGTGGCGTTGATCGCCAGGTCGGCCTGGAAGACGCGGTTGAGTTCTTCGGCGCTGGCATGGATGTGCACCAGCTTCTGCTTCGGCCGCGGCGCCTCGATCAGCGTGTAGCCGCCGGTGGTCATTTCGCCCAGGCGCGGGCCGATGGCCAGGATCAGGTCGGCCTGTTGGATGCGCGCGGCGAGCTTGGGGTTCAGGCCGATGCCGACATCGCCGGCATACAGCGGGTGGTGATTGTCGAAGGTGTCCTGGAAGCGGAAGGCATTGCCGACCGGCAGCGACCAGTTTTCGGCAAAACGCTGCAGGGCCTGCGCCGCCTGCGGCGTCCAGCCGCCGCCACCGGCAATCACCAGCGGCCGCTGCGACTGCAGCAACAGTTCGCGCAGCTTGCGCAGCGAGCCGGGGTCGCTCCAGGCCTCCACCGCCTCGACGCGCGGCAGCGGCTGGGCGTCCACCATCTGGGTCAGCATGTCTTCGGGCAACACCAGCACCACCGGGCCGGGCCGCCCGTTCATCGCGGTCGCAAACGCGCGCGCCACGTACTCGGGAATGCGCCGCGCATCGTCGATGCGCTCCACACGCTTGGCCATGCCTTTGGTGGACGGTCCGAAGAAGCTGCTGTAGTCGAGTTCCTGGAAAGCTTCGCGGTCGCGCGTGTCGCTGGCCACGTCGCCGACAAACAGGATCATCGGCGTGGAATCCTGGAAGGCGGTGTGCACACCGATGGAGGCGTTGGTGGCGCCGGGACCGCGCGTCACGAAGCAGATGCCGGGCCGGCCAGTCAGCTTGCCGTGGGCTTCGGCCATGAAGGCGGCACCGCCTTCCTGCCGGTTGGTGATGAAGCTGATCTGGTCACGACAGGCATGAAAGCCGTCGAGCACCGCGAGGTAACTTTCACCCGGCACGCCGAAAGCGTGGGTGACGCCCTGGGCCACAAGGCATTGAACAAGAAGATGGCCGGCGAGTTGTTGTGTCATACCCCAATTGTGCCGCCGGAATGAGAGCCCCCACGCTCCCCACTTCGTGTGGTTCGCTGCCCCCCGAGGGGGCGCTGCGCCTGCGGCCCGGCAAAGCCGGTTCCGCGGCCCCTGCTTGAAAAGGAGGCTCCCCGCTCGCTCACCGCGTGTCGTTCACTGCCCCACAGGCGCGCGAAGCTACTCCGGTGTCTTGTTGTCGCCGTCGGCACCGCCGGCTTCGAGCGCCTGCCGGCCCAGCTCTTCCTCACTCAGCGGCGGCGCCTCTTCCAGTGCCCGCAATTCCTCGAGAAACTCCGGCGTGGGTTGCTCGTGCTCGAGCAGCACTTCTTCCAGCTTCTGCCGGCCGGTCTCCACATGCACGGAGGGTGAATGCAGCTCGGTCGGGGGCACCGGGAATTTTTCGCCCAACTTGAATTTCAGCGCCTCGGCCTTTTCATCAACCCAGTGTGTGAAGTCACCGTCTTTGGGGGTGTCCGAATTCGTCATGACCATCTCCTTGCATGTCGGCACCGGCGCGGCTGGCCGGTCCCTGCTTCATTATGGAGGTACGCTTGGCGCAGCGGTGTCAGCCAATCACCCATCACCTGCGAATCTTGATTTAATTCACCAAACAGTTAAATTATCCGCCATGCCAAGCCCCAAAAGCAAAACAGCAAAACCTGCCGAACCCCGCTCGCGCGATGCCGACCGCTCGCAGCAGGCCATCCTGCTGGCCGCCCGCGACGAGTTCGCCCAGCACGGCCTGGGCGGAGCGCGGGTGGACCGCATTGCCGAGCGCGCCGACATCAACAAACGGCTGATCTACTACTACTTCAAGAGCAAGGACGAGCTGTTTCTGGCGGTGCTTGAGCACGCCTACGCGCACATCCGCGAGGCGGAAACAAAGCTGCACCTGCGTGACATGCCGCCGGCCCAGGCGATCCGGCGGCTCACCGAATTCACCTGGGAGTATTACCTCGAACACCCGGAGTTTCTGACCCTTCTCAACAGTGAAAACCTGCACCAGGGCCGGCATCTGGCGATGTCCAGCCGGGCCCGGGAAACCAACTCGCCGCTGATCGAGACGCTCGCCGAAATCCTGGAACGCGGGCGCGCCGAAGGCCTGTTCCGCGGCGGCATCGACCCGGTGCAACTCTACGTGTCGATTGCCGGCATGGCGTATTTCTACCTCTCCAACAACCACACGCTGTCGGCGATTTTCGGGCGCGACCTGATGACCCCCAAGGCCCGCCATGAGCGCCTCTCGCACATGTGCGAGGTGATCCTAGGGTATGTCCTTAGAAACTGAAGCGACACCGCATTGACGCACGGTCGGCATTGTTTTTACAATTCCTAATTCACTTAATGGTGAATTAAGCGTAAACTCCGGCCTGCTTGTGTTGCCGGACTTCCGTTTCTTCCAAATGCCCTTCAGGAGACAACCATGACCTTTGCACGCCGCGCCGCCCTGGCTTCGCTCACTTCCCTCACCGTGCTGGCCGCGCTTTCGCCGCTGGCCGCCAGCGCCCAGGGTGCCTACCCGAACAAGCCGATCCGTGTGATCGTGCCCTTTGCCGCCGGCAGTACGACCGACATCATTGCCCGCGCCATTGCCGACAAGATGGGCCAGAGCATGGGCCAGACCCTGGTGATCGACAATCGCGGCGGCGCCAGCGGGACGATAGGTCAGGCGGCGGTGGCCCAGGCCGCACCGGACGGCTACACCATCATGGTCCATTCGTCCTCGCACACGGTCAGCCCCTCCACCTTCGCCAAGCTGCCCTTTGACACGCTGGGCGACTTCGCCGGCGTGACGCCGATTTCCAGCACCCCCAACGTGCTGGTGATGTCGCCATCCAAAAACATCAAGACGCTGCAGGAACTGCTGGCCGCCGCCCGCGCCAAGCCCGGCAGCATGAACTTCGCCTCCGCCGGCCAGGGCAGCGCGACCCACCTGAACGCCGAAAAATTCAAGCTCGCCGCCAGGATCGAAGCCACCAACATCCCGTTCAAAGGCTCAGGAGAAGCCGTGACCGAGGTCATGTCCGGCCGGGTGGACTACTACTTCTCGCCGATCGCGCCGGTGATCGGCCAGATCAAGAACGGTCAGCTGGTGGCGCTGGCGGTCGGTTCGCCCAAACGCGCCAGCGCCCTGCCCCAGGTGCCGACCACCGCCGAAGCCGGTGTGCCCGGTTCCGAGTTCAACTTCTGGATCGGCATGATGGCGCCAAGCAAGACACCGCGCGACATCGTCAACCGCCTGCACGACGAGGTCGTCAAGGCGCTGAACACTCCGGAAGTCAAGGAGCGTTTTGCCGCGCTGGGCGCCGAAGCCTGGACCATGAAGCCCGAGCAGTTTGACACCTACCTCCGCGATGAAATCAAGAGCAACGCCGTGCTGGTCAAGGCCGCCGGACTCTCCCCCGCCCAGTAAGTCTTAACTCCTTTTTAACCCCGCGACTGCCACGCCCGGCCCTGCGCCGGGCCCGCCCTGATCCCCCGCCGGACCCAGGGTGCGGCCGCCGCATTTTTACCGCCATCACAAGGACCCCCATGGCCACCCAACGACTAGGAATCATCATGCACGGCGTCACCGGACGCATGGGCATGAACCAGCACCTGATCCGCTCCATCGTCGCGATCCGCAAACAGGGCGGCGTGCTGCTCTCCAACGGCGACAAGGTCATGCCCGACCCGATCCTGATCGGCCGCAATGCCGAAAAAATCGAGGCCCTGGCCAAAACCTGGAACATCGAACGCTGGGGCAGCGACCTCGACGAGGCGCTGAAAAACCAGGACGACAGCATCTTTTTTGATGCCGGCACCACGCAGATGCGCCCCACGCTGCTGGCCAAGGCGATTCGCGCCGGCAAACATGTCTACTGCGAAAAGCCGATTGCCACCAACCTCAACGAAGCCGTCGAGATCGCCCGCCTGGCCGAAAAGTCGGGCCTGAAACACGGCGCGGTGCAGGACAAGCTGTTCCTGCCCGGCCTGCGCAAGCTCGACATGCTGCGCCGTGCCGGCTTCTTCGGCAAGATGCTGTCGGTGCGCCTGGAGTTCGGCTACTGGGTGTTCGAGGGCGACCTGCAGCCCATCCAGCGCCCGAGCTGGAACTACCGCAAGGAAGACGGCGGCGGCATGATCCTGGACATGATGTGCCACTGGCGCTACGTGCTGGACAACCTGTTCGGCGAGGTCAAGTCCGTCTCCTGCATAGGCGCGACCCACATCCCCGAGCGCTGGGATGAAGACGGCAAGCCCTACCAGGCCACCGCCGACGATGCGGCCTACGCCACGGCCGAACTGATCGGCCACAACGGCGAGCCGGTGATTGCGCAGATGAACATGTCATGGGCCACCCGCGTGCGCCGCGATGACCTGGTCACCTTCCACGTCGACGGCACCCACGGCTCGGCCGTCGCCGGCCTGTCCTCCTGCCGCGCCCAGTCGCGTGTGGCCACGCCGCGCCCGGTCTGGAACCCCGACGAGAAGCAGACCATGAACTTCATGGACCAGTGGCAGGAGATCCCGGACTCGCAGGTCTACGACAACGGCTTCAAGATCCAGTGGGAACACTTCATCCGCCACGTGGTGGAAAACGAGCCCTACAAATGGACCTTGCCCGAAGGCGCCAAGGGCGTGCAGCTGGTCGAGGCCGCGCTGGAGAGCTGGAAAGAGCGCCGCTGGGTGGACGTTCCTGCGCTACAGGTTTGATAGCTGCTTGCGCCCGTCATATAAGGGCTAGAGGCATATTTTGTATATGAAAAGGTAGATTCCATGGCTTTGACCCTTACCCTGCCGGTTGCCACGGGCGGCCTGCAGCCCCACACGCTGCAAGGCAGCACACCGGTGAAGCCCACCGCTGGCGTGGCCTTCAACCGCATCGCCTATTCGGCCGCCCATGTGGTGGCCGACCCGCTGGCCGGGGTCGATCCGTGGATCAACTGCGCGGTGGATTGGGACGCAACCATCGCCTACCGCCGCCATCTGTGGTCGCTGGGCCTGGGTGTGGCCGAAGCCATGGACACCGCCCAGCGCGGCATGGGCCTGGACTGGCCAACCTCGCTGGAACTGATTCGCCGTTCGCTGGAAGCCGCGAGGGATGTGCCCGGTGCGCTGGTCGCCTCGGGCTGCGGCACCGACCACCTGGTGCTGGAAAACGTGAAGACCGTGGACGAGGTGATTGCCGGCTACGAAGAACAGATGGCCGCGATTGAAAAGCTCGGCGGCAAACTCATCGTCATGGCCAGCCGCGCGCTGGCCCGGGTGGCCAAAAGCCCGGCCGACTACGAACGCGTCTACGACCACATCCTGAGCCAGGCGAGGCAACCGGTGGTGCTGCACTGGCTGGGCGAGATGTTCGACCCGACGCTGGCCGGCTACTGGGGCAGCAGCGATGTCGAACAGGCCATGGACACGGCGCTGGGCATCATCGCCGCGCACCCGGACAAGGTCGACGGCATCAAGATTTCCCTGCTCGACAAGGACAAGGAAATCGCCATGCGCCGGCGCCTGCCTGCCGGCGTGCGCATGTACACCGGCGACGACTTCAACTACGCCGAGCTGATTGCCGGCGACGGTCACGGCAGCGAGCTGCTCCACGGCCAGAGTGATGCGCTGCTGGGCATCTTCGACGCGATTGCGCCGGCCGCCAGCGCCGCGCTGGGCGAACTCGCACAAGGCAACGTGGAAAAATTCCACGCCATCCTCGGCCCCACGGTGCCGCTGTCGCGCCACATCTTTGCCGCACCCACGCGCTTTTACAAAACCGGTGTGGTCTTCATGGCCTGGCTCAACGGCCACCAAAGCCATTTCACCATG
The DNA here is from genome assembly GCF_002379095.1 of Polaromonas sp. AER18D-145. Classification (GTDB taxonomy): domain Bacteria; phylum Pseudomonadota; class Gammaproteobacteria; order Burkholderiales; family Burkholderiaceae_C; genus Polaromonas. Next base: position 51,488 of record NZ_NBZV01000004.1, read on the forward strand.
GTCGGCGGCCAGCAGAGCACGCGTTCGCTGCAGCATTTCGCCGAACTGTTCCGGCTGGCCGATGCGGCCAACCTGCTGGAACAACCGGAGCTGGCGGTGCGGCGCATGAAAACGCTGCTGGCGATGCACGGAATCGAACACTAAACCCGCGCCTGTCATCCTGGGCTGGACCCGGGATCCATCCAGGCGCACCAACATGGATGCCGGATCGAGTCCGGCATGAAGGGATTTAAATAATGCGCGACTTTTCCGCCGACCACCGCTGGCTCTCCATCAACACCGCGACCGTCCGCAAAGGCCGCGGCGTCGAACAGCCGCTGACCGACATCATCGAAGCCTGCGTGCGGCGCGGCATCACGGCGATCTCGCCGTGGCGCGACCAGGTGGCGGCCGCCGGCCTGCCGGCGATCTCGAAACTCGTCAAGACCCACGGGCTCCAGTTGTCGGGCTACTGCCGCGGCGGCATGTTCCCCGCGGTGGATGCGGCCGGCCGGAAGGCAGCGCACGACGACAACCGCCGCGCGGTGGACGAAGCCTGTGAACTCAACGCCGCCTGCCTGGTGCTGGTGGTGGGTGGTCTGCCCGGCGCACTCGCCGGCCAGGCCGCGCACAAGGACCTCGCGCTGTCGCGCAGCCAGGTCAGCGACGGCATTGCCGAACTGCTGGAATACGCGAAAGCCAGCAAGATGCCACTGGCCATCGAGCCGCTGCATCCGATGTACGCGGCCGACCGCGCCTGCATCAACACCATGGAGCAGGCGCTCGATGTCTGCGATGCGCTCGATCCGGCGCGCAGCGGCGAAGACGGGAAAACGCAGCAAGCTGCGTTGGGCGTGGCGGTGGACGTGTACCACGTGTGGTGGGACCCGAAGCTGCAGCAGCAAATCGAACGCGCGGGCAAGGACCGGCTGATGGCCTTCCACGTCTGCGACTGGCTGACGCCAACCACCGATCTGCTCAACGACCGCGGCATGATGGGCGACGGTGTCATCGACATCCCGCGCATCCGCGGCTGGGTCGAGACCCAGGGCTTTGCGGGCTACAGCGAGGTGGAGATTTTCTCCTCCGGCAACTGGTGGCAGCGCGACGTCGGCGAGGTGTTGGACACCTGCATCGCCAGGCACCGCAGCGCGGTCTGAAGCCCGGGTCCCCTTCAGGGCTTGTGCACTTTCCGCCCTGCCTCCGCCTGCCCTGTGATACGGTAAGCCCATGAGACGCCGCGATCTCCTGCTGCAGCTGGTTCCCGCACTGGGCGCAGCAGGCGCGTTCGCACAAACCCCTGCCCAGCCTCAGCCTCTGACGAGGCCCATTCCTTCCTCGGGCGAGCCCATCCCGGTAATCGGACTCGGCAGCTGGATCACCTTCAATGTCGGCAACGACCGTGCCGCGCGTGAGCAGTGCGCCGAGGTCATGCGGCAATTCTTCGCCGCCGGCGGCCGGCTGATCGACTCTTCGCCCATGTATGGCTCCTCCCAGGGCGTGATCGGCGAGGCGCTGGCAAAACTGCAGGCCCAGCCCAAGGTGTTTTCGGCCGACAAGGTCTGGACCTCCTCGGACGGTGCGGCGCAGATCGAGGCCTCGCGCAAGTTCTGGCAGGCGCCGCGTTTCGACCTGCTGCAGGTCCACAACCTGCTGGCCTGGGAAAAGCAGCTCCCCCTGCTGCAGGCCATGAAAGCCGCGGGGCAGTTGCGTTATGTCGGCATCACTACGTCGGAAGGGCGGCGCCACGGCGAGTTCGAGCAGATCATGCGCAGCCAGCGCATCGACTTCATCCAGCTCAGCTACAACCTGCTGGACCGCGAGGCCGAGCAGCGGCTGCTGCCGCTGGCGCGCGAACGCGGCATCGCGGTGCTGGTGAACCGGCCCTTCCGCGAAGGCGCGCTGCTGCGCCAGCTCCAGCGCCACCCGCTGCCGGCCTGGGCCGCCGAGATCGACTGCACGAGCTGGGCGCAGCTTGCGCTGAAGTTCATCGTTTCACACCCGGCGGTCACCTGCACCATCCCGGCCACCAGCAACCCCGCCCACCTGCGCGACAACATGGGTGCGGCGTGCGGCCGCCTGCCGGACGCTGCCCTGCGCCAGCGCCTGGCCGACCATGTGGCCAGGCTCTGAACCATGTCGGAGTGGTGGACCTACACGCTGTCGGACTTCCTGATGTTCTCACCCAGGACCTACTGGCGCCTGATCGAGCTCTACAACCGCGACTTCTGGCCCTGGCAACTGCCGCTGCTCGCGGCCGGCCTGGCCGCGCTCTGGATGGCCGCTGCCCGGCGCGTGCAAGCCTTTCGTTGGGTCGCCTTTGCTCTCTCGGCCGCCTGGCTGTGGGTCGGCTGGGCTTTTATCTGGGAGCGTTATGCCACCATCAACTGGGCCGCGCAGTATGTGGCGCTGGCCTTTGCTGTGCAGGCTGCGTTGCTGCTGGCCGCGGGCGTGGTCTGCAGGCCGGCGTCCCGGCCGCCCGGGGCAGCCGTGCGCGGTTTCGGCTGGCTGCTCGCTGTGGCCGGCTTGTTGTATCCCTTGGTGGGCCTGGCTGCCGGCCGCCCATGGGTCCAGGCCGAGGTCTTCGGCATGGCGCCGGAACCCACCGCGCTGTTCACGCTGGGCCTGCTGCTGCTCAGCGGACAGCCGGTCTCACGCGCGGGCCGAACCCTGCTTTTTGCCATTCCCCTGCTCTGCCTGCTGCTGGGCGCGGCAACAGCCTGGACTTTTTTGAATTGAACACTTCGCCATGACCCTGAGCGCTTCCGCCGCCGCGAACCGCCGCGGCATCCTCTGCATGGTCGGCGCCATGGGCTGCTTCGTCACCAACGACGCCCTCGTCAAGTTCGCCAGCCAGAGCATGCCCAGCGCGCAGCTGATCTTTATCCGCGGCGCCATGTCGGTGCTGCTGGTGCTGGCTGTCGCCCATGCGCTGGGCGCCACCGCCCGCCTGCGCGAGGCCACGCGTGGCTGGGTCGCGGGCCGGGCCCTGGTCGATGCGACCGCCACCATGCTGTACCTCGGCTCGCTGTTTCACTTGCCCATCGGCAACGCCACCGCCATCAACCTGGCGGCGCCGCTGTTCATGACGATGTTTGCCGCGCTGTTCATGGCCGAGCGCGTGCGCGGCGCGCGCTGGCTGGCCGTCGGCTTCGGTTTCCTCGGCGTGCTGCTGGTGATCCAGCCGCGCGCCCAAGGTTTCAACAGCTGGGCGCTGGTCTGCCTCCTCGGCACGCTGTTCCATGCCGCGCGCGACCTGATGACGCGGCGCATCCACGCCGGCATCCCGTCCATCCTGATCACGCTGGCCACCGCGGTAGCGGTCACCGTCGTGTCGGGCGTGGGCTCGCTGCTGCAGGGCTGGCGACCCTTCGGCGCCTTCGAGTTCGGGCTCTTGGGCCTGGCCAGCGTGTTCCTCACCGGCGGCTACTACTTCATCATCAGCAGCATGCGCCACGGCGAGATGACGCTGGTCGCGCCCTTTCGCTACAGCGGCCTGCTGTTTGCGCTGGTCCTCGGCTACGCGGTATGGGGCGAGGTGCCCAACACCCTGGCCTGGTTCGGCATCGCGCTGCTGATAGCCTCGGGCCTGTACGTACTTGTCAGCGAGAAGCGGCGCATGCCCGTGGCCGCCGCGGCGCCGCCGCCGGACTGAGGACGGCATGGGCAGCAGCACCTCCATCGATTTCATGGCCTCCTCGCCGGCGCTCGCGCGCCGGCTGATAGGCGCGACCCTGCTGGTCGATGGCGTCGGCGGGATCATCGTCGAGACCGAGGCCTACGACCGCGACGACCCGGCCTCGCACAGCTTTGCCGGACCAACGGCGCGCAACGCCGCCATGTTCGGCCCACCCGGCCATGCCTATGTGTACCGCTCCTACGGCATCCACTGGTGCCTGAACATCGTCTGCCGCGAAGAAGGCCACGGCGCGGGGGTGCTGATACGCGCCATTGAACCCGTGGCCGGGCTGGACACCATGCGTGCGCGGCGCGGGTTGGACGACGTGCGGCTGCTTTGCGCCGGACCGGGCCGCGTGGGTCAGGCGCTAAGCATCACGCGCGCGCACAACGCACTGGCCGTCGATGCACCGCCCTTCGAGTTGCTGCCCGCGCCGCCGAAGGTCAAGGTGGTCAGCGGCCCGCGCATAGGCATTTCCAAAGCGGTGGACCAGCCCTGGCGTTTCGGCCTGGCCGGCTCACCCTTTCTGAGCCGGCCGTTTCGCCAGCTTTAGCAAACGAACAGCCCCTGAACTCGCGCTGCAAATGCCCGGCCGACCTGCCCCAGGAGACGACATGAGAGTTCATCGTTTTTCACACCCCCGGTGCCCCCGTGCCTGGTCCGTCCTGCTGGCGCTGCTGGCCGGCCTGTGCCTGCCGGCCGGTGCGTTCGGCCAGCCGGCGGAGCGCTCCATCGACGTGCAGGGCCACCGCGGCGCCCGGGCCCTGGCGCCGGAAAACACCCTCGCGTCCTTTGCGCTGGCACTCAGCCTGGGCGTGAGCACGCTGGAGCTGGACATTGCGATCACGCGCGACGGCGTGCTGGTGATCAGCCATGACCCGACGCTGAACCCGGACATCACACGCGGCCCGGACGGCAGCTTTCTCGCGTCGCGCGGCCCGGCGATTTCCAGCCTCAGCTTTGAGGAGCTGGGCCGCTACGACGTGGGCCGGATCAAGCCGGGCACGGCGTACGCCAAGCTCTACCCCAAACAGCGACCCGTTGACGGCGCGCGGATTCCGCGCCTGTCCGACCTGTTTGACATGGTGAAAAAGTCGGGCAACGAGCAGGTGCGTTTTGCGATTGAAACCAAGGTGTCGCCGCTGGCGCCCGAGCTCACGTCCAGCCCCGAGGTGTTGGCGCGCGCTGTGGTGGCCGCTGTCCGGGAGGCGAAGCTGGCGTCGCGCACCTCCATCCTCTCCTTCGACTGGCGCGCCCTGAAAACCGTGCAGCAGGAGGCGCCAGACATTCCCACCGTGTACCTCAGCATGCAGCAACGCGGCTTTGACAACATCGGCGACGGCCAGTCAGAACCGTCGGCCTGGACCGCCGGTCTGCGTTACCGGGACCATGGGTCGGTCCCCCGAATGATCAAGGCGGCCGGTGGCCACAGCTGGTCGGCGTTTCACCGCGACCTCACCGCCGCGAAGGTGAAAGAGGCGCAGGCACTGGGACTCAAGGTGCTGGCCTGGACAGTCAACGAACCGTCCGACATCGCCGGCATGCTGGATCTGGGTGTGGACGGCATCGTCAGCGACCGGCCGGATCGGGTGCATGAAGCACTCGGGCGCAAAGGCCTCAAGCCCCTGCTGTCGGTGCCGGCGACGCGTTAGCCGGCAACCGTCCCGGACGCCTGCGCCAGCGCGGTGCGGCGCACCCGCCGCACATTGAAGGCGCTGGCAATCAGCACCCCCTGCATCAGCGCCAGGCCCAGCAACACACCGCGGAACTGCCCGTGGTCCATCATCACGCCGAAGATCAGCGGCGAGATGGCCTGCCCGATGTCCAGGCCGGCGTAGACCACGCCGTAAACGCGGCCCGAGGCATTGTCGGGCGTCGAACGTTTGACCAGCAGGTCGCGCGACGGCCCGGCGATGCCCGAGGCAAACCCCATGGCGCCAAACAGCACGGGCACCATCCACGCCGGAAAACTGCCCAGGGCCAGCACCAGCGCCACCACCGCCGCCAGCCCGAAGCCGGCGCCCACGATGCGCTCGCAGCGCGCCGGATCCGACGCGAGGAAACCGCCCAGCACCATGCCGCCCGCGCTGCACACCATGTAAATCGTCAGGCACATGGCCACCAGGCCCAGCGGCACCTTGTGCAATTGCCGCGCGGCTTCGGGTGCAAAGGCCTGCACCACACTGAGCACGATGGCGTACCAGAAGAAAAAGGCGAAACACATCCACACCGCCGGGATCTTCAGAAAGCCCAGTGAGCTGTCGGCCACCGGCGCGCCCTTGACGGGCGGGGCTATCCTGATCGTCAGCTTGTCGCGGTGCAGCACCAGCACGGCCAGCACGGCAAAAGCCAGCACGCCGGCGGCCGCCAGCGCCACCCGCCACGAATACGCAAACGTCAGCGTCACCACCAGCGCCGGCGCCAGCGCCCAGCCCAGGCTGCCGGTGATGCCGTGCACGCTGTAGGCGTGGCCCAGGCGCGGCGCGCTGACCTTGCGGTTGAGCAGCGTGTAGTCCACCGGGTGAAACACGCCGTTGCCGACCCCGGCCAGCACCGCGAAGCCGGCCATCATCCAGTAGCTGGTGCTGATTGAATACCCGAAGGCCGCGATGCCCAGCAGGCTCAGACCGCCGAACAGAATCGGCCGCGGGCCGAGGCGGTCTACCCAGAACCCGGACAGGGCCTGGACCGCGCAGGACACCACGAAAAAAATCGTCATCAAAAACCCCAGCTCGGCATAACTGACGCTGAACTCGTCCTTGAGCCAGGGAAACAGCGGCGCCAGCAGCAGCTGGCTGAAATGGCTGATCAGGTGCGCCAGCCCGACCAGGCCAATGACGCTGGCATCGCTGCGCAAGGGAACAACGCCGGGGCCCGCGAGGGTGCTTGATGTATTCATGGCGCCATCGTAGTATCGGCGCAGGCTTCTGAAATGCGACAAAAAGCCATGTTTCAGCGAATTTCAGACAAACCATTGATCCCCTCCATCCATGCCCCGCAGCTCCCGGCTCCACTTCATGCCGGTCGGCGACACCGACCCCTTCACGCCCAGCCGCGAGCGCCCGGTGCGTGTGCGGGCGCGCTCCATGCCGGTGGACTCGCACTTCGAGCCGCATGCCCATGCCTGGGCGCAACTGGCCTACTGCGCCAGCGGCATCGTGCAGGTCACGGCCGAGCAGAGCCGCCACAAGGCCGATGAAGTTGCCTACATCGTGCCGCCCTCGCGCGCGGTGTGGATTGCGCCGGGCGCGCAGCACCACATCACCGTGCTCGAGGCGGCGGAGTTCCGCACGCTGTACATCGACGCCAGTGCCACGCCCGAGAACTGGCAAGGCTGCCGCGTGATCGTCGTTTCTGCCTTGCTGCGTGAAACCATCCGTGCCCTGGACAACACCGGCCCCCACGCTTCGCTGCCCCCCGAGGGGGCGCATTTTTCCTTGGGGCGGCCCGGCGGAAAAACATCCCCCCTGAGTCCATCGCGTGAGCAATTGCTGACCCGCCTGGTGCTGGACGAACTCCTGCACGCCGACACCCAGGTGCTGGGCGTGCCCCTGCCGAATGCGCAAACCGGCGACAAGCGCCTGCGCGCCCTCTGCGAGGCGGTGCTGCGCGCACCGTCCGAACGCGCCACGCTGGCCGAGTGGGCCGCGGCCATAGGGGCCAGCGAACGCACGGTGGCGCGGCTGTTTCGCGATGAGCTGGGACTGAGCTACCAGCAGTGGCGCCAGCAGGCCGTGCTGGCCCACGCCCTGCCCCTGCTGGCCCGCGGCCAGTCCGTCAGCCAGGTGGCAGCCGCCAGCGGCTACGCCAGCGACAGCGCGTTTTCAGCCATGTTCAAGGCCGCCATGGGCCAGTCGCCGAGTCATTTTCAGAATAAAAACGGTCTCTAGCCCTTTCAGGACATGCGCCAGCAGCTATTGATTCAATAGCATTCCGAAGCTGAGGCGGCCGCGTGCCGCGCCCTTGACATGCATCAAGCCAGTGCAGCAGCCAGGGCACTAGCCTGAACCCTTTCACCGCCAACCACACACACAACACAAGAGGCAGCACACCATGGATTTGCTCGACTGGGCGCGCGGCCCCCTGCTCGCGGTCGCCATCGCGGTTTTTGCGGCCGGCGTGGCATGGCGGCTTTTTTCGCTGTGGCGCCTGCCAGCGCCCGCAGGCCGGCCCGCACCGGCGCGCCAGGCCTTCGGCACCACCGACGCACTCAAGGCCAGCCTTTTCCGCATGGCGCCGCACCGCGGCTTTCATCCCAGCGCCACGCTGGTAACGGTCAACCCCTACGTCTTTCACATCGGCCTGGCCCTGGTCTTCTTCGGCTACGCGCCGCACATCGCCTTCATCCGCCGCCTGACCGGCCTGGGCTGGCCGGCACTGCCCGACATGGTGATGTACATCGCCGCTGCGGCCACCATCGTGTCGCTGCTCATCGCCCTGCTGTTCCGGCTCACCGACCCCGTGCTCAAAAAAATATCCCGCGCCGACGACATGCTGACCTGGGCGCTGACCATGCTGCCCCTGATGACCGGCATGGCCGTCGTGGGTGAACCCTCGTCGGCCCTGCTGGCGCAAGCCAGCCCGCTGTACCGCGGCCCGCTGGCCGTGCACCTGCTGAGCCTGGAGCTGTTGCTGGTGTGGTTTCCCTTCGGCAAACTGATGCACGCCTTTCTGGTGCTGCCCAACCGCATGCAGCTGGCCCGCTTTCTCGGACGCCGTGGAGTGCGCACATGATCGACATGGCCGTTTTCAAACAATTCCAGGAGGCGATCCGCCACCTGGGCGGGATGGCGCAGCCGGAACCACTCACCGACGCCGCCCGGCTGTCGCGGGCCAAGGCCGTGATGCACCGCAAGACCGACCGCGCGCTGGCCATGGACCTGGAGTCCTGCGTCAACTGCGGTTACTGCTCCGAGGCCTGCCACTTCTACCAGAGCACCCAGGACCCGAAGTACACGCCGACCCGCAAGCTCGACCTGCTGCGGCGCGTGCACATGCGCGAGACCTCGGCGTTTGCGCCCCTGCATCGCCTGTTCAAGCCCGACATCACCGTCGCCGACCTGCAGGAATGGCAGGAGCTGGTGTACGACGCGTGCACCGAATGCGGCCGCTGCAGCATGGCCTGCCCCATGGGCATCAACATCGCGCGCGGCGTCAACGTCATGCGCGAGGCGCTGTCCGAAGCCGGCCTGATGCCGCTGGAGTTGATGGCGGTGGCGCAGGAGCAGGCCGGGCGCGGCACGGTGTTCGGCGTCGGCCCTGCCGAACTCGCCAAAACCGTGGAAGCCCTGCGCGCGCAAGGCATTGCCATTCCGCTGGACGAACCCGCCGCCGACGTGATGCTGGTCACCACGGTCATCGACGTGCTGCTCTACCAGGACGCGCTGGCGGCCACGGCGCGTATTCTCAACCACCTGGGCCTGCGCTGGACGCTGCGCAGCGGCGGCTTCGAGGCGGCCAACTTTGGCCTGCTGTCGGGCAACGAAGCCCTGCAGAAAGCGGCCAGCCAGCGGCTGATAGCCGAGGCACTGGCCGTGGGCGCGCACACCGTCATCCTGCCCGAGTGCGGCCACGCCTACCCGGCGCTGCGCTGGGAAGCCCGGCTGCCCGGCGGCGAGCCGCTGCCCTTCGAGGTGCTGGCCGCCTCGGAGTTTGTCGGCCGCGAAATCGAGAGCGGACGGCTTGAGGTGCGCTCAGGCGACACCCACCAGGTCGTCACCTACCACGATGCCTGCAAGCTGGCACGGCACGGCGGCGTGATCGACGAGCCGCGTGCGGCGATCGCGGCCCTGGGGGTGGAGTTCCGGGAAACCTCCCCCACGGCAGAACTCAACTGGTGCTGCGGCGGCGGTGCCGGCGCCTTCCTGATCAACCGCGCCGCGCCACTGCGGCACAAGGCCTGGGAGATCAAGCGCCAGCAGATCGACGCCACCGGCGCCGACGCGGTGGTGGTGTCCTGCGCGAGCTGCCGTCTCAACTTCATGGAAGGCGCAGAGGTTGACCAGTGGTCCACACGCATCGTCAGCCTGGTCGAACTGGTGGCCGACCACCTGCCCGGCGACACGGCGCACTGAGTGGCCATTTGCGGACCATGCAGGCTGTCGCCCGCCACCGGCGGGCGACAGCGGCCATCCATCCAGGCAGACGGACCGGATCGCTCCAGCCTTGAAGCAGCCCTGCGGCGCGCCGGGCAAGGGCAACCCGCTACCATGGGCCAATGAACGCTGTCCGCACCCTGGTAAAAACACGTGAAACATGGCGCAGCGCCGCAACGGGTCTGGCGCTGGCCCTGCTGGCCGCCACCGGACAGGTGCATGCCCAGGCGGACAGCGCCAGTCACCCGGGCCTGCTGCGCGACATCAACGCGCTGCGGCAGCAAGGCTGCGCAGGGCAGCCCGGCAAAGCCGACCCCCTGCGCGAGAACGCCGCCCTGTCGGCCGCCGCCGCCCGCCTGTCCGGTGGTGACAGGCTGGAAGAGGCACTGAAAGCTGCCGGCTACCGCGCGGTGAGCGGGGCGCAGATCGTGCTGCGCGGCCCGGGTCACGCCACCCAGTTGACGGGGGCCAGCCTGGGCAAGTCCTGCAGCCTGATCACCCAGCCCAATTTGACCGAAGCCGGCTTTCACCAGCAGGCCGCTCAAACCTGGATCGTCGTCGCCGCCCCCTTCTCAGCCCCCGGTGCTGCGCAGGCCGATGACGTACGCTCGCGTGTGCTGGCCCTGGTCAACGAAGCCCGCGCCCGCCCACGCCGCTGCGGCACCGAGTTTTTCGCCGCGACGCGCCCGCTACATTTCAGCGCCAAACTGCAGGCCGCCGCCGCTGCCCACGCCGCCGACATGGCACGCCACAACTACTTCGACCACGTCGGCCGCGATGGCAAACATGTGGCAGACCGCGCCAGCAGCAGCGGCTACAACTGGCGCCGCATTGGCGAAAACATCGCCGCCGGCCACACCCAGGCCGAAACCGTCATGCGCAGCTGGCTCGACAGCCCCGAGCATTGCGCCAATGTGATGTCGCCGGACTACACCGAGATGGGTAGCGCCTTTGCGGTGAACAGCAGCAGCCGCGCGGGCATCTACTGGGTGCAGGTGTTCGGGACGGCCAGGTAATGCACGGCTTGCCAGGGCCGGCGGTCCTTCGGCTTTTCGCAAAAAAACCGGCCTGGGGCCTTGTCCAGCAAGCGCCGATAGCTATCAAAAAAGAGCTAACCCCCGCTGCTGCTGCTTTCCGGTTTGTCACCCCGCCTTCGGGGTTCCGGTGGAAAGCGAACCCATGCCGCAACCACCAGCAGGCCGAACAGTGAGTAGCCGACGGCGAACACCCACCACGGCGCCTCGTAATACAGCACGCGCTGCAACCAGTGTTCGATGAAGCCGCCGCCATAGCCGGCGACACCGGCGCGGGCACGCAGCCACGTCTCCAGCGTGGTCAGCGGGCACAGCATGCCCAGCCAGGTTTCGGCCACCACGACCCCGATCGCAGCCAGGTGCGCCAGCCGGAACCAGAGGGCGTTGACCCAGCGCCAGCCGCGCAGGTTGCCGGCAATCACCAGCAGCAGGCCGCCCACCACAAAGGCCACCACGGCGACATGCAGCGTGAGCACGATGTCGGCGAGCAACGGGTAGGCAATGTCGGCGCGCATGGGGCAACTCAACAGCTCAGGCCGGCTGATCCATCCCCAGCGCCACAAACTCGCCTTCGAGGCGCCCCGCCACCTCGCCCGCAAAATGCAGCACCGACACCACCGTGATGCGCGCCTTGCCCTTGCGCCGGAACACGCGCAGGAACTGGTGCCAGGCCTCAGCGTCCGGCGCGGCGGCCGTCGCGGTGAAAGTGCCCGCTATGGGCTGCCCGTACGACATGGTGTTGCGCTGGATCACCAGGCGGCTGGCCAGGCCCTCGGCGCTCAGGCGCGTGTGCAGCAGCGACCACGCGGCCAGGATGGCGACGGCCGATGCACTGCCGCCGAACACGGTGTCGCGGTGGTTGATGTTGGGCGCCAGCGGTGCGCTGAGCACGACCTCGTCCGGCGCGGCCTGCACCACGCTGACCTGCATGGCCCGGGACAGCGGAATGTGCGCGTGGAGATAGGTTTCAAGTTCGCGGGGGGACATGGTGCCCTTTCAGGTGTCTGCCAAGAGCGAAGCGTAGCAGCCCGTGGACGGCCTCGCCCGGTGACCGGGCTTACCCGGCGTTGCGCACCGGCATCACATGCACCAGCGCCAAGTCGAGGCGCACACAGGTGCGTTGTCCGGGCACCAGCGGCGCCGCTTGCGGTCCGGACAAGGTGAGCCGCAGCGATGCGCCGGGGGACGGCTCCAGCAGCAGCGTCACCAGGGTGATTTCCCCCAGGTGGCGCAACTCGGCCACGGTGGCACAGAAGTCGCCGCTCGCCTGTGACGGGGCGTCGAGCAGGTGAATGCCTTCGCCGTGAATCACCCAGCTCACGGCCTGGCCCGGCTCCAGGCGGCCCTTGTCGCGCACGCGCAGCACGGTGGGGCAGCCATCGCCACCCGCACCCGCCGATGTGCCGTCGGTCCAGCGCAGCAGGCCCCAGCCCGCATCACCCGATGTGTCGTCCGGACCCAGCCACACGCCGTGAAAGCGGTTCTGGATACCCACCAGGTCAGCCACCCGGGCGTTGCGCGGCGCGCGGTGGATGCTGGCCGGCGCGCCCTGCTGCAGCACGCGCCCGGCGTCAATCACCACCAGCTGGTCGCACAGCAGGCGCGCCTCGTTGAGATCGTGCGTGACCAGCACGATGGGGATGTCCAGCTCGCGCCGCAGTTCGGCCAGCAAGGCATACAGGCCGTGGCGGCTCATCTGGTCGACCGCGGAAAAAGGCTCGTCGAGCAGCAGCAGCGCCGGCTCGCGTGCCAGTGCCCGCGCCACCGCCACACGCTGCTGCTCACCGCCCGAGAGGTGCGCGGGCCGGCGCGCCTGCTGGCCGGGCGTCAGGCGCACATGGTCGAGCCAGTGGCGCGCTCGCTCGCGGCGCTGCTCGCGCGGCAGGTGCAGCAGCGCCAGCGCCACGTTGTCCAGGGCGCTCAGGTGCGGCATCAGCGCGTAATTCTGGAACACCAGGCCGACATGGCGTTTTTGCGGTGGCACAAACACGCCGCCGGCCGTGTCGCACCAGACCTGTTCGCCCACCACCACACGCCCCTGCGCCGGGCGCATGAGTCCGGCCATGATGCGCAGCATGGATGTTTTTCCCGCACCCGACGGCCCCACCAGGGCCAGCATCTCGCCCGGCGCACAGCGAAACTGCGCCGACAGGACCATGGGCTGGGCCTGCTCCACCTCGACCACCAGCGCCCTGCTTGCCGGTGCAGTCATGGACGACGCACCAGCCGGGCCGACGCGACAAAGGAAAAACCAACCGCCAGCAGCGACAGCAGCAGCAAGGCCAGCGACATCTGGTTGGCCGCCGCCAGGTTGAAGCCCTGCACCTGGTCGTAGATCGCAATGGCGATCGTGCGGGTTTCACCCGGGATGCTCCCGCCCACCATCAGCACCACGCCGAACTCGCCCAGCGTGTGCACAAAGGTCAGCACCATGGCCGACAACACGCCGGGCCAGACCAGCGGCAACTCCACCAGGCGAAAGGTCTGCCAGCCGCCCAGGCCGCTGACGGCGGCGGCTTCGGCCAAGTTGCGGGGCACGGCCTCGAAAGCGCGCTGCACCGGCTGCACCATGAAGGGAATGTTGAACACGAGTGAGGCGATCAGCAGGCCCAGGAAGTTGAAGGTCAGCTCGATCCCCAGCCACTGCCGCGCCCACTGCCCGATGGGCGAGCTGCCGCCCAGCGACACCAGCAGGTAATACCCGAGCACGGTGGGCGGCAGCACCAATGGCAATACCACCACGGCCTCGACCCAGGCCTTGCCGCGAAAGCCGGTGTAGGCCAGCCAGCGCCCGGTCAGCACACCGGCGGGCAGCAGGATCACCAGCGTGACGGCGGCCAGCTTGAGCGAGAGAAAAAGGGCGGACCAGTCCATGTCGGCTTAGGGCATCACGAAGCCGTAGCGGCCCATCACCGCCTGCGCGGCCGGCGTGCCGATGAAGTCGTAAAACGCCTGGGCGGCCGGCCCGGCATTTTTCAGCAGCACCATGCGCTGGCGCAGCGGCTGGTGCCAGCTGTCGGGAATCAGCGCAAACGTGCCCAGCCGGCCGACGCTGGGCGCCAGCGCCAGCGACTGCGCGATGATGCCGCCCTGGGCTGCGCCCGAGGTGGCAAACTGCGCGGCCTGCGAAATGTTTTCACCGAGCACCAGCCGCGGCTGCAGCTGGGTCCACAGGCCGGCGTGTTGCAGCGCCTCCCTGGCCCGGGCGCCATAGGGGGCGTGATCGGGGTTGGCGATGGCAAACTTCTGCAGCCGCCCGTCCTTCAGCGCCGCCGCCAGGTCCTTCAGCTCACCGTCGGCCTTCAGGGCCGAACCGTGCGGCACCAGGATGCCGATGCGGCCCAGTGCATACAGCCTGCCGCGGTCGCGCGTCCTGCCGGCATCCGCCAGCCTGAACACGAAGTCCTCGTCGGCCGAGAGAAACATCTGGAAAGGCGCGCCCTGCAGGATTTGCGAATAGAAGTTGCCCGACGAGCCGAACACCAGGCGAAGCTTGTGCTTTTTTTCCTTCTCGAACAGGACAACCACTTCCTCCAGCGCGAACTTCAGGTCCGACGCCGCGACCACCACCGGCTGCGCCTGCGCGCGGCCCGGCAGGCCGCCCAGGCCCATGGCGGCACTGAGCCACAGGGTCGTGATGAACGCTTTCAACAACATCGTTTGATTATCCCTTCCCGCCTGCCGAAAAAGACAAGGGCCGACGACCGCCTTACAACCAGCGTTTGAGCAACCCCATGATCTGGTCGAAACGTTTGCCATAGGGCGGGTAGAACAGGTCGCCGCGCGCCCACTTCGACGACACCAGCACCGGTTTTTGCTGCGTGAAACGCAGGAAACCTGTTTCGCCGTGGTAGGCGCCCCAGCCGCTGTCGCCAACACCGCCAAAGGGCAGGTTGTCGTGGGCGATGTGCATCAGCGTGTCGTTGACCGTCACGCCGCCGCTCACGGTGCGCGCCAGCACCGCGTCACGCGCGGCCGTGTCGGTGCCGAACCAGTACAGGGCCAGCGGACGTGGCCGGTCGTTGATGTAGCCGATGGCTTCGTCCAGCGTGGCATACGGCAGCACCGGCAGGACGGGGCCGAAAATTTCCTCGTCCATCAACTTCATGGCCGGGGTGGTGCCGAACACCAGCACCGGCGCCATCTGCCTTGCGGTTCCGGGCGCAGCGCCACCCGGATTCACCACCTGCAGCCGCGCGCCCTCGCCTTCGGCCTGGGCCAGCAGCGCCTGCAGGCGCTCGTGGTGGCGCGGGCTGATGATGGCCGCGTAGTCGGGGTTGCCGGCGATGGTGGGAAACAGCCTGGCCACGGCGCGGGCAAAGGCGTCGCCAAAAGCGGCTTCCCTGCCCTGCGGCACCAGCACATAGTCGGGCGCAATGCAGGTCTGCCCGGCGTTGAGCAGCTTGCCGTGCGCGATCTTCAGGGCCACGCTGTCGAGGTCGCTGGACGCATCGACGATACACGGCGACTTGCCACCCAGCTCCAGCGTGGTGGGCGTCAGGTTGGCGGCGGCGGCCTCGGCCACCTTGCGTCCGGTGGCCGTGGAGCCGGTGAACACCAGGTGATCAAAAGGCAGGTGGGTGAAGGCCGCCGCCAGCGCCGCATCCCCCTCGACCACGCAGAACTCGTCGGCGGCAAAGGCCTGGCCGATCAGCTCGCCCATCAGCGCCGAGGTGCGCGGCGTCAGCTCGCTCGGCTTGAGCATGACGCGGTTGCCCGCCGCCAGGGCCGTGATGGCCGGCGCCAGTGCCAGCTGCACCGGGTAGTTCCAGGGCGAGATCACCCCGACCACGCCCAGGGGCTGGCGCTGCAAATAGGCGCTCGACGGCTGCAGGTAGATCGGCGTGGCCACCTTCACCGGCCTGACCCACTTCGGCAGATGTTTGAGCGTGTGCGACAGCAGCGTGCGCAGTACAAACAGGTCGGCAATTTCGGTCAGCTGTGGCGAACGCACGCCGAAGTCGGCCTGCACGGCTGCCGCCAGCGCTGAGCCTTGCTCATCGAGCAGGCGGCGCATGCGCTGCAGCCTGTCCCGGCGCAAGGCCAGCGGCACGTCCACCTGGGCGCGGCTGGCGCGGTGCTGGGCATCAAACAGGGAACGAAGGGAAAGTTCGGCGGTGTTGGAGGTGGCGTTCATCCGGCGATGATAGGCCGCAACACACTTTCCGGGCTGCCATGAGGCGTCCTTCCCTGGGCTGGCAGCCGATTTTGCAAGCAAAAAGTACCTCCAGCCTTTTATAGACGGGCGCTGGCAGCTATCAACTTCATAGCATCTGGCATGGCGGTGCAGGGCGCCCCGCGCAGCAAGCGCCACCGCAATGCGTTAAGGTAAGGCCCCATGAGCACAAACACTTCCACCCAGAAACTCGAGGCGGCGCTGGCCGCGATTGCGGCTGCCGGCGATGAAGGCCGGCGCATTTTCACGCGGCTGTACGCCGACGCCGCCCGCACGGCCGCGCTGGACGCCGACCGGCGTGCCGCCAGCGGCCAGTGCCTGGGCCCGCTGGACGGCTGCATCGTCTCGATCAAGGACCTGTTCGACGTGGCCGGCGAAGCCACCACCGCCGGCTCGGCCCTGCTGCGCGATGCCGCGCCGGCGGCCAAAGATGCCGTGGTGGTCAGCCGCCTGCGTGCCGCCGGCGCCGTCATCATCGGCAAAACCAACATGACCGAGTTCGCTTTCTCGGGCGTCGGCATCAACCCGCACTACGGCACACCCGGCAACGCGCTGGACATCAGCCGCATCCCGGGCGGCTCGTCCTCGGGCGCGGGCGTGTCGGTGGCGCGCGGCATGGCCGAGATCGCCATCGGCTCCGACACCGGCGGCTCGGTGCGTATTCCCTCGGCGCTCAACGGCCTGGTGGGCTTCAAGCCAACCCAGGCGCGGGTCACGCGCGACGGCGCTTTTCCGCTGTCCTTCACCCTGGACACCTTGGGGCCGCTGTGCCGCAGCGTGGCGGACGCCGCCGCCACCGACAGCGTGCTGGCCGGCATCACGCCGCAAGCCCTGCCGCAGCGCGATGTACGCGGCTTGCGCCTGGGCGTGCCGCGCGGCCTGTTGTTCAGCCAGGCGCAAGACGAGGTGCTGGCCGCCGTGGAACAAGCCCTGGCGCAACTCGCGGGCGCCGGTGCCCAGGTCCGGGATGAAGCCCTCGACGACTTGCTGGGCGAACCCTTTCGCCTGCAGGAGCGCGGCACCCTGGTGGCCGCCGAGGCCGCGTGGATTCACCGCGACTGGGTCAATAGCCGGCCCGAGGAATACGACCCCATCGTGCTGGGCCGCATACGCCGCGGCCAGACGCTGGACGCGGCGACTTATGTCGGCATCCAGCAGGCGCGCGCCGCACTGCTGCCGGCACTCGATGCGCGTATGACACAGCTCGATGCACTGGTGCTGCCCACCGTGCCGCTGCTGGCGCCGCGTATCGCCGAGGTGCAGGCCGAAGAGGTATTTTTGCGCACCAACGCCCTGCTGCTGCGCAACCCGTCGGCCTTCAATTTCTTTGACCTGCCGGCGTTGACCTTGCCGCTGCCGCGCGGCGGCGGGCTGGCGGTCGGGCTGATGCTGGTGGGCCGGCGAGGCGCGGACCGGGAGTTGCTGGCGCTGGGTGCGGCGGTGGAAGCGCTGCTCGCCGGGCGTTAGGGTGTCACGCGCCCGTCTGACATAAAAATCGGCTGCAGCCATTGCTGTGCCTTCGTAGTCAGCTATTTATTTGATAGTAACGCGCCGAGGCAGGTGGAGCCGGCATCATCGGATGCTGGCTCGCGGCGCCTGGTTTGTCATAGCGGGCCTGAGCCGCAATCCATGGTGGCCATCAGGCGGCTCTGGTTGGCAGGCATGGATTCCGGATCGCGTCCAGGATGACAAGTCTCAAGCCCACAGGGCCTGCATCGCCTGCGAAAACTCCGCCGCCAGCCGCGGCCAGCCGGCCACCCGCCCGCCGCTGACCACGCGTTGCCCCGCCACAAACACCTCGCTGAAGCGGGCGTCGGGGCTGGAGAACACCATGGCGTCCAGTAGGTGATCGGCCGGAATGCCCAGCAGGGCCGGCGATGCGGTATCGACGACGACAAAATCCGCGCGCTGCCCGGGCGCGATGCCGCCCAGCGGCAGCGAGGTGGCGGCGTGCCCACCGGCCAGCGCAGCGTTGAACAGGTTGTCCGCACTGCTGGAGCTGGCCAGCAGGCGCCCCGCGATGTTGCGCTGGCGCAGGCTCAGGCGCTGTGAATACTCGAGCAGGCGCAGCTCTTCCTGCCAGCTGCGCGTGACATGGCTGTCCGAGCCGATGGACCAGCGGCCGCCCGCCGCCGCATAGGCCGGCAGGTCGAACACGCCGTCGCCGAGATTGGCCTCCGTCGTCGGGCAGATCACAATCGCCGCGCCGCTGCGCTGCACGCCCTGCAGTTCGGCCACGGTGGACTGGGTGGCATGCACCAGGTTCCAGCGTGCATCGACCGGTGCGTGTGCCAGCAGCCACTCGACAGGCCGTCCGCCCAGTGCGGCGACGCAGTCCTGCACTTCCTGCATCTGCTCGGCTATGTGGATATGCACAGCCATGCCTCCTGCATGGGCCGCTGCTGCCACGTCGTGCAGCGCCGCCTCGTCCACGGCACGCAGCGAATGTATGGCGAGGCCGATGTTGAGGTGGTGGCCGCCCTGGCGCAACACGCCCTCGGCCAGGCGCAGCACCGAATCGGGCGTGGAGGCAAAACGCCGCTGGTCTTCGCGCAGGCCGGAGGCCGCAAAACCCGAACGCATGTACAGCGTGGGCAGCAGGGTCAGGCCCATGCCCACGCGCTGCGCGGCACGCACCAGCGCCAGCGACATGGCCAGCGGGTCGGCATACGGCTGGCCGTCGCTGTTGTTGTGCAGGTAATGAAACTCGCAGACCTGGGTGTAGCCGGCCTGCAGCAACTCGGCATACAGCAGCGCCGCCACGGCTTCAAGTTGTTCGGGCGTGATGCGCAGCGCGGCGCTGTACATGCGGTCGCGCCAACTCCAGAAATCATCGTCGCCGCCCAGGGACCGCTCGGTCAGCCCGGCGATGGCGCGCTGGAAAGCGTGGCTGTGGGCATTGACCAGCCCCGGCAACACCGGCCCGGCCAGGCGCACCGCCCCGCGTTGCGCTTCCTCCACCGCGTTGGGCTCGATGCTGGTCCAGGTGCCGTCGGCGGCCACCGCCAGCAGCACATCCTGCGTCCAGGCGCCGTCCACCCAGGCCTGGGGCGCGACATAACGCGTCACCTCAGCGGCCATACAGCTTGCAGGCAGCGGCCAGGCTGCCGGTCACCATGTTCTTGAGCACGGGTTGTATCCTTTGCGCCAACACCTCATCATAGGCAAACGGTGCCACTTCCTGCATGTACAGGCGCTGGCATTTCTCGAGCTGGACCGCGTGCACATGCTCAGCGGGCCGCCCATACTGGCGCGTGATGTAGCCGCCCTTGAAGCGGCCATTGACGATGCTGCTCACACCCGCAACCCCGGCGCAGGCGGCCGCCGCGGCAGCGGTGATGGAGACATCCGCCGCCGCGCCATTGGCCGTGCCGATGTTGAGGTCCGGCAGGCGGCCTTCGAACAGCCACGGAATTTCGGAACGGATGCTGTGCGCATCCCACAGCAGCACAAAACCGTGTTGGGCCTTCAGGCGCGCCAGCTCCGCGGCCAGCGCCGCGTGGTAGGGCTGCCAGTACGTTTCGCGTCGGCGCAGGCGCTCGGCCGGGTCGGGTGCCCTGCCGTCCTTGTAGAGCGCATCGCCGTTGAAGAAATGCGTGGGGCACAGTTCCGTGTTGGAGGCGCCGGGGTACATGGGCGCGTCGTCGGGCGGGCGGTTCAGGTCGATCAGGTAACGCGAATACCGCGGCGTGATCACGCTGGCGCCCAGCGCCGGCAAAAAATCGTACAGACGCTGCAGGTGCCAGTCGGTGTCCTCCACGCCCAGCGCACGTTCGGTGTAATCGCCGCGCAGTTCAGGTGGAATATCGGTGCCGGTGTGCGGCATGCTGACCAGCAGGGGGGCATTGCCGCGTTGCAGGGTAAAACTCATACAGGCTCACCATTCAAAACAAGTGGAAGCCGCCCGGGCACCAGGGACACACGGCCCGCGGGGAACCAGGCGGCAACGAACAAAAAGCGATCAACTCCGGGACAGGACTGCTCGCAGGAAATCCCGCGTTCGGGTCTGCGCCGGGTTGGTGAAAATGATAGCGGGCGGCCCGGCTTCGATCACCACACCGCCATCCATCACCACCACCACGTCGCCCACCTCGCGCGCAAAGTCCATTTCATGGGTCACGACCATCATCGTCATGCCCTCGCTCGCCAGCAGCTTCATGACCTGCAGCACCTCGCCCACCAGCTCGGGGTCCAGCGCAGAAGTGGGCTCGTCAAAAAGCATGACCTTGGGCTGCATGGCCAGTGCCCTGGCAATGGCCACCCGCTGCTTCTGCCCACCGGACAGGCTGGCGGGCATGGCATGGGCTTTTTCGGCCAGCCCCACCTTCTCGAGCAACGCCATGGCTTCGGATTGCGCCTGTTTCCTGGAAACACCGCGCACCTTGCGCGGGCCGACGGTGACGTTGTCAATCACCGGCAGGTGGGGAAACAGGTTGAAGGACTGGAACACCATGCCGACGTCTTCGCGAAGATGGTTGAGGGCCGCCTCACCCAGCATCTGGCCGTCATCGACCAAGGTGCGCCCGCAGATCTCGACCCGGCCCTTCTCGGGTGTCTCCAGACCGTTGCAACAGCGCAAGAAAGTGCTTTTCCCCGACCCGCTGGGTCCGATCACCACCACCACCTGCGACGGCTGGACATCGAAATCGATGCCCTTCAACACGGCGTGGTCGCCGAAAGACTTGCGCAAGCCGCGTATGCTGACAATCGCCTGTTCGTTTTTCATTGCACCATGCCTCCCGCACGCAGCCGCTGTTCGATGCGGCGCAGCGCCAGCGTTGTCAGCCCGGTCAGAACAAAATACATCACGGCGATGGCAAGGTAAACCTCCAGCGAGCGGTAGGACACGCTGATGATTTTCTGCCCCTCATGCATCAGGTCGTGGATGGTCAGCAGGGACACCAGCGCTGAATTCTTGATCAGCGCAATGAACTCATTGCCCAGCGGCGGAATCATGCGCACCAGCGCCTGTGGCAGGATGATGCTGCGCATGGCCGTGCCATACGACATGCCCACGGATCGCGCCGCTTCCATCTGGCCCCGGTCAATCGACTGGATGGCCCCGCGCACAATTTCCGACACATAGGCGCCGGAGTAAATGCCCAGGCCGATCACGCCGCAGACAAAGGCCGGCAGCAGGATGCCGAACTGCGGCAACCCGAAAAACAGCAGGAACAGTTGCACCAGCAAGGGCGTCCCCCGAATCGCGGCCACGTAGCTTGTGCACAGCGCATACACCACGCGCCTTTTCGGGTTGAGCCGCCCTATCCCCACCAGCAACCCCATGACGCAACCCAGCGCCAGGGACACCGCGGTGATTTCCACGGTCACCAGGCCGCCCTGCAGCAGGTTGCGCCAGCCAGCCCATACGGGAGAGAAATCGAGTTCCATCTGATGCGTTCCGCGGTTGACGGTTTACCTGGTGGTGCCGCTAAACCACTTTTTGACGATCTGTGCATAGGTGCCGTCGGCCTTGAGCTTGGCCAGTGCACCGTTGACGGACCGGGTCAGCTCGGGGCTGTCCTTGCGCAGCGCCATGCCGTACTCTTCGGTCGTGAGCTGCTGCTCCAGCACGCGCTGGCCGCCGCGGGTGCGCACATACTGGAACGCTGCGGGCTTGCCGGTCACGGCCGCATCGGCACGGCCGATCTCGACCAGGTTGAACATCTCCTGGTTTTTCTCGACCTCCACCAGTTGCACCTGCGGGTGGTTGGCGGCCAGGTAGGACACCGACTTGGTGCCAACCTGCACAGCCACTTTTTTTCCATTCAGGTCTGCCAGGGTCTTGATGGCGGTGTTGCCCTCCTTGACCATGGCCACCAGACCGCCCGCGTAGTAGGCGTCGGTGAAATCGACGACCTTCTTGCGGTCATCGGTGATGTAGATGGCCGACACCGACATGTCAAAACGCTTCGAAATCAGCCCCGGGATCAGGCCCTTGAAATCGATATCGACCCATTCGATGCGCTTGTTCAATACCTTGCCGACCGCCTCGACCAGCTCAATGTCGAAGCCGGTGCGCTTGCCGCCCTCGACGTACTCCATGGGCGGGAAGGTGGCATCGGTACCGACGCGAAGGACATCTTGCGCATGTGCGCCCACCGCACCCAAACCGAGGACGGCAAAGCAGGAAAGCAGAAATTGACGGCGAAAGTTCATGAGATTTTCTCCAGGGGGGGTTAATGAATCAAGCTACTCAAACTTCGGGAAATACGGGCGGCGGCGACCACCGTCATCTGAATCAGGGGGGAATGTTTGTCCTGGATGCGCACGCCGGGTGCCATGAGCGTCAAGGCACCGACGGCCTGTTTTCCCATGGCGAACAAGGGCGCACTGACGCCCCAGACACCGGCATCGACCTCGCCGTTGCTGACGGCAAAGCCGGCCTTGCGGATCGCGCTCAGCTCGGCCAGCGGCTCGGCCAGCGGGACGCCGGGGTGTGCTGCAGCCAAAGCCGCGTCCCGGGCCGCCTCGGGCAGGTGGGCCAGCAGGCATTTCGCCGAAGCGCCTTTTTCCAGAGGGACGCTGCGGCCTTTTTCGAAAGAGCAGCGCAGGGCTTGCCGGCTCTCGACCATCTCGATGCAAATCGCCTGGCCGTTCACCGCGACGATCAGGCCGACACTTTCCTGGGACTGCTGGGCCAGCACCAGCATGTCCTGGCGTGCCTGCCGGGCCAGGTGGGACGCCATGTCGAAACCCAGCGCCAGTTGCAGGCTCAACGGGCCGGGGGCGTAGCGCCCCTCCACTTCAAGAACAAACCCCCAGCGCTTGAGGGCATGGAGCTGGCGGTAAAGCGTGCTCTGACTCAGGCCGGTCTTGCGCACCAGGTCCGTTGCTGTCATGGGATGCCCCTGCTGCGCCAGCGTGGCAAGCACCACCAGGGCGCGATCAACCGCAGAAACAGCATGGGAATCAGGCAACATCGTTTCAGTATCAGGTTCTTGCCTGAACGCGTAAAACAGTATTTCTCATTGGCTGGGAATCGCCCTCTCTTTTTTGAATTCAGGCCAGGGGCAACCAGGGATTCGTCGTCCAGCCGCCAGAGCCCGCCATCGGCATGGCCGGCATCGAGACTATGCCGGCGCCGTCCTTGTGCTGCGGTGCGCCGCAAAACTCATACCAGCTCACCCTTGAACACCGTCTGCAGGCGCGGATTGGCGCCGAGGGCACAGGCCAGTTGCGCGGGATGGGCCACATCCCACAACACGAAGTCGGCACGTTTGCCGGGGGCGATGACACCGCGATCGTCCAGCCCCAGCGCTTTCGCCGCGTGGCGGGTGACGCCGGCCAGCGCCTCCTCGGGCGTCAGGCGAAACAGCGTGCAGGCCATGTTGAGCATCAGCAGCAGCGAGGTGCAAGGCGAGCTGCCGGGGTTGCAGTCGGTGGAGATCGCCATCGCCACGCCGTGCTGGCGCAGCAGGGCCACCGGCGGCAGTTTTGTTTCACGCAGAAAATAAAACGCCCCGGGCAGCAGCACGGCCACACTGCCGGCGGCCGCCATCGCGGCGGCCCCTTGTTCGCCCAGCCACTCCAGGTGGTCGCAGCTGAGCGCGCCATAACGCGCGGCGAGCTCAGCGCCGCCGCTGTCGCTGAGCTGCTCGGCATGGAGCTTGACCGGCAGGCCCAGTGCGTGGGCCGCCTGAAACACCCGTTCGGTCTGCCCCGTGCTGAAGGCTATCCGTTCACAAAACGCATCAACCGCATCGACCAGGCCTTCGGCATGCAGCAGCGGCAACATGCGCACCACCTCGTCCACGTAAGCATCCGCGCGGCCGGCAAACTCGGGGGGAATGGCGTGGGCGCCCAGAAAGGTGGTGCGGACGTCCACCGGCTGGCTACGGCCCAGTCCACGCGCCACGCGCAAGGCCTTGCGTTCGTGCTCGAATGCCAGGCCATAACCCGACTTGATCTCCAGCGTGGTCACGCCTTCGGCGACCAGCGCCCGCAGGCGCTTGAGGCTCTGCACTTCCAGTTCCGCCTCGGTCGCGGCGCGCGTGGCTTTCACCGTCGAATTGATGCCGCCGCCGGCGCGTGCCACGTCTTCATAACTCGCGCCCTGCAGGCGCAATTCGAACTCGTGGGCACGGTCGCCACCGTACACCAGGTGGGTGTGGCAATCAATCAGGCCCGGCGTGACCAGCGCGCCGCCGGCATCGTGCTCGCCTGTGCAGCGTGCCGCCAGGTCCGCCGGCAACTCGCGGCGCGGCCCGACCCAGGCGATGCGTCCGCCCTCCAGCACCAGGGCCGCGTCCTCGATCAGGCCGTAAGGCGCGGGATGCGAAGGCTGCAGGGTGGCCACGCGGCAATGCCGCCAGAGCTGCACCGTCATCGTGCCATTTCCATCCAGAGCGCGCTTGTTGCTTCAATGCGCACCGAAGCCCCGTCGGCCAGCGCACGCCAGGCCAGCGTGTGCGGCGGCACCGTCACAAACTTCCTGTTGACCTGCACGGTCACCGGCTCGTCCCAGGCATACACGGCGACGCGTGTGCCCGGTTTGACCTCCACATCCAGCGCACCCAGAACGCGGACCAGGCGCGCGCTGCCACGCCCGTTCTTGAGCATCAGGTTGAAGTCTTCGGTGGGACCGTCGATCAGTTCGCAATTGCAGGCCAGGGCACCGTCAAAACACAGCGGCTCGCCTTGCGGCGTCAACTCCCGGATCTGCCCGTCCAGCGTCAGCCGCACACCCGCGCCACCCAGCACGGCGAACCAGCGCTGCACCCCTTCATAGCGCGAAAACGGCCCGTTTTTTTCAACCTCGGCCACCGAGATGCGCCAGTCCCAGTCCTCGGCGGTGGGCCAGGCCAGCAATTCGCGCGTGATGCCGCCGCCGTTGCGCCAGGCCGTGGGCGCCACCTCTTCCAGGGGAATGTTTTGCCAGCTCATGGGGTGACCTCCGCTTGACGGGTTCGCGTTGGGAATGGGTGTCCATTCATGCCTGAAATTGTCCTGCAAAGCTGTAACGCGTGCCAGGATAAATCAACCGGGCCACGCTGGCCACATGGGACCCGCTGACCGTGCGCCGCATCATGGCCAGGCAGGGATCGCCGCGCTTGATGCCCAGCTGTCTGGCCTCCTGCGCGCTGGGCAGGCAGGCCTCGATCGAATAACTGGCCTCGGTCAGCGGTGCATGTTGCAGCAGGTGGTGGGTGGGCGTGGTCCGTGTAAAGTCGGTTTCCAGGAAATCGGGCGCCGCCGCCGGATTGACGTAGCGGTCCTCGTACTGGATGGGCACACCGTTTTCAAGATGCACCAGCATGGTGTGGAAAACCCGGGCGCCGGTGCGCAGGCCCAGCGTCCTGGCCAGGTCGGCGCTGGCCTTTTCGGCCTCCACCATCAGCACCCGGGTGGTGTGCACATGGCCGCGCTCCACCACTTCTTCATGAATGTCGCGAATCGTGAGCCGGGAGGAGATGCGGTGCAGCTCGGCCACGCGCGTGCCCGAACCCTGCACACGCGTCACCATGCCCTCGGCGGTCAGTTCGCGCAGGGCACGGTTAACCGTCATGCGGCTGATGCCGAACTGCGCCGCCAGCGCCGCCTCGCTGGGCACCGGGTCGCCGGGCTTCCAGGTGCCGGCGCTGATGCGCGTCTTGATGAAGGCCTTGACCTGCTCATAGGCAGGCAACAGGGGTTTTGCCATAAGCCGTAGATTACCCCAGTTGACACAAGTTGTATAGACAACTAGGATTTACCGGAACGAATCTTGCGAGTTTTACCCCGCCCGGCAAGACAGCCATGAAGGAGCCACCCGTGTCAGACCTTTCACAAACCCCTTTCCTCGACAGCAAGGCCAGGCCGGTGCGTGCGCCGCGCGGCAGCACCCTCAGTTGCGCCAACTGGCAGATCGAAGCGGCCTACCGCATGATCCAGAACAACCTGGACCCGGAAGTCGCCGAGAACCCCGACGAACTCGTGGTCTACGGCGGCATCGGCAAGGCCGCGCGCAACTGGCCGGCCTTCGACGCCATCCTCGACTCGCTGCGAAAACTCAAGCCCGACGAGACCCTGCTGGTGCAGTCAGGCAAACCGGTCGGCGTCTTCCGTACCCACCCCGGCGCGCCGCGTGTGCTGATCGCCAACTCCAACCTGGTGCCCAAGTGGGCGACCTGGGAGCATTTCAACGAGCTCGACCGCGCCGGGCTGATGATGTACGGCCAGATGACAGCTGGTAGCTGGATTTACATTGGCACACAAGGCATCGTGCAGGGCACCTACGAAACCTTTATCGAAGCCGGCCGGCAACATTTCAGCGGAGAGCTGGCCGGCCGCTGGGTGCTGACTGCCGGCCTGGGCGGCATGGGCGGCGCGCAGCCGCTGGCCGCGACCTTTGCCGGCGCCTGTTCGCTCAACATCGAATGCCAGCAGTCGCGCATCGATTTCCGGCTGCGCACCAGATACGTCGACAAGCAGGCCAAAGACCTCGACGAGGCCCTGACGCTGATCAAGCACCACACCAGCCGCAAGGAAGCGGTGTCGATTGCCCTGTGTGGCAATGCCGCCGAGATCGTGCCCGAACTGGCACGCCGCGCCGCGGCCGGCGGCATGCGCCCCGACCTCGTCACCGACCAGACCTCGGCGCACGACATCATCAACGGCTACCTGCCCGCGGGCTGGAGCGTGGCGCAATGGCAGGCCGCGCAGAAAGACCCGGCGCAACATGCGGCACTCACGAAAGCTGCAGGCGAATCCTGTGCCGTCCACGTCCGGGCCATGCTCGAATTTCACGCCATGGGCATCCCGACGGTGGACTACGGCAACAACCTGCGCCAGGTCGCCAAGGACTTCGGCGTCGCCAACGCGTTTGACTACCCCGGTTTTGTGCCGGCCTACATCCGGCCGCTGTTTTGCCGCGGCGTCGGCCCCTTCCGCTGGGTGGCCCTCTCCGGCGACCCCGAAGACATTCGCAAGACCGATGCGAAGATGAAAGAACTCTTCCCCGAGAACAAGCACCTGCACCGCTGGCTGGACATGGCCGAAGAACGCATCAGCTTCCAGGGCCTGCCGGCACGGATTTGCTGGATAGGGCTGGGCGAGCGGCATCTGGCTGGCCTGGCCTTCAACGCGATGGTGAAATCGGGCGAGCTCAAGGCGCCCATCGTGATCGGCCGCGACCACCTCGACAGCGGCTCGGTCGCCTCGCCGAACCGTGAAACCGAAGCCATGAAGGACGGCAGCGATGCCGTCAGCGACTGGCCGCTGCTCAACGCCCTGCTCAACACCGCGAGCGGCGCCACCTGGGTCAGCCTGCACCATGGCGGGGGCGTCGGCATGGGTTATTCGCAGCATTCGGGCGTGGTCATCGTCTGCGACGGCACGGACGAAGCGGCAGAACGCATTGAACGGGTGCTGTTCAACGACCCGGCCACCGGCGTGATGCGCCATGCCGATGCCGGCTACGAGATCGCCAAAGCCAGTGCGAAAGAAAACGGTTTGAACCTGCCCATGATCGGCTGAACCCACCAAAGCCTGTCCTGAGCTTGTCGAAGGATCGAAGCCTGTCCCGAATTGCATGGGAACCCTTCGACAAGCTCAGGGCGAACGGAGACAAAAAAATACCATGCCTGACAAAGAACTCCTGATTCCCGGCCAGCTGTCCATGGCGCAGTTGCGCCGCCTGTGCGCGGTCGTGCCACCACCGGTCCGGCTGGACGCCGCCTGCCGCCCGGGCGTGCGTGCCAGCGCCGCACTGGTGCACCGGGCGGCCAGCGGTGGCGCCGCGGTGTACGGCGTGAACACCGGCTTCGGCAAGCTGGCCAACACGCGCATCGCCAAGGAAGACCTGGCCATTTTGCAGCTCAAGCTGCTGCGCTCGCATGCCGTCGGCGTGGGCGAGCCGCTGTCCCGGCGTGTGGTGCACCTGATCCTGCTGCTCAAGGCGGCCAGCCTGGCACGTGGTTATTCCGGCGTGCGCGAAGAGGTCATCGACGCGCTGCTTGATCTGCACAACCACGGCATCTGCCCGGTCATTCCCTGCCAGGGCTCGGTCGGCGCCTCGGGCGACCTGGCACCCCTGGCGCACCTGTGCCTGCCCCTGATCGGCGAAAGTGAAGTTTTCTACAAGGACCAGCGCCTGCCGGCCGCCGCCGCGCTGAAGCAGGCCGGCCTGCCGGCCCTGCAGCTCTCGGCCAAGGAAGGCCTGGCGCTGATCAACGGCACGCAGGTCTCGACCGCACTGGCGCTCGATGCACTGTTTGCCACCGAGCGCCTGCTTGAAGCGGCGGTGATCTCGGGTGCCCTGACGCTGGACGCCGCGCGCGGCAGCGACGGCCCGTTTGACCCGCGTATTCATGCGGTGCGCGGCCAGCCCGGGCAGATCGATTGCGCCGCGGCCTACCGCGCGCTGATGGCCGGCAGCGAGATCCGCAAATCCCACCTCGACAACGACGACCGCGTGCAGGACCCGTATTGCCTGCGCTGCCAGCCGCAGGTCATGGGGGCCTGCCTGGACCAGATGCGTTACGCCGCCAGGGTGCTGGCGATCGAGGCCAATGCCGTCACCGACAACCCGCTGGTGTTTGCCGACGAGGGCAGCCTGCTCTCCGGAGGCAACTTTCACGCCGAGCCGGTCGCGCTGGCCTGCGATGCGCTGGCCGTGGCGATTGCAGAAATCGGCGCCATCACCGAGCGCCGCATCGCCATGCTGGTCGATACCGTGGTGTCGCGCCTGCCGCCTTTCCTCACGCCCGATGCCGGGCTCAACTCCGGCTTCATGATCGTGCACGTCACGGCGGCCGCGCTGGCGTCCGAGAACAAGTCGCTGGCGCATCCGGCCAGCGTGGACAGCCTGCCAACCTCGGCCAACCAGGAAGACCACGTCAGCATGGCCACCTTTGCAGCCCGGCGCCTGCAGCCCATGCTGCGCAACACGGCGCATATTGTCGGCATCGAGCTGCTGGCCGCGGCCCAGGGCATTGAATTTTTGCGCCCGCTCAAAAGCTCGGCGCCGCTGGAGCGTGTGTTGCGCCTGATCCGCATCGTCTCGCCGGCCATGATGGAAGACCGCAGCCTGGCGCGCGACATGGAAGCCGTGCACCACCTTGTGGCAAGCGGTGACATTGCACGCGCACTGGATGCCGACATGCCCGAGCTGCACGCCCTGAAGCTGGCATGAACACTGCATACCCTCCGATCACCTTCCCTTCACAAGTCAACCCAAGGAGTTCCCATGAAGAAGCTGCTGACCCTGTCCCTCGTCGCCCTGGTCTGTGTCTCCGCACAGGCGCAGGAAACCAAAATCACTTTGGGCATGTCGGGCTGGACCGGCTTTGCGCCGCTGACCCTGGCCAAGGAAGCCGGCATCTTCAAGAAGAACGGCCTCGACGTGACAATCAAGAAAATTCCGCAAAAAGACCGCCACCTCGCGATTGCCTCGGGTGACGTGCAGTGCGCCGCCACCACGGTGGAGACCTGGATCGTCTGGAACGCCAATGGCGTGGCCACCACGCAGATTTTCCAGCTCGACAAGAGTTATGGTGCCGACGGCATGGTGGTCAAACCCAACATCGCCAAAATCAGCGACCTCAAGGGCAAAACCGTGGCCGCCAGCGCGCCCGGCACCGCGCCCTGGTTCACCCTGGCCTGGATGCTCAAGAAAAACGGCCTGAGCCCGAAAGACGTGAAGATCGTCAACCTCGAGCCGCAAGCCGCCGCCAACGCGATGATTGCCGGCACCGACGGCATCGACGCCGCCATGACCTACGAGCCTTACCTGGGTGCGGTGCGTGCCAAACCGGAAGCCGGCAAGATCATCGCCACCACACTCGACTACCCGATGATCATGGACACCGTGGGCTGCACACCCAAGTTTTTGGCCGACAACCCGAAAGCCGCCAAGGCGCTGGCCGACAGCTACTTCGAAGCGCTGGACATGATCAAGAAAGACCCGCAGAAGAGTTTCGAGATCATGGGCGCCGACGTGAAGCAGCCGGCCGACAAGTTCGAAGCCAGCCAGAAATACCTGCGTTGGCAGGACCGCGCCGCCAACCAGAAGTTTTTTGCCGGCGAACACGCTGCCTTCAGCAAGGAAGCCGCCGACCTGCTGCTCGAAGCCGGTGTCATCAAGGCCCTGCCCGACATGAGCAAGCTCGCCGACACGCGTTTTATCAAATGAGCCCCCACGGTTGCTCACTGCGAGCCTGCGGCGGCGCCCTGCCCCTTGCATGGAAAAAGGGGACGCTGCGCCTGTGGTCTGGCAAAGCCAGCCCCGCGGCCCCTGCTTGGTTGATGAAAAGGCCGCATGCATACCCTAGCGCGGACGGTTCCGGTCGTCCACGCTGCGCCGCAAGAGGCCATCGAGGAGCTGCGGCGTGCCTTAAGGGTCTTGCATGAAACCTCTTCAAGCGGTGAACCCCGGGATGCGCATCATGCTCGGGATCAGTTTTTTCATCCTGTTCTTCGCGGTCTGGGCCTTCGCCACGTTTGGCGGCTACGTGTCCAAGACTTTCCTGGCCGACCCGGTGACCATGGTGCGCTCGGGTTACGACCTGCTGGCCAACCAGGGCTTCATCAAGGACATCGGTATGACGGTGTGGCGCGTGCTGGGCGGCTTTTTGATTGCTGCCGTGCTGGCCGTGCCGCTGGGCGTGCTGATGGGCGCCTACAAACCCATCGAAGCATTTTTTGAACCCTTCGTGAGTTTTGCGCGCTACCTGCCGGCCTCGGCCTTCATTCCGCTGCTGATCCTCTGGGCCGGCATTGGCGAGGCGCAAAAGCTGGCGGTGATTTTTATCGGCTCGTTTTTCCAGCTGGTGCTGATGTTCGCGGTCAGTGTGGGCAACACCCGGCGCGACCTGGTCGAAGCCGCCTACACGCTGGGCGCGGGCGACCGCGGCATCGTCACGCGGGTGCTGTTGCCCAGCAGCGCACCCGAGATTGCCGAGACCCTGCGCATGGTGCTGGGCTGGGCCTGGACCTATGTGATCGTCGCCGAACTGATAGGCGCGTCCAGCGGCATCGGGCACATGATCACCGACAGCCAGGCGCTGCTGGCCACCGACCAGATCATCTTCGGCATCATCGTGATCGGCATCATCGGCCTGGTCACCGACTTTGCCTTCAAGGCCCTGAACCGCAAGCTGTTCCCTTGGGCAAGACTGTGACCATGAACATCCTCGAAATTTCCCAGATCTCCAAGACCTTCGCCGGGGCCAACGGCGGCACGGTGGCGTTGCAGGCCACCGACCTCAGCGTGGCCGAGAACGACTTCATCACCATCCTCGGGCCCTCGGGTTGCGGCAAAAGCACGCTGCTGCGCATGGTCGCCGGCCTGGATACGCCGAGCACCGGCAGCATCACACTGGACGGCAAACCCGTCAGCGGCCCCGGCGCCGACCGCGGCATGGTGTTCCAGAGCTACACGCTGTTCCCCTGGCTCAGCATTCTTGAGAACGTCTGCTTCGGCCTGCGCGAAAAAGGCCTGCCGCTGGCCGAGCAGCACGCGATTGCCCGGCCCTTCATCCAGAAGGTGGGCCTCAAGGGCTTCGAGAACCACTTCCCCAAACAGCTCTCGGGCGGCATGCAGCAGCGCACCGCGCTGGCCAGAGCCCTGGCCAACGACCCGCGCATGTTGCTGATGGACGAGCCCTTCGGCGCGCTGGACCACCAGACCCGCGAGCTGATGCAGGAACTGCTGCAGGGCATCTGGGAAGCTGAACGCAAGACCGTGCTGTTTGTCACCCACGACATCGACGAGGCCATCTTCATGGGCAACCGCGTGGTGGTGATGAGCGCGCGCCCTGGCCGCATCAAGTGCGACCTGCCGGTGCCGATCGCCCACCCGCGCCACTATTCGGTCAAAACCACGCCGGTGTTTGTCGAACTGAAGGCGCGGCTGACCGAAGAGATCCGCATCGAGGTGCAGCGTGCCGCCGGTCTGCTGACCGAGGCCGCCTGATTCATTTCAAGCAAAAGAAGCCTCCAGCCCTTTATTTGCTTGCGTCAGCAGCTATCAACTTCGTAGCAAAAATGGGTCGCGATCCTTGCCGTCGCTAATCAGCGGGCCCTGCTTGAAGATGCCGCTGATGCGCAAGGCCGGCTCACCGTCGGCCGTCACCAGGCCCTGAATAAAAATCATGTTGCGCGTGCTGCGCAGGATGTCGGCCTGGCCTTGCACCCACGCCCCCAGCCTGGCCGGCGCCAGGTAATCGATTTGCAGGCTGATGGTCGGCAGAAAGCGCCTGTCGGTGTCGGTCTGGTACATCGCCGCGCAGGGCAGCAGCATGTCCGCAAACGACGCCAGCATGCCGCCGTGGCACATCTGCAGCGGGTTGCTGTGGCGCTCCTCGACGCGAAAACCCAGCAGCAGCCGCTGGCCTTCCAGCCTCGCGTGAAACGGGCCGTTGACCTCGATAAAGGGGCCACCGACACGAACAGGAACAAAACCATCGGGGACGGCGGAAGCGCAGGAAGAGGTGGTGTCAGGCATTCCTCATGCTAACCCGGGCGCGGCTTGCGGCCCGTCCGCTCGGCGACTGCTCGGTGACTCAAGTGCCCGCGTAGTGGAACAGCTGGTCCCCGTCCGGTGCGCGAATTTGCGCGTTGAAGGAAACGATGATGCGGTCCCGCTCACCGGCGTAAGGCATGGCCTTGTGTGCCAGCATGGCGGGAAACAGGACGAGTTCGCCCTCCTGCGGCGTCACGTCCAGAGTGGCCTGCTGCAACCAGGCATTGCCCGTGTCGATGTGTGCACCGCCCAGCAATGGGAACATCGGGCTGTAAAAGCGCGTGGCGCCGTTGAGGTCGCCGAAGTCGGGGTGCTGCCGACGCTGCGCCACCGGATCGATCTGCACGTAATACACCCCCGACCACGAGCAGTTCCCATGGGTGTGAATGTCATGGAAAGTTGCACCGTTCTGGATCTGGAACCACACCCCCATCAGTTCAAGCTGCAGCCCGTGACGGCCCGCCGGCCACACGCCGGCATTGGCCTGCTGCGCCGTGGCCTGCAGGGACGCGGCAATGAACTTGAGCAGCGCATGGAACTCCGGAAGATCCACCCGGCGCAGCAGATCGTCAGCGCTGGCGTAGAAGTTGCCCCCCGGTGCCGCAGCATCCGTGGCACGCATGGCGCCAAACACCCGGGCCAGCACCGGATTGACTTCGGAAGCACCAGCAAAGCGGTGCACGGCCAGTGGGACCGGCCAATGCCACTGCAGCGCGCCGTCGGCCACAGCCAGCTTCACGCAGCAAGCTCACCGGAAGGCAGCTCCAGCTTCCAGCCAGTACGCTGTGCCAGTTGCAGCACATCTTCGACGGTGTCCAGGTCGGTGGTGAAACGGGTATTGCTGGTTTCAAACGCATACACCAGCTCGGGTTGACGCTCGATGAGCTGGCGACAACCCAGATGGGTATCGCTGGCCAGGACCTGGGCCAGCGCCACGTCGTCCAGCAGGATCGGGTTGCCGCGCTGACCCTTGACGACAGGCACCACGAGATTGCCCGAGGGGCGCTTCTTGAAGGCCGCCATCAATTCGACCAGATCGGCCGACCCGATCAGGGGCTGGTCGGCCAGCACGATGAACACGGCGTCAAAATTGCCGCGAAGCGCCGCCAGACCGGCCCGCACCGAGCTTTGCTGGCCCTGGGCATAGTCGGCGTTGTGCGCCAGCGTGACCGGGAAACTCCGGACCTGCGCCTCGATGGCATCACGCGCATGGCCGGTAACCACCACGACCTCGTCCACCCCGGCGCCGCTGAGCGCAATCAGCTGCCGGTTGATCAGGGGCACGCCCTGCAGGCGGATCAGAGGCTTGCTCACGCCGCCCATACGCCGCCCCTCGCCGGCGGCCAGCAACACCGCGCCGACCCGCAGGCGGGCATACAGTCCGCCACCTTGTTTAAGCAGGCATCCCATGGTTGTGATTCCAGAAGTTGTAAACGTCAGAAAAATGCTTCACGCCAGCAGCTCGGACAGGCGCTCGAGGCTGGCCAGATTGTGCGCCGGCATGAACCGCGTGACATGAGGCGCAGCCAGTGCCATCGCCGCCGACTGGGGTACTTGCACCGTCGGGTGCAACCAGCAGACGCGGGCACCGCGGGCACGCACCTGCGCCAGCACCCCGGCCAGGGCCTCGGGTTCATCGGTGTCAAAACCATCGCTGAACACCATGAACAGGTCCCCACGACCCAGGGAGCGACCCAGGTGCTGGTGCAACGCCTCGTGCAGGCAACTGGCAATGCGGGTGCCGCCGCCAAAGCCGAAGGTCACCGCGTTGATCTTGTCCTGCACACGTTCGCTGCGCCGCTTCATCAGCGGCGTGACCTCGGCGAGCCGGGTATGGAACACAAAAGCCCGTGCATCCATGACCTCGACGAAGGCGCGCGTGAGCCGCAGGAAAAATTGTGCGTGCACTTCCATGGAACGGCTCACGTCCACCAGCGCCACCACACGCGGCTGGCGGCGCTGGTGGCGCACATGGTGCAGCTGCACCAGCTCCCCGCCGGTGGACAGCGCCGAACGCATCGAACGCCGCAGATGAATGACGCCGCTGTCCCGGTGGCGTTGCAGGCGGCGCAGCAGGCGAGTACGCAGCCGCCGCTTGAAAGCCTCGACCAGGGGTTCGAATCGGTCCATGTCGGACAGCAGCCAGTCGGCAAAATCACGCTCCTCGAACGCATCGGTGCGGCTGGCGCCTCCTTGGGCACGCGGCGGTGCGTCGCTGGCTTCAAGCTCGCCCTCGCCCGGCTGGTCGGCCATGCCCAGCGTGGACCGGGCTTCGCCCGGTGCTGTGTTGCCCATCTCGCTGTGCATCTGCTGCACCAGCTCGGGCAGCGAACGGGCGCGCCGGCTGATGCCCGAGCTGCGGACAGCGCCCCGGACCTTGTGCGGGAACCAGAAGGCCTGGTGCAAATCCGGGTACCTGAGCCACTGCTTGTGGCTGCCGGAGGCGATACCGCGCCACAAGGCCTCGATACGGGGCCACTGCGACAGCGGCAAGGCGGCTGCAGCCTGGGCCATCAACCCGACCTCGGCATAACCCAGCGCAAAGCCGTGTTCGCGCAGGTAGTGGGCAAACTCGCCGAGGCGCTGCCTCGGGTCCGTGGCGGTGGTAACGGCAGCAGCCATTGCCATGGTTTATTTCATCGCACCAGCCACACCGACGTCCTGCGCTATGCGCGGACCATCGACCAGCTTGCCCACACGTTCGGCGGTGACCTGCCAGCGGTCATTGCGCGTCTTGAGCAAGGCGGCCAGCGTGGGCACCAGCGACTGCGGGTCCACCGGCAGTTCACCATGACCGAGATGAAAGAGCACGCGCACCCAGTCCAGCGTTTCGGCCACGCCGGGCGTCTTGTCGAGGTCTTCCTTACGCAGGCGCTGGACAAAAGCCACCGCCTCCTCGACCAGCCGGGTGGCCGCCTCGGGTACCAGCGTGCGGACGATTTGCGTCTCGCGCAGCAGCGTCGGGAAATCGAGGTAATGAAACAGGCAGCGCCGACGCAATGCATCCGACAAGTCGCGCGTGCCGTTGCTGGTCAAAATCACCAGCGGCTTGCTGCGCGCGGTGAGTGTGCCAATCTCGGGGACGGTCACCTGGTACTCCGACAGCATCTCGAGCAGAAAGGCTTCGAAAGCCTCGTCGGCGCGATCAATCTCGTCAATCAGCAACACACAGGGCTCCGGCGAACGGATGGCCTGCAACAGCGGCCGCTCCAGCAAAAAGGCTTCTGAAAAAAGGTTGTCACGCAGCGCCGCACGGTCCCCCTGGCCCGCTTCGGCAAGCCGGATCTCCAGCAACTGGCGGCTGTAGTTCCACTCATAAACGGCCTGACTCAGGTCCAGGCCTTCGTAGCACTGCAGGCGGAGCAGCGGCCGGCCCAGCGCACGCGCGCAGGCGCCTGCAATGGCGGTCTTGCCGACGCCGGCCTCGCCTTCGATCAGCAGCGGACGCTCCAGCGTGAGCCCCATCCAGATCAGACTTGCCAGGTCTTCGTCGGCAATATAGCCCGCATTGAACAGGCTTTCGCGCAAACCCTCGGGCGTGGGCGGCGCATCAGTCAGTGGCATCGCGTGACTATTGACGTTCTCGTAACTCATGACACCACACCGTTCGGGCTGAGCCTGTCGAAGCCTGTCCTGAGCAAGGACGAAGGACCCTTCGACAAGCTCAGGGCGAACGGTAGGGAGGTGCCTGTCATGATTAATGAACTTCTCGATAATGCCCGGTCACTCAGTTTTTGCGACCGAACAAGTCCGCAAAGAATTTCCGGATCAAGGCCCAAATGAAGGCTAGCGCGTTAAATTCTTTTGCCACGATCGGCGCAGCAAATACTGCCGCCGACGCAGCCCCGGTACCCTCCGCAGATGTCGCAGCCCCTTGCAGCGCTTGCGCCTTTTGCGAGAAGACCTCGGCGAATTGCATCAGGATCATGTCGGACACAGACGTCATCATGCGGCCGCCAAACTGGGCAAACTTGCCGTTGACGATGACCTCGGCATGCCCCTCCAGCGTGCTGTGGCCATTCTCTGCCGCTACCAATTTGGCGGTCAGCTCCATGGAGGCGGAAGAACCGCCCTTGTCGGCGCCCTTGCCCATCATCTTCAGGGTGCGCGCCACCGGGTCCAGGATCAGAATTTCAATGGTGCCGGCAAAGGCGGCGACCGCCGGACCCACCTTGACCCGAACACTGCCCTTGTAATGGGTGGCATCAATTTCCTCGGTGATCTGCGCACCGGGCATGCAGGTGGCAAGTTCATGCATATTCGAGAGCACAGCCCAGCCGGCATCAAGACCGGCGGCAACCGGGTACTTTTTATCGAGGACAACTTCCATGGATTCTTTCTAAAAATACAAGAGGGCGGGTGCATTGCGGTGCACCCGCCCTGGTCAAACTGATCTCAGATGGCGATGCCGACGGCTTTGAGTTGTTGCCACACGCGGTAGGAGGTGTGTGGCATATTGAAGTGGGTCACCCCAAGGTGCGCAAACGCATCGACCATGGCGCTCGTGAACGTCGGGATGCTACCCACGTGGGGGGACTCGGCGACACCCTTGGCCCCCAGCGGGTGATGCGGAGAGGGAGTCACCGTGTAGTCGGTTTCCCATTTTGGCGTTTCCACTGCGGTCGGCAGGAAGTAATCCATCAGCGTATTGCCCTGGATGTTGCCCTGCTTGTCAAACGACAGCAGCTGCCCCATCGCCACTGCAAAACCCTCGGTCAGACCCCCATGAATCTGGCCCTCGATGATCATCGGGTTGATGCGCGTGCCGCAGTCGTCGAGCGCATAGAAGCGGCGGATCTTGGTATCACCCGTGCCCTTGTCAATGTCCACGACGCACAAGTAAGCGCCAAAAGGGAAGGTGAAATTGGGGGGGTCGTAGTAATGCACGGCCTCCAGCCCTGGCTCCAGTCCGGGTGGCGGCTGGTTGTAAGCAGCCCAGGCGATGTCCTTCATCGTCTTGAATTTGTCGTCATTGCCACGCAGTTTGAAACGGTCGATTTCCCACTCGAGATCGGCCTCGCTGACTTCCAGCAGGTGGGCTGCAATCTTCTTGGCCTTTGCGTGAATCTTGCGCGCCGCCATGGCAATGGCCGCACCCGCCACGGGTGTGGAACGCGAACCATAGGTGCCCAGGCCGTAGGGGGCCGTGTGGGTGTCGCCCTCCTCAACCTGGATCACTTCAGACGAAATACCCAGTTCGGTGGCAATGATCTGTGCATAGGTGGTCTGGTGCCCCTGCCCCTGCGAGATGGTGCCCATGCGGGCAATCGCGCTGCCGGTCGGGTGCACACGAATCTCGCACGAATCGAACATGCCCACGCCGAGAATGTCGCAAATCTTGCTGGGGCCTGCGCCCACCACCTCGGTAAAGGTAACCAGGCCGATGCCCATCAGCGTCGGGCAATTCGGATCAGCTCGCTTGACCTCCTGCTCGGCGCGCAGACCCTTGTAGTCCACCGCCTTGAGCACCTTGTCCAGCGCGGTCTGGTAGTCGCCCGAGTCGTACTCAAAACCAAAGGCCGAGGTGTAAGGAAACTGCTCTCGCTTGATGAAGTTCTTGGCGCGGATCTCGGCCTTGTCCATATTGAGCTTCTGCGCCAGCACATCGACCATGCGCTCGACCAGGTACACCGCCTCGGTGACGCGGAACGAACAGCGGTAAGCCACGCCGCCCGGCGCCTTGTTGGTGTAGACCCCGTCCACCTTGCAGTAGGCGGCCGGAATATCGTAGGAACCCGAACAGATGTGGAACATGCCGGCCGGGAACTTGGTCGGGTCGGCGCAGGCGTCGAAGGCACCATGGTCGGCGATCACATTGGTGCGCAACGCCAGGATCTTGCCATCTGCGGTGGCGGCCAGCTCGCCGGTCATGTGGTAGTCCCGGGCAAAGCCGGTGCTGGAGATGTTCTCGATGCGGTCTTCGATCCACTTCACGGGCCGGCCCAGCACGATGGAAGCCACGATGGCGCACACATAGCCGGGGTAGATCGGCACCTTATTGCCGAAGCCGCCGCCTATGTCCGGCGAGATGATGCGCACCTTGGACTCGGGAATGCCCGAGAGCATGGACACCACCGTGCGCACGATGTGTGGCGCCTGGCTGGTCAGCCAGGTCGTCAGTTCGCCGCGCACCGGATCGAACGAGGCGACCGCGCCGCAGGTCTCCAGCGGGCAGGGGTGTACGCGCGGGTAGAACATGTCCTGCTTGACCGTGACGGCCGCATTGGCAAAGGCGGCATCGGTGGCCTCCTTGTCGCCGGCATCCCAAGTGAAGATGTGGTTGTGGTGGTAACGCTTGCCGTGCGCACCGTCGGTCTTGCCGGCCAGGTCTTCACGCAGCACCGGCGCCCCGGGCTTGAGTGCCTCAAACGGGTCCACCACGGCCTGCAGCTCCTCGTATTCCACCTCGACGGCTTCCACGCCGTCGGCCGCGGCATAACGGTCTTCGGCGATCACCACCGCCACTTCCTGCATCTGGAAGTGCACTTTTTCATCGGCCAGCACCGCCTGCACATCCCCGGCCAGGGTCGGCATCCAGTGCAGCTTGAGCGGCTTGAGGTCTTCGGCAGTCAGCACGGCCAGCACGCCGGGAATCTTCAGCGCCTCTTCCTTGTTGATGCGCTTGATGCGGGCATGGGCCACCGGCGAGCGCACGATGTCCATGAACACCATGTTGGGCAGCTTGATGTCATCGACGTAATTCCCCTTGCCCTGGATGAAGCGTGCATCTTCCTTGCGCAGGCGCGACTCGCCCATGCCCATCAGGGCCTTTTCCCGATCACTCATTGGTGCGTTCATTCGTGTCTCCTTTGGATGGGCGCCTGCGCTTACGCGGCGACTTTGTCTTGTTGCAGTACCCGGGCGGCGTGCAGCACCGCCTTGACGATGTTCTGGTAACCGGTGCAGCGGCACAGGTTGCCCGACATGCCGACACGCACTTCCTCTTCGGTCGGGTCCGGGTTGTCCTGCAGGAAGCGGTAGGCGCGCATCAGCATGCCCGGCGTGCAGAAACCGCACTGCAGGCCATGCTCCTTGTAGAAGCCTTCCTGCACCGCATGCAGTACGCCGGCATTGGCCAGCCCCTCCACGGTCTTGATCTCGCTGCCGTCGCACTGCACGGCAAGATGCGTGCAGCTCTTGACGGACTGCCCGTCAATGTCCACCGTGCAGGCGCCGCAGTGGCTGGTTTCGCAGCCAATGTGGGCACCGGTCAGGCTCATCTTCTCGCGCAGGAAGTGCACGAGCAACGTGCGCGGTTCGACCGCCTCTTCCACCTTGCGGCCATTGAGGGTCATGGAAACAATTTTCTTGATCATCGCCTGGGTCTCCTGTTGATCTGCTTGTTCTTCTTCTGCGGGTTCAGCGGCAGCGCGCGGCAGCGGCAAGAATGGCGCGTTTCGCCATTTCACCGGCCATCGCGGTCTTGTACTCAACATCGCCGCGCAAGTCCTCCGCCGGGTCGCACACCGCGCGCACCGCCTGCACCACCGCGGCCAGCGAGGCGTCATTGACAGGCTGGCCGATCAGCGCCTTCTCGGCATCGCGGGCACGCAGCGCCGTCGGCGCCACATTGGTCAGGCCTATGCTGGCCTGCGTCACCACACCGCCGGCCATGCGCATCACCACGGCGGCACCGGCCGTGGCCCAGTCACCGGTTTTGCGCTTGAGCTTCTGGTAGGCATAACCGGTACCCGACGCGAAAGGCGTCACCAGGATGGCGGTCAGGATTTCGTTCTCGGCCAAGGCCGTCATGTAGGTGCCGTGGAAAAAATCGACGGCCAGCACCTGGCGCTCGCCCGCCGGTCCCTGCAATACAAAGCTTGCATCAAGCGCCATCGCAATCGCGGGGTGGTCGTTGCCCGGGTCGCCGTGGGCGATGTCGCCGCCTATGGTGCCGCGGTTGCGCACCTGCGGGTCGGCGATCAGGCGGGCCGCCTCGGCCAGCAGCGGCAGACGCTCCTGCAGCAACGGGGAGGCAATCAGCTCGCTTTCGGTCGTCATCGCGCCGATACGGATCTTGCCGCCCTCCTCGCGGATCCCGCGCAACTCGGGAATCCGGTTGATGTCGATCAGCACGCCCGGCTGGGCAAAACGCAGCTTCATCATGGGCAGCAGGCTGTGTCCGCCGGCGAGCAGCTTGGCATCGTCGCCCAGCTCGGTCAGCAGGGAAAGCGCCTCGCCAATGGAGCGGGGCGCGTGGTACGCAAATGAGGGTGGAATCACGTTGTCTCCTTATGCGGCCCAGGGGCCTTTAGAAGCGCGACTCTAGCGCCAGCCGATTCGGCTGGGGAAGCTAAGCAATCAACCGTCGCTCACACCGCACGAACGGCAGCATGATTGCACGAATGAAAATTCGTCATGCATGAAAATCTGCGGATCAGATTTTGGCCGGTATGGCGTCCGTCAGCCCCAGTTGCTCCAGCAGGCGCGGCGCGCTTGCACGCGACACCGGAATCTCGACCGGGGGGGATCCCATCATGCGCAGCGTCATGCGGCCGTCGCCGCGCACGATTTCGTCGACATGGGACAGATTGACGATGTAGCTGCGGTGCACGCGCAGGAACAGCTGCGGATCGAGCCGGGTCTCGAGGTCGCCAATATTGAGGTTGCAGAACTGGTTGCCGTGGCCGGTATGCACCCAGGTGTAGTGCCCCTCGGAACGGATGAAGGAGACACTGGGCACATCCACCAGCAGCACCCGGTTCTGCTTGATGGTCGGAATCTTGCGCAGTTGGCGCTTTTCGCCGCCTTCACGCGCGCTGCGCGTGGCTCCACCTTCGACTTCCTGGCTGACCACCTCGGTGATGTCATAAAACACCAGGGTGTAGCCCGTCGTGGCGCCCTGGGCGTCGCCGATCTTGGACACCTTGATCAGCAGCATCCGGTCCGGGATATTGATCATCATGGCCATGGGCGGCGCGTTGTTCACCGGGCACTCGGCCTGTCCCAGCAGAAACTTCACCTTGGCCCTGGCCGCTTCGGGATGAAAGGAGGTCACGAGTTTGCCAAACGGCATTTTTTCGGCCACAGGCAGGCTGCGCCGTGCGTAGTCATTCATGCCCATCACCCGCAGCTCAAGGTCAAGATGAACCACGCCGACGTCAAAACGCTCCAGCAGATAAAGCCACGAGCTTGACGGCCCGGGCGACGGGGAACCAGCGGGACAGGTTTTCATCAAAATACCATGTTGTAGGCAGGCCAAAACCATTGCAAACCACGCGCCGGGATCGCTTTCGTGCCGCCAGGCGGGCACTCATGCATCCCAAGCGCGCTTCGTTAACACGCTGGGCCTCCAAGCCGGGCAGCGGCTAGAGTTTTGACTCATGAAGAAGCCAATGCGCCCCTCTTTTGAACCTCGGCCACGGGATGTTGATGCGGCTGCGGCCGTGTCGCTACGGGGTTTACCCGAGTACATAAACCGTGCGCCGCCCCCTCGGAAGACAGGGCAGATGCAATGACAAGTCCCGTGAACACCCACCCTCACTGGCTGGCGCGCGGCATGGGTTCGGCCGCCCTCACCCCGGCGGTTCTGGTGCTGCTCGCCGGGCTGACACTCTGGTCGCTGGGCCAGTCCGGCGCGGCCGGCAACAAAGACCTTCCCACCATCGTGGTTCTGACACTGGCAGC
Organism: Polaromonas sp. AER18D-145; assembly: GCF_002379095.1. Taxonomy (GTDB): domain Bacteria; phylum Pseudomonadota; class Gammaproteobacteria; order Burkholderiales; family Burkholderiaceae_C; genus Polaromonas. Next base: position 93,522 of record NZ_NBZV01000004.1, read on the forward strand.
CGTGGCTGCGGGCTGCGCTGCCCTGGCCTGGGTGCGTCCGCAACGAGTCGGGCTGTCGCCGCCCCAGGTGATGCTATCGCTCGGCTTCGGGGGCATGTTGCTGGGCTTGCTGTACGACGTCTACCAGGCAGGTCCCGCCCGGCTGGACAGCCTGTGTGCCCAGGCCACGTCTCTCGGCTTCGTGGACAGCCTCCGGCTGCACCTTGAGTTTTTGCCCGGCATGCATGCGGGCATGCTGGCCGGGGGGCTGCTCGCCATCCCCAGCCTGAGGCTGCTCCGGCCCCATTGCGGTCGCTACCTGTGTTCACTGTTTGCGCAGAACCTGCTGTGTTCCGGCTGGATGCTGGTCGGCATGACAGCCGGCGCGCTGTGGTTTTCGCGCTGGCCGCTGCCGGCCGGAAACAGCACCCTGCCCGGCATGCTGGGTGGCATGTTTGTCGGCATGACCTGGGGCATGGTGATCAGTGTGGCGCTGTACCGGGGTTTCTTCACCCTGCGCAACCGCGTTTGACCGGGCCGCGTCGCCAAAAGCCTGTCACACCGGCGGTCCCGCCGCAGCGCGGAATACGAACACACCTGTCGCGGGCTTGGGCTACAGTTGCCGTTCAAACAACAGCCGACCCCGGACAGCACCACCCCGCCATGAACGATCTCTCCGCCTTTCCCATCACCCGTAAATGGCCGGCACTGCATCCCGAGCGCATCCAGCTTTATTCACTGCCCACGCCCAACGGCGTCAAGGTCTCGATCATGCTGGAAGAAACCGGCCTGCCCTACGAGCCGCACCTGGTGGACTTTGCCACCAACGACCAGATGTCACCGGAGTTCATCTCGCTGAGCCCCAACAACAAGATCCCGGCCATCCTCGACCCGAACGGCCCGGGCGGCAAGCCGCTGGGCCTGTTCGAGTCCGGTGCCATCCTGATCTACCTGGCCGAAAAAACCGGGAAATTCCTGCCGCCTGACGCCGCCGGCCGTTATGAAACCCTCCAGTGGCTGATGTTCCAGATGGGCGGCATCGGCCCGATGTTCGGCCAGCTCGGCTTCTTCCACAAGTTCGCCGGCAAGGACTACGACGACAAGCGCCCGCGCGACCGCTACGTGGCCGAATCGAAACGGCTGCTCGGTGTGCTGGAGCGGCGGCTGGCCGGCCGGACCTGGATCATGGGCGACGACTACACCATCGCCGACATCGCCACCTTCGGCTGGGTGCGCAACCTGATCGGGTTCTACGCGGCCGGTGAGCTGGTCGGCATCAAGGACTTTCCGAACGTGCTGCGCGTGCTGGAAACCTTTGTGGCGCGGCCGGCGGTCATCAAGGGTCTGGGCATACCGGCGCGGACATGACCGCCATGCCTGTGGGCAAAGTCCACAGGGCATGAATCGCACAACAGGGTTCAGCTGGGCTCTAGTTGCCACGCCTTGCACGACCCAGGCGCTGCCCCAGCATCCGCACCAGTTCCAGCCAGACCAGACACAGTGCCACCAGCACGGCCGCGAGCGCCAGTTCCCGGGCGCCCGGCAGGGCAAGCCCCATCAGGCCCCGCAGCCACGGCAGGCCGAGCACCGCCACCAATAGCGTGACCATCGCAGAGGCAATGCGCCATAGCCAGGTCGTTGGCGCCATTGCCGACAGAAAGGCAGGTCGGGCCGGGTTGCGGTTGGCCAAAATCAGCAGCAGTACATTCAGCACCAGCGTGCCAAACACAACTGTCCGGATTTGCGCAGCACTCCCGCCATGGGCGCTCAACCACGCGGTGCATAGAAGCAGCACTACCGCGATGCCCACGCCCTGCAACACCGCGTAGGCGAGCGCAGCCGGCGCAAAGGGGGAGTCGCTCGCCGGGCGGGGCGGACGCTCCATCAGGCCGGGGGCTTCAGGCTCAGCCTCCAGAACCACCGCACAGGTCGGGTCGATCAACAGCTGTAGCAGCACGATATGCACCGGCAGCAACAACGCAGGCCATTGCAGCAGCGTGGGCACCAGCGCCAGTGCGATGATGGGAACGTGCACGGCAAACACAAAGCGCGTGGCCTTGCGGATGTTGTCGTCAATGCGCCGGCCCTGGCGGATGGCGGCCACGATGCGCGCAAAGCTGTCGTCGAGCAGCACCAGCGCGGCGGCCTCGCGTGCCACGTCGGTGCCACGCTCGCCCATGGCAATGCCCACGTCTGCGGCCTTGAGTGCGGGCGCGTCGTTGACGCCGTCGCCAGTCATGGCCACCACCTCGCCATCGGTGCGCAGCATCTGCACCAGGCGCAGCTTGTGCTGGGGTTTCAGGCGCGCGCACAGGTCCACATGGCGCAGCCGCTGGCGCAGGGCGGCATCGTCCAGGGCTTCGATCTCGGCGCCGGTCATCAAGTCGGGGCGCTCCGACAGGCCGACTTGGCGCGCGATGGCCAGGGCCGTGGCGGGGTGGTCGCCGGTCATCATGATCACGCGCACACCGGCCTGCCGGCATTCGGCCAGCGCGGCAGGCACCTCGGCGCGTGGCGGGTCGGCCAGGGCGACCAGGCCGAGAAACTCGAAATCGAAATCGTGCTGGCTTTGCGGCCAGGGTGGCGCCGCGTCCGGCGCGGTGGCTTGCCCGCTCCAGCGCCCGCGCGCCACGCCGAGCACGCGCAGACCGCGTTCTGCCATGATTTCCACCTGCCGGCCGATGGCATCGCGCTGCGCCGCGTCGAGGTGACACAGGTCGGCCACGGCCTCAGGCGCACCCTTGGTGGCCAGCAGGTGCTGCGAGGGGTCGGCACTGGCAAACACGCGCGTCATAGCCAGAATTTCTCCGGACAGCGCGTATTCAAACTCGGGCTGGCGGCCGTGGTGCACATGCTCGGTACCGGCCAGCCAGTGGTGGCCAAAATGCTGGATGGCCTTTTCCATCGGGTCGAACGGATCACCGGGCGTGGCCAGCATGGCAAATTCCACCAGTGGGTGGAATTCTTCGACCAGGCTGTCGGCATCTTCCGGCCGGAAGTTCGCGTCGGCCGTGGCGAGCTCGGCCACCGCCATGCGGTTCACCGTCAGCGTGCCGGTCTTGTCCACCGCGAGCACGGTGATGGCGCCCAGCGCCTCAACGGCGGTGACGCGCCGCGTCAGCACCTTGTGCCGGGAGATGCGCCACGCGCCCAGCGCCAGGAAGACGGTGAGGATGACCGGGATCTCCTCGGGCAGGATGGCCATGGCCAGCGCAATGCCGGAGAGCAGGCTCTCCAGCAGCGGCCGGTCGTTCCACCACCAGCCCAGCAGGACCTGGGCGCTGGCCAGCAGCAGCGCGGCCACACCGAGCTGGCGCACCAGCTTGCGCGATCGCTGCTGAAGCGCCGAAGGCGGCTCGGTGGTGGCGGCCAGGTCGGTGCCGATGCGCCCGACCGCGGTGTGGGCAGCGGTGGCGCAAACCTCGGCCAGACCCACGCCGCGCGTGACCACGGTGCTGGCAAACAGGCCTGGCGTGCCGTCGCCGCCCGGCGCGGGGGCGGTGGCATCCCCGGCCCCCAGTGCCGGCAGCTTGGTCACAGGCGCGGCCTCGCCCGTGAGCAGCGATTCATCAACCTCCAGCTGGCCGTCCACCAGCAGCGCATCGGCGGCAATGCGGTCGCCCTCGTGCAACACCAGCAAGTCACCCAGCACCACCTCGCGTCCGGCAATGCGCTGCTCCTGGCCGTCCCGTATCACCAGGGCACGCGGGGCCGACAGGTCGCGCAGCGACTCCAGCGCGCGCTGCGTTTTGCGCTCCTGCACCAGCGTGATGCCGATGACCACAAACACAAAGCTCAACAGGAACAGCGCCTCACCCCGGTCGCCCAGCGCCAGGTAGATGCCACCGGCGGCCAGCAGCATCAGGAACATCGGTTCGGTGACCACTTCGCGCACGATGGCAGCGGTGGACTTGGGTTCGCTGCCGGGCAGCAGGTTGGGCCCCTGATCGGCGAGGCGGCGTGCGGCCTCGCCTGCACTCAGGCCCTGGCGGGAAAATGCCTCGGGCATGCCGCTGGGGGGCTGGGGCCGGTGAGGCGCTGGAGTGGGCATGGCCTGTTTTTCGGTCCGGGTTTAGGCAAGTGGCGGCCACGGCGGCATGGCTCTCATTTTCGGATGGTAGACGAGTCTGCGTTTAACCGGCCAGGAATAGGGTCCCCTACGCCCGCCCCTCCGCAGACGGCCGGAACCGCCCCGGGGATGGGTGTATAACCAGAAGCCTTGGGTGATGCGCGGCATTTCAAAAAACGCGCATGACCCCATCACCCCGAACCAGCCAGGCGCATGCAAGCGCCGCAACACCAAGGAATTTCAAGCATGGGCGCGCAGTGGAAAGCAAAAGGCAAGGAACTGGCAGCCAATGCCAAGGGCAAACTGTTTGGCCGACTGGCCAAGGACATCATGATCGCGGCGCGCAATGGCGCCGACCCGGCATCGAACGCACGCCTGCGGCTGGTCGTCGAGCAGGCCCGCAAAGTCTCCATGCCCAAGGACACCCTGGAGCGCGCCATCAAGAAGGGTGCCGGCCTCACGGGGGACACGGTTCATTATGAACACGTGATTTACGAAGGTTTCGCACCGCACCGCGTCCCCGTCATGGTCGAATGCCTGACCGACAACCTGAACCGCACGGCCCCTGAAATGCGCGTGTTGTTCCGCAAGGGGCAACTGGGCACCTCCGGCTCGGTGTCCTGGGATTTCGACCACATCGGCATCATTGAAGCCGAACCTGCGGCCGCCGGCGCCGACCCGGAACTGGCCGCGATCGAGGCCGGTGCCCAGGATTTCGAGCCCGGTGATGAAGACGGCACCACGATGTTTCTGACCGATGCGACCGACCTCGACCTGGTCAGCCGCGCGCTGCCGGCCCAGGGTTTTACCGTCCTGTCGGCCAAACTCGGCTACAAGGCCAAGAACCCCGTCGACCCGGCCAGCCTGGGCGCCGCGGATCTGGAAGAAGTGGAAGCCTTCCTGGCCGCCATCGACGCCAACGACGATGTGCAGAATGTGTTTGCCGGCCTGGGGGGTTGAAGCGGAGACCCGGCCCAGATCAGGGAAAATGGCTACCAATTCGCGCCAACCCAAAAAATATCCATGAACGACACCACTGAACGCACCCCTTTGCCCGACCGCCTGTCGATCGACCCGCGCAGCCCGCACCATGTCGCCGCCGTGTTCGAACACGACATCGGCATCCGCCTGAACGACAAGGAGCGCACGGACGTCGAGGAATACTGCATCAGCGAACGCTGGGTCAAGGTTCCCGCCGGCAAGGCGCTGGACCGCAAGGGCCAGCCACTGATGATCAAGCTCAAGGGCAAGGTCGAGGCGTTTTACAAGTAAGCGGCCCCCTGCTCCCCCTGTTTGCCAGCACCGGGCACCACCACATCCCGATCATCGGCAGCGGCGAGCGGCTGGTCGGCATGATCACCCAGCCTGACCTAGATCGACTATTACTAGAGCCTTCGCTGCAAGAATGTATCCGGAACGAGTCAGTCAAAAGAGGCTATTAGTCCACGGTGCGCTGGTCGATCGCTAGGCCAAGATGATGCAGAGTACGGCAAGGGTTATAAATGCTACCTGTCCTACGCACCACAAAAACTGCCAGACGAGTTGCGCCGCCATCATTTTGTGGGGTCGCATGGCATCCTCTGCCACGGCCTCGATCTGCCGTCGCACAAAGCCTCTATAAAAGGCCGGAAAAACCTCAACCACCGCCGTCTTAAAACGGTCGGGATCCACTGTATTTGGAAGTTGAATTCCTGCTCCGGAAGCTTCTTGCATCAGCGCGCGACGTTTTTTATGAAACTCGTCACTGAGAGGGCCAATTGCGGCGGCAATGTGTTTTGTCACCGCTGTTCCGACCTGAAGCCTTATCGACAGGAATTTTGAGGCTGAGCCACATAGGATGGATAACACCAATGAGGCAAAAAGGGCTGTCGTGAGGCCGCTTCCAAGTAGAGTCTCAACTTTATCCAAGTTGCCTGCCAATAGTGCAGTAGTGGCACCAGTTCCCGCCAAGCACCAGTTGACATAGGAGTCTAAGGTTGGACTCGCAGAGGCCATTGCTCGAATAATTTCGCCAATAGCGGCTTGTTCATACCGCTGTGTGTTGGCCGTCGCCTCTTTGGAAAATGAATCTAATAAGGCTTGCTGTAGATCTGGCGGGTTCATGGCTTATGGTAGCTCGTGCATGACCAATCGCCAAATGTGGGGCGGTGATCAGGAGCATAAGTGAAGACCTATCCTGCTTTGGCGGATCCTATTCCCCATGCCACTAATGAAGAACGAAGCAAGGATATCGAGCTATTGCCCATAGGAAAATCGCAGGCCGCTACTGATTCAATTGAGCATAGTGGCGGGCGTTCCCTCTGCTCGTTTTTTCAAAGAGGACAATGGACTGCGGATCGGACTCCACCGAACACGCCTCAATTCAATTTGAAAGCGGAACACAAATGCAAATGAGTCTGGAAGTGACCGAGTCGCCGACACCCGCAGACGAGGAACTCATCGCTGCTCAAGTCCGTGCACATAACCGCGCGCACACGGAAGGCGTCTTCAGGACGCTCTGCGTCTTCGCGCGCGCAGATGACGGCACGCTCATGGGTGGCCTTACGGGCAAAACCTACTGGGACTACCTAGACGTGTATTTCCTGTGGGTGGCACCCGAGCATCGGGGGACGGGCCTTGGGTCAAAAATTCTGGCTGCGGCCGAGTCCGAGGCCATTCAACGGGGATGCAAGCACGCTGTCCTGAACACGTTCAGCTTTCAGGCCCCTGATTTCTATCCGAAGGTCGGATACGAAGAGGTAGGTGTTCTGCATGGTTATCGGGGCATCGACAAGCTTCACGACAGGCACTTTCTGCACAAGCTTCTGGGCGATTGACCTGCCTGCGCTCAGGTCAGCCCAACAAAGAAGTCCACCCTGCGAAAACTCAAGCATCCGTGCGCTCAAGAACCACTTCCCAAAGGGCTTTGGACCTGACGTACTTTTTGGTGACGAAGTGCTCAAGCGAAAGCCTGTTCCAGCCTTCTGCAAAGAGTGAAGTAATCGCGGCCTCGTCGAAGAAGCGCTTGGGCTCACCCTTGACCATGAAAAATTTGGGCTCGATTTCAGGGTGGCCGCTGGCGCCGAAGTTGTGATCCTGGTCCGAGTTGAGCCGGCAAAGAAGGACACCGCCAGGACGCAAGGCTGAACGGATGCGCGTTACCAGGGCTTGCGTCTCGGACCAGGAAAAATAGTGAATCGACAGGCTGGCAACGACGACCCCCAGCTCATGTGCCACCTCGGGGAAGGGCTCTCGCACGTCTCTGCACTCAACCGCCGCCGCCGGTACACGAACCTTCGTGATGCCGGCCGAAACACTGGAAAGATCGAAAGCGTGGACCTTCAACCCGGCGCCGGCAAGGACAGCCGTGTCGTCTCCGTGGCCACATCCGATCTCAAGCACGGGGCCGGAGTTTGCCCGCTCAAGCACAAGAGAAAGCCATCGATTGAGCCAGGGATCGGTGAACATTATTTGTAGACGCCTTCGATATATCCCGGAAAAGTGCGGATTGAAACCGCGAGCCACGACGTGACTTTACAGGCGCCGGTACATCACCAGCGCGTCCGTGTATCCGTGCACCGGGTGAAGAAATGCCTCTGGTATCCGGCCCACGGTCTCGAAGCCCATTCCCGTCCAGAGCTTGACGGCCCGGTGGTTTCTTGCGATCACGAAGTTGAACTGCATGGTGCGGAATCCTTCTGCGCGGGCGACTTCAAGCGAGTGCGCGCACATGGCGCGTGCCACCCCTTTGCCGTTCGCATCGCTTGCGGTCATGTAGCCGCAGTTCGCCACATGCGCCCCACCGCCCTTGCGGTTGGGATGCAACACATAGGTGCCCAGAAGCGTGTCGCCCTCGCAGGCCACAAAACACTGGTTGTCGGGCGCCAGCCAGGCCAGAAGGGCATCTTGCCGGCTTGTCTCGCGCGGAAAGTCGTAGGTCTCGCCCGCGCGGATGATGGGTTCAAGGATTTGCCAGAGACCGTCTGCATCGGCTGAAGTTGCTTTCCTTATCGACAGCGTCACGCTCATCACCCCGTCAGAAATGCCAGCAGCTTAACGCCGATCTTGACATCCAAACCGGGCGGCCGCTGTGCGAGCATCTGCCCAAACGAAAACCCGCTTTTGTTTGCGCAAGAGCGGATTATAGAGGTTTTCATGCATCAAACAGGCCGTAAGCCCTTATTCGGCGGGCGCAAGCAGCTACTTATTTAATAGCATCTAATCGCTCAGCTTGGCCTTCCGCCAGCTTCCCGCCCGGCAAAAAATCCGTCAAAGAACCGCTTCCAATCCTTTGCGGTCAAGAAGACTCAGCAATTTGAGAGATGGGCCACTCGGGTGCTTTTCTCCACCCTCCCATTTGCGCACGGTTGACAGGCTGGTATTCAAAACGGCGGCGAGCACGGCCTGGCTAAGCTGAAGGTGATCGCGCAGGGCACGGATTTTCTCGCTGTCATAGTCGGGGACGGACTCCATACACAACGCATCGAATTGATGCATGTTGCGCTTGCTGATAAATCCGAGGCGATGAAAATCGCGAGCGGTTTCGTGCACAGCGTCAAAGATCGGGCTTTTGGCCTTGGTACTTCGGGCTTTAACTTGGGTCTGATTTTTTGGGGTCATGGCAAATTTCCTCTAACGATGCATCTATAACGGCTTGATCGAGCTCCGGGCCTGATCTGGCTAGCAACTGCTCGGCAATACCCTGCAAGGCCTCAAGTTCGTCGTCTGCAATATTCGCTCGATCATTTTTTTCAAAACCGAAAACGAAAAACCATCGATCGCCTTTATTGGTCGCGATAAGCGTTCTGACACCCCCGCGCTTGCCGCGGCCCGCTATCCCGATGCGCTTCTTGACCACACTGCCACCTAATTCGGCATCAATCAAACCCTGCGCCATTTCCGTCACTGCAGCGCACAAGGCGCTATTGGTCAATTCTGTTTTACGCATCCAGCGGCTGAAATGACGGGTTTTGAACACTCGCTTCATTTTCAAATTATGCCACTTAGTACCTCAGTATGCATCCTCAAAAAAAAACCGCTTTTGCCCGCGCAAAAGCGGGGTTTCGGATTTTCATCCATAGAACAGGCCGCCAGCCCTTATTCGGCGGGCGCAAGCAGCTACTGATTCAATAGCAACCCGCGCCGCCTCCGGGGCTCATTAAGGGCTCAGTGCGAGCTCAATGCGTGGTGCGATCGAACTTGAACACACCGGGCTCGCGCACCGGGTCCACATCCACCGGGATCGTGCTCTTGGGCAGGAAGCGCCCTTCGAGCAGCAGCTTGGAGAGCGGGTTTTCAATCCGTTGCTGGATCGCACGCTTGAGCGGTCGCGCGCCGAACACTGGGTCGAAACCGACCTTCGCGAGTTCGGCAATCGCCGCTTCCGACACCTCCATCGTGAGGTCCATCTTCTGCAGCCGCTCCATGAGCACCTTGAGCTGGATGCGCGCGATGGACTCGATGTTTTTCGCGTCGAGCGAATGGAACACCACGGTCTCGTCGATGCGGTTCAGGAACTCGGGGCGGAAGTAGTTCTTCAGCTCGCCCTCCACCGCTTCCTTGACGTCTTCATACGGCTGGCCGACCATGGACTGGATGATGGGTGAGCCGATGTTGCTGGTCATCACGATCACGGTGTTCTTGAAGTCCACGGTGCGGCCCTGGCCGTCGGTCAGGCGGCCGTCGTCGAGCACCTGCAACAGCACATTGAACACATCGGGGTGGGCTTTTTCCACCTCGTCGAGCAGCAGCACGCTGTAGGGCTTGCGCCGCACGGCTTCGGTCAGGTAGCCGCCTTCCTCGTAACCCACATAGCCCGGAGGCGCACCGATCAGTCGGGCCACCGAATGTTTTTCCATGAACTCGCTCATGTCGACACGGATCAGGTGGTCTTCGCTGTCGAACAGAAAGCCGGCAAGCGCCTTGCACAGTTCGGTCTTGCCGACACCGGTGGGGCCGAGGAACAGGAAAGAGCCGGTCGGGCGGTTCGGGTCACTCAGGCCCGAGCGCGAGCGGCGGATCGCGTTGGCGACCGCACCGATGGCTTCGTCCTGGCCGACCACGCGTTCGTGCAGCTTGCCCTCCATCAGCAGCAGCTTGTCGCGCTCGCCCTGCATCAGTTTGCTGACCGGGATGCCGGTGGCACGCGCCACGACCTCGGCGATCTCTTCGGCGCCGACCTGGGTGCGCAGCAGGGTGGGCGCGCTGGTTGCGCCCTTCTTGTCTTCGGTGTCCTGCGCCTCCTTCAGGCGTTTTTCGAGTTCGGGCAGCTTGCCGTACTGCAGCTCGGCCACCTTGTTGAAGTCGCCCTTGCGCGTGAACTCCTCGATCTGGAAGCGGATGCGGTCGATTTCTTCCATGACGTCCTTGGAGCCGAGCGCCTGGGCTTTTTCGGCCTGCCAGATTTCGTCGAGGTCGGAGATTTCCTTTTGCAGCTTGGTGATTTCTTCCTCGATCAGGCCGAAACGTTTCTGCGAGGACTCGTCTTTTTCGCGCCGCACGGCTTCGCGCTCGATCTGCAGCTGGATCAGCCGGCGGTCCAGCTTGTCCATCACCTCGGGCTTGGAATCCATCTCGATCTTGATCTTGGCCGCCGCCTCGTCGATCAGGTCGATCGCCTTGTCGGGCAGGAAACGGTCGGTGATGTAGCGGTGGCTGAGCTCGGCCGCGGCGACGATGGCCGGGTCGGTGATCTGCACGCCATGGTGTACCTCGTATTTTTCCTGCAGGCCGCGCAGAATGGCAATCGTCGCCTCCACCGTCGGCTCTCCGACCAGGATTTTCTGGAAGCGGCGTTCGAGCGCGGCGTCTTTTTCGATGTACTTTCGGTATTCGTCCAGCGTGGTCGCGCCCACACAATGCAGCTCGCCGCGCGCCAGCGCGGGCTTGAGCATGTTGCCCGCGTCCATCGCGCCTTCGGCCTTGCCGGCACCCACCATGGTGTGCAGCTCGTCGATGAACACAATGGTCTGGCCCTCGTCCTTGGCCAGTTCTTTCAGCACGGTTTTCAGGCGCTCCTCAAACTCGCCGCGGAACTTGGCACCGGCCAGCAGCGCGGCCATGTCCAGGCTCAGCACACGTTTGCCCTTGAGCGAATCGGGCACCTCGCCGGCCACGATGCGCTGGGCCAGGCCTTCAACGATGGCGGTCTTGCCGACGCCGGGCTCACCGATCAGCACCGGGTTGTTCTTGGTGCGGCGCTGCAGCACCTGGATGGCGCGGCGGATCTCGTCGTCGCGGCCGATCACCGGGTCCAGCTTGCCCATGCGGGCGCGCTCGGTCAGGTCCATGGTGTACTTTTTGAGGGCTTCGCGCTGGCCTTCAGCCTCCGGGCTGTCCACGCCCTGGCCGCCGCGCACGGCATCAATGGCCGCCTCCAGCGCCTTGCGTGTCAGGCCGGCTTCCTTGGCCAGACGGCCGACCTCGGCCTTGCTGTCAGCCACCGCCAGCAAAAACAGCTCGCCGGCGATGAACTGGTCGCCGCGCTTGATGGATTCCTTTTCGGTGGCCTGCAGCAGTTTGCCGAGCTCGGGGCCGACCTGGATCTGCTCCTGGCCCGACACCGTCGGCAGCTTTTTCACGGCGGCGTCGGTGGCGGCCTGCAAGGCGGCCACATTGACACCAGCGCGCTGCAGCAGCGCCTTCGGGCCGTCTTCCTGGCCCAGCATGGCGGCCAGCAGGTGCACCGGCTCGATGTAGGCGTTGTCATTGCCTAGGGCGAGCGACTGTGCGTCACTGAGCGCTTCCTGGAATTTGGTGGTGAGTTTGTCCTGGCGCATGGCGTCCCTTGGTGAATTTGATTGCTGAAGATCTGGGGCTGGACCCGGGGGTTTTCAATAGCCCCTGCTCACCACCGGGTTGATTGCTCCTCGGGAAGCGCTGAATGAGTCCTTGCGGAGGCGCGGCAGCCGGATCGGGATGGGATGCAAGGCGGATTTCGCAGCCAATAGCTGGCTATTGGCAAGAAATTCAACGCAGCAGACCGCCCGAGCCCGGCTGATCGCGCGCCGCAGGGGACTTGTTCAGCGCTTCCCTTTATGCACAGCTTGGCGAGAGTGCGGCTTGACGGAGATCAAGCACACCGGCGAACAGGCGGCGGATTAAAATCAGTCCATGAACATTCACCAGGTGTCGGTCAGTTACGTCCAGGAGCAGGACCGCCTGATGATCCGCATCAACGGCCGCGACGGCGGCGAGTTGCGTGCATGGCTCACCCGGCGCCTGGCGCTGGCGCTGCTGCCCGTGCTCGACAAAACCGCGGCCGACCAGACCCGCAAGGCGGCCACCCCCCACGAGGCGGCCACCAGCCTGGACGAGCAGCGCGGCCAGCTGCTGACAAGCTTCCAGAAAGAAGCGATGCTGCGCAGCGGGGATTTTGAAACCCCTTACCGCGACCAGCCCGGCCCGCCCGCCGACGTACAGCTGGGCCCCGAACCCTTGCTGCTGACCGAGGTGAAGGTCACCCTGATGGGCAATGGCCAGCTGCGCCTGCAGCTGTTTGAAAAGCTACCCGGGCAAGCCACGGTGCGCGATTTCCAGGTGATGATGGACCCGCAGCTGAGCAACGGCCTGCTGCATCTGCTGCACCAGAGCGTGAAGCTCTCGCAGTGGCTCACGGTGCCGGCAGCCGCTGCGGCCGTGCCTCATGATGCCCTGGTGCAGGACGCCGCGCCCGACACCGAGCCTGCCGATCTGCCCGTTGACCTGCCACGGCCCCGGTACCTGAACTGAGGTCTTGCGGGTTCCGCATGGCACCCGCGCCGGCCCTTGCCCGCCCTACTTCGTGGCCGCCTCCAGCGAGAAGCCGGCCACCTGTTTGTAGTGGTCCGAAATCGCGCGCAGCTCCTGCTGGCTGATCAGCGCATCGATGTCCGCAAAAGGCTTGCCGCCGCTCAGTTCGTCGACCTTGATGTTGATGAAATCGGGCGGCACCGAGCGATTCGTCAGCACGATGTTCGCGGTGGGGGCCAGCCGCAGCTGCTCGTAGGCCTGCAGCGCGGCCCGTGCATCGCCACCGGCCTGCAGCGCCAGCTGTTCGGCCAGCACGCGCGCGTCGATCAGGGCCTGGGCCGAGCCGTTGGAGCCGCGCGGGTACATCGGGTGCGCCGCGTCGCCCAGCAGGGTCACGCGGCCGAAGGTCCACTGCGGCACCGGGTCCTTGTCGACCATGGGGTACTCGAGGATCTGCTCGGCGTTGGCAATCAGCGCAGGAACGTCCAGCCACGGAAAGCGCCAGTCCTTGAAGATGCCGAGGAAATCCTTGAGATCGCCCTTGTGGTTCCAGTCATTCATGGCTGCGTTGTCCCGCTGGATCTCGGCGACCCAGTTGATCAACTGGTGGCCCTCGTCGTCCAGCTTGTCGACGATGGGGTAAATCACCATCTTGCCGGTGTCGATGGAACCCACACGCATGTAGCTGCGGCCGGTCAGGATGGGTTGGTGCCGCGTCACGCCGCGCCAGGTGTTGATGCCGGCAAACGCGACTTTTTCGTCAGGGTAGAACTGGCGCCGCAGTGTGGAGTTGACGCCGTCGCAGGCAATCACCACGTCGGCTTTCACCGGCGGCAGGCTCATGCCGCTGGAAGTCTGCGTGAAATGCAGGGTGGCGCCGTTCTCGTCCTGCTCCACACGCACACAGCGGCGGTTGGTGTGGATGGCATCGGGGCTCAGGCGCTCGAGCGCGGCCTCGTGGAGCAGCCGGTGCAGCTTGCCGCGCGGAATGCCGATCTCGGGCAAGGCGTAGCCGGCATGGCGGCCGCGCGGCTCCCTGTAGATGAACTGGCCGAAGCGGTTGAAAAACACGCTTTCCTCGTTTTCGATGCCAACGGCTTCGAGCTGCTGCTGCAGGCCGAGCGCCGCCAGCTCGCGCATGGCGTGCGGCAGCAGCGTGATGCCGACACCGAGCTCCTTGATCTCAGGCACGGTTTCAAAAACCTCACTCTGGATGCCGCGTTGATGCAGCGCGAGCGCCAGGCTCAGCCCGCCTATGCCGCCGCCGACGATGGCTATGTTCATGGTGTTCTCGTGGGTTTCCCCGTTTGATGGATCAGAATGGCCGCCAACCCTTTACAGACGGGCACCATCAGCTATCTATTCAGGAGCAGATCAGTTCGCGGTGATGCCCTGGGCCTGGATCAACCCGGCCCAGCGCTTCGCATCCAGTTCAACCAGGCTTTTGAACTCGCCCGGCGTGCTGCCGGTCGGGTCCATGCCCTGGGTCTGGAAGGCTTTTTTGACCTCGTCGCTCAGCAGGATCTCGCGGATCTCGCGGTTGTACAGGGCGACCAGTTCGGGCGAGGTGCCCGGTGGCGCAAAAATGCCGTACCACATGTCCACGTTGACCTTGCCGGCCCTGGCCTCGGCCAGCGTCGGCACGTCGGGCAACAGCGCGTGGCGCTTGTCGCTGCCAATGCCCAGCGCCACCAGCCGGCCGGACTTCACATGCGGCAAGGCCACGTGGATGGGCAGGAACATGGTTTCGATCTGGCCGCCGAGCAGGTCGGTCAGCGCCGGCCCCGTGCCGCGGTACGGGATGTGCGTGACAAACACCCCCGCCGTGGTCTTGAACAACTCCATCGCCAGGTGGTGCGGCGTGCCGACCCCGGGCGAGCCGTAGTTGATGCGGCCGGGCTTCTGGCGCGCCGCCGCCACCAGGTCCGAGGCGCTTTTAAAACCGCTCTTCGGGTGGGCCACCAGCAGCAACTGGCCCCAGCTGGTCAGCGTCACCGGGGTCAGGTCTTTCACCGGGTCGAAGGCCAGTTGCGGGTACAGGCTGGCATTCATCACCAGCGTGTTGACCGTCACCAGCAGCGTGCTGCCGTTGGGCGCGGCACGCACCACGGCCTCGGTGCCGATGTTGCCGGACGCGCCGGCGCGGTTGTCCACCACCACCGGCCGTCCCAGGCGCTCGGACAGCTTGGGGCCCAGCGTGCGGGCAATCAGGTCAATGCCGGTGCCGGGTGTGAAAGGCACGATCAGGCGAATCGGCGCCTGCGGCAGGACCGGCGCCTGGGCGGTCTGGGCCAAGGCGCCCGCGCTGGCGCCAGCCGTGACAAGCAGGAGCCCCAGCTTGACCGCCAGCCGCCGGCGTGAAGAAATACTGATCTGCATCAAACATCCTTTCAGGTTTGCATGCTAACAATTATTGGCCTGAAGCGACAAGGCACAATCCATGAATTCCCTTAGGACCTGTCTGCCAAGCACTGGCGGACAGGTCCTTGAAGCCAGGGTCGACGAGAAATTTTTACTGCCGTGCTCACATTCCACAAACTCTCCCAACTTTATGCCCGCCCCGGCTTCCTGCTGCGCCGCGCACACCAGATATCGACCGCCGTTTTTGAGGACGAATGCCGCAGCGTGGGGCTGACACCGGCACAGTTCGGCGTGCTCAGCGTGCTGCGCGCCACGCCGGGGCTGGACCAGTCCACGCTGGCGCGTGCGCTGGGTTTCGACAAGGTGACGGTGCTGCGGGTGCTGCGCGGCCTGGAAACGCGGGGCCTGATAGAACGCGCGCCAGCACCGGCCAGTCGGCGCAATCTGGCGGTGTGCCTGTCAGCCGCGGGACAGAAGCTGCTCGAGCAGGCCCAGGAACCGGCCGACCGCGCCTATGACCGCCTGATGGCACCGTTGAGCAGGGCGCAACAGGGCCAGCTGCTGGAGTTGCTGCAATTGCTGACGATGGGGCTGGAAAACGACGCGCGCGCAGCGTTTGTTCCGCCGAACCAGGAAGCCGATGCGCAAGCCTGAAGCCGGGCGTCCAGGCGCAAGCTGTTCAGTTAGCTCCGTTCACCCTGAGCTCGGCCTGTCCCGAGCTTGACGAAGGGTCGAAGGGCTGCAAGGCTTCGACAGGCTCAGCCCGAACGGCATGTGAACAGTATTGCGTTAGGCATTGGAGGCCTGGATGCCCCACTTGGCCAGTGCCGCGTCGTCGCTGACCCGTGCATCAACCCAGCGCGCGCCGTCCGGCGTCTGCTCTTTTTTCCAGAACGGCGCCTGGGTCTTGAGGTAGTCCATCAGGAACTCGCAGGCCTGGAAACTCTCGCCGCGGTGCGCCGAGGTCACGGCCACCATGACCACCTGGTCCAGCGGCTGCAGCAGCCCGACGCGGTGGATCACGCGGGCACCGAAAATATCGAAGCGCACCATGGCCTCGTCAATCATGGCCTCGATGGCTTTTTCCGTCATGCCGGGGTAATGCTCGAGTTCCATGGAAAGCACTTCGGGCACAGCCGTCGAACGCAGCGAAGGGCCGCCCCGAGCAAGTTCAGCCCCCTCGGGGGGCAGCGAGGACACGTCAGTGCCGAGCGTGGGGGCCATATTGCGGTCGCGCACCGTGCCAATGAAGCTGCAGACGGCACCGACGCGCTTGTCGTTGGCGCGCAGCGCGGCGATCTCCCCGGCGAGATTGAAGTCGCCGGTCTGGATGTTCACGCGATCGGCCATCTCAGCCCCCTGTCACTGGCGGAAAGAAGGCGACTTCGCAGCCGTCCGTCAGCGCCGCCGATTCGTCGCTCATGACCTGGTTGAGCGCCATGCGCACCGACTTGCCGCGCGCCAGCGCCTCGGCATACGCCGGGCCGCGCGCGATCAGTTCGTCGCGCAGGGCGGCCAGGCTGGCGGCTGCGGTGACGATCTGCTCGCTGCCCTGCCCGATGGCTTCACGCACGGACGCAAAATACCTGACGGTGATGTTCATGCCAGCCATTCCGAAAAAGCGATGAAACGCACGGTGTCGCCATGCGCGATGGTCTGGCCCGACGGGTTGTCCACCACGCCGTCGCCCCAGACCGCCGAGGTCAGCACGCCCGAACTCTGGTTGGGAAACAGGTCCAGCCCGCCGCCGGCATTGCGCCGCACCCGCAGGAATTCACGGCGTTTATCGGCCCGGGGCCAGGTGAAATGGGCGGCAGCCGCTATTGATTTGGTAGCGACGTCAGGCACACCCTGGAGCCTGAGCAGAAAAGGCCGCACCAGCAGCAGGAAGGTCAGGAAGCTCGAGACCGGGTTGCCCGGCAGTCCCATGAAGTGCGCCGCACCGACCCGGCCATAGGCAAAGGGTTTGCCCGGCTTCATGGCAATCTGCCAGAGATCGAGCGAGCCGAGCTGCTGCACCGCCGGCTTGATGTGGTCTTCCTCGCCCACGGACACCCCGCCGCTGGTCAGGATCAGGTCATGGGCCTGGCTGGCGCTGCGCAGCGCGTCCAGCGTGGCGTCGCGCTGGTCCGGCACGATGCCCAGGTCGCTGACCTCGCAGCCCAGGCGCAGCAGCAAGGCGCGCAGAAAGAAACGGTTGGAGTTGTAGATGGCGCCGGGACGCATCTGTGCAGGCGCCACCTCGCCGGGCATCACCAGTTCATCGCCGGTGGAAAATAGCGCCACCCGCGGGCGCCGCGCCACCTGCAGCCGGTCCATGCCAATACTGGCCGCCAGCCCAAGCGCTGCGGGCGTGAGTCGCTCACCTTTTGAGAGCACCGTGGCACCGCGCGTGACATCTTCACCGGCGCGGCGTATCCACTGGCCGGGCCTGGGAAGCTGCCGGACGCTGACATACCCTTCGCGATCGGCGAGCGGCTCGCAGTCTTCCTGCATCACCACCGCATCGGCGCCGGCCGGAATCGGCGCGCCGGTAAAAATGCGGGCAACCGTGCCGGGCTCCAGCGCGCTGCCGCTGCTGCCGGCCGCAATGCGTTGCGACACGCGCAGCACCACCCCCTCGTCGGCCAGCTCGGCGGCACGCACGGCATAACCGTCCATGGCGCTGTTGTCTTCAGGCGGCACCTGCAGCGCCGAAACCACATCTTCGGCGAGCACCCGGCCGTCGGCGTCGAAGGTGGACACGGTGTCGCTGCCCGCCAGCGGCGTGGCGCGGCCCAGCAACTCGGCCAGCGCCTCGTCGAGGGCCTTAAGCAGCGGGCGCGTGGCCGGTTTCGCAGCGGGGGAAGTGGAGGTGAAGGCGGAAGCGTTCATGCATACAACTCGGCGCAGTAGACAAATCGTTCGTGATTCTCGATCAACCAGCCCGCGACGGCATCGGCGTCGTTCAAATCCAGCACCGGCCTGAGGGTGGTTTCGGGCAGCCGGTCCGGCGAGTCGGTGGCAATCGCGACCACAAAATCGTCGTCCGGGTAACGCACCGGTTGGCCCGAGTCGGCGCGCCAGACCTCGACCTTGAGCAGGTCGCTGCTCTTGAAACCCTCCACCAGCACCCAGTCCACGCCTTCGTACAGCTCGGCGATCAGGTGGTGCACCGAGAGCACCCTCGGCTGCTCGAACTCGCGGATCAGCGCCAGCCGGTTGTCCGAGGCCACAACCACCTCGAAGGCCCCGGCCTGCCGGTGGCGCCAGGTGTCCTTGCCAGGCTGGTCGATGTCGAAGCTGTGGTGGGCATGTTTGACGACCGAGACCCGCAGGCCGCGCAGCTTGAGCGCAGGAATCAGGCTTTCCACCAGGGTGGTCTTGCCCGAACCGGAATAGCCGGCAAATGCAACAACGTTCATAAACTGTCTTTGGCCGATCCTGATTTGCTACCAATACCATAGCTACCTGCGCCCACGCTTAAAGGGCTGGAGGCCAATTCAGTCCACATGACTGGCGATGTAGGCCTTCACCGCGGCCGCATCGGCCGGCATCAGCTGCACACGTTTGGGCAGGGCCTCGATGCCTTCAAACCGGGCGGGCCGCGGCGGCAACTGGCCCAGCGCCTCCTCGATGGTGGCGGAAAACTTGATCGGCAAGGCCGTCTCCAGCACGATCATGGGCACGCCGGCCAGCAGGTGTTCGCGCGCGACTTTCAGGCCGTCCGCGGTGTGGGTGTCGATCATGGTGCCGAAACGCGCAAAGGTGTCGCGAATCGTCTGCAGCCTGTCGGCGTGGGTGCTTTTGCCGCTGGCAAAGCCGTAGTGCCGGGCGGCCGACTGGAAGGTCGTGTCGCCGCTCAGGTCGAAGCGGCCCTGCGTGGACAGCTGCGCGCCGAACAGGTCGGCGACACGCGCCGCATCACGCCCGAGCAGGTCGAACACAAAACGCTCGAAGTTCGAGGCCTTGGAAATGTCCATCGACGGGCTGGAGGTCTCGTGCGTGTCGGCGCTGGCCCGCACGCGGTACACGCCGGTACGAAAGAACTCGTCAAGCACGTCGTTTTCGTTGGTGGCGACGACCAGCTTGTCGATGGGCAGGCCCATCATGCGTGCCACATGGCCGGCACAGACGTTGCCGAAGTTGCCCGAGGGCACGGTGAAGCGGACCTTCTGGACTTCCGTTCGGGCTGAGCCTGTCGAAGCCTGCGTCGCCTGGAAATAACCGGCAAAGTAGTAGACGACCTGCGCCAACAAGCGCGCCCAGTTGATCGAGTTGACGGTGCCTATCTTGTAGGTGCGCTTGAAGTCCAGGTCGTTGGACACGGCCTTGACGATGTCCTGACAGTCGTCGAACACGCCCTCGATCGCAATGTTGTGGATGTTGGCGTCCTGCAGGCTGAACATCTGGGCCTGCTGGAAGGGGCTCATGCGGCCCTGCGGCGAGGTCATGAAGACCCGCACGCCCTTCTTGCCGCGCATTGCGTATTCGGCGGCGCTGCCGGTGTCGCCACTGGTCGCGCCCAGGATGTTGAGCTCTTCGCCGCGGCGCGCCAGTTCGTACTCGAACAGGTTGCCCAGCAGTTGCATGGCCATGTCCTTGAAGGCCAGGGTCGGGCCGTTGGACAAGGCCTCCAGATACAGGCCGGGCTCGAGCTGGCGCAGGGGCACGATCTCGGGCGTGCCGAACACCGCTTCGGTGTAGGTCTTGCGGCAGAGGGCTTTCAGGTCGGCGGCAGGAATGTCGTCGATGTAGAGCGACAGCACTTCAAAAGCCAGGTCGGCATACCCCGCGTCGCGGTAGACGGCGCGCCACTTCTCCAGCGTGGCGGCGTCGACCTGCGGGTAGGTTTCGGGCAGGTAGAGGCCGCCGTCGGGCGCCAGGCCCTCGAGCAGGATCTCGCAGAACTGCTTGCGGTCCGCGTGGCCGCGGGTCGAGAGGTATTTCATAGCCCGCCCGGCCGCCCGAAGGGCAATGAACGCCCCCTCGGGGGGCAGAGAACGGAGTGAACGTGGGGGCTGTACATATTCAGGCGAGTTCTTCCTTGCGGATGCGCGTGATGGGCGAGAGCACGGTGGTCAGCGCCTGCATCTGCGCGAGCGCGCCGTTCATCTTCGCCTCGACACAGTCGTGCGTCAGGATGATCAGGTCGGTCTGGGTCGATCCCTCGCCGCCGACCTCGTCGGCTTCGCGCTGCAGCATCGCGTCAATGCTGATGCCGGCTTCGGCCAGGATGCCGGTGACCCTGGCCAGCACGCCGGCTTCGTCGGCCACGTTCAGGCGCAGGTAATAACTCGTGACCACCTCACTCATGGACAGCACCGGCATGTCGCTCATGGACTGCGGCTGGAAGGCCAGATGCGGCACGCGCTGCGCGGCCTCGGCGCCGTGCAGGCGCGCGATGTCCACCAGGTCGGCAATCACCGCGCTGGCAGTCGGCTCGCTGCCGGCGCCCTTGCCGTAATACAGCGTGGTGCCAACGGCATCACCCTGCACCATCACCGCGTTCATGGCGCCCTCGACATTGGCGATCAGGCGCTTGGCCGGCACCAGGCTGGGGTGCACCCGCAGCTCGATCCCTTTGGCCGTGCGCTTGGTGATGCCCAGCAGCTTGATGCGGTAACCCAGCTGCTCGGCATATTTGATGTCCTGCGCGCCCAGCTTGGTGATGCCCTCGACGTAGGCCTTGTCGAACTGCACCGGGATGCCAAAGGCGATCGCCGACATCAGCGTGGCCTTGTGCGCGGCGTCCACGCCTTCGATGTCGAAGGTCGGATCGGCTTCGGCGTACCCGAGGCGCTGCGCTTCCTTCAGCACCACGTCGAAGTCCAGGCCCTTGTCGCGCATCTCGCTGAGGATGAAGTTGGTCGTGCCGTTGATGATGCCGGCAATCCACTCGATGCGGTTGGCCGTCAGACCCTCGCGCAGCGCCTTGATGATGGGAATGCCGCCGGCGACGGCGGCTTCAAACGCCACCATCACGCCGTGTTTGTGTGCGGCCGCGAAAATCTCGGTGCCGTGCACGGCCAGCAGGGCCTTGTTGGCCGTGACCACGTGTTTGCCCGCCGCGATCGCTTCCAGCACCAGTTGCCGGGCAATGCCGTAGCCGCCGATCAGCTCGATGATGATGTCGATCTCGGGATTGGCGATCACGGCTCTGGCATCGGCCACCACCGTCACGCCAACACCGGCGGCCGCCTGCGCGCGTGCGGTGTCGAGGTCGGCCACCATGGCAATCTCTATGCTGCGGCCGGCGCGGCGGAAAATCTCCTCCTGGTTGCGCTTCAAAACGGTGAAGACACCGCTGCCCACGGTGCCCATGCCCAGCAGGCCTACCTTGATCGGTTTCAGATTCATTGATGTCATGTGTCGGGTCATTTGAGAATGGGTTCGGCTACCGGCACGCTGGCCGGCTGCATGCTTTTTCTGCGGCTTTCCAGGAATTTGGCAATGCGGCCGATGGCCTCGCGCAGGTCTTCCTCATGCGGCAAAAAGACGATGCGGAAGTGGTCCGGCGCGGCCCAGTTGAAACCGGTGCCCTGCACCAGCATCACCTTGGTTTCCTTGAGCAGTTCCAGGAAAAACTGGCGGTCGTCGGTGATCGGGTACACCTTGGGGTCCAGCCGGGGGAACATGTAGAGTGCCGCACTCGGCTTGACGCAGCTCACGCCGGGAATCGCGGTGATCAGCTCGTAGGCCAGGTCGCGCTGGCGACGCAGGCGGCCGCCCTCGCCGGTGAGGTCGTTGATGCTCTGGTAACCGCCCAGCGCCGTCTGGATGGCCCACTGGCCCGGCACGTTGGAGCACAGCTTCATGTTGGCCAGCATGTTCAGGCCCTCGATGTAGTCCTGCGCCTGCTTTTTCGGCCCGGACACCACCAGCCAGCCGGCGCGGTAGCCGCAGGAGCGGTAACTCTTGGACAGCGAGTTGAAGGTCAGCGTCAGCACATCGGTGGACAGGCTGGCGATCGCCGTGTGTTTGACGCCGTCGTACAGCACCTTGTCGTACACCTCGTCGGCCAGGATCACCAGGCCGTGTTCGCGCGCGATGCCGACGATGCCGCGCAACAGCTCATCGGAATACAGCACGCCGGTCGGGTTGTTCGGGTTGATGACCACGATGCCCTTGGTCCGGGGCGTGATCTTGGCGCGAATGTCGTCGAGGTTGGGCATCCAGCCCTTGCTCTCGTCGCACAGGTAATGCACCGGCTTGCCGCCCGCCAGGCTGGTGGAGGCCGTCCACAGGGGGTAGTCGGGGGATGGCAACAGCAGCTCGTCGCCGTTGTCCAGCAAGGCGTTGGTCGCCATGGAAATCAGCTCGCTCGCGCCATTGCCCAGATAGATGTCGTCCAGCGTCACGCCCTTGATGCCCTGCCGCTGCGTTTCGTGCATCACGGCCTTGCGCGCCGCAAAAATGCCTTTGCTGTCCGAATAACCCGCCGAGGCCGGCAGGTTGCGGATCATGTCCTGCTGGACTTCTTCAGGCGCGTCAAAACCGAACACCGCGAGATTGCCGAGGTTGAGCTTGATGAGCTTTTGCCCTTCTTCCTCCATCTGCTTGGCGGCATCCATGATGGGACCGCGGATGTCGTAAAGCACATTGGCCAGTTTGGCCGATTTGGTGATCAATTTCATGGTCTGTGGTCGTTCTTCAGCAAACGCAAAGCCTGCAAAGGCGCAATGGACGCAGGGGTAGGCGGAAATTGGGACGGAATCTATAATTTGACCACATAAAACCGCGATTTCGCCGGCCGGCAGCCCCCACCCCTCCTTCTGAACACCGCATGAAATTACAGCCCGACCGCCTCGACGTTCAATCCATTCTTGGCTACGGTCCCGGATGGATAGGCCTGGGCAACCAGGGGGTGGCCGAAAAAATAGAGCAGAGCATCGTGATCGGCTCACGCGGCGAAAAGTTCGCCTGGGACTGCGCCCGTTTCGAAGACCTCACGCCAGCGCACTTCGAGCGCCTGGCCGACACCCGGCCCGAACTGGTGATTTTCGGCAGCGGCACCCGCCTGCGTTTTGCGCCGCCGGCCTTTTTACGCAGCCTGATGGCCGCGCGCATCGGCATCGAAACCATGGACACGCTGGCAGCCTGCCGCACCTACAACATCCTCGCTGGCGAAGGCCGGATCGTACTGACCGCCCTGCTGATTGAGCCGCCGGATCGCGCCCACGGGTGAGCGACCTGCTTTCAGGGTAAAATCTAGGGTTGCATTTGGTGCAACGTCGGGGGTTTGGCCCAAATTTTGCAGCCAAAGCCAACGACTTATCACAATTACTTTTGTCAGGGGTCCACGCAGTATGGCAGTCGTCGTCAACAAACCACTTCCGGAATTTGAAGCCAACGCCACAAGCGGCGTCAAAGTCTCCAACCAAACCCACCTGGGTCACGTGGTGGTCCTGTATTTTTACCCCAAGGACAATACCCCCGGCTGCACCACCGAGGCCATGCAGTTCCGCGATCGCTACAAGGATTTCGTCAAGGCCGGCGCCACCGTGTTCGGCGTTTCGCGCGACAACATGAAGTCGCACGACGAATTCAAGGCCAAGCTGGAGTTGCCCTTCGAGCTGATTGCCGATACCGAAGAAAAAATGTGCCACATGTTCGGCGTGGTCAAGAACAAGATCATGTACGGCAAAAAGGTCAAGGGCATCGAGCGCAGCACTTTCCTCGTGGGCGCCGACGGCATGCTCAAGGAAGAGTGGCGCGGGCTGAAAGTGCCCGGCCATGTGGACGACGTGCTCAAGGCCGTCAAGGCACTGAAAAAAGCGGCCTGAAAAGCCCCTTTCGACACGTCGCCAAAAGCCGTCAGCCGTGTCACGCGAGTCGTGCATAATGACTTCATGCTGTTGACCTTAGCGACTGCGCCCACCGAAAAAGCCGCCCTGGCCTCCAGGCGGCTTTTTCGCTTTTTGAACCTTGGGGGCCTCTTGAAATTCGATGGTCGGAATGCAGGGCAAGGCGCACGGAGCGCAGGAACCGGCATGCACTTGGGTGCATGAGGATTCCGAGCACCGCGCAACGCTGCCATGCGTCCGAGGATCGGATTGACAGAGGTTTCCTTTACTTTGTGAGCTTCAAGCACCATGCCCTTGCCACCCGCCCCGACCAAACGTGCCGCCTTGCTCTCTGCCGACGCTCTGGAAACGCCGGTCCGTTCGCACGCCAGGACGACGCGAAAGACGGAGCAGGCCGGACCGGCGCACAAAACGGCGGCACTGGACCTTTTTGACAGCCGTTCCGGCGGTGGCGAGGTCAAGCACCCGGCTGCCTATCTGCCCAAGGAGCCTGCGCGCCAGGCGAAAGACACCGACAGTTACCACAAGGAACCGCAGGCGGCCGTCCGTCCGGAGCCTGTTGCCAAGGCGAAAAAGCCACGGCATACGGGCCCGTCCAAACTGTTTGTACTCGACACCAATGTGCTGATGCACGACCCGATGTGCCTGTTCCGCTTCGAGGAACACGACATCTTTTTGCCCATGATCGTGCTTGAAGAGCTCGACGGCCACAAAAAGGGCATGACCGAAGTGGCGCGCAATGCCCGTCAGACCAGCCGCACGCTGGACGCGCTGGCCGGCACCAGCGGTGCCGACATTGCCAAGGGCCTCAAACTCGACACCACCGGCCACCGCGAAGCCGGTGGCTGCCTGTTTTTCCAGACCAAGCCGCTGGACTACTCGCTGCCTATGAGCCTGCCGCAGGGCAAGGCCGACAACCAGATCCTCGGTGTGGTCGAGGCACTGCGCAAGGAATACGCGCCGCGCGAGGTGGTGCTGGTGTCCAAGGACATCAACATGCGCGTCAAGGCCAGGGCCCTGGGCCTGGCCACCGACGACTACCAGAACGACAAGACGCTGGAAGACGGCGACATGCTGTACGCCGGCTCGCTGGCCCTGCCGGCCGACTTCTGGACCCGCCAGAGCAAGACCATCGAAAGCTGGCAGCAAGGCAGCCACACCTTCTACCGCATCACCGGCCCGATCGTCGGCAGCCTGCTGATCAACCAGTTCGTGTTTTTCGAGGCCCCCGGCGAGCCGCCGCTGTACGCCCGCGTCACCGAAATCCGCGCCAAGACCGCGGTGCTGAAAACACTGAAGGACTACACCCACCTCAAAAATGCAGTGTGGGGCATCACCACGCGCAATCGCGAGCAGAACTTCGCCATGAACCTGCTGATGGATCCGGAGGTCGACTTCGTCACGCTGGCCGGCACGGCCGGCACCGGCAAGACGCTGATGGCCCTGGCCAGCGGCCTGACCCAGGTGCTGGACGACCGCCGCTACACCGAGATCATCATGACCCGCGCCACCGTCAGCGTCGGTGAAGACATCGGTTTCCTGCCGGGAACCGAAGAAGAAAAAATGGGCCCGTGGATGGGCGCACTCGACGACAACCTCGAGGTGCTGGGCAAAAACGACAGCGGCTCGGGCGAATGGGGCCGCGCGGCCACCAACGAACTGATCCGCTCACGCATCAAGGTCAAAAGCATGAACTTCATGCGCGGCCGCACCTTCCTGAACAAGTACGTGATCATCGACGAGGCGCAAAACCTGACGCCCAAGCAGATGAAAACGCTGATCACCCGCGCCGGCCCGGGCACCAAGATCATCTGCATGGGCAACCTCGCACAGATCGACACGCCCTACCTGACCGAAGGTTCGTCCGGCATGACCTACGCCGTGGACCGCTTCAAGGGCTGGCCGCACGGCGGGCACATCACGCTGGCACGCGGCGAACGTTCACGCCTGGCTGATTTCGCCAGCGAGGTGCTCTGACACCAGGGCATGGGGCCGCCCGGCCTGGATGCCGGGACCTATCGTCGCCCCTTCTTCGGTGACTTCACAGGCGTCTTTGGCAGGAGACCCAGGGCAGCGCGGGCCAGCGCATCCGCCTCGCCGTTGCGGTGCCGCGGTATCCAGTGCAGCGAGGTGTGGGTGAAGGTCGCCAGCAAGGCCCCCACCTCCTCATACAACGCGGCCAGCCGCAGCACAGGCGGCACGTCCACAACGCCCAGTTGCGCCACCAGCAAGCTGCTGTCGCTGTAAATCTGCAGCGCCGTCGCCCCGCGCGCCTGCACGTCGCGCAGTGCCGCCATCAGCGCCCTCGCTTCCGCCTCGTTGTTGCAGCCCCGCGCATCCGTTGCCATCGAGAGCACGTGCCGGGCACCGTCAGGCGCTACAACGACCGCACCCAGGCCCATGCGGCCGGGGTTGGGCACGGCACTGCCGTCGGAGTAGATGATCCAGGGCGGGGTCACGTGTGACGTTGCGCGAAGGTCGATCGCTCCAGCACATACCGCATCATCGATTGCGCCAGTTCTTCCTCGCCAAGAAAAATCTTGCCGGCATTTTCGCTCTCCAGCAATTTCGCCTCGGCCTCGTCCACCAGCGAGGGCAGCTTCATGCGCGCGGCGATAAAACCGAAGATCAGGGCCAGACCGAGACCGGCGGCAATGGTGCTGATGAGGGAGACGCTGTGCGGCATGCGAGAGGGGCTCCTTCAGACAGAGACAGTGGAGGGGGCCCTGCGTGAGCACTTGCCAAGGACAGGCGCCTGCCGCAGAACGAATGGGGATTAAAGGCTTCCAGCCCGTTTTCATTATAAAAACAGAAAACAAAAAACCCGCCGAAGCGGGTTTTCCTTTGGAGGGTTACGGGCCGGAAGCCTCAGCCCATGTGCAAACCACCATTGAGCGAGAAGTCGGCACCGGTGGCGTAACCGCCTTCGTCCGAGGCGATCCACGAAATGATGGAGGCGATTTCTTCCGGGGTGCCCAGCCGTTTGGCGGGCACGCCGGCGACGATTTTCTCCAGCACCTCGGGGCGGATGGCCTTGACCATGTCGGTGCCGATGTAGCCCGGGCTCACGGTGTTGACGGTCACACCCTTGCTGGCCACCTCTTGCGCCAGCGCCATGGTGAAGCCGTGCAGGCCGGCCTTGGCCGTTGAGTAGTTGACCTGGCCGAACTGGCCCTTCTGGCCGTTGACCGACGAGATGTTGATGATGCGGCCAAAGCCCGACTCGATCATGCCTTCGATCACCTGCTTGGTGACGTTGAACATGCTGTCGAGGTTGGTGGAAATCACCGCGTCCCAGTCGGCCTTGCTCATCTTGCGGAACTGGCCGTCTCGCGTGATGCCAGCGTTGTTGACCAGCACGCTGACCGGTCCATGGTCTGCCTTGACCTTGTCGAAAGCCGCGACGGTGGATTCCCAGTCGCCGACGTTGCCGACCGAGGTGTAGAAGGTATAGCCCAGCGCCTTCTGCTCGTCTATCCACTTGGTGAAGTCACGCGTCGGGCCGCAACCGGCCACCACGGTGAAGCCGTCCTTGTGCAGGCGTTGGCAAATGGCGGTTCCGATGCCACCCATGCCGCCTGTCACGTATGCAATTCGTTTTGCCATGTCTTGCTCCTTGATTTATTGGTTCTGAACGTCGTTGAAAAGAAGCTTTGGTGGCCTTGCCGGTGGGCGGGACTTGCTATCAAATAAATAGCTGGTCGCGCGCACACTGCAAGGGCCACAAGCCCTTTTACCTCATATTTACCGTTCCAGTGTGAGGGCAACCCCCATGCCGCCACCGATACACAGGCTGGCAATGCCTTTTTTGGCATCACGCCGGACCATCTCGTGGATCAGCGTCACCAGGATGCGGCAACCGGATGCACCAATCGGGTGACCAA
Source organism: Polaromonas sp. AER18D-145 (assembly GCF_002379095.1). GTDB lineage: Bacteria > Pseudomonadota > Gammaproteobacteria > Burkholderiales > Burkholderiaceae_C > Polaromonas. The sequence goes on from NZ_NBZV01000004.1 coordinate 121,310, forward strand.
TGGCAATGGCGCCGCCGTTGACATTGACCTTGCTGGTGTCCCAGCCCATTTCCTTGTTGACGGCGCAGGCCTGCGCCGCGAAGGCTTCGTTGATCTCCAGCAGGTCCAGGTCCTGCGCCTTCCAGCCGGCACGCTGCAAGGCCTTGGTCGAGGCCGGTACCGGGCCCATGCCCATGAAAGCCGGGTCGAGCCCGCTGGTCGCGTAGCTGGCAATGCGGGCCAGCGGCTTGAGGCCCAGCGCCGCGGCCTTTTTGGCCGTCATCACCATGACAGCGGCCGCGCCGTCGTTGATGCCCGAGGCATTGCCGGCCGTCACGCCGCCGGCCTTGTCGAACGCGGGGCGCAGGCCGGCCAGGCCTTCGGCGCTGCTCTTGCGGTTGATGAACTCATCGGCCGCAAACACGACGGCGTCGCCTTTTTTCTGCGGGATGGAAAACGGCACGATTTCATCCTTGAACTTGCCGGCGTCCTGCGCGGCCATGGCCTTGGTCTGGCTGGCCAGCGCGAGTTCGTCCTGCATCTCGCGGCTAATGCTGTATTTTTTGGCGACGTTCTCGGCGGTGATGCCCATGTGGTACTGGTTGTAGACATCCCACAGGCCGTCGACGATCATGGAGTCGATCATTTTCCAGTCGCCCATGCGCTGGCCTTCGCGCGAGCCATTGAGCACGTGCGGGGCGGCGCTCATGTTCTCCTGGCCGCCGGCAATCACGATCTCGCTGTCGCCGGTCGCGACCGACTGCGCGGCCAGCATCACAGCCTTCAGGCCCGAGCCGCAGACGGCGTTGATGGTCAGGCCGGGGATGGCGTGCGGAAAGCCCGCTTTCACCACGCTCTGGCGCGCCGGGTTCTGGCCCACGCCGGCCGCCAGCACCTGGCCCAGGATGACTTCGCCGACAAGGTCTGCCGACAGGCCGGCGCGCTCGGCGACCGCCTTGATGACGGCCGCACCGAGTTCGGTCGCGGGGATTTTGGCCAGGCTGCCGCCGAACTTGCCGACGGCGGTGCGGGCTGCTGAAACGATGACGATGTCTTCCATGATGTACTTTCTCCAGTGAATGGGTTTCAACACGTGTGGCGCGTCAGGCCTTGACCTTGACATAACGGCCCGGCGCCGGTTCGATGGCCTTGTACTTGCGGCTGCCATAACTTTTGGGTGCGGCGATCTGCTTGCCGGCGTGGCCCTTGAGCCAGTCCGACCAGTCGGTCCACCAGCTGCCGGGATGTTCCGTCGCACCCTGGAGCCAGTCGGCCTGGCGCACCGGAAATTTGCCTTGCGGCAGTTTGTTGTTGGTCCAGTAGCTGCGTTTTTTCTTGGCGGGCGGGTTGATCACGCCGGCAATGTGGCCCGAGGCCCCCATGACAAAACGTTTCTTGCCCGGCAACACCTGCGTCGAGGCGTAGGCCCCGCCGATGGGCACGATGTGATCTTCGCGCGAGCCGTAGATGTAGACCGGCAGGTCAAGTGCGCGCAGGTTGATTTTTTCGCCACACACCGTCAGCGCGCCGGGCTGGACGAGTTTGTTCTCGTGATAGGTATTGCGCAGGTACCAGGCGTAAAACGGCCCCGGCAGGTTGGTCGAGTCGCTGTTCCAGTAGAGCAGGTCAAACGGCGGCGGCGTTTCGCCCTTGAGGTAGTTGCCGACCACGTAGTTCCACACCAGGTCGTTCGGGCGCAGGAAGCTGAAGGTCGAGGCCAGGTCCTGACCCTTGAGCAGCCCGCCCTTGCCCATCTGCATCTCGCGGTACTTGACCGACTGCTCGTCGATGAAGATGTCGAGGATGCCGGTGTCGCTGAAGTCCAGCAGCGAGGTCAGGAAGGTGGCGCTGGCCACCGGCTTCTGGCCACGCGCAGCGAGCACCGCCAACGCCGTTCCCAGAATCGTGCCGCCGACACAAAAGCCCAGCGCATTGATGGTTTTGGCGCCGGTGATGTCCTGCACCACCTCGATCGCCTGGATGGCCGCGTTCTCGATGTAGTCGTCCCAGGTTTTTTCGGCCATGGACTCGTCGGGGTTGCGCCAGCTGACGACAAACGTGCGGTGGCCCTGGGCCATGGCATAACGGATCAGCGAGTTCTCGGGCTGCAGGTCGAGGATGTAGAACTTGTTGATGCAGGGCGGCACCAGCAGGAAGGGCCGCTCGTGCACCGTGGCGGTCAGCGGCTTGTATTCGAGCAGCTGGAAAAATTCGTTTTCAAAGACTACCGCACCCTCGGTGGTGGCGACGTTTTTGCCGACCTCGAACACGCTTTCGTCGGTCATGGACACATGGCCCTGCTGCATGTCGCTCAGCAGGTTCTGCAGCCCCTGGGCAATGCTGGCACCTTGCGTTTCGATGGCCTTCTTCTGCGCGTCGGCATTGAGTGCCAGAAAATTGCTGGGGGCCGATGCCGCCATCGCCTGCTCGACCGCAAAACGCACACGGGCCCTGGTTTTTTCGTCGCCCTCCACCGCTTCGGCCAGTCCCATCAGGGTGCGGGCATTGAGCAGGTAGGCAGACGCAGAAAACCGGGCCACGGGGTTGCTGCGCCAGGCTTCAGCTGCGAAGCGCCGGTCGGCCAGCGTGCCGGCATCGGCGTCCGATTGCAGGCCGCTGTTCCACAGGGCGCTGATGTCGTTGAGGTAGGTCTGCTGCAGTTCCTGCAGTTTGGCCGGATCAAACTGCAAGGGCGGCGGCGCCGCCGGCATGTCCGTCATGCCCAGGGGAACAAAGCCGGGCGCAGTCCCCAGGCCGGCGCCGGCCATGGCGCCCATGACCTGCTGCAGTCCCTGGGCAAAGGTCTCTTGCATTTGCCGGGCTGCTTGCGCGAGGTTTGCGTCAGAATTCATGCTTGTCTCACCGATCTGCCGACCGGCTCTTGTTGTGCGCTCTTTACCGAGCTGTTGGGCCCACGGCGGGTCGTCTCTAGTATCGTGGAAAACCTTTTCCTGCTCATGACGCGTCACAAAGTTTTATGTATTTAATCGTCATCGCCTGGATGTACGTGGTGCTCATGATGAGCGTCGCCGAAGCCACCCATTCCACCGGCACGCTGCTGGGCGCCCTCGTCACCTTTGTACTCTACGGTGTGGGGCCTGTGGCATTGGTGGTTTACCTGATGCGCGCGCCGGCCAGGCGCAAGGCCATCAAGGCGCGCGAAGCGGCCGAAGCCGGCGCGATGGCGACCGATTCGTCCGCAACGGATTCAGTCACGCCAGATGCAGGCAGCCATGCGGCCAGTGGTGCCGAAGCCATTGCCCTGGATGCTGGCGTCGCGCCGGTGCGAAAAGAACCTTGAGGCATTGCCCACCGTGCACCAGGGTGGTGTGCCGTCATTGCCGTCAACCTGCGTGACGCCCAGGGCCTGCAGACGCAGGCGGGCCAGGCCGGCCAGATCGGCGAGGTATTTGCCCGATGCCAGGGCCGTGAAGCAGGCGGCGGCCAGCGGATCACCTTCGACAAACGCCGCCCTCACCTCCGCACCCACCTCGAACGCGGTCGGGCCAATGCAGGGGCCCAGCCACGCTATCGTATTTGTAGCTGCCTGCGCTTTATCCACAAGGGCCAGGGCACTGAAAGACTCACAAACCGACTCCAGGATGCCGCGCCCCTGCGTGCCCGCCAGCCCGCGCCAGCCGGCATGGGCGGCGGCCACCACCGTCCCGTCCCGCGTGCTCAGCAACACCGGCAGGCAGTCGGCCACCATGATGGTGCATGCCACGCCAGGCTGCGTGGTGACGGCGGCGTCGGCCGGCTGGCCCTGCGCCGTGCCGGCATCGAGGGTCAGCACGCCGGTGCCGTGCACCTGCTGCAGGAATACCGGCCTGGCCGCCATGGCCTCGCCGAGCCGTGCCCGGTTGGCGGCCACCCGCTCGGGTACATCGCCGACGTGGTCGCCGAGGTTCATGCTGTCATGCGGCACGGCCGAGCTTCCGCCGGCGCGGGTGGTGAACAGTGCATGCACGCCCGGCGGGGCGGGCCAGTCGGGGATCAGCCAGTCCGGGTTCACGGCCGCGCTGCCAGAAGGCCAATTTTCCGACGGGCCGCCCCTAGGAAAATTAGTCCCCTTGGGGGGCAGTGAACCACACGCAGTGGGGAACGTGGGGGCAACATGCTTCAGGGCTCGTTGTCCGGACAGGCCGACGGCTGGGCCTTCTGGAAGGCCGGCAGCGCCATGCAGGCGTCAAACGCGGCCATCGTGCGGCCCAGGCCCTCCAGGTTCACGTTGAACCGTTTCGCGTTGAAGATCTGCGGCACCAGGCAGCAGTCGGCCAGGGTGGGCGTCTCGCCATAACAGTAGGTGGACGGCGGCAACTGGGCCAGCTGGCGTTCGAAGGCTTCCAGCCCTTCGCGGCACCAGTGGCGGTACCAGGCGTTCTTGGCCTCTTCATCGACCTTGAGCTCACGCACCAGGTACTTGAGCACACGCAGGTTGTTGATCGGGTGGATCTCGCAGGCAATCGACTGCGCCAGCGCGCGCACCCTGGCGCGGCCCAGCGCATCGGCCGGCAGCAGCGCGGGGGTCGGGTGTTTTTCATCGAGGTATTCAATGATGGCCATGGACTGCGAGAGTTTTTCGCCATCGACTTCGAGCAGCGGCACCAGGGTGTCGGCCGATAGCGCGGCGTAAGCCTCTTTTTTGTGGTCGCCCCTGGCGATGTGGACAGGAATGTACTCGTAGCGCAAATCCTTGAGTTCAAGCGCAATACGCACGCGAAAGGACGCGGAAGAGCGGAAGTAATTGTGGAGTTTCATGGCTGAAAGCATAAACCATGGCCCCCACGGTCGCGCACTTGGTGTTACTCCAACTGGGCTGGTTGGGCGCAGGGTTCGCAATCGCCTGCGCGACTGACGCGCGGTCAGGCCGCCACTACCATTGCCTTTTGCCTGCCCGCCACTTCCCCGGAGACACCCATGAGCACCCTCACCACCCTGACCAACCACCAGGTCCGCCTGGCCAGCCGCCCGGTCGGCCTGCCGACCCGCGACAACTGGAGTTTCACCACCGAGCCCGTCGCCGAGCCCAGCCCCGGCGGCGTGCTGGTGAAAACCCTGTACCTCTCCCTGGACCCGGCCATGCGCGGCTGGATGAACGAGGGCAAAAGCTACATCCCGCCGGTGGAAATCGGCGCGGTCATGCGCGCCGGCGGCGTCGGCAAGGTGATCGCCTCGAACAACCCGGCCTTTGCCGTGGGCGACTATGTCAACGCCGGGCTGGACGTGCAGGAGTACTGCCTGATTCCCGAAGCGCAGATCAAGCGCAGCGGCATGTTCAAGATCGATCCGCGCATGGGCCTGACCTCCTGGCTCAACGTGCTGGGCATGCCCGGCATGACCGGCTACTTCGGCCTGATGGACGTGGGCCAGCCCAAGGCCGGCGACACCGTGGTGGTGTCCGGCGCGGCCGGTGCCGTCGGCCAGACCGTCGGCCAGATTGCCAAGCTCAAGGGCTGCCGCGTGGTCGGCATTGCCGGCGGCAAGGCCAAGTGCGACTGGGTCGTCAAGGAGCTCGGCTTTGACGCCTGCATCGACTACAAGGCCGGCGACGTCAAGGCCGGGCTCAAGGAACACTGCCCCAAAGGCGTGGACATCTATTTCGACAACGTCGGCGGCGACATTCTGGACGCGGTGCTGACGCGCATCACGCGCGGCGCCCGCATCATCATCTGCGGCGCCATCAGCCAGTACAACAACACGACACCGGTCAAGGGACCGGCCAACTACCTGTCGCTGCTGGTCAACCGCGCGCGCATGGAAGGCATCGTGGTGTTCGACTACGCCGACCGCTACCCGCTGGCGATTGCCGAGATGGCGGCCTACCTCCAGGAAGGCAAGATGAAGAGCAAGGAGGACGTGGTGGACGGGCTGGAGAACTTCCCCGAGACCCTGCTCAAGCTCTTCAACGGTGAGAACTTCGGCAAGCTGGTGCTGCAGGTCGCGAAGGAATAATCCGGTTCAACCCATGGCCCAGCGCGCGATTGCCACCGTCGCCGCGCCGGCCACGGCCGCCGCCAGGTCGTTGCGCACCAGCTTCATCACCAGCCCCACCGCCAGCAGCGCCAGCAGTTCGGGCAGCTTGCCCGATGTCGCGGCCGGCGTCACGATGCCCACCATCACCGACAGCGGAATCGCCTTGAGCGCAGCCTCCACACGCGGCGTGATGCTCACGTAACCCATGAGCAGGAAGCCGCTGATGCGGCAGGCGAAGGACGCGAGCGCCATGCCCACCAGCGCCAGCAGAAAGGTCGATTCAACGGCCATGGCGCCACGCTCCCATCAGGCCGCCCGCGACACCTGCGCCGACGATGTACCACGCGCCCGGCAGCAGCCGGTGTAGCACCAGCGCCACCAGCCCTGCCGCAGCCACCGGCCACAGGTCGGAGCTGCCGCGCCACAGCACCATGCCGATGGCCGCGGCAAAAGCCACCAGCATGAAGTCCAGTCCGAAGGCCGCCGGATTCGGCACATTGCCGGCCAGCAGGTGGCCGACCAGCGTGCCACCCAGCCAGGGCACAAACATCGCCACACCGGAGCCAAACACATAACCCGCGTCGCGGTAGCCGGTTTCGTACTCGCGCATGGCCATGGCCCAGTTGCCGTCGCCAAGGAAAAACAGCGAGCCCCAGCTCTGGTGGCGCGGCAGCCCGGCCAGCCAGGGCTGGATGGCCGCACCGTAGAGCACATAGCGCGCGTTCATGACGAGGATGGTGACGATGACCGGCGTGACCGCAGCCGTCGCCGTCCAGCCCTGCAGCGCCGCCAGTTGCGCGCTGCCTGAATAGACGGCCGCGCTCATCAGCATGGCCTGCAGCCAGGACATGCCGCGCTCGCTGGCCAGCACACCGAAGACCATGGCGTACAGCGTCACGCCCGGCGCCAGCACCTGGGCGGCGAAGAAGCCGCGTCGCACACCGGCCGCGGTGAAACTGACCGGAGCCGCTGGCGCCGTCAACGCCCCACCACCAGGCGGATGGCCGGCAACACCTGCTCGGTCTCGGCCCGGCGCTCCAGCGCCATGCGCAAATTCATCTGCGCCACTTCCGTGTGTTCGATCGCCAGCGCCTGCGCACGTGCGCCCTCGCCCGCCTTGAGCGCGGCGAACAGCATGTGGTGCTGGCGATGCGCGTACAGCATCCAGTCGCGGTCCAGCGTGACCGTGCCCTGCATGGGCAGCATGGCCGAGGCCGGCGCAAACGGCAGCTTGTCGTTGAGCGCCACCGCGCGCTGCAGCGCCCGGTTGCCGCAGGCCTGCAGAATCAGCGCATGGAAGCGGTCGTTCATGGCCGCGTAATCGGCATAACTCTCGTACGTCAGCGGATTGGCCGCCAGCGCGCTGTCCCCGTCGTCCAGGCAGGCCTGCAAGTCCAGCTGCAGCTGGCGCGACACGCCGTGTTCGGCCACCAGGCGGGCCGCCATGCCTTCGAGGTGCCCGCGCACGGCAATCGCGTCGGCCACCTCGCGCGGCGTGAACTGGCGCACCAGGAACTTGCCCGTCTCGTTGGCTTCGACCAGCCCCTCCTGCTCCAGCGTCACCAGCGCGGCGCGAACGGGCGTGCGCGAGGCGCCCAGGCGCTCGGCGAGCTGCTGCTCGGCCAGGCGCTGGCCGGGCCCGAATTCGCCGCGCAAAATCAGGTCGCGCAACTGGATCAACACGGTCTCTTGCAAGTTCATGAACCGGAATGTACACTGAATTTAAATTTCGGTATACCGTTTCAAGCAAAGGCTGTCCATGAACACAGAACAGAACGATTTGATCACCCGCGTCGGCCCCGGCACGCCTTGCGGCGCGCTGCTGCGCAGCTACTGGCAACCGGCGGCGCTGGTCGACGAGTTCAACCCGGCGCTGGACCCGCGCATGGAAAAACGCCCGGTCAAGGCGGTGCGCCTGATGGGGCAGGACCTGGTGCTGTTCCGCGACGACAAAGGTGACTACGGCCTGCTGGACCGCGATTGCCCGCACCGCGGCGCCGACCTGTCCTTCGGCCGGGCCGAGGGCGACGGTCTGCGCTGCCCTTTCCACGGCTGGAAGTTCGACGTGCGGGGCCAGTGCCTGGAGGCCCCGGCCGAACCGGCCGGCAGCAAGCTGTGTGAGCGCGTGAAGCAGCGCAGCTACCCGGTGCGCGAACAAAGCGGTGTGCTGTTTGCCTGGATGGGACCGGAAGGCTCCACCCCGCCACCGCTGCCGGCCTTCGACTGCTTCACCGCCCCGTCCACCCACAGCTTTGCCTTCAAGGGCCTGTGGAATGCCAACTGGCTGCAGGCTTTCGAAGTCGGCATCGACCCGGCGCATCCCTCCTTCCTGCACCGCTTCCTGCAGGACGAGGCGCTGGAGGACATTGGCCAGAACGCGGCGGGCAAGCAGTTCCGCAGCGCCAGCGCCGGTGCCATCGACGGCGAGCAATGGCCGATGACGCGCATCATGCGCGAGTTTGCCCAGCCCGAGATCAGTGTGGAGAACAAACCCTGGGGCATGCAGCTGACAGCCCTGCGGCCCATGAACGACAAGCTCACGCATGTGCGCGTGACCAATGCGGTTTTCCCGGCCACCTTCGTGATTCCGCTGTCGGAAACCATGACCATCACGCAGATGCATGTGCCGGTGGATGACACCCACACCTACTGGTACTCCTTCTTCACGAGTTTTGCCGGCCCGCTGGACAAGGAGAGCATGCGCGCGCAGCGCCAGCAGTTCATCGCGCTGCCAGACTACATCCCGAATGCGGGGCGCCACAACAACTGGGGCTTCAACGCCGAGGAGCAGCGCACCCAGACCTACCTGGGCATGGGCGAGGAAGACATCAATGTGCATGACCAGTGGGCGGTGGAAAGCATGGGCGCCATTCAGGACCGCACGCGCGAGCACCTGGGCACCTCGGACAAGGTGATCATGGCGAACCGCCGTGCCCTGCTCAAGGCGATTGCCACCGTGCAGGAAGGCGGCGTCGCACCGGGCATCGCCGACGCCGCGCAGGCCGCACAGATGCGCGGGCCCGACACGGTGGACGGCATTGCGCCGGCCGGCGAATGGCCGACTTGGTGGCAGGAACAGGCCCGGGCCAAGCAGGCCAATGCACCCTGGACATCTTCCGTTCGGGCTGAGCCTGTCGACGCCGCCCAATGAGCAGTTTTGCCGAGCAATGCGGCATCCACGATGCCGCGCGGCAACGCGCGCTGGCCCACACCGCGCAGCTGATTGACGCCAGCGGTGTCGAGCTGGTGCGTTTTGCCTGGTGCGACCTGCACGGCATGCTGCGCGGCAAGACCCTGGTCGCCGGCGCCGGCGCCCAAGCCATGCAGGACGGCGTGGGCATGGTCAGCACCCTGCTGCTCAAGGACACGTCGGACCGCACCGCCTTCAAGGTCTTCGAGGCCGGCGGCACGGCCGGACTGCCGGGCTTCGAGTTCGCAAGCAACCTGCTGCTGCTGGCCGACCCCGCAAGCTTCCAGCAACTGCCCTGGGCGCCGGCCACCGGCTGGGTCCAGGCCCAGCCCTGGATGCAGGACGGCACGGCCGTCGAGCTGGACACGCGGCGCATTTTGCAGCGTGCCCTGGCGCAGCTGGCAGAAGCCGGTTACGGCATGAAATGCGGGCTGGAAATCGAGTTTCACATCTACCGCATCACCGACGACGGGGCCAGGGATCAGCTGGACCCCGAACAGGCGGCCTGGCCGGGCCTGCCGCCCCGGGTCGCCATGATCCACCCCGGCTACAACCTGCTGGCCGAGAACTGCGTTGACATGGCCGATGAGCCGCTGCGCATCGTGCAGCACACGGCGCAGGCGCTGGGCCTGCCCCTGCATTCGCTGGAAATCGAGCTGGGCCCCAGCCAGGTCGAAGCGGTGTTCGAGGCCACCGACGCCTTGACCGCGGCAGACAACATGGTGCTGTTTCGCAGCGCCGTGAAGCAGGCGCTACGCCGCGCCGGTTACCACGCCACCTTCATGTGCCGCCCGCCGTTTCCGAACATCATGTCCAGCGGCTGGCATTTGCACCAGTCGCTGGTGGACCTGCAAACCGGTGCCAACCTGTTCCAGCGCGAGGCACCCGCAGCAGGCACCCAGCCGACCGACGCGCAGTACACGCTCTCACAACTCGGGGAGCACTACCTGGCCGGCCTGCTGGAGCACGCCCGCGGCATGACGGTGTTCTGCACACCGACCATCAACGGTTTTGGCCGCTTCAGGCCCAACGCACTGGCACCGCAGTCGGTGCTGTGGGGCCGCGACAACCGCGGCGCCATGCTGCGCGTGGTGGGCCAGTGCCAGGACAAGGCCACACGCATCGAAAACCGCATCGGCGAGCCGGCCGCCAACCCCTACCTCTACCTGGCGTCGCAGATTCACGCCGGGCTGGACGGCATCCGGCGCGAACTCCGGGCGCCGGTGGCCACCAACGCACCCTATGGCGACGCCGGTACCCGCATCCCGACCAGCCTGGGCGAGGCACTGGACGCGCTGCAGGCCGACCCGCTACTGGTGCAGGCCTTTGGCGAGAGCTTCATCCACTACTTCACGCGCATCAAGCAGTCGGAAATCGCGCGCCACGAACAGGCCCAGGACAAGGACGACTGGCAGCGGCGCGAATATTTCAGCCGCATCTGATGTTCAAATCACCCATGATAACTATCAATTTCATAGCTACTGACGCACGATCCACAACGGTCCGGGCCAAAATCGGCCAAAGCCTGATGGAAGCAGCCGTGGCCGGCGGCATCACCGGCATCGCGGCCGACTGCGGCGGCACCCTGACCTGCGCGACCTGCCATGTGCTGGTGCGCGAACCGTTTGCCAGCCAGTTGCCGCCGGCCGACGGCGAGGAGCGCGCCATGCTGGCTTTCACAGCGGTAGCGGCAACGCCCGCCAGCCGGCTCAGTTGCCAGATCCGCCTGAACCCCGCACTCGACGGTTTGACGGTAGAGTTGCCTGCCAGCCAGTACTGAAACCCACACAGGACCCTCCATGATTCTCGAACTCGCCGACATCCGCATCCAGCCCGGCCAGCAAGCCTCTTTTGACGAAGCCATCCAACGCGGCCTGCGCACCGTCATCGCCGGTGCCAAAGGCTTCCAGGGCTTTAAGATCAACAAGGGCATTGAAAGCCCCGAGCGTTATGTGTTGCAGATTTTCTGGGACACACTGGAAGACCACACCGTCGGTTTCCGCGAATCCCCGGCTTTTGCCCAGTGGCGCGCCATCGTCGGGCCGTTTTTTGCCGGCCCGCCGGTGGTCGAGCACTTCACGCTGCTGGCCAAATCGGCCTGAAGGCCCAGGCCCCGGGACAGGCCAGGCTCAGGCCATGTCCTCGTGGCCGGCGATCAGCTTGCCGAGCAGCGCGCCGAACTGCTTGCGCTCGGCAGCGCTCAGGGGCCCCAGCAGGCGCGACTGAACCCGGCTGACGGCCCGCTTCATCTGCAGCGCGACTTTTTCGCCTTCCGGCGTGACCCAGAGCAGCTTGCGCCGCTTGTCCGACGGATCGGCTTCGCGCCGCACCCAGCCCTTGGCCTCGAGCCGGCCTATCACCGAACCCGAGGTGGCGGCATCAAAAGCCACCCGCCCCGCCAGTGTGACCTGGTCTTCGCCGGGGTCGTCCATTAAGGCATTGAGGATTGCGAACTGCACCGGCGTCACGTCAAAGCCGGCCGTTTCGTCCATGAACAGGGCGATCGACAGCTGGTGGGCGCGGCGGATCTGGTGCCCCGGGGCTTCGCCGAAGTTAAAGCTTTTTGACATGACCGGAGTTTAAGGGAGCGCTGAACAGGTCCTTGCGGATGTGCGGCAGCCGGATCGGGATGGGATGCAAGGCGGATGTTGCAGCCCATAGCTGGCTATGGGCAAGACATTCAACGCAGCAGACCGCTAGCACCCGGCTGATCGCGCGCCGCAGTGGGCCTGTTCAGCGCTCCCCAGGCTCAGGGTAATCACTGTACGGATTAATGATAAGTATACTTATCATCTATCCAACCCTTCCCTACAGACACTGGATTCACCGTGACATCTCCCCACCCCATCCTCATCGCCGGCGGCGGCATAGGCGGCCTGGCGACGGCCCTGGTCCTGGCGCGCGACGGCCACGCCGTGACGGTTCTGGAACAGGCCGCCAGCTTCGGCGAAATCGGTGCCGGCATCCAGCTCGGTCCGAATATTTTCAAGATGTTTGCCTGGCTCGGCCTGACCGATGTGGTCAGCAAGGTCTCGTTTTTCCCGCCCGGCCTGGGCATGAACGATGTGCGCACCGGAGAGAAAGTGGTGCGTGTGCCGCTGGGCGACGTGTCCCGCGCCACCTACGGTTTTCCCTATGGCGTGATTTACCGCGCCGACCTGCACCAGGTGTTTCTCGATGCCTGCCGGGAACTGCCCAACATCACGCTGCGCACCGACGCCAAACTCGAGTCCTTCGAGCAGAGCGCGGACAGCGTGCGCGTCCACCTCGCCGGCGGAGAAACCCTGCCGGGCGCGGCGCTGATCGGGGCTGACGGCCTGTGGAGCAAGGTGCGCGAAGCGGTGGTCGGCGACGGCAAACCCCGGGTATCCGGCCACATTGCCTACCGCGCGGTGCTCAAGCGTGAGGACGTCCCCGCCCACCTGTGGAGCGACGACGTGCTGCTCTGGGGCGGCGAGAAAACCCACTTGGTGCACTACCCGCTGCGCCGCGGTGAGCTGTTCAACCTGGTCGCGGTATTCCACAGCAGCAAGTACGACGAAGGCTGGAACACCTTCGGTGACACGGCGGAGCTCACGGAGCGTTTCCGCGACGCCTGTCCGCAGGTCCGGGAACTGCTCGGCAAGATCGAGACCTGGAAAATGTGGGTGCTGTGCGACCGCGAGCCGGTCAAGAACTGGACCGACCGGCGCGTGACGCTGCTCGGCGATGCGGCCCACCCCATGCTGCAGTACCTGGCCCAGGGCGCGGGGCAGGCGATCGAAGACGCCGTGGTGTTGCGCGAAGCCCTGCGCTTTGCACGCAACGATGTGCCACTGGCTTTCCAGAAATACCAGCAGGCCCGCTACCTGCGCACCGGCAGGGTGCAGTTGACCGCGCGTTTTTATGGCGACATTTACCACGCCGCCGGCGTGCAGCGCGAACTGCGCAACCAGCTGTTTCAGGGCGGCCAGGAAAGCGCGGGATTTGCCGGACTGAAGTGGATGTACGACGGTATCGAGCCGTCAAAACTGTTCCAATAGCATTTGTCCGACCATGCGTGAACCTGTGAAGGCCCCTGAAATTGCTCTTTTTTTGATAGCTGACGCCGCATTGTCCATGCCGACCACAGTCCAAAAACATCTTCAGTCCTGCGGCCACCCCGGCGGCACGGCCGGCGTCGGCGCTGGATAACGCGGCCATGCCCTCCCCCTCCTTTGTGACCGAACCCGCCCGCACCTTGCCGGTTTATGGCGAGTTCGATGTGGTCGTGATCGGCGGCGGACCAGCCGGCCTGGCGGCCAGCGTCAGTGCCGCGAAACATGGCGCGCGCACCCTGCTGGTCGAGCGTTACGGCTTTCTGGGCGGCATGGGCACGGCCGGCGGTGTCACCAATTTCGCGGGGCTGTATGGCCGCAAAAACGGCGAGATGCAGCAACTGGTGCATGGCGTGGTGGACGACCTGCTGGCGCGGCTGGACGCGCTGGGCGGCCTGAACCAGCCGCAGGACGGCATGGCCGGCCGCATCCGCGTGCGCTCCTACGATGTCTCGGCCTACAAGTGCGCGGCTGACCAGATGCTGGTGGCCAGCGGTGTGCAGCTACTGTTTCACGCGTGGGCGGCCGCCGTCCTGATGGACGGCCAGGCCATCACGGCCCTGGTGGTCGAAACCAAATCCGGCCGCCAGGCAATCCGGGCGCGCCGCTTCATCGACTGCTCCGGCGACGCCGACGTGGCGCATTTTGCCGGCGTGCCTTTCGAGCTCGGCGACGGCCACGGCAGCGCCCTGTTTCCCTCCACCATGTTTCGTGTCGGCCATGTCGATGCCGGGCCGGCGCTGGCGGCCGTCGGTGAGTTCAAGGCCATCAACGACCTGATGGCGCAAAGCGAAGCCCGCCAGCCGGGGCGCTACCAGTTCCCGCGCAAGGGTGCGATCCTGCGTCCGCAGAAAAATCCCGCCGAGTGGCGCGCCAATGTCACGCAGATCCGCAACGCGGCCGGCTGCGCGATGGACGCCACCGATGCGCGCCAGCTCAGCGAGGGCGAACTCGAGGGACGGCGGCAGATCACCGAATATTTCCGCTTTCTCAAAAACGAGGTGCCCGGGTTTGCAGACTCGGCCATCATCGACATCGCGCCCCAGGTCGGCATCCGCGAGACGCGCCGCATCTGCGGGGCGTACATGCTCACCGGCGAGGACATCCTGTCCTCGGCGCGTTTTGCCGACGTGATCGGCATCAATGCCTGGCCCATGGAAATGCATGTGGACGGCGCCATCAGCTGGGGCTTTCCGCGCGATGAAAACCGGGCCTACAACGACCTGCCCTGGCGCATGCTGGTCACGCGCGAGGTGGACAACCTGCTGGTCGCCGGCCGCTGTGCCTCCATGGCCCACGAAGGCCAGTCGGCAGCGCGCGCCAGCGGCGGCTGTTTTGTGATGGGCCAGGCGGCCGGCACCGCCGCCGCACGGCTCGAAGAGGGCGCGGCCTTTGCCGCCACCGATGTCGCCCGCCTGCAGCAGGTACTGCTGGACGACGGTGTTTATTTTGACCGCTGAAACCGCGAAACGGAACCCGACCATGGACATGACGCCCTCCGCCGGCACTACACGCCAGACCTTTTATGAAGCAATCCGCGCACAGAACATGACGCCCCTGTGGGAGGTGCTGCATGCGCTGGTGCCCCAGCAGCCGGCCACGCCCTGCGTGCCGGCCTTCTGGGCCTGGGACAAGATCCGCCCCTACCTGATGCAGTCCGGCGAACTGATCACCGCCGAAGAAGCCGTGCGCCGCGTACTGATCCTGGAAAACCCCGCGCTGCCGGGCCAGTCATGCATCACGCAGTCGCTGTATGCCGGCTTGCAGCTGATCCTGCCCGGCGAAATCGCGCCCAGCCACCGCCATACCCAGAGTGCGCTGCGTTTTGTCGTCGAAGGGCGCGGTGCCTACACCGCGGTGGACGGCGAACGCACCACCATGGCGCCCGGCGACTTCATCATCACGCCCAGCTGGACCTGGCATGACCATGGCAACCAGGGCGCGCTGGAAGGCGGCGAGCCGGTGGTCTGGCTCGACGGCCTGGACATTCCCATGCTGCGTTTTTTCGACGCCGGCTTTGCCGAGAACCACACCGAGCGCGTGCAGACGGTCACCCGGGCCGAAGGTACCAGCTACCAGCGTTACGGCGCCAACATGCTGCCGGTCCGTTACGACGCCCCATTCGGCCAGACTTCGCCGATCTTCAGCTATCCTTATGCGCGTACGCGCGAGGCACTGCATACGCTGGAGCAGCAGGCACCGCTCGACGCCTGGGACGGCGTGAAGCTGCGCTACGTGAACCCGGCGACCGGCGGCTCGCCGATGCCGACCATGGGCACCTTCATGCAGCGCCTGCCGGCCGGTTTTTCCGGCCTGCCCTGGCGGCAAACAGACGGCGCGGTGTTCAGCGTAGTCGAAGGCCACGGCTCGGTGCTGATCGGCCCGGCCGGCCAGGAGCAGGCCTTTGAATTCGGTCCGCGCGACCATTTTGTGATCCCGTCGTGGCACACCGCCCGGCTGCGCTCGGCGCAGGGCTGTGTGTTGTTCAGTTTTTCAGATCGCCCGGTGCATCAGGCACTGGGCATACACAGAGAAGAGAGGTTGTCATGAGCTTTGTTTTTACCCCGCCGCCGGTGGTATCCGTCCCCGTTGTCGGCACCACCGAGCGCTTTCCGGTGCACCGCATCTATTGCGTGGGCCGCAACTACGAAGAGCATGCCAAGGAGATGGGTTTTACCGGCCGCGAGCCGCCGTTTTTCTTCATGAAGCCTGCCGACGCGGTGGTGGTGGTGGAAGCCGGCCAGACCGGCACCATCCCCTACCCCAGCCTGACCAAGAACCTGCACCATGAAATCGAACTCGTGGTGGCCATCGGCACCGGCGGCAAGAACATCAAGGCTGCCGACGCCCACAAACACATCTTCGGTTATGCCGTGGGCCTGGACATGACACGCCGCGACCTGCAGGGCGAAATGAAGAAGCAGGGGCGCCCCTGGTGCATCGGCAAGGCCTATGACCATTCCGCACCGATCGGCCCGATCACACCGGTCGCCCAGGCCGGCGACGTCGCCCATGCCGAGCTGTACGTGCAGGTGGACGGCAAGGACCGCCAGCGCAGCAATGTGTCCAAGCTCATCTGGAACATAGCCGAGACCATTGAACACCTGTCCGCCGCCTGGGAGCTGCAGCCCGGTGACCTGATCTACACCGGAACGCCCGAGGGTGTGGCGGCCGTGGTGTCGGGCGACACCATGGTCGGCGAAGTCAAGGGACTGGGCACATTGACCGTCAAGGTGGCCTGATACCGTTCCAGGCGCTTGCGCGCTTTTCGCGCAAGCGCTCCGATCATCGCGCAAATACCCGACGCCCTGCGGGTATCCCGCCTGACCCGTCGATCCGGTGCCCCGGATAATCTCCACCATTGCGGCGCCGGGCCTTCCGGTGCGCCTTCTGTCCCCACCCGCCCGATCCCTGGAGACCCCGTTTGAAAATCCTGCAGAACCTTGCAAAGCTTTGCGCCATCCTGGCGGGCCTGTTGCTGACTGGCATCACCGTGATGACCTGCATCAGCCTCGTAGGCCGCAACACCACCGGCGCCACCCTGGTCGGTGATTTCGAGCTGACCGGCGTCGCCACTGGGGCGGCCATTGCCCTGTTCATGCCTTATTGCCAGATTCAGCGCGGCAACATCATCGTGGACTTCTTCACCAACGGGCTCAGCCACGAAACCAATGCCAAGCTGGACCGTTTCGGGGCCTTGCTGCTGGCCTTGGTGTTCGCGCTGCTCGCCTGGCGCACCACACTCGGCGGCCTGAACTCCTACGCCACCCATTCCGAGACGCAGATCCTGGGTTTTCCCGAGTGGACCGTTTATGGCGCCATGGTGCCGGCTTTTGTCCTGACCTCGGTGATCGGGCTCTACCAGAGCCTCTTCGGCCTGGGTGGTGATGTAGGAGCGCACGCATGAACGCCATCACACTGACCCTGCTCATCTTTGGCATCATGCTGGGCCTGATGGCGTTGCGAGTGCCGATTTCGATCGCCATGTTTGCCGCAGGCGGCATCGGCTACGTGATGCAAACCGGCTGGGCGCCCTTCTCCAGCTTTATCAATACCCAGGCTTTCGCGCGCTTTGCCAGTTACGACCTGTCGGTGATTCCGCTGTTTATCCTGATGGGGCATTTTGCGACCCAGGGCGGCATCAGCAAGGCGCTGTTCCAGTTCGCTGCCAGCATCATGCGCCACTTCAAGGGCGGGCTGGCCATGGCCTCGGTGCTGGCGAGCGCGGCCTTTGGCGCGATCTGCGGCTCCTCGGTGGCCACCGCGGCCACCATCACCAGCGTGGCTCTGCCCGAGATGAAACGCCACGGCTACTCCGGGCGCCTGTCCACGGCAACGCTGGCCGCCGGCGGGACGCTGGGCATCCTGATCCCCCCCTCGGTTCCGCTGGTGATCTATGCCATCTTGACGGAGCAGAACATTGCCAAGCTGTTCGCCGCGGCCATGGTGCCGGGCCTGATCGCCATGCTGGGCTACATCACCGCCATCGCCATCTATGTGCGCCTGGTCCCGGGCCAAGCGCCGGAGGTGGATACCGACAGCGAAGGGGTCACGCTGCGCGCTGCGTTTGCCGTCATGCCCATCATCATCATTTTCCTGCTGGTGTTCGGCGGCATTTATGGCGGCTATTTCACACCGACCGAGGGTGCAGCGGTCGGCGCGGCGGCCACCTTCGTCGCGGCATTGTTCAAGCGGGAACTGACCTGGTCCAAACTCCTCCGCTGCTTTTATGCAACGGCGGAAAGTTCGGCCATGATTTTCCTGATTTTCATCGGCGCCGACCTCATGAACTCGGCGCTCGCGCTGACCCAGGTGCCCAACCAGCTGGCTGAAGTGGTCGGCAGCTGGGGCCTGCAGCCGCTGATGGTGGTCACGGCCATCCTGCTGTTTTACGTGGTGCTGGGCGCGGTCATGGACGAGCTGTCCATGCTGCTGCTGACCATTCCGATCTTCTTTCCGATGGTCATGGCGCTCGATTTCGGCATGCCCAAGGAATCCGTTGCCATCTGGTTCGGCATCATGGTGCTGATGACCGTCGGTTTTGGACTGCTGGCGCCGCCGGTGGGCCTGAACGTCTACGTCGTCAACAGCATGGCCAAGGACGTACCCATCAGCGAGAGTTATCGCGGCGTCGTGCCCTTCCTGATCAGCGATGCCCTGCGGACCGCGCTGCTGCTGTTCTTCCCCGGCATCTCGCTGTGGCTTGTAAAGTACATCAGCTAGCCGCCCCATCAGGGCAATCACGGGTTCACAAACGATTCTTCCTGCATTAATTTACAACCACCCTTACCGGAGACAACACATGATTCAGCGACGCACTCTTCTCAAAACCGGCGCAGCCGCCGCGCTGGGAGCACCCGCCCTGTCGGGCCTGGCCCAGCAGGTGGTCACCCTGAAGTTTCACACCTTCATGTCCCCAGCCTCCAATGTCTGGCTGGGCATGCACAAGCCCTGGATGGCGAAGGTCGAGAAGGAATCGGGTGGCCGCATCAAGTTCGAGGCCTACCCCGCCATGCAACTGGGCGGCACGCCGGTGCAGCTTTACGACCAGGCCAAGGACGGCGTCGTGGACGTGGTGTGGACCCTGCCAGGCAACACCGCCGGCCGCTTCCCCCGCATCGAAGCTTTCGAGCTTCCGTTCATGATGTCCAATGCCGAAGCCACGTCCAAGGCCTATTGGGAATACGTGCAGACCATGGCCCCGGATGAGTTCAAGGACACCCAGGTCCTGGCACTGCACGTGCACGGCCCGGGGGTGATTCACACCGTCGACAAACCCGTCCGGTCCATCGCCGACATGCGCGGCCTCAAAATGCGCGCGCCGACCCGCCAGGTCACCAAGCTGATGGGCATGCTGGGCGCCATCCCGGTCGGCATGCCCCTGCCAGCCATCACCGATGCGCTGAGCAAAGGCACCATCAATGGCTGCGTGATTCCGTGGGAAGTCGTGCCCTCGGTCAAGGTCAACGAACTCACCAAATTCCATGCCGAGTTCGATCCGGCCGGAGGCAGCCTGTACACCACCACCTTCGTGATGGCCATGAACAAGGCCAAGTACAACTCGCTGGCTCCGGACCTGAAAAAAGTCATCGACAACAACTCCGGCATGGCCACCTCCGCCTGGCTGGGCAAGGTCCAGCAGGGCAACGACGTCCCGGGCCGCAAGACCGCCAGCGACCGTGGCAACACGATCTACACCGTCAGTCCGGCAGAAGCCCAGGAATTCCGCCGCAAGTCACGCACCGTGGAAGTCGAGTGGGTCGAGGACATGAACAAGCGCGGCTTCGACGGCAAGAAACTGCTGGACACGGCCCGCAGCCTGATCGAGAAGCACACCAAAACCACCAAAGCCTGACCTCAGGCAGGTGGAACAAAGGGCTCCCTCGGGAGCCCTTTTTTGATTTCAAACTAAACTGACTGACATGTACCGCAGCCCCATCAAACATTGCAGAAACTGCGGCGCCGCGGTGACTTACCGCGTACCGGATGACGGTGACACCCGGGAGCGGGCCGTCTGCCCCGCCTGCGGCACCATCCACTACGAGAATCCGCTCAATGTTGTCGGCACCGTGCCGCACTGGGGAGACAGGGTGCTGCTGTGCAAACGCAACATCGAACCGCGCTGGGGCAAGTGGACACTTCCTGCGGGCTTCATGGAGCTCAACGAAACCACGTCGCAGGGCGCTGCGCGCGAAACCGACGAGGAAGCCGGCGCACAGTTTGAAATGGAAGACCTTTTCAGCGTGATGAATGTGGAACGTGTTGGCCAGGTCCATCTCTACTACCGCGCGCGGCTGCTCAGCGAGCAGTTCCATCCCGGACACGAAACGATTGAAGCCAGGCTGTTCACAGAAGCTGAAATTCCGTGGGACGAGCTGGCCTTCGAAACCGTGAAAGAAACGCTGGCCTGCTATTTTGCGGACCGGCGCAAGGGCGTCTACGGCATCCACGTGATCGATATCACATGAGTTGCCGCCCGCGATCATCCGGTTCCCGCCCTCAAGGTAAGCAAGTGCCTCATTCGGTCTGGGTGTGACTTAGAATTTCCGCAGCTTGGCGCTTTCACCGCAGCACTTCTTGACCGGCTCGCTGGCCGCCCTTCCCTGACACCCCACCTCCGGAATTTCATGTTCAAAGCCGCTTCTTTTTTTCGCATTGCCGACGACTTCGCCCTGCCCCCTCTTGAGGCGCTGGAAGAAGCGCTTCAGGCAGCCCGGTTCATGCCCTGCGGCACCACCCAGGCCGAGTCCAGCGGCTGGGTGCCCCCGCGCGGCAACAAGAGCACGGTGCTGGCCGAAAGCGTCGGTCCGCAGCTCATCCTGCGCCTGTGCACCGAGCGCCGGCCGCTGCCCGCCTCGGCCGTCAAGGACGCCGTCGAGCAGCGCATTGAAAAATACAAGCAGGAAACCGGTCATGAGCGCGTCGGCGCCAGGATCAAGAAGGAGTTCAAGGAAGAAGCCATTCTTGACCTGCTGCCGCGCGCCTTCACCAAACGCTCGTCGACCACCCTGTGGGTGGACCCGGTCAACAAATTCCTGGTGGTGGACTCCGGCAGCCTCACCGGCGCCGACAAGGTGGTGAGCCAGCTGCTGGAGGCGCTCAGCGGGATACCGGGGTCCGGCGCAGGCCTCATGGCAAGACCGGTGCAGACCACGATGGCGGCCGCGATCGCCATGGCGCACTGGCTTGCCAGCCGGGAGGCTCCCGTCGGCTTCACCATCGACCGGGACTGCGAACTCAAGATGCCGGACGACCAGAAATCAACGGTCCGTTATTCGCGCCACACGCTGGAAATCGACGAAGTCGCCGAACACATCGCCGCGGGCAAGGTGCCAACGCAGCTCGCCATGACCTGGAACGACCGCGTGTCCTTCGTGCTCACCGACATGGCCCAGATCAGAAAACTCAAGCTGCTCGACGTGGTGCTGGAGGGCATGCAGGACAAGGGCAAGGACGACGATGGTTTCGATGCCGATGCTGCCATCGTGACGGGTGAGCTGTCAGCCCTGATTCCCGACCTGCTGGAAGCGCTGGGCGGTGAGCTGGATCACGACGCGGCCGCCGCCCCACCGGGCGCCGCGCAGGCCGCGCAACCAGCGCCCGATCCCGCCATCGCCTGAAGATTCCCGCCGGGATGGGCCAGCCCACGCCCGCCTCGGACCCTGCGACGGGCGGGAGTCAGTTCGGTCGGCCCAGCGTGAAAAAGAAAGTGGCGCCTGCGTTCGGTTTGCCTTCGGCCCAGACGCGGCCGCCATGACGCTCAATGACCCGCTTCACCGTGGCCAGCCCGATGCCGGTGCCGGGAAAGTCGCCGGGCGAATGAAGGCGTTCGAAGGTGCCGAAAAGCTTGTGGGTGAACGCCATGTCAAACCCCGCACCGTTGTCCCGCACAAAAAAGATGGTGTCATCCTCGGCGCCCAGCTCGCTGCCCACCTCGATGCGCGCCTGCAGTTGCTTGGAGCTGAATTTCCAGGCGTTGGCCAGCAGGTTTTGCAGCACGGCTGACAGCAGGCGGGGATCGCCCTGCGCGATCAGACCGTCCTGAACAGTCATCTCGACCTGGCGCCCGGGCTCCCGCTCGCGGCACTCGTTTTCGATCCGCCGCGCGAGGGCCGACAGGTCGACCCCTTCCAACTTCAGCTGCTCGCGCGACAGGTGGGCGAGGGTCAGCAGGCCCTCGATCAACTCGCCCATCTGCATGACCCCGACGCCGATCCGGTTCAGGTAGTGTTTGCCCTTTTCGCTGATGTGTTCTGCGTCTATTTTCGCCAGCAGTTGGCTGAACCCGTGGATGGTATTGAGGGGCGAGCGCAGGTCATGGGAGACGGAATAGGCAAAGGACTCCAGTTCCTTGTTCGCTGTTGCCAGCTGGGCTGTGCGCAGCAGCACGCGGTCCTCGAGGTCGCGGTTGAGACTGAGAATTTCCTGCTGTTGCCGCCTGCGCTCGGTGACGTCGCGCTCCACGGCCACCCAATGGGTGTACCTTCCCGTCTCGTCGGTGATGGGCGTGATATCGATTTCCAGCCAGAGCTCCCTGCCGGCCTTGGTGTAGACGACAACTTCGGAACGCACATGCGCCCACTTTTCCATGGCGGTGCGAATCCGGTCCAGCTCGGCATGCTGGGTCTTGGGTCCCCATAGAAGCCTGGAGGTATTTCCGATCACTTCGCGCCGGCTGTAGCCGGTGTGGCGCTCAAAGGCGTCGTTGACAAAAACAATGCGCGGCCCCGCATCGTCGAAAGCCTCGGCCTCCGTGATGACCACCATGTCGTTCAGACGGGATACCGCCGTTTCAAGCAGCCGCAACTGCGCATGCTCCAGGCGTCTTTGCGTGATGTCCTGAAAGTAGACGGCGATGCCCGCGTCCGTGGGATAGACGTGGATGTCGAACCAGGTTCCCAGCGGTTGGTAAAAAGTTTCAAAGCGGATCGTGCGCTGCTGTTCAACGGCCAGTCGGGATTCACGCTCTATCGCGCCCCCCAGGGTCTTGGGAAACTCCTGCCAGAGGAGCTTGCCCAGGAGGTCTGCCCGGCGACGCTGGAGCATGCGCTCCGCCTGTCCATTGAGGAAGGTGAATTTCCAGTCCTTGTCGATCAGGCAAAACCCGTCTGTGATGCTCTCCAGCGTGGTGGCGAGCTGTGTCTCCAGCGCGCGTGTATGGGCTTCAGCCGCCTTCTGCTCCGAGATATCCTGGAACGCCCCCTGAATGCGGACAATTTTTCCGGAAGCATCCCGCACGGCTTCACCGAGCGAACGTACCCAGATGCGCCGGCCCTTGGCGGTCATCTTGGGAAGCACAAATTCATAAGGCGTGCCGTGCTGCACGCAAGCCTCCACATGCTGGATGACGATGGGCCGGTGCTCCGGAAGAAAGTAGCCAATCCCCTCTTCCAGCGTCGGCGTGTAACCCGGTGGCACGTCGTGGATCAGGCAGTTTTCCACCGACCAGGTCAGCACGCGCTCCGGCAGGTCAATCGTCCATCCGCCCAGGCGCGCGACCCGGCCGGCGATGCGGGTCATGAAGATATCCTTCTCCAGAAGTTCCGCCGCCTGTTTCAGCTCGTCGATGTCGGTCAGGGTGCCCAGCCATTGGGCCGTCTGGCCCGTGGCATCTCGCTGCGGGAGTGCACGGCACAACATCCAGCGGTAAACACCGTCGGCACGGCGCAGCCGGTATTCGATCTCGCAGGGTTCGCCGCTGGCGAGAGCCTGCTCCAGAAGCCGGGATCCGCGCAGGTCGTCATCGGGATGAACCAAACCGGTCAGGCCGCGGCCGAGGCTCTCCTCCATGGACAAGCCGGTGTAGTCCAGCCAGCGTTGATTGAACCAGGTGTAGGTGCCATCCGCCCGCATCACCCAGACGATCTGGGACATCGCGTCAGTCAGCAGGCGAAATTGTGTTTCGCTCACGCGCTGAACCTCATCCGGACACTGGCCCGTCGAATGACCACGGTGACCGGCCGGCCCGTGGCATCAACCATGGTCGCTCCGGATTCAGCCTGTGAAATTCTCTGATGGGTCGCCTTCATAAGCCAGCTCTTTCATGGTCGCCTTCTGCGTTGCGAAGAACATCTCGATGCAAGCCGGACACCGTCCCGGTACGGTCGGGCACTCAGGTTCAACGCTACGCTTTCGATCAGTTTAGCGCCTGGCCTGCCAACGCCCGACGTTTTACAGAACCTTGTCCAGATTTCCGAGCCCGGGCCTGGCTGCCGCTGTCAGACTGTGTGCGCCTGTCCAGCGCGAGCGATGGATTTGCCCATGAAAAAGGCCTCCAAATATCGCTACTTGGAGGCCTTCATCAGAACCAATGGTCGGTGTGAAAGGATTCGAACCTTCGACCCCTTGCACCCCATGCAAGTGCGCTACCAGGCTGCGCCACACACCGTCAAGCTTCAAATTATAGCGTGCTTGTCCAGGCTGTTTCAGTAAGTGGCACTGAGCAGATCGCGAATTTCGAACAATTCGCGGCGTAGCAGTTGCAGCCTTTGCTGCGCAGCACTGCCATCAGGCAACGGCGCCATCTCAGACGCACTGTCTTCAAAGTCCATCGAGTCGCCAAAGTCATCAAGAATCGAGTCGCCGGCTTCCACCACATCCACACCCTCGAGCATGACTTCGCCGTTGCGGCGCTTGTCGCGTTCCGTCTGCACGATCTCCTGCAGCTTGTTGCGCGCGCCGCTGATGGTGAAACCCTGGTCGTACAGCAGATCACGTATCCGCCGGATCATCAGCACTTCGTGGTGCTGGTAGTAGCGGCGGTTGCCGCGCCTTTTCATCGGACGCAACTGAGTAAACTCTTGCTCCCAATAACGGAGCACATGAGGTTTGACGCCGCATAAATCGCTGACTTCACCGATCGTGAAGTAGCGTTTGGCGGGAATGGGGGGGAGCGGTTTCTCCAATTAAATCAATACGCTATGAGATGAAGCTACAAATCTACTCTAACAGGAAACTTAGTGCAAATAGTTACAAACAACAAAATCGGATGTGTTGTTTAAGCCACAAGCGGTACTGCGACGGCTCCAGCCGGAAAAGTGGTGGGATCAAGCGTCCAGAGAACACGTTTGCGCGTCAGCCAGATCGGAAAATCAGCCCCCCTGGAACTCCAGGCACAGCAAGGCGCCCCTTGCCGGGAACGCGGGCGAACAGGCCTGGCTCGGGGGATCGGCTGGCGCCTAAGCTGGCGGCGCTGCCGCCCTTCAACCGGGTCCAGTCTGGCCCTGGATCTGCTCTTTGAGTTTGTGGCTGGCGTGAAAAGTCACCACCCGGCGTGCCTGGATGGGAATGGATTCGCCGGTACGCGGGTTGCGGCCAGGGCGCGGCGCCTTGGTGCGGATCTGGAAATTGCCGAAGCCGGAAATCTTCACATCGTTGCCATCGACCAGGCTGTCGGACACCAGGTCGAAAAACGCGTCAATCATGTCCTTGGATTCACGCTTGTTCAGACCGATCTGCTCAAACAGCAACTCCGCGAGATGGGCTTTGGTCAGCGCCGGGCTCTCAAGACTTTCAACGGAAAATTCCACGACGCGCTCCTCGCTGTTCATTGTTATTGTGTTCCCGGGGCCTAGGCACGCAAACGCGCCTGCAGGCTGCTGCCGAGATTGTCGAGCACGGCCTTGATGGCCGCATCAATCTGCTCGTCGGTCAGTGTAGCGTCGTCGCTGCCAAGCACCAAGCGCACGGCCAGGCTTTTTTCGCCGAGCTGCATCGCGGCATTGGCCTGTTGCGGCCGGTAGATGTCGAACAGGGTCGCCGACTTGAGCAGGCCGCGTGTGTCCGCGCCGTGGATGGCCGCCATCAGCGCCGAATGGGTCACCGCTTCGGCAACAATCACCGCGACGTCACGCTCGACCGGCTGGCGCTTGCTCACCGGCTGGAAGCCGGGCACGGGACGTTGCAGCACGGCATCGAGCGCCAGTTCGAAAACAATGGGCGCCTGCGCCAGCTCGTAACCCTGACGCCACTGCGGATGCAGCTCCCCGACAAAGCCGACCGCCACGCCGTCGATGACCACGCTGGCGCAACGGCCCGGATGCATGGCCGGGTGGGCCGCGGGTGCAAACACCGCCTGCAACGGCGCCAGCAGGGCCTGCACGTCTCCCTTGACGTCGAAGAAATCCACACCCTTGTCGGACGCGCCCCATTGCAGGGTCTCGCGCGGCCCGTAGGCCAGGCCGGCCACCCGCATGGGCTGGTCAAAACCGGCAACGGTGGTGTCGGTATTCTGGCTGCGCGCGTCGCGCAGGAAGACCCGTCCGAGTTCAAACACGTTGACGCGACCAGCTTTGCGGTCGAGGTTGAACTTGAGCACCTGCAACAGGGAGCCGATCAGCGACGAGCGCATCACGCTCATCTGGCTGGCAATCGGGTTCAGCAGCTTGATGGGGTTGGGGTTGCCGGCGAGTTCATGCTCCCAGCGCTCTTCGACAAAGCTGAAGTTGATGGTTTCCTGGTAGCCCAGGGCCGCCAGCGCGCGGCGCACGGCAAAGGCACTGCGCCGCGCCTCCGGACGGATACGCGCGGTGATCGGTGCCAGCGGTGGTGTGGCCGGCAGCTGCTGGTAGCCCACCATGCGCACCACCTCCTCGATCAGGTCCTCCTCGATCTGCAGGTCAAAGCGGTAGCTGGGCGGTGTCACCGTCAGCGTGCCCTCGCCTTCCACCACGGGCAAGCCCAGGCGCCTGAGCGCGTCGGCGCATTGCGCCTGCGTCAAAGGCATGCCGATGACCTTGGCGGCCCGCGCCACGCGCAGCGTCACCGGCGTGGCAACCGGCAACTGGGCCTGGATGTCGTCCACCGGGCCGCATGCCGTGTCCGGCGTGCCGCAGATATCGAGAATCAGCCCGGTGATGCGTTCGATGTGTTCCACCGTCTGGCCGGGGTCCACGCCACGCTCAAAACGGTGGCCGGCATCGGTCGAAAAGTTGTAGCGGCGCGAACGCCCGGCAATCGCCTTGGGCCACCAGAAGGCGGCCTCAACATAAACATGTTTTGTCTCGTCGGACACGGCGGTCGCATCGCCCCCCATGATGCCGGCCAGCGACTCCACCTGGCTGTCGTCGGCAATCACGCCGACTTTGCCGTCCACCGCCACCGTGCTGCCATTGAGCAGCTTGAGCGTCTCGCCGGCCTGGCCCCAGCGCACATCGAGTCCGCCATGGATTTTGTCGAGGTCGAAAATATGCGAGGGGCGACCCAGCTCGAACATCACGTAGTTCGAAATATCCACCAGCGCCGTCACGCTGCGCTGACCGCAGCGCGCGAGCCGGTCCACCATCCAGGGCGGTGTGGCCGCTTGTGTGTTGACGTTGCGCACGATGCGGCCGGAAAAACGGCCGCACAGGTCAGGCGCGCTGATCCTGACCGGCAGCTTGTCCGCGCCGGCCACAGCGGCCACCGGAAAGGATGGGGTCACCAGGGGCGCGCCGGTCAGCGCTGCCACTTCACGGGCAATGCCGTACACGCTCAGGCAATGCGCGAGATTGGGCGTCAGCTTGAGGGTGAACAGGGTGTCATCGAGTTTCAGGTGTTCGCGGATGTCCTGGCCCACGGCCGCGTCCGGCGCCAGCTCGAGCAGTCCGCCATGGTCGTCGGACAGCTTGAGTTCGCGGGCCGAGCACAACATGCCCTGGCTCTCCACGCCGCGCAGCTTGCCGACCTTGATCAAAAACGGCTTGCCGTCGTCGCCAGGCGGCAGCTCGGCACCGACCAGCGCACACGGCACCTTGATGCCGACACGGGCATTGGGCGCGCCGCAGACGATGTTGAGCAGGGAGCCCTGCCCCACATCGACCTGGCAGACACGCAGGCGGTCGGCGTCGGGATGCTGCACCGCTTCCCTGATTTCGCCGACGACGATCTTGCTGAAAGGCGGTGCGACCGGCTTGAGGTCTTCCACTTCCAGACCGGCCATGGTCAGGGTCTCGGCCAGCTGTTCGGTGCTCAGGGGCGGATTGCAGAATTCGCGCAACCAGGATTCGG
This sequence comes from Polaromonas sp. AER18D-145, assembly GCF_002379095.1. Classification (GTDB taxonomy): domain Bacteria; phylum Pseudomonadota; class Gammaproteobacteria; order Burkholderiales; family Burkholderiaceae_C; genus Polaromonas. The sequence goes on from NZ_NBZV01000004.1 coordinate 149,015, forward strand.
GAAATTGCATTTTTTATAAAACCTGATGGGTTACTGGAACTGCGACAGAAAACGCAGGTCACCGTCGAAAAACAGCCGCAAGTCGTTGACGCCGTAACGCAGCATGGTCAGCCGGTCCGGCCCCATGCCGAAAGCAAAACCGATGTAGTGCTCGGGGTCCAGCCCCATGTTGCGCACCACGTTCGGATGCACCTGGCCGGAACCGGCCACTTCCAGCCAGCGGCCCGCCAGCGGACCGGTCTGGAACTGGATGTCAATCTCGGCGCTCGGCTCGGTGAAGGGGAAGAAGCTGGGGCGAAAGCGCAGCACCAGATCGTTGGACTCAAAGTAGGTGCGACAGAAGTCGGTGAAAACGACCTTCAAATCCTTGAAGCTGACGTTCTGGCCTATCCACAGGCCCTCGCACTGGTGAAACATCGGCGAGTGCGTGGCATCGCTGTCCACCCGGTAGGTGCGGCCCGGCGCGATCACGCGGATCTCGGGCATCACGCCGCCGGCGTCGATCAGCGCGCGGTGCTTCTTGACATGCTGTACCGCATAACGGATCTGCATCGGGCTGGTGTGCGTGCGCAGCAGGTTGGGCGCGGCTTCGGTACCGCCTTCCACATAAAACGTGTCGTGCATGGAGCGCGCCGGATGGTCTTCGGGCGTGTTCAGCGCGGTGAAGTTGAACCAGTCGGTCTCGATCTCGGGGCCCTCGGCCACATCGAAACCCATGGAGCCGAAAATGGCCTCGATGCGCTCCAGCGTGAGCGACACCGGATGCACGCCGCCGGCCGGCCGCTGGCGGCCCGGCAGTGAGACGTCCAGCGCCTCGGCCTTGAGCTGCACCTGCAGTTCGGCGTCCGCCAGCGCCTGGCGGCGCGCGGTCAGCGCGGCTTCGATGGCTTGTTTGGCCAGGTTGATGGCGGCGCCGCGGGATTTTTTCTCTTCCACGGGCAGCGCGGCCAGGCCCTTCATCAGCTCCGTGACGCGGCCGGACTTGCCGAGGAACTGCGCCTTGGCATTTTCCAGGTCGGCAGGCGTGAGGGCCTGCGCAAAGCTGGTTTTGGCCGAATCCACCAGAACATCGAGTTCGTTCATATATTTCTTGTCATTAACAAACCAGTCCGGACGCCGCCTTCGTCTGCCGCCCGGACAAAGAAAAAGGGCCAGAGCCTTTTCAAGCTCTGGCCCCCGTCTTTTGTGCGCAACCAGCTATCAATTCAATAGCTGAGTGCCCCTCAAAAATCAAGCAGCAAGCTTGGCCTTGACCTGCTCCACGATGGCGCCAAAAGCAGCGCTGTCGTGAATCGCCATGTCGGAAAGAACCTTGCGGTCGATCTCGATGCCGGCTTTTTTCAGGCCGTTGGCGAACTGGCTGTAGGTCATGCCGAATGAACGGCTGGCAGCGTTGATACGCGCAATCCACAACTGGCGGAACACACGCTTTTTGTTGCGGCGGTCACGGTAGGCATATTGCCCGGCCTTCATCACCGCTTCTTTGGCGATGCGATAGACATTGCCGCGGCGGCCGCGGAAACCTTTTGCAAGGGCGAGAACTTTTTTGTGGCGGGCGCGAGCCGTTACACCACGTTTGACGCGAGGCATGTGAGTACTCCTTGTTCGTCGTTAATTAAATGCCCATGCCGGGCAGCATCTGTGCCATGTGACCCATATTGGTCTCATGGACAGCAACTGCACCACGCAGGTGGCGTTTGTTCTTGGTGGTCTTCTTGGTCAGGATGTGACGTTTGAAGGCTTGGCCGCGCTTGACGGTACCACCTGGACGAACGCGAAAACGTTTCTTCGCACTGCTCTTGGTCTTCATTTTGGGCATAAAAATGCTCCTTTTCATTTGTGCTCGTGAGGCGCTGCGAACCTGACGCAGACTTGATGGCCCCGAGCCACTTGTAGTGGCGAGTGTTTAATTCACCACTTGTCAATGGCGAGTTTTAAGTTCACCACTGCTTGGTGGCGGGCTTTGATACCTGCCACCTTTGCAAAGGCAGGATTTCCCTGCCTTTACCGGACATGCTTTCGCATCCCCGAAAAACCTGCTGGTGAAAACACCCGCAGGTTGAAATCCTTGTCGGCGACAGCCGCCCTCAGGCGCCTGTCGGTGCAGCCGGTGTCGCTTCTACGGGCGCCGCTGCGGGCTTGGCAGCAACCTTCTTCTTGCCCGGCGCGATCATCATGACCATCTGCCGGCCTTCGAGCTTGGGAAACTGCTCCACCAAAATCAAATCGGCCAACTCGTCACGGATGCGCGCCAGCAGGGCCAAGCCCAGTTCCTGGTGCGTGATCTCGCGACCGCGAAAGCGCAGGGTAATCTTGCACTTGTCGCCCTCTTCCAAAAAGCGCTTGATATTGCGCAATTTGATGTTGTAGTCCCCATCGTCAGTGCCGGGTCGGAACTTGATTTCCTTGACCTCGATCACTTTTTGCTTGGACTTCGCTTCCGCCGCCTTCTTCTGCTCGGCATATTTGAACTTGCCATAGTCCATGAGTCTGCACACCGGCGGCACCGCCGTGGGAGAGATCTCGACAAGGTCAACGTCCGCCTCACCAGCGAGGCGCAAAGCCTCCATGATGCTGACAACGCCCAAAGGCTCATTGTCCGGCCCTGTCAGGCGTACTTCAGGGGCCATGATTTCACGGTTCAAGCGATGCTTGCGTTCTTCACGGTGACGGCGGTCACGAAATTCAGTAGCGATGGTTCAAATCCTTTAACGTTAGCTATAAAAGCTATAGCTGCTCGCGCCCGTCCAGCAAGGACGAATAGCCAAAATCATCAACAAACAAGTCAAAAATCAGGCTTTTTGGGTAATGTCAGAAGCAATTGTTTGGGCAAAGGCTTCGAGTGACATGACGCCAAGGTCTTTGTTACCCCGGGCGCGCACGGCAACTGCGCCGGCTTCCTTCTCCTTGTCACCTACAACAAGGATGAAAGGCAGCTTTTGCATCGAGTGCTCCCGTATTTTATACGTAATTTTCTCGTTGCGCAGGTCAAGATTGACCCTAAGCCCTTGATTTTGAAGCGTTTTAGCTATTTCGCGACAGTAATCAGCCTGGGCGTCGGTGATATTGAGCACAGAAACCTGCACCGGCGCCAGCCAGGTGGGCAGTGCGCCGGCATGTTCCTCGATCAGAATCCCGATGAATCGCTCCAGGCTGCCGACGATGGCCCGGTGCAGCATCACGGGCCGGTGCCGGGCGCCGTCTTCGCCCACGTATTCAGCATCGAGGCGCTCCGGCATCGAGAAATCGACCTGCATGGTGCCGCACTGCCATTGCCGGCCAATCGCGTCTTTCAGCGTGTATTCGATCTTGGGGCCGTAAAACGCCCCGTCGCCGGGCGCGATTTCGAACTCGCAACCGGAGGCGCGCAGGCTTTCCATCAGCGCCTGTTCGGCCTTGTCCCAGCTTTCGTCGGAGCCAATGCGCGCTTCTGGCCGGGTGGCCACCTTGTAGATGATGTTCTTGAAACCGAAATCGGTGTAGACCTTCTGCAGCAGGGTCGTGTAGTCGACACATTCCTTGAGGATCTGCTCTTCGGTGCAGAAAATGTGGCCGTCGTCCTGCGTGAAGCCGCGCACGCGCATGATGCCGTGCAGGCCGCCCGAGGGTTCGTTGCGGTGGCACTGGCCGAACTCGCCGTACCGCAGCGGCAGGTCGCGGTAGCTTTTGATGCCCTGCTTGAAGATCAGGATGTGGCCGGGACAGTTCATGGGCTTGAGTGCGTACTCGCGCTTTTCGCTCTCCGTCGTGAACATGTTGTCGCGGTACTTGTCCCAGTGGCCGGTTTTTTCCCAGAGCGTCTTGTCGATGACCTGCGGCCCCTTGACCTCCTGGTAGCCGTTGTCCTGGTAGACCTTGCGCATGTACTGCTCGACGCCCTGCCACACCGTCCAGCCCTTGGGATGCCAGAACACCAGGCCAGGCGCATGGTCGTCGATGTGGAACAGGTCGAGCTCACGGCCCAGCTTGCGGTGGTCGCGTTTTTCCGCTTCCTCCAGCATCAGCAGGTACTGCTGCAGCTCGTCCTTGGTCGCCCAGGCCGTGCCGTAGACGCGCTGCAGCATCTCGTTGTGGTGGTCGCCGCGCCAGTAGGCGCCGGCCAGCTTCATGAGCTTGAAGAACTTCAGCTTGCCAGTGCTGGGCACGTGCGGGCCGCGGCACAGGTCCTCAAACTTGCCTTCGCGGTAGAGCGACACGTCTTCGTTGGCCGGGATGCTCGCAATGATCTCGGCCTTGTAGTGCTCGCCCTGCTCCTTGAAATAGGCCACGGCCTCGTCGCGCGGCAGCACGCGGCGGGTCACCGGCTCGTCTTTGGCCGCCAGCTCGGTCATCTTCTTTTCGATGGCCGTCAGGTCTTCCGGCGTGAAAGGCCGCTTGTAGGAGAAGTCGTAGAAAAACCCGTTCTCGATCACCGGGCCGATGGTGACCTGGGCATCAGGAAACAGTTCCTTGACCGCGTAGGCCAGCAGGTGGGCGGTGGAGTGGCGAATCACCTCCAGGCCTTCCGGGTCCTTGGCGGTGATGATGGACAGCGCGCTGTCGGCAGAAATCAGGTGGCTGGTGTCCACCACCTTGCCGCCCACCTTGCCGCCCAGCGCGGCCTTGGCCAGGCCGGCGCCAATGGAGGCGGCGACCTCGGCCACCGTCACGGGCTGGGGAAATTCGCGGATCGAAGCGTCTGGCAGCGTAATTTTGATCATGGTGGGCAGGCTCTGGAAAACAAAAAAGCGCGGAAACTGCCGCGCTTGGTAAAGGATGGGGATGGAGGGTTGCTATCTATTGAGTAGCTATAAATCACCAGGGGATGCGGCTAGCGCCCGGGGTGACTCCAAACTGGAGGCGTGATCGTAGTTCGCGGTGTCATAACCCGCGCGATCCTTCCTGTTTCCAGTTTGATTGATTGCATTGCGCTATTTTACGGCAGCTTCGGGCTCAGGCCCCGCCCGGCACGCCCGGCGGGAAAAAAGCCAGCCCCAGGCAGCGCGGGCACTCGGTGATGACCGTCTGTTTTTCGACCTCGAAATCCTCGGTGATGTTTTCACTGTCAATGCGGAGTTCGCCCGTTCCGTTGCAGTCGGGGCAAGGCGTACGTTTGAATCCCAGGGTGGCGTCGGACATGAGGAGCTCCCGCAGAGTTGGCCTGAATCAGCCGCACTCTACGCGAAAAACCGGCACCGGCCAAAAGAAAAAGCCCGGACAAAGCGCATCGCTTCGGCCGGGCCGCGGGCCGCCTCAGGAGGCACCCGTTATTTCAACGATCAGCTCAGTGAAACTGCTCTTCTTCGGTGGAGCCGGTCAGCGCGGTCACGCTGGACTTGCCGCCCTGGATCACCGTGGTGACTTCGTCGAAGTAACCGGTGCCCACTTCCTGCTGGTGCGACACAAAGGTGTAGCCACGCTCGCGTGCGGCGAACTCGGGCTCCTGCACCTTCTCGACATAGGCCGACATGCCGCGCTTGACGTAGTCCTGGGCCAGATCGAACATGTTGTACCACATGGAGTGGATGCCGGCGAGCGTGATGAACTGGTACTTGTAACCCATGGCGCCCAGCTCTTTCTGGAACTTGGCGATGGTCGCATCGTCGAGGTTTTTCTTCCAGTTGAACGACGGCGAGCAGTTGTAGGCCAACATCTTGCCGGGGTGCACCTTGTGCACGGCATCGGCAAACTTCTTGGCAAACGCCAGGTCAGGCGTGCCGGTTTCGCACCACACCAGGTCGGCGTAGTGAGCGTAGGCAATCGCGCGGCTGATCGCCTGGTCGATGCCTTTTTTGGTCTTGTAGAAACCTTCGGACGTGCGCTCGCCGGTCAGGAAAGGCTTGTCGTTCTCGTCGTAGTCGCTGGTCAGCAGGTCGGCGGCTTCCGCATCGGTGCGGGCAATCACCAGGGTGGGCACGCCGCAGACGTCGGCGGCCATGCGCGCAGCGATCAGCTTTTGGTTGGCTTCCACCGTCGGCACCAGCACCTTGCCGCCCATGTGGCCGCATTTCTTGACGGAAGCCAGCTGGTCTTCCCAGTGCACGCCTGCCGCACCGGACTTGATCATGGCCTTCATCAGCTCGAAGGCGTTGAGCACACCGCCGAAACCGGCTTCTGCATCGGCCACGATGGGCGCGAAGTTGTCGATGTAGCCCTTGTCGCCGGCATCAATGCCCTTGGCGTGCTGGATTTCGTCGGCACGGCGGAAGGTGTTGTTGATGCGCTCAACCACCTGCGGCACGGAGTCGACCGGGTACAGCGACTGGTCGGGGTACATAGACGAGTAGCTGTTGTTGTCGGCGGCGACTTGCCAGCCCGACAGGTAAATCGCTTTCACGCCGGCTTTCACCTGCTGCATGGCCTGGCCACCCGTCAGCGCGCCCAGGCAGTTGACATAGGGCTCGTTGTTGACCAGGTCCCAGAGCTTTTCGGCACCGCGGCGGGCCAGTGTGTACTCGATCGGGAAGGAGCCGCGCAGGCGGATCACGTCGGCAGCGCTGTAACCGCGCTTGATGCCCTTCCAGCGGGGGTTGGTCGCCCAGTCTTTTTCGAGGGCGGCAATCTGCTGTTCGCGGCTCAGTTGTTCGGTGAGGGTCTGTGGCATGAGGTCACTCCGGAGGTTGAAAAATGGGGGGGGCAAACAGCACTGCACTACCCATGCCTTTGCCGTTTGCGCTGGGATCAACTTTAAGTCTTCTACAAGACTTTGTGAAGCTCTTATGTCTTATATAAGATAAAATTTATTTCCATTGAAATCAATGGCTTTTTTTTGAAATTTCACAATAAGAAAAGTATTTTCTTGTATTGAGAAATATTACTGCGCTGCAGCATTTTAGAATTTCACAATACGGAAGGTTTTTACCGGATTATGAAATTGTGGATTCGGGCATGCCAGCCATTTTTCGCTGTGGCGAAATCTCCGGTCAGGTCAGCAGAACCACCCGCAGACGGCCTCCGTCTCGCGCCTTCCCCTCGCCCGTCACCCACGGCCTCAGGGACGCTGCTGAAGGTGTTCGAGCCAGTCGCCACCGCCGATCACCGGTTGGCCCGCCGTGCGGGCCGGGTTGATTTCATAGACAAGGCAGTCCAGCGCCACCGCGCCCGATGACGCCGGCGCCTGGCCCAGCCGCACCCTCACCACCTGCTTGCGGTACTCGCCCGTCTGCTGCGGCCAGACCTCCTCGATGACGTCGAGCTGGCGCTCGAGCTCGGCGCTGATGGTGTAGACCTCGCCGGTCACGCGCGCCGGGCCACCCAGCACCACGCCCGGATAAGGCCCCAGGTCGTAGAGCACGCCGGCGACGCTGGCCATGCCGACAAACTGCGGCGCCGGACGCAGCCGCGTGATGTCACGCACATCGCCGCGGCGCAGCGTGCCGTAGACAAAGACATGGCGGCTGGCGGAAGGCGGCATCGGTTCAGGCATGAAAGTAAGGCATGATTTCGGGCAAGAAGAAAAAGCATCCCGGACTCTGCAGCGCACAGCCGCCACAAGCGCTGCTGGCAGCCGCGGGGCCACGCAACCCTCAACGGAAAACCCACTGGAATGAACCGCATTGTGGCCTACGCCTGCCTGGCGCTCAGCATGTCCCTGGTCGGCAGTTATGTCGCGCTGTCCAAACCGCTGGTTGCGGTTTTCCCGGTCTTTCTGCTGGCCTGGCTGCGTTTTGGCATAGGCGGGGCGGCCATGCTGCACTGGCTCAGGAAACCGGCCGGGGAGGCACCGATGACGCGGCAGACCCGGCAACTGGTGTTCCTGGAGTCCTTTCTCGGCAATTTCCTGTTTTCGATCTGCATGCTGTTCGGCGTGAGCCTGAGCAGCGCGGTGGCCGCCGGCGTCATCATGGCCGCCATCCCGGCCGCGGTGGCGGTGCTGAGCCGGCTCTTTCTCGGCGAGCGCATCCGCCCCCGGGTCGCGCTGGCCATCGCCTGCGCCGTCTTCGGCATCATGCTGGTGTCGCTATCAAAAACAGAGCTGCCTGCGTATGCAAGTAAAGGGCTGGAGGCCGATTTGGCATCCAGCCGCGCCTGGCTGGGCAACCTGCTGCTGGTCGGCGCCGTGCTCTGCGAAGCCGCTTATGCGGTGATCGGCAAGAAACTCACCGGCGCGCTCGGCCCCAAACGCATCACCGCGCTGATCAACCTCTGGGGGTTTGCGCTGGTGACACCGCTGGGCCTGTGGATGGCCTGGGGTTTTGACTTTGCCGCCGTGGCGCCCGGCAACTGGCTGCTGCTGCTGTTTTATGCGCTGGCCGCCAGCGTCTGGACCGTGTGGCTGTGGATGACGGGCCTCAAAGGTGTGCCCGCCAGCCAGGCCGGTGTCTTCACCGTGATGCTGCCGGTCAGTGCAGCGCTGGTCGGCGTGGGTGTGCTCGGGGAGTCCGTGGGCGCGGCGCAACTGGCCGCTTTTGCCCTGGCGCTGGCAGGCGTGGCACTGGCCACGCTGCCGGAGAAAACGCGCCCCTGAGCGCAACCCGGAGAAGCGTCAGGCCTCAGGCGTCAGGCAAACAGGGCCTTGTGCTGCTCGCGCAGCACGTTTTTCTGGACCTTGCCCATGGTGTTGCGCGGCAGCTCACCAACGATGAAGCAACGCTTGGGAATCTTGAAGTTGGCAAGCTGCGCCTTGAGCCGGGCAATGATCTGCTCGCCGTCCAGCTTCGCGCCGGGCTTGGCGATCATGATGGCGACGCCGACCTCGCCGAAGTCCGGATGCGGCACGCCGACCACCGCGCTTTCGGCCACGCCGGGCATGTCGTTGATGTAACCCTCGATCTCGGCCGGGTAGACGTTGTAGCCGCCGCTGATGATCAGGTCCTTGCTGCGCCCGACGATGGTGATGTAGCCGCGTTCGTCGATCTTGCCGACATCGCCGGTCTTGAAGTAGCCATCAGCGGTGAACTCTTCCTTCGTTTTCTCGGGCATGCGCCAGTAGCCCCTGAAGACGTTCGGCCCCTTGACCTGGATGCTGCCGATCTCGCCCGTGGGCACCGGCTGGCCGGCATCGTCCTGCACACGCAGGCTAACGCCGGGCAGGGCAAAACCGACGGTGCCGCCGCGCCGCTCGCCGTCGTAGGGGTTGGAGGTCAGCATGGCGGTCTCACTCATGCCGTAACGCTCAAGGATGGTGTGGCCGGTGCGCTCCTGCCATTCGGTGAAGGTTTCAATCAGGAGCGGCGCCGAGCCGGCGACGAACAGGCGCATGTGGCGGCAGGCTTCGCGCGTGAGCCCCGGCTCGGCCAGCAGGCGCACATACAGCGTGGGCACACCCATGAACACCGTGGCTTCCGGCAGCTTCTGCACCACCAGCTTGGGGTCGAACCTGGCCAGCCAGATCATTTTGCTGCCGTTGATCAGCGCGCCGTGGATGGCCACGAACAGGCCATGCACGTGGAAGATCGGCAGCGCATGGATCAGCACGTCGCCGGGTTGCCAGGCCCAGTAGTCCTTGAGCACCAGCGCATTGCTCAGCATGTTGCCGTGCGAGAGCATGGCGCCCTTGCTGCGGCCCGTGGTGCCGCTGGTGTACAAAATGGCCGCCAGGTCGTCCGCGCTGCGCTGCACCACCTCGTGCCGGTCGCTGCAATGGGCGGCGCGGTCCAAGAGCGAGCCGGTGCGGTCGTCGTCGAGCGTGAAGACGTTTTGCGTGCCGGCCTTGAAGGCGATCTTGCTGACCCAGCCGAAGTTCTTGCGGCTGCACACCACCACCGAGGGCTCGGCGTTGCCGATGAAATACTCGATCTCGGCGCTCTGGTAGGCGGTGTTGAGCGGCAGGAACACATAGCCGGCCCGCAGCGTGGCCAGGTAGAGCATCAGCGCCTCGACCGATTTTTCAACCTGCACGGCTACGCGTGCGCCTTGCGGCAGGTCCAGCGACTGCAGCAGGTTGGCCATCATGGCGGTCGCCCGCTCGAGGTCGCGCCAGGAGTAGTTCAGGCCGGTGTCGGTTTCCACCGCCACCGCATCAAGGTCTTTCGGAAAGGCTGCGCGCAGGGCGGCAAACAGGTTGTTGTTTTTCATCGCGTGGTTACCTGGAAATCGAAAAAGTCAGAGGTCGCCGCCCACCGGGAAATGCGGCGGACGTTTTTCTACAAAGGCCGACACACCTTCGCGGTGTTCGGCGGAGTCAGCGTAGGCATACGCTATTGCTATCAGTTCAGTAGCAGGCTGCATCCGCCCGTCCTGGGCCAGAGCCCGAAAAGTCTGTTTGTTCAGGCGTGCCGCGGCGGGTGCCAGCCGGGCCACGCGGCCGGCCGTCGCCAGGGCCTGCGCCCCCACCTCGCCGTCCGGCAGCACGCGGTTCAGAAAGCCGCGCTGCAGCAAGGTGGCCGCGTCGAGCACCGCCGCTGCCAGCAGCATCTCGCGCGCCGTCAACTCGCCGGCGGCGCGCATCACGAGCGCGGCCTCGCGCGGCGCCATCGGAAAACCGAGCTTGCCAATCGGTGCGCCGAAGGTGGCCGACACGCCGGCCAGCCGCATGTCGCAACAACTGGCGATCTCCATGCCCGCGCCCATGCAAGCGCCCTCGATCTGCGCCACGATGGGCAGGTCGCAGTCCAGCATGGCCTGCAGGCCGCCCCAGACCTCGTTTTCGTGGAAGCCGCGCAACGCGGTTTCGTCAAAACGGCAGTCCGGGTACTCGGCGATGTCGCCGCCCGCGCAGAAACTGGCGCCCTCCCCGCGCAGCAGCACGCAGCGCACATCGCTGCGCTGCTGCAGGCCGGTGAACACCTCGCGCAGCTGCTGCCACATGGCCCGCGACATGGCGTTGAGCTTGCCCGGATGGGACAGGGTGACCATGGCGATGGGGCCGTCCGTGGCCAGCAGCACCTGTCCTGTCATGTACACCTTGGAAAGGTCAGTCCAGCTTGGCGCCGGACGCCTTCACCACCTGCGCCCACTTCTTGACCTCGGCGCTGATGAAGCTGCCGAACTGCGGTCCCGCCAGGCCGGTGAACTCGGCGCCCTGGCGTGCCCAGACGGCCTTGGCTTCGTCGGTGGTGCAGGCCTTGCGAATTTCCTCGATCGCGCGGGCCTGGGCATCGGCCGGCATGCCCTTGGGGCCCCAGACGCCGTACCAGGTCGTCACGTTGTAGTCGGGCAGACCCACCTCGGCGGCGCTCGGCACGTCCGGTATCGCCGGGTTGCGTTTGTTGCCCGACACCATCAGCGCCTTGATGCGGCCGCCGGCAATGTGGCTGGCCGATGAGCCCAAACCGTCGAACATCATTTCGACGTCGCCGGCGATCAGGCCCTGCAGGGCTGGCCCGGCACCGCGGTAGGGAATGTGGGTGATGAAGGTTTTGGTCTGCTGCTTGAACAGCTCGCCGGCCAGGTGATGGGAGGTGCCGGCGCCGGCCGAGCCGTAGTTGAGTTTGGCCGGATTTTTGCGGGCGTACTCGAGGAACTCCTTGAAATTGGCCGCCGGAAGTTTTTGCGGGTTGACCACAACGACCTGCGGCACGCTGGCCACCAGGATCAGCGGCACCAGGTCTTTCTCGATGTCGTAGTCGAGCTTGGGGTACATGCTGGGCGCGATGGTGTGGTGGACCGCGCCCATGAACAGCGTGTAACCATCCGGAGCGGCCTTGGCGGCAATACTGGCACCCAGGGTACCGCCGGCGCCGCCGCGGTTGTCAATGATCATCTGCTTGCCGGTCAGGCGCGCAAACTGCGCCGACATGGGACGCGCAAAGGCGTCCGTCCCACCGCCCGCAGGAAAGGGAACAATCATGGTCACCGGCTTGGCTGGCCAGCCCGATTGCGCATGGCTGCCCAGTGAAAACGCGGCAACGCCGGCGGCCGCTGCACGCAGCACATCGCGTCGGGACGCGTTGATGTCAAAGCTCGATGTCATGTCTGTCTCCTGTCGTTGTTGAAATAGGGGTTGGTTGGTACGCTTACGAAATATACAAATCTTCGATGTCACCGGATACGGGGATTTTCCCCTGCGACAGCAGCGCCCGGTGCTTGTCCAGGCGTTTGAGATCATAGAGGTAGTTGACCATCAGGCCGCAGGACTGCTTGAGTCCCTTGGCCGACGGATCGCCCATCCAGTTGAGCCGCTCGATGCGCGCGCCGTTGCCCAGGTGAAAACGCGCCACGGCATCGAGCGGCTTGCCGTCGTCGAGCTCGCGCCCCAGGTAATGCGCAGCGCAGCGCAGCAGCATGCGGCGCACCGGCGACTTGTCGTCCAGGGCCGGCGCATTGTCGGCCGCGGTGAGGAAATGCTGCGCGGTGGGGGGTTCAAACCCGATCGCCCTGCCCAGAGCGCTGCGTTCCTTGTCGTCGAGCAGCGCCAGCATCGCGCCGGCATTTTTTCCCAGCCACTGGCGAAAACCGGGAATCGGCGAGAGCGTCGCAAAGTGTTTGAGCCGCGGAAATTCGGCATGCAGTGTTTCCACCACACGCTTGATCAGCGAGTCGCCGAAACTCACGCCGCGCAGGCCGGCCTGCGTGTTGCTGATGGAGTAGAAAATCGCCGTGGTGGCCTTCGCCAGATCCGCCGGCGCGGCCGACTCGTCCAGCAACGGCGTGATGCCGGCGGCCATCTCGTCCATCAGGGCCACTTCGACAAAAATCAGCGGCTCGTCGGGCATGCGTGGGTGGAAAAACCCATAACAACGCCGGTCGCTGTCGAGCCGGTTTTTCACATCGGCCCAGCTCTTGATGTCGTGCACGGCTTCGTACTTGATCAGTTTTTCGATCAGCGATGCCGGTGAGTCCCAGCTGATGCGGCGCAGGTCGAGAAAACCTACGTCAAACCAGGTCGAGAACATGTACTCCATCTCGACATCGAGCGCCTGCAGCCGCCTGTCCGCCTTGAGGTAAGGCAGCATGTCCGCGCGCATGTCGACCAGAAACCGGATGCCTTCCGGAAACGCGCTGAAGCGCTGCAACAAACGCCTGCGCGGCGACACCGTGGCGCGGCGGTACCGCACCTCGGCCACAGCCTCGTCGGGCGTGCCCACCGCGGCGGCAAACTGCGCTTGCGCCAGCTTGACCTTCTGCGCATCGGCAACAAACTGCTCGCTCATCAACAGCCACATGTCGCGCCGCTCATTCAGTGCGGCGCCGGCATACCAGCCGGCCACGCCCTTGGCGCGGCGGCCGCCTTCGACCTCGCTGACCTGCGGGTCCACAATGGCCTTGAGCTCCTCCAGCGTGCGCCGCAGCACGCGCGGCGACAGCGCCTCCTCCTTTTGCCGCAAGGTGGCCTTCAGGCGTTCACGGGTCGAGCGGGCCGGCGTCGGCACCTCCGCGGAAGCGCCGGACGCTCCTTTTTTGGGAGCATCGGGCGTCACCACCACGGGAGTTTCGGCCGGTTTTGAGGCTGCCTTTTTGTCGCCGGAAAAGCGCGACACGCTGCGGTTGAGCCAGTCGGCGGCGGTCATGAGGCCACCCGCGTGCGCTGATGGCGGGCCAGTTCGCGCAGGGCCTCGCGTTGCCGCGTCAGGTGGGTGCGCATGGCCGCGTCGGCGCCCTCGCTGTCGCGGGCCATGAGCGCGGCAAACACCGCCATGTGCTCCGACAGGCTTTGCACCAGCCGCCCGGGGGCGTGCAGTTGCTGCGCACGCGCCAGCTTGAGGATCTTGCGCAGATCGGCGATCGCCGTGGCCAGCCAGCGGTTGTCGGCCAGCGCGATGATGGCCTCGTGGATCGCAAAATTGGTGTCGTAATACTCATTGATGCGGCCGGCCCTGGCGTGGCCGGCCAGCCGCTCGTGCAGCGTGCTCAGCGCCGCCAGGTCGGCGTCGCTCGCATTGCGCGCAGCCTCATAGGCGCAGCGCCCTTCCAGCAGGGCAATCACCGGAAAAATATCGTCCAGATCCTTCTCGGTGACTTCGCTGATGAAGCAGCCGCGCCGCGGCTCGTGGCGGAGCAGCCCCTCCGCCGTCAATACCTTGAGCGCCTCGCGCAGCGGCGTGCGGGAAATCTGCAGCCGTTCGCACAGGACCAGCTCGTCGAGAAAGCTGCCAGGGGCGTAGGTGCCGGCAAAAATCTGCTCACGCAGGGTGGCAGCCACTTCCTGGTGCAATGAGTTTTGGACGAGTCGCATGGTGGGTATCCGTTGGTCGTCGTGTGGCGGCAAAGTGGCCGGTCGGGTCTGGCGGTTGGCGGGAGCCCCGCTTCTGCCGGCCCTCCGTCCCCGCGTATGGGCAATCTGTTCTGTAATTTCCTGTAATTTCCTGTAATTACACATAATTATGATGAGCAAGCTTGGCGAGCGCAAGCTGCTTCAGCGACAAACCAACAGGTGAAAACCCGCACTTCCGGGCTTCAGAAAAGGGAGGCGACCGCTACTGCAGGTGGGTCGGACCTGAAGTCAGCTACTGAAAAGATAGCTGCTGGCGCCCGACCAGCAAGGGATGATGCCGTTTTCAGGCTCTTTTTTCAGCCCACAGCCAAAGCCAGACACCGGCCGCGATCATCGGCAGGCACAGCCACTGGCCCATGCTCATGCCCAGCGCCAGCACGCCGAGGAAGTCGTCCGGCTCACGGAAAAATTCGGCGATGAAACGGAACACGCCGTAACCGACGAGAAACGCCGCCGACACCTGGCCGGTCTTGCGCGGCTTGCGTGCATACAGCCACAGCAGCACGAAAAGCAGCAGCCCTTCCAGCAGGAACTGGTAAACCTGCGAGGGATGGCGCGGCAGCATGGAGCCGCTGTGTTTGAACACCATGCCCCAGGGCAGATCGGGGCTGCTGAAACGGCCCCACAACTCGCCGTTGATGAAGTTGCCAACCCGCCCCGCCGCCAGCCCGGTAGGCACGCAAGGTGCAACCAGGTCCATCACCTGCAGCCAGGGTTTTTGCCGCGTGCGGGCGAACCAGACCTGCGAGAGCAACACGCCAATCAGACCGCCATGAAAACTCATGCCACCCTGCCAGACGTAAAGAATTTCGAGCGGATGCGCCAGGTAATAACCGGGTTTGTAAAACAGGCAGTAGCCGATGCGCCCGCCCACCACCACGCCCATCACCCCCAGGAAGAGGATGTCCTCGATGTCCTTGCGGCCCCAGGCGGCCGCCCCGGTCATCGACGCATAGGGTTCATGCCGCAGGCGGCGCAGCCCAAGAAACAGGAACAGGCCGAAGGCCGCCAGGTAGGTCAGGCCATACCAGTGGATGGCCAGCGGCCCCAGCTGCAGGGCGACAGGATCGATGGTGGGGTGAATCAGCATGCGGCTTATTGTGCCAGCGTGCGCCCGCGGTAAGGGATGCGCGGGCCCTCAGAGGCTGAGAGTTTTTTGGTCGTGTCCGCGTAGCGCGTCAAAACGTACCCAATCGAGGCGCAAAGCACAGCCATAGCTCGGGCTATGGCGGAATGGCACTTACTTAAGGCGCGAATACCGAGAAACCTGTCCCCGGCGTTGAGCCGGGATGACAAACGGAAACGTGGATGACGCCTGAAGTTGTCATTGCGGGCTTGACCCGCAATCCATGCCTCGCGGGCCTGTGCGGTGGAACATGTCGACCTTTTTTGCCCGCCACGCTGCGGTACACCACGCCAGGCCGCTGGAACTGCCGCACACTGTCGGGCACCCAGGCCACGCCCAAGCCGGCCGACACCAGGTTCACGATGGTCTGCATCTGGATGGCCTCCTGCGCTACCTGCGGTGGCTGCGCGGCGGCATGGTACATGCCGAAGATCGCGTCGTACAGCGAGGGCAGGATGCGGCGCGGAAAAATCACCAGCGGCTGTGCCAGCACTTCGTCGAGCGCCAGGGACGCCCTGGCGGCCAGCGGGTGCTGTTCGGCCAGCGCCAGCACCAGCGGCTCCCGGGCGATCAGCCGGCGCGTCAGGCCCGGCGGCGCAAAACCAGGGGAATGCAGCATGATCCCGGCGTCGATGTCATGGCGTTCAAACGCCTGCAACTGCATGTCGCCGGTGGCCTCGAGCAGTTCCAGCTGGACCTGCGGCGCATGGTCGCGGAAAGTCCGCACCCAGGCGGGCAGCAGCGAGAACCCCGCGGTGGAAACAAACGCCAGCCGCAGGCGGCCGACTTCACCGGCCGCCGCCGCCCTCGCCTGCCCGGGCAGGGCCTGCGCACGCGCCAGCAGGTCCAGCACCTGCGGCAGCAGCGCCGTGGCCACCGCCGTCATGTGCACGCTGCGTTTGGTGCGCTCGAACAGCCGCACGCCCAGCAGCTTTTCCAGATGGGCAATCGCCTGGGTCAGCGGCGGTTGCGTCATGTGCAGGCGTGCCGCGGCACGGCCGAAATGCAGCTCTTCGGCCACAGCCACAAACTGGCGCCAGAGCCGTAGTTCAACGGTCGGAGTAGTCATATGCCACGCATATTAATACAGCCTTAAAAATATATTGGAGGCGCTTGATGAGGCGGCGCATACTCTGGCTTTTGCTCCACCTTCCCCACCCCAGAGACATCCCATGACACAACAGGACAAAGACAGCGTCGGCGACGCCATCAACCGCCGCAGCAGGAACATCACCGAAGGCACCTCGCGCGCCCCGAACCGCTCGATGTATTACGCCATGGGCTACGAGGCCGATGACTTCAAGAAACCCATGGTCGGCGTGGCCAACGGCCACAGCACCATCACGCCCTGCAACAGCGGCCTGCAAAAACTCGCCGATGCCGCGATTGCCGGCATCGAGGAAGCCGGCGGCAATGCGCAGGTCTTCGGCACACCGACGATCTCCGACGGCATGGCCATGGGCACCGAAGGCATGAAGTATTCGCTGGTCAGCCGCGAAGTCATCTCCGACTGTATCGAGACCTGCGTGCAGGGCCAGTGGATGGACGGCGTGCTGGTGGTCGGCGGCTGCGACAAGAACATGCCCGGCGGCCTGATGGGCATGCTGCGCGCCAACGTGCCGGCCATTTATGTGTATGGCGGCACCATTCTTCCGGGGCACTACAAGGGCAAGGACCTGAACATCGTCAGCGTCTTCGAAGCTGTGGGCGAACACGCGGCCGGCCGCATGAGCGACGAGGACCTGTTGCAGATCGAGCGCCGCGCCATTCCGGGCACCGGCAGCTGCGGCGGCATGTACACCGCCAACACCATGTCCTCGGCCTTCGAGGCGCTGGGCATCTCCCTGCCCTACTCCTCGACCATGGCGAATCCGCACGACGAGAAGGTCAACTCGGCGAAAGAGTCGGCCAAGGTGCTGGTCGAAGCCATCCGCAAGAACATCAAGCCGCGCGACATCGTGACCAAGAAGTCGATTGAAAACGCCGTGGCCGTCATCATGGCCACCGGCGGCTCGACCAACGCGGTGCTGCACTTCCTGGCGATCGCGCATGCGGCCGGCGTGGACTGGACGATTGACGACTTCGAGCGCGTGCGCGTCAAGACGCCGGTGCTGTGCGACCTCAAGCCCTCGGGCAAATACCTGGCCGTGGACCTGCACCAGGCCGGCGGCATCCCGCAGGTCATGAAGATGCTGCTCAAGGCGGGCCTGCTGCATGGCGACTGCCTGACCATTGAAGGAAAGACGATTGCCGAGGTGCTCAAGGACGTACCGGACGCGCCGCGTGCCGACCAGGACGTGATCCGCCCCATCGACAAACCCATGTATGCGCAGGGCCACCTGGCCATCCTCAAGGGCAATCTCTCGCCCGAAGGCTGCGTCGCCAAGATCACCGGCCTGAAAAACCCGGTGATGACCGGGCCGGCCCGCGTGTTTGACGATGAACAGTCGGCCCTCGAGGCCATTCTGGCCGGCAAGATCGTCGCGGGCGACGTGATGGTGTTGCGTTACCTCGGCCCCAAGGGCGGCCCCGGCATGCCGGAAATGCTGGCACCGACCGGCGCACTGATCGGCGCCGGCCTGGGCGAAAGCGTGGGCCTGATCACCGACGGCCGTTTCTCGGGCGGTACCTGGGGCATGGTGGTGGGCCACGTCGCGCCGGAAGCTGCGGCAGGCGGCAACATTGCCTTCATCAACGAAGGCGACTCGATCACCATCGACGCCAAACAGTTGCTGCTGCAACTGAACATCAGCGACGCCGAACTGGCCAAACGCAAGGAGGGCTGGAAAGCACCGCTGCCGCGTTACATGCGCGGCGTGCAGGCCAAGTTTGCCTTCAACGCTTCCAGCGCCAGCAAGGGCGCCGTGCTCGACGACTATTGAGGTCGCGGCAACACGCCGACCATCAAAAAAGCCCCTGCAGAACAGCTGCAGGGGCTTTTTTTTATTTGCTGGATGCTTTAGCTGCGAAGGCCTTTCCCCTTCAAGCAGGGGCCGCGGATCTGGCTCCGCCAGTCCGCAGGCGCAGCGGCCCCTCTGGGGGCAGGAAGCTACACGCAGTGAGCGACCGTGGGGGTCATTTCCTTCTTTTGAGCATCCCCATGGCATCGCGTTGCCGGTCAATCCGCTCTTTCTTGCGTTTTTCCATTTTTTCCATGGCGTTCTTTTCGGTGAGGCCGGACTTGTCCGCCCACCACCACCAGAGCACGGCCAAGCCGAACGGCGCCAGCACCACCCACCAGGGCCAACCCGCCACCGGCGCGACCTCGAGGTACTTCAAGGCAATGCCGACGATGCCCAACAACAGAAAAAACATGGCTGACTCCTGAAAAACCCGAGGTAACCCTTTGAAAGCGAGGTCAACCCGGCCCACTACAATGACGTTGAATGACTGTAACCGAATCCATAACTCCCCCACGAGGTTAACGATGAAACGTCTCTGCTTAGTGATTGCTTCCCTGGCCGCAGGTTTTGCGGTGTCCACCCCGGCGCTGGCTGACCTGCAACTGGCAACCGCCAAAAACTGCATGGCCTGCCATGCCGTGGCGACCAAGCTGGTGGGTCCGTCCTACAAGGACGTGGCAGCCAAGTATGCGGGTCAAAAGGACGCCGTTGACAAGCTCGCAGCAAAAATCGTCAAGGGCGGTGCCGGCGTCTGGGGCCCTGTGCCCATGCCGGCCAATGCCCAGGTCAATGCCGACGAAGCCAAAAAGCTGGCGGCTTGGGTCATGACGCAAAAATAAGCCCGGTCCTCCGGCACAAAAAAAGCCCGTTGACTCAACGGGCTTTTTTCATGGGTGCGACGCTCCTGGCGCCGCCGCTTACAGGTTTTCAGACAGCTGGTCGAGGATGGCCGGATTTTGGCTACGGCATGACAAGCCCTGCGGGCAATTGTCAGCCTGCGCCGAAACCCGGCTTAAAGGTTTTCCGATAACTGGTCAAGAATCGCCGGGTTTTGTGGCCACCTCACATCGCTTCGCGATATGAGTGTCCGCCAATCCCGCCACAGCTTCGCTGACGCGGCTAGCGCCGCCCTCGATCACAGGTTTTCGGAAAGCTGATCGAGGATGGCGGGATTTTCCAAGGTCGAGGTGTCCTGGGTGATGGCCTCGCCCTTGGCGATGCCGCGCAGCAGGCGGCGCATGATTTTTCCGCTGCGGGTTTTCGGCAG
Organism: Polaromonas sp. AER18D-145; assembly: GCF_002379095.1. GTDB lineage: Bacteria > Pseudomonadota > Gammaproteobacteria > Burkholderiales > Burkholderiaceae_C > Polaromonas. The sequence goes on from NZ_NBZV01000004.1 coordinate 168,385, forward strand.
GTTGTCGCCGAAGCGGATGTCCTTGGGCTTGGCAATCGGCCCGATCTCCTTGCCGACCCAGTCACGCAATTCCTTGGCAATCGCCTTGGCCTCCTCGCCGGTCGGCCGCGAGCGCTTGAGCACCACGAAGGCCACAATCGCCTCGCCCGTCAGGTCGTCGGGCCGGCCCACCACCGCGGCCTCGGCGACCAGTGCCGAATGCGACACCAGGGCCGACTCGATCTCCATCGTGCCCATGCGGTGGCCGGAAACGTTGAGCACGTCGTCGATGCGGCCGGTGATGCGGAAGTAGCCACGGTCGGTGCTGCGCACGGCGCCGTCGCCGGCCAGGTACATGGTGCCGCCCATCTCCTCGGGGAAATAACTTTTCTTGAAACGCTCGGGATCGTTCCAGATGGTGCGGATCATCGACGGCCAAGGGCGCTTGACCACCAGCATGCCCCCGGAGCCGTTGGGCACGTCCTTGCCGAGTTCATCGACGATGGCCGCCATGATGCCGGGCAGCGGCAAGGTGCAGCTGCCGGGGACCAGCGGCGTCGCACCCGGCAGCGGCGTGATCATGTGGCCGCCGGTTTCGGTTTGCCAGAAGGTGTCGACCACCGGGCAGCGCTCGCCACCGACGTTTTTGTAGTACCACATCCAGGCTTCGGGGTTGATGGGTTCGCCCACCGTGCCGAGGAGGCGCAGGCTGCTCAGGTCGGAGCGCGCCGGATGGATTTTTTCGTCGGCTTCGGCCGCCTTGATCAGCGAGCGGATCGCGGTCGGTGCGGTGTAGAAAATACTGACCTTGTGTTTTTCGATCATCTGCCAGAAGCGGCCGGCATTCGGATAAGTGGGAATGCCTTCGAAAATCACCTGGGTCGCACCAGCGGCCAGCGGGCCGTAGGCCACATAGGTGTGGCCGGTGATCCAGCCGATGTCGGCCGTGCACCAGAACACATCGGACGGCTGGATGTCGAAGGTCCAGTCCATGGTCAGCTTGGCCCACAGCAAATAACCGCCGGTGCTGTGCTGCACACCCTTGGGTTTGCCGGTCGAGCCGGAGGTGTAGAGGATGAACAGCGGATGTTCCGCGCCGACGAATTCCGGCTCGCAGGTGGCCGCTTGTTTCTCCGTGACCTCGTGCATCAGGCTGTCGCGCCCGGCGACCATGTTGCAGGCGGTGGCGGTGCGCTGGTAGACAATCACGTTTTTGATCGACTCGCAGCCGCCCATGGCGATGCCTTCGTCAACAATCGCCTTCAGCGGCAGTTCCTTGCCGCCGCGCAACTGGTAGTTGGCGGTGATGACGGCCACCGCACCGGCGTCCTGGATGCGCTCCTGCAGGCTCTTGGCGGAAAAGCCGCCGAACACGACAGAGTGGGTCGCGCCTATGCGTGCGCAGGCCTGCATGGCGACCACGCCTTCCACCGTCATGGGCATGTAGATGATGACGCGGTCGCCCTTCTGGATGCCCATGGCCCTGAGCGCATTGGCGAACTGGCAGACCTTGCCGTGCAACTCCTTGTAGGTGACGTTGGTCACCTTGCCGTCGTCGCTCTCGAAGATGATGGCCTTCTTGTTCTCGGTGGCGGTGCCGAGGTGGCGGTCCAGGCAGTTGTACGAGGCGTTGAGCTCGCCGTCGGCAAACCATTGGTAGAACGGCGCGTTCGACTCGTCCAGCGTCTGGGTGAAGGGTTTCTTCCAGCTGAGGTTCTCGCGCGCCAGCCGGGCCCAGAAACCCTCGAAGTCTTTCTCGGCTTCGGCGCACAGCGCCTGGTAGGCATCCATGCTGGAAATGCGGGCGGATTTGGCCAGCTCGGGGTTCGGGAAAAAGACCCGGTTTTCAACCAGTGTGGATTCGATGGCGGATGAAGGCGCGTTCATGATGGCTTGTCTCCTCAGGTTGTCGTTGATACGTGCTAATGTCATATTTGGCACTTACAGTCCACTGACTGGCTGGAAGCTTACAGATTCAGGCGAAATCCCGCCAGCCCGAGCAGCACGCCTACAATCCGCACAGTCCGTACAAACCCCCATAAAAATCATGTCAGACCCCAAGCCAGTCATCACCAAAGTTGCCCCGCTGCGCCCGATTCCCAACTTCATTTTTGCCAGCCGCTGGCTGCAGTTGCCCCTGTATGTCGGCCTGATCGCCGCGCAGGGCGTCTATGTCTTCCACTTCCTGGTCGAGCTGCTGCACCTGATCGAAGCCGTCTTCGGCAGCCAGACCGCGCTGCAGGCCCTGGTCACCAGCATAGGTTACAAGACCGAGGCGCCCATCACGACGCTCAATGAAACCGTGATCATGCTGGTGGTGCTGGCGCTGATCGACGTGGTCATGATCTCGAACCTGCTGATCATGGTGATCGTCGGCGGTTACGAAACCTTTGTCAGCCGCATGAACCTTGAAGGCCACCGCGACCAGCCCGAGTGGCTGAGCCACGTCAACGCCTCGGTGCTCAAGGTCAAGCTGGCCACGGCCATCATTGGCATCAGCTCCATCCACCTGCTGAAAACCTTCATCAATGCCGACAATTACACCGACCGGGTGCTGATCGCGCAGACCGTCATCCACATCACCTTCCTGCTGTCAGCGCTGGCGATTGCCTACACCGACAAGATCATGTCGGGCATTGCTTCGCAAAAACACTGAACCCGCGAAAGCATTCAAAAAAGGGCCAGCAGGCCCTTTTTTTACGCATCAAACAGGACTCCACCCCATGCCGGCCGGTCGCAGTCAGCTATTGATTCAATAGCAATCGGCTAACGCCCGGTCATGTTTTCGGGCACCACCCAGGCATCAAACTGCTCGCTGGTCACATGGCCCGAGGCCAGCGCCGCCTCGCGCAGACTGCTTCCTTCCTTGTGCGCCTTCTTGGCGATGAAGGCCGCCTTGTCGTAGCCGATGTGCGGGTTGAGCGCCGTCACCAGCATCAGCGAGCGGTCTACCAGCTCGGTAATGCGTTCACGATTCGGTTCAATGCCCACAGCGCAATGGTCGTTGAAGCTGCGCATGCCGTCGGCCAGCAGGCGCACGCTCTGCAGGAAGTTGTGCGCGATCATGGGCCGGAACACATTGAGCTCGAAATTGCCCGAGGCGCCGCCCAGGTTGATGGCCACGTCGTTGCCGAACACCTGGCAACACAACATGGTCACGGCTTCGCTCTGCGTCGGGTTGACCTTGCCCGGCATGATGGACGAGCCGGGCTCGTTCTCGGGAATGCTCAGCTCGCCGATGCCGCTGCGCGGCCCGCTGGCCAGCCAGCGCACATCGTTGGCGATTTTCATCATGCTGGCGGCCAGCGTCTTGAGCGCGCCGTGCGCATGCACCAGCGCATCGCACGACGCCAGGGCCTCGAACTTGTTGGGCGCCGTCACAAACGGCAGGCCGGTCAGGCGCGCCAGTTCGGCCGCCGCCTGTTCTGCATACCCTTTGGGCGCATTCAGGCCGGTGCCGACGGCCGTGCCACCCAGCGCCAGTTCGCACAGGTGCGGCAGCGCGGCCAACAGGTGCTGCTGCCCGTGGGCGAGTTGCGCCACGTAACCCGAGAACTCCTGGCCCAGCGTCAACGGCGTGGCGTCCTGCAGATGGGTGCGGCCTATCTTGACGACGCCGTCGAAATCGCGCGCCTTCTGCGCCAGCGTGGCGCGCAGCCTGTCGATGGCCGGCAGCAGCCGGTGCGTGATGGCGTCCACCGCCGCCACATGCATGGCGGTCGGAAACACATCGTTGGACGACTGGCTGCGGTTGACCTCGTCGTTCGGGTGCACCAACCGGTTTTCACCGCGCTCGCCGCCCAGCAGCACACTGGCGCGGTTGGCCAGCACCTCGTTGACATTCATGTTGCTCTGCGTGCCCGAACCGGTTTGCCAGACCACCAGCGGAAATTCGCCGGCGTGCTGGCCGGCAATCACCTCGTCGGCCGCGGCCATGATGGCCAGCGCCTTCTTGCCGTCGAGCAGGCCCAGGGCCAGGTTGACGCTCGCCGAAGCCCGCTTGACCTGCGCCAGCGCCCGGATGATCTCGCGCGGCTGCAGCTCGCCGGAGATGTCGAAGTTCTGCAGCGAGCGCTGGGTCTGCGCGCCCCAGAGCCGGTCGGCCGGTACGGCGATGGGGCCAAAGGTATCGTGTTCGGTGCGGGTTGTCATGTTCATTCCTCGATGTGAAAAGGTGGCTTTTCGCACCCTGTCAAAATACCAGGTTGCGCTTACCGTATCACACGGGCGGCCACGTGAAAAGTCATCCTCCCACGAACCCCCTGACCATGACCACCATCATCCAACAAGCCGACCTCATCGAATCCGTTGCTGCCGCCCTGCAGTACATCAGCTACTACCACCCGGCCGACTACATCGCCCACCTGGCGCGCGCCTACGAACGCGAGCAGAGCCCGGCGGCCAAGGACGCGATTGCGCAGATCCTGACCAACAGCAAGATGAGCGCCACCGGCCACCGCCCGATCTGCCAGGACACCGGCATCGTCAACGTGTTCCTGAAAGTCGGCATGGACGTGCGCTGGGGCGGCTTCACCGGCAGCATCGACGACGCCATCAATGAAGGTGTCCGCCAAGGCTACAACCACCCGGACAACACACTGCGTGCCTCGGTCGTCGCCGACCCGCAGTTCGACCGCAAGAACACGAAAGACAACACGCCCGCGGTGATCTGCACCGAGATCGTTCCCGGCAACACGGTGGAAGTCACCGTCGCGGCCAAGGGCGGCGGCAGCGAAAACAAAAGCAAGCTGGCCATGCTCAACCCCGGCGACTCCATCGTCGACTGGGTGCTCAAGACCGTGCCGACCATGGGCGCCGGCTGGTGCCCGCCCGGCATGCTGGGCATAGGCATTGGCGGCACCGCCGAAAAAGCCGTGTTGATGGCCAAGGAGTCGCTGATGGACGACCTCGACATGTACGAACTGCAGGCCAAGGCCGCCTCCGGCGCGGCGCTGACCAAGGTCGAGGCGCTGCGGCTCGAACTGTTCGAGAAAGTCAACGCGCTGGGCATAGGCGCACAGGGCCTGGGTGGCCTGACGACCGTGCTCGACGTCAAGATCCAGATGTACCCAACCCATGCGGCCAGCAAGCCGGTCGCCATGATCCCCAACTGCGCCGCCACGCGGCATGCGCACTTCGTGCTGAACGGCAGCGGCCCGGTCTACCTGACCCCGCCCAGCCTGGACCTCTGGCCCAACGTCAACTGGACGCCCGACTACGTGAAGAGCCAGAAGGTCAACCTCGACACGCTGACCCAGGCCGAGGTCGCCAGCTGGAAGCCCGGCCAGACCCTGCTGCTGTCGGGCAAGATGCTGACCGGCCGCGACGCCGCGCACAAGCGGATAGCCGACATGCTGGCCAGGGGCGAGAAGCTGCCGGTGGACTTCACCAACCGCGTGATTTATTACGTCGGCCCGGTGGACCCGGTCGCCGGCGAGGCGGTCGGCCCGGCCGGCCCGACGACGGCCACCCGCATGGACGACTTCACCGAAATGATGCTGTCGCAGACCGGCCTGATCTCCATGATCGGCAAGGCCGAACGCGGCCCGGTGGCGATCGAGGCCATCAAGAAACACCAAAGCGCCTACCTGATGGCCGTCGGCGGCGCCGCCTACCTGGTCAGCAAGGCGATCAAGAGCGCCACCGTCGTCGGTTTTGCCGACCTCGGCATGGAAGCCATTTACGAGTTCGACGTGGTCGACATGCCGGTAACCGTGGCGGTGGATTCCGGCGGTACCAGCGCCCACATCACCGGCCCGGCCGAGTGGCAGAAAAAGATTGCCACCGGTGAATTCAAGGGCATTGCGGTCGCCGCTGCCTGAGGCCAGAGCGATCAACAGCGTGCTACCCCCCTCCCTTCAAGCAGGGGCCGTGGGACCGGCTTTGCCGGACCGCAGGCGCAGCGGCCCCTCTCGTGATGAAAGGGGCAGGGAGATGCCGCAGGCCACACGCAGTGCGCGACCGTGGGGGCCCGTAGGTATTTTTGACAGCGGCGTCGGTGGCCTGAGCGTGCTGCGGGCGCTGCGCGCCGAGCTGCCGCATCACAACTTCATCTACATCGCCGACAGCGGCCACGCGCCCTATGGCGAGCGGGACGCGGCCCATGTGATCGCCCGCTCGCGCGCCCTCACCGCGCATTTGCGAGACCAGGGCGTACAGGCGCTGGTGATCGCCTGCAACACGGCCACGGCCGCGGCCATCAACCTGCTGCGCGCCGAGCATCCCCAGTTGCCCATCATCGGGGTGGAGCCGGCCCTCAAGCCCGCCGCTGCGCTCAGCAGGACCCGGCGCATCGGCGTCATGGCCACACGCAGCACGCTGGCCAGCAAGCGGTTTCAGCTGCTGCGCGACTCGCTGCAGGCCCAAGCCGAGTTTGTGCTGCAGCCCTGCGACGGACTGGCCGACGCGATCGAGCGCGGCGTGGCCAGCGCGGCAAACCCTGAAACCGCTACCGAAATAATAGCTACTTGCGTCCGCCACACAGAGGCCATGGGCCGATTTGGTTTGAAAGACGGGGAGATCGACACGCTGGTGCTGGGCTGCACGCATTACCCGTTTGCCGCTGCCGTGCTGCGTGACCTGGTCGGGCCCGATGTGCAGCTGGTGGACACCGGCGAGGCGGTGGCCCGGCAGACCCGCCTGCGGCTGGCGGACGCCGTTCCGTCAGGTGCGGCTGACAGCACGCCGGGGCGGATCCGCCTGTTCAGCACCGGGCAGCCAGCCCACCTGCAAGCCGCCGCGCAGCGCTGGCTGCAGCTGGAGGGCACCGCCGAAACGCTACACTTTTAAGAGCATCCGGCGCAGGTGCATCAAGGGCTGGATCCCTGAAACACTCGAAAACCTGACATCCGCCCAGCGCCGCCCGCAGTGGCAGCACGGCCAATGCTGGTCAACCGGTCAGCGCGTGCTGGCGCCCGCCGCTGCCGCAGCAGCCACCGGCTCTTTCCAGCCGCCCCCCAGCGTCTTGTACAGCGTCACCTGGTTCTGCAACTGCAGCAGCCGGGTCTGCACCACGGCCTGCCTGGCGGCGAACAGGGCGCGTTGTGCGTCCAGCAGGTCGAGCTGGCTGGCAATGCCGTTCTGGTAACGCAGGTCGGAGAGCTTGAAGCGGGTGGCTTCGGCGCTGGCCTGGGCCTGCTGCGCGCGCAGCTGCTCACCCAGCGTGGCGCGGCCGGCCAGTGCGTCGGCCACTTCGCGGAACGCGGTCTGAATTGCTTTTTCGTACTGCGCCACGGCGATGTCGCGGTTGACATTGGCCGAGTCGAGCCCGGCGCGGTTGCGGCCGGCGTCGAACAGCGGCAGAAACAGTTGCGGCGCCAGCGTCCAGCCGTAGGTCCCGCTTTGGAACAGCCCCGACAGGTGGTTGCTGACACTGCCGGCCGACGCCGTCAGCGAAATGCGCGGGAAAAACGCGGCACGCGCCGCGCCGATGTTGGCATTGGCCGCCAGCAGTTGCTGCTCGGCCTGGCGGATGTCGGGGCGTTTGGTCAGCAGGTCCGAAGGCAGGCCCGCGGGTACGTCCACCATCAGCGGTGCATCGGCCAGCGCCTGGCCGGCCGGCAGCGCCGCCGCCAGTTCACCGGTCAGCGGCTGGCCCAGCAGCAGCGTCAGCAGGTTTTCATCGAGCGCGCGCTGGCGCTGCAGCTGCGCCAGGCTGATGCGGGCCGCCTCGGTCAGCGACTCGGCCTGGCGCAGGTCCAGCTCGGACGTGGCACCGTTGTCAAAACGCAGCTGGCTGAGCTTGAAGGACTCCTCGCGCGTGGCCAGGGTCTGCTGCGTGATCGCCAGCAGTTCCTCGTCGGCCAGCAGGCTCAGCCAGGTGTTGGCCACCGTCGCGATCAGGCTGATCTGGGTGGTCTTGCGGCCTTCCTCGGTCGCCAGGTACTGCGCCAGCGCGGCGTCCTTGAGGCTGGCGACGCGGCCGAAGAAATCAATCTCGTACGAGGTCATGGCCAGGCCGGCGGTGTAGACGCCGGAGATGCTGCCATTGCCGCTGGCATTGGGCTGGCGCGAGCCGGTGGCCGCCGCCCCCACCGTCGGGAACTGGTCGGCGCGCCGGATCTGGAACTGCGCCCGCGCCTGCTCGATGTTGAGCACCGCGATACGCAGGTCGCGGTTGTTGCGCAGCGCCGCCTCGATCAGCAGCCGCAGCTTGGGGTCGCTGAAAAAACTCTGCCACTCGATATCGGCCGCCGCGGTGGTCTGCACGGCGGTCGAGGCCGTGGTCGGGGCGACGGCGAGCGAACGTGCCAGGCGCAGGCCCGGCCAGTCGGTCGCGACCGGGGCCTCGGGGCGTTCATATTTTGGCGCCATCGAGCAGCCCGCCGCCAGCGCGACTGCGCTCAACAGCAGCGCCTGTGTCAGCTTAGTCATGGGCTTTGCCTTCATTGCCATCTCCGTCAAAACCAGCCGCCTTGGCGTGGTCGGAATACATTTTTCGCTGCCGCTCGCTGCTCTTGAACAGGCTGCGCACCACGACAAAAAAGACCGGTACAAAAATCACCGCCAGCGCGGTCCCGGTGATCATGCCGCCGATCACGCCGGTGCCGATGGCGCGCTGGCTGGCCGAGCCGGCGCCGGTGGCAAGCGCCAGCGGCAACACACCCATCATGAAGGCCAGCGAGGTCATCACGATGGGCCGGAACCGCAGGTGGGCGGCGGCCAGCGCCGATTCGATCGCGCTCTTGCCCTGCGCCTCCAGGTCTTTCGCAAACTCGATGATCAGGATCGCGTTTTTTGCCGACAGCCCGATGATGGTGATCAACCCGACCTGGAAATACACGTCGTTCGAGTAAGCGCGCAGCAGCGTGGCCAGCAACACCCCAAGCACACCCAGCGGCACCACCATGATCACGGCCAGCGGAATGGTCCAGCTTTCATAAAGCGCGGCCAGGCACAGGAACACCGCGAGGATGGCGAAGCCGTAGAGAATCAGCGCCTGCGAGCCGGCAAGTTTTTCCTCGCGCGACTGGCCGGTCCACTCGAAACCAAAGCCGGCGGGCAGCTGGCCCGCCAGTTTTTCCATCTCGGCCATGGCCGCACCCGAGCTGTAGCCCGGCGCCGCGGCACCCGAAATGCGCATCGCCGGATAACCGTTGTAGCGAATCGTCTGCTGCGCGCCGGTCACCCAGCGCGTGCTCGCAAAGGCCGACAACGGCACCGGCCGGCCTTGGCTGTTGCTTGCATTGAGGCGCAGCAGGTCGTCCGGCTGCATGCGCGCCGGCGCATCGGCCTGCACCACCACACGCTGCAGGCGGCCCTGGTTGGGGAAGTCGTTCACATAGCTGGAGCCCAGCGCGGTGGACAGCGTGGTGTTGATGGCATCGAAAGACACCCCCAGCGCATTGGCCTTGTCGCGGTCAATGTCGATCTGCAGTTGCGGGCCGTCTTCCAGGCCGTCCGGACGCACCTGCGCCAGCACCGGACTCTTGCCGGCCATGCCCAGCATCTGGTTGCGTGCGTTGACAAGCGCCTCGTGCCCGGCCCCTGCCCGGTCCTGCAGGCGGAAGGTGAAGCCGCTGGCGGTTCCCAGCTCGGGAATGGGCGGCGGGCTCAGCGGGAAGATGAACGCATCGCGGATGCCGGACAAGGCGCCGAAGGCCCGGCCCGCCAGCGCCTCGGCCGACTGGCCGGGACCTTCGCGCTCGGACCAGTCCTTGAGCGTGACAAACGCCAGCGCCGCATTCTGGCCCTGGCCCGAGAAGCTGAAGCCCAGCACACCGACCATGCTTTGCACTTCGGGCTGCTTGAGGATGTAGGCCTCGACCTGCTGCATGACGGCCAGCGTGCGGCCCTGGGTTGCACCGGGCGGCAACTGCACGTTGACCAGCATGGTGCCCTGGTCCTCTCCCGGCAGGAAAGACGTTGGCAGCCGGGTGTAGACCACCGCCACCGCGGCGATGATGGCCACGTAGATGATCAGGTAACGCGCGGCCCGCTTGAGCACACGGGCAACGATGCTTTCATAGCCCTTGGCGGTGCGTGAAAAGCTGCGGTTGAACCAGCCGAAAAAGCCGCGCTTGTCGTGGTGGTGGCCCGCTTCCACCGGCTTGAGCAGCGTCGCGCACAGGGCCGGGGTGAGCGACAGCGCCATGAAGGCGGAAAAACCGATGGACGCCACCATCACCGCCGAGAACTGGCGGTAGATGTTGCCGGTGGAGCCGGCAAAAAAGGCGAGGGGCACAAACACCGAGATCAGCACCACCGTCACGCCGATGATGGCGCCCGAGATCTGCCGCATCGCCTTGCGCGTGGCTTCCAGCGGGGACAACCCCTCCTCGCTCATGATGCGCTCGACGTTCTCGACCACCACGATCGCGTCGTCCACCACGATACCGATCACCAACACCATGCCGAACATGGTCAGCACATTGATCGAAAACCCCAGGGCCAGCAAGGTCCCGAAGGTTCCCAGCAGCGCAATCGGCACCACGATGGTCGGAATCACGGTGTAGCGCCAGTTCTGCAGGAACAGGAACATCACGAGAAACACCAGCGCCACGGCTTCGAGCAGCGTGACGGCGACCTGCGAGATCGAGATCTGCACAAAACGCGAGCTGTCGTAGGGAATGGTCCAGCTCACGCCTTGCGGAAAATACCGCTCCAGGTCGGCCATCTTCTCGCGCACGGCCTTGGCGGACGCCAGCGCGTTGCCGCTCGGCGACAGCTGCAGGCCGATACCGACCGCCGGCTTGCCATTGAGCCGCGCCGAGGTCGCATAAGCCTGGCCGCCGAGCTCAATGCGCGCCACGTCCTTGAGGCGCACGGCCGAACCGTCGGTGTTGGCGCGCAGGATGATGTTGCCGAACTGCGCCACATCGGACAGCTGGCCGTTGACCACCACCGTGGCGGCAATGCCCTGGCCCGCGACGTTGGGCAGGTCACCGATCGTGCCCGACGACACCTGCGCGTTCTGCGCGCGAATGGCGGCAGTGACTTCGGCGGACGACAGGTTGAAGCCCGCCAGCTTGGCCGGATCGATCCAGATGCGCATGGCGCGTTCGGAGCCGAACAACTGGGCCTGGCCGATGCCGGGCAGGCGCTGCAACTCCGGCACGACGTTGCGTGACGCGTAGTCGCCCAGCGCGATCGGATCGAAGGCCGGGTTGGTCGACGACAGCATGGTGAACATCAGGAAGTTCGAACGCGACTTGTCGACACGCACGCCCTGCTGCGTCACGGCCTGAGGCAGGCGCGGCGATGCGCGCGACAGGCGGTTCTGCACGTCCACCTGGGCCAGGTCGGCGTTGGTGCCGGGCTGGAAGCTGATGGTGATGCTGCCCGTACCGTTGGCCTGGGCCACCGACTCCATGTAGATCAGGCCGGGCGAGCCGTTCATCTCGCGTTCGATCACCGACAGCACGCTGTCCTCCAGCGTCTGGGCCGAGGCACCGGGGTAGGAAGCATTGATGACAATCGACGGCGGCGCGACCGGCGGGTACTGGGAGATCGGCAGCTGCGTGATAGCCACGCTGCCCATCACGATGATGAAAAGCGCGATCACCCAGGCAAAGATAGGCCGATCAATAAAAAACTTGGCCATGCAGTGCGCTCCTTATTTGGCGGCTGCGGAGGCAGCCGGCGCGGCGGACGCTGCAGCTGGTGCTGCTGGTGCAGCCGGTGCGGAGGCAGCTGCGGCAGCCGGCGCTGAAGCCGCACCAGCGGGCGCTGCGCCTGCGGGCTGCCAGGGCACGGGCTTGACGCTGGCGCCAGGCCGCAGTTTCTGGAAACCGTCGACCATGACCTGCTCGCCGGTTTTCAGCCCCTCGAGAATCACCCACTGGTTGCCTTTGGCGGAACCGATTTTCACCGGCCGCGGAGAGACCTTGCCTTCGGCATCGACCACCATGACCGTGTCGCCCTGTCCCGAACGCGTGACGGCCTGCTGCGGCAGGGTCATGGCATTGGTGGCCTGCGCCTGCTCCAGGCGCACCCGCACAAACAGGCCGGGCAGCAACTGGCCGTTCGGGTTGGGCACCTCGGCGCGCAGGGTGATCTGGCCCGTGGTGGCATCGACCGTCAGGTCCGAAAACAGCAAGCGGCCGGGGCGTGCATACTCCGTGCCGTCCTCGAGCACGATGCGCACGCTGGCCGCATCGCCGCCGCTGGCGCGCTTGAACTGGCCGCTGTCCATGGCAGCGCGCAGCTTCATCACTTCCGACGCCGACTGGGTGAAGTTGACGTACATGGGGTTGATCTGCTGGATCACCGCAAGCTGGGTCGCATCGCCCTGCCCGACCAGCGCGCCTTCGGTCACCAGGGCGCGTCCGATGCGGCCCGAGATCGGGGCGGTCACCGAGGCATAACCGAGGTTGATGCTGGCGGTCTGCACATTGGCCCTGCCCACAGCCACGTCGGCTTCGGCCTGCTTCTGCGCCGCCACCGCGTTCGCATACTCCTGCTTGCTGATGGCGTTGGCCTCCACCAGCGGTTTGTAGCGCTGCGCCAGTGCCGTGGCCTGCGCCAGATTGGCTTCGGCACGGGCCTGGCCGGCTTTGGCGCTGGCCGCCGCGGCGGCATAGGGCGCGGCATCAATGCTGAACAGAGGCTGCCCGGCTTTCACGTCGCTGCCCTCACGAAACAGCCGTTTCTGCAAAATGCCGGCGGCGCGCGCGCGCACCTGCGCCACGCGGGAGGCCTCGAGCCGGCCGGGCAGCTCGGTCACCAGACCTACATCGCCCTGGGTCACGGTCACCACCCCGACCGGCACAGGCGGTGGTGCGGCTGGCGCCTCGCTGGCACCCTTGCCACAGCCGGCAAGAAAGGCGGACAACATGGCGACGATCAACAGCCGCTGGTGATTGCTGGAGGGGAGCGCCGCAAAGGGCTGCTTGACGCGGGACATGGGCATGCTGATCCTCGAATTTTCTGGCGTGAAGCGCAAAGGGTGGGTCCTGGACGGCAATCTGGATGGCCATGGCCACGCGGCCCCATCGGACGAAAGGCAAAAGAATAAGGGTTTTGACGAGTGATATAGTTTACATACATTTATGAATGTATAAATAAACCCGCTTGAAACTCTGTTCTCAGGAGGAGAAGCATGGTCCGACGAACCAAAGAAGACGCCTTGGCCACCCGCCACAAGCTGCTGGATGCAGCCGAGCACCTGTTCCAGGCGCAGGGCGTCTCACGCACCAGCCTGCAGGACATCGCCCGGCGGGCGGGGGCAACCCGCGGCGCGGTCTACTGGCATTTCAAGGACAAGGCCGATCTCTTCAACGCGATGATGGAACGGGTCACCCTGCCCCTGGAAAAGACCTTCCAGGACCAGCTGGGGCTAGAGGGGCTAGAGGGGCTAGAGG